>CAJUSZ010000054.1 GCA_910589425.1 uncultured Muribaculaceae bacterium | reverse complement strand
TGATTGAGTCATTTATATTTTCGTTATTTTTTGAGTGACGAAGTCAGGAAAAAGTGTTAAGTTGAAACTTTGGCTACTCTAATTTCCTAACAAACCAGATAAAAATCGGTTCGAATCTATAGATGTATGAGGTCTGCTTATCCCAAACTCGCGCTAATAGTCAACAAGTCATGATTCAGGATGTATGTTGTTTACAATCCAAGCTTAGAGTGTCGTACAATTTGTACGACCGCACTATATATAAGCAAATACCAGAGTCATAAGTGTATGATGGCGCTATACAAGCCGCTGGTGTTACCGGCCTCTCCGCATACCTTACGCGCCGCTTCCTCGTCACTGAAAAGACCGAAAACGGCTGACCCGCTTCCTGACATCTGCGCGTAAGACGCACCTCCGTCATAAAGCATCTTCTTAATTGCGCCGAGTTGAGGATGGAGATCAAACAAGTGCTGTTCAAATTCATTGAAAACAGACTTTTTCCAGTCGGCCATCGGGAATTCCAATGGAGTGGAGACTTGTCCATGCGGTCGTGTGCAGTCGATACCCGCAAAAGCCTCTTTGGTAGAGATGCTGAATTCCGGTTTTACAATCACCAGCCACATCCCGGCAAGTGAAAAATCCACTGGCCTAAGAATCTCTCCTACTCCTTCCGCTATCGCCGGACGGTTGAGTATGAAAAAGGGGCAGTCCGCTCCAAGACGCGATGCCATCTCGATAAGCTCCTTTTCCGAGAAGGGTTCACCGGTCAGTCTGTTGAGCAGCATGATTGTGAACGAGGCATCGGCCGATCCGCCTCCGAGTCCCGCTCCGTCAGGGATATGCTTGTCAAGCCGTATGTCATACGCCGGAAGAGGAGATCCGGTCTTTTCAAGATAACAAGACCCGAATATATCCACCGCTTTCCATACGAGATTTTTCTCAAGCGGGCAATCGATGCGATTTCCTGTGAAAGAGAATCTATGGGAGTCGGCTTCCGGCAATGGTGTAATCTCCAGTATGTCGGCAAAGGGATACGGAGAGTATGGCGTGCCGCTTTTTATCCCGACGGGATAAAACAATGTGGAAAGATCGTGGTACCCGTCAGGCCTGCGCCTTAATATATACAGACCGATATTTATTTTTGCATTGACTACAGTTATCATTTGATAGATATATTTTTAGGCGGATCTCAGAGTCTTTATATAATCCTGCGAAAAAACCTTGTTCGACTGGAAAGCCAGAAGCATCCCACGCAAAAGGAGATATACAAGAAATGAAGTCCAGAGCCCATTGTTGTCAGGAAGATGGATTCCATCTGCATGGAGAAAGCATATCATGAAAAAAGCTGATGCGGAAAGGATGGTGGCGACAAGCATCCTACGCGTCGCCGTGAGACCGATGAAAAATCCGTCGTAGATGAAAGCCGCCACAGTCAGCGGCGGGATCAAAGAAAGACACAACCTGTAGCTGCCGGCATTTTCTCTAACCGTAGGACTATCCGTTATCAGCGATACGATATAGGGTGAAAACAGGGCATAGGCCATGAAAAAAAACATAGCCATCGAGGCCGACCACACAAGCAAGGCATTCCGGCTTCGTTTCAGCATCAGAAGATCGCCGGCACCGGCAAACCGCCCGGTAAGCGCCTCGGCTGTGAAGGCGAATCCATCCATGAAGAAAGAGAAGAAATGAAAAAACTGCATCATGACGGCGTTTGTGGCAAGTGTCAGTTCTCCAAGACGCGCCCCCACCGCTGTAGTGGTCAGCGAAACAGCCATGATGCATCCCGATCTGAAAAAAATATCACTGTTGACAGAAAAAAAGCGTTTGAGATCCTCGCCGGAAATAATGTTCCCGATTCCACACCATAGTCTACCGTGCGCTTTCCTTTTAGCTATTACAAGAGCCAGGAAGACCCCGACCCAGTTCGCCGTCAATGTCCCATAAGCAATGCCTATGAATCCGGTCTTCAGGATGAACACAAGAATAAGGCTCGTCGCTATATTTATGATATTGACCGAGATCGAGATCACCATAGGAAGCATCGTTGTCTGCATCCCGAAAAGCCATCCCTGAATCGCGGTAGTGGCAAGCATGGCTGGCGCCGAGAATATGCATACAGTGTAATATTCGCTGGCAAGGGCACGCACACTCGGATCCGGGGAAATGGCGACAAGGAGCATCTCCCTCAAAGGGACAGAAAGCGAAAGCAGCACCGTCCCGATGCAGAGTCCGAGGAAAAACGACCGGCTGAATATCTCCCTGAGCCTTCTCCGGTCGTTGCCGCCATAAGCCTGCGCGGTAAGTCCCGTGGTGCCCATCCTCAGAAAGCCGAACAGCCAGAACGTTACATTGAGCATCATAGACCCAACGGCGATTGCGCCTATGAACAAATCAGCATCGAGATGTCCGGCTATCGCCGTGTCCGTAAGCCCGAGAAGAGGCACCGTGATGTTGCTGACTATAGCCGGTATGCTGAGTCTTAATATTTCCCTGTTGATCTTCACACTGCAAAGTTACACCAATTTTTGCAGCGGCACAAGATTATATCATCCGCACATCCGGCCTCTGCCTAAACCAGAGCCTGCCCGGATTCTCGACAGACCTATTGACAATATTCATTTTATATCACGGCCATCCCTGAGTGCCTCGAAAAGCCAGAACGGAAGCACAAGTATCATAATTATCAGTCCCATAGTGTATGTGTTGAGTGTTAAATTTGTTTGTGCAAAATTACCATCCGTCGCTGCAATCATATTTCAGCGCAATGTTAATTAATGCAAAAAATCCAGTCATACCTGATATAGCGTATGCGATTGACCACAGACCGGCGGAATAATCCATAATTTCAAAACGATTACAATTTATCATGAAAGTTTTCATACAAAAGCGCGACTACCGTATCAGATTTTTTTGTAATTTTCCCATCTTTGACACCTTATAGGAGATAAAACCGACATTATCGTCTGAT
>CAJUSZ010000053.1 GCA_910589425.1 uncultured Muribaculaceae bacterium | reverse complement strand
ATCGCCCCGCTATTCTCTGATGAATTTTGGGGTACGCATTGACGAAGTCAGGAGACCTCATACATCTATAGATTCGAACCGATTTTTATCTGGTTTGTTAGGAAATTAGAGTAGCCAAAGTTTCAACTTAACACTTTTTGGCTCAATATTTGCTGTATAAAAAAGAAATTGATCAAACGATATGAAAGATAAAAAAATATACGATAAGACGTCCGAAGCCGAAGAAAATGTTCAGCCAGAGGGCGTTGAGGTCGATGATGTCAATGTTGCGGAAGAAGAAATGGCGGAAGAATCGCTGGAAGCGACTGTGATGCGTCTTACTTCTGAGCTTGATGAAGCGAAGTCCTCCATAGAAAAGGAGAAAAAAGAGTATATGTTTCTCATGGCGGAATTTGACAATTTCCGTAAGCGTACACTGAAAGAGAAGTCGGAAATCATCCGCAACGCGGGTGAGCAGGTTCTCAAAGGACTGCTCCCGATCCTCGATGATTTTGAAAGGGGCATTGACGCCGCCGGCAAGACAGAGGATGCGGAATCGGTAAAAGAAGGGATGGTTCTTATCTACAATAAGTTCCGTAAGTTTCTTGAGCAAAACGGCGTTAAAGAGATAGATCCCGAAGATCACGATTTCGATACAGAACGCCATGAGGCTATCTCCGTGGTGCCGGTTACTGATGATGACCTCAAAGGTAAGATACTCGACACCGTTCAGAAGGGATATACGATCAATGACAAGGTGCTTCGCCATGCAAAAGTGGTGGTAGGCCAGTAATTCAATCAAAATCATGGCAGAAAAAAGAGATTATTATGAAGTCTTGGGCGTAGCTAAAAACGCCTCGGCCGATGAAATAAAGAAAGCCTACCGCAAGCTCGCCGTAAAGTATCACCCCGACCGTAACCCGGACAATAAGGAGGCCGAGGAGAAGTTTAAGGAGGCTGCCGAGGCCTATGATGTCTTGAGCGACACGGAGAAACGTGCTAAATATGACCGCTTCGGACATTCAATGGGACATGGTGGATTCGGTGGATCCGGCGGAGCTGGCTTCGGCGGCTTCGGCGGTTTCACGATGGAGGATATATTCGCACAGTTCGGAGATATCTTCGGCGATGTAGGAGGCGGTATGGGAGGTGCCACATACGGCCGTCCGCGCAAGCGTACCAACAAGGGCACGGATCTGCGCATCACTGTCAAGGTGTCGCTTAAGGACATAATGAACGGCGTGGAAAAGAAGCTCAAGATTCCTCGTCTTGTCGCGTGTGATCATTGTCACGGCACAGGCGCCAAGGATGGGACTGCATTCAAGACATGTGCGCGATGCGGAGGATCGGGTGTCATAGACCATGTCCAGCAGACAATGTTCGGTCCGCAGCGTGTGCAGAGCATCTGCCCTGATTGCAATGGCGAAGGCAAGATCATATCGGAAGAATGCACGTTCTGTCATGGGTCAGGTGTTGAAAAGAAAGAGGATATAGTCAGCTTCGCCATACCCCCGGGTGTGGAGGACGGCATGGTACTCACGATGCGTGGCAAAGGCAACGCGCCGCGTCATGGCGGGATCAACGGAGACTTGCTCATCGTGGTTCAGGAAGAGAAGGATCCGGAACTTATACGTGATGGAGATGACCTGATTTTCAATCTGATGCTTGACTTCCCCACTGCTGCGCTCGGCGGATCGGCAGAAGTCCCGACAGTAGACGGACGCGCGCGGCTTAAAATCGCTCCGGGGACACAGCCCGGAAAGGTGTTGCGCCTTCGCGGGAAAGGTTTGCCCAGAATGCACAGCAGCGTGAAAGGAGATCTGCTTGTCAATGTAATGGTATATGTTCCCGAGAATCTTACAGACACAGAAAGATCTGCTGTAGAGAGCCTGAAAGATGCGCCAAACATCGTTCCGACAGAATCTACATCCAAACGTATATTCTCGCGTCTGCGCCACATCTTCAATAAAGAGAACAGAGGCGAATAATCAGCGTATATTATAAGCTATTGTGCCGGTAAACGGTAATTTCGTTTACCGGCACAATAATGTTATATAATGAATTATTATTAATGTCCGCTATAGATGTTGGTTAAATCCAGGCACACTCTTATCCCCCGTACGGAACGCTTGATTCGGATGCTAAAGGCATAGCTTCGGGTGTGGATTCGTAAACATTTGACCCTTGCCGGGTTCCGGTTATTTCGAGATAAAGCCGCTCAAGAGTTTCATCACGTTTTGTCTTGGTCTTGATTTCGCACTCCCAGATCCGTATCACTCTCCATCCGGCAAGACGGAGATCCACGCCGTTGGCATAGTCGCGGGCCATGTTCATGGTTATCTTATGTCGCCAGAAGTCAACGTTGGATTTCGGCAACCGGTAATATTTGCAGCCTTCATGACCATGCCAGAAGCATCCGTCGATAAACACCACTGTCTTATATTTCTTCAGGACAATGTCAGGTGATCCGGGCAGTTTACGATTGTTGACACGGTAGCGCAGACCACGGGAGAAAAGATACTTCCGCACAATCATTTCCGGTTTGGTATCTTTGCCCTTGATAGCCGCCATGCAACGGCTACGCTGCTCCGGTGTCATCACATCTGTCATAACTACATGACAAAGTTAAACAAAAAAACGAAATTTTGCTATATTTGCAATATGATTATCCAGACTACGACGTACGCTGAGACAGAACGACTGACATTGCGTTCATGGATCCCGGAGGATCTGCCACTTTTTATTGCCATGAATAAGGATATGCGGGTAATGGAATATTTCCCAGCTCCATTGACTGATGAAGAGACGGAAATTTTCTACGACAGGATTCAGGATGAGTTTGATAGAAACGGTTGGGGATTTTATGCTGTGGGATTGAAAGCTACAGGGGAGTTCATCGGATATGTCGGCCTTCATGAGATTAGTTTTGAGGCAGACTTCACTCCCGGCATAGAAATTGGTTGGCGATTGGCCGCGGATTTCCATAACCGGGGCTATGCGACAGAAGCGGCGAAAGCTGTTTTGAGGCTCGCTGAATTGGGTGGAATTAAAAGTTTGTATTCTTTCACGGCCGTGATAAATAAATCATCCGAACGTGTGATGCAGAAAATAGGGATGGAAAAGATAGGAGAGTTCGATCATCCCAAACTCGCGATAGATTCGCCTTTGCTCCGTCATGTTTTATACAGGATCAAGCTCTGAACGCACGTGATTATGGCAGAGTAATTATGGTATAGCCCCTTCGCTGTCATCGCGACGGATGAACTTGTCAGCCGTAATTCGTGACCTGTTCGCCCTCTTTTCACCGAAAGCCGTCGCTTCTTTCCTTAAAATCACGCCGACACATCTGAGCCGCTTGCGAAAAAAATAACGGAAAACAGTGTTAAAAACCTTGACTCTCAACAAATGTTGAGAGTTTTTATTTTTATTGGCTGTAACTTTGAGCATCAAACAACATTCAAAATATGAATAAGCGTAGTATCAGAATATCAACCATAATATTCCTGACAGGTGGAAAACCCAAGCGCGGATGCCCCCTGAGGCCAAAGTTTGTTTGACCCCTGAA
>CAJUSZ010000052.1:1546-5590 GCA_910589425.1 uncultured Muribaculaceae bacterium | reverse complement strand
TTTCAACGAATACGCCGAAGTTGGTGAAGTTGCGCACTTTTGCAGTGTGGCGGCTTCCGATGGCATATTTCTCTTCGATATTCTCCCAGGGGTCTTTCTTAAGCTGCTTGATGCCGAGGCTCATCTTGCGCTCCTCGCGGTCGAGTGTGAGAACCACAGCTTCAACCTCGTCTCCTACCTTGAGGAAATCCTGAGCGCTGCGGAGATGCTGGCTCCAGCTCATCTCGCTTACGTGGATAAGACCTTCTACGCCGGGCTGAACCTCAACAAATGCACCGTAGTCGGCCATAACCACTACGCGGCCTTTGACGTGGTCGCCAACTTTGATCTCCTCGCTGAGGCTGTCCCAGGGATGGGGCTGCAGCTGCTTGAGACCGAGGGCGATGCGTTTCTTCTCGTCGTCGAAGTCGATGATAACGACCTTGATGTCCTGGTCGAGTTCCACAACTTCGTGCGGATCGCTTACGCGGCCCCATGAGAGGTCTGTGATGTGAACGAGACCGTCTACGCCACCGAGGTCAACGAACACGCCGTAGTTGGTGATATTCTTGACTTTGCCTTCGAGTACCTGACCTTTCTCAAGCTTGGAGATGATCTCGCGCTTCTGAGCTTCAAGTTCAGCCTCGATGAGAGCTTTGTGGCTGACAACCACGTTCTTGTATTCCTGATTGATTTTAACGACCTTGAATTCCATTGTCTTGTCGACAAATACATCGTAGTCGCGGATGGGGCGGACGTCGATCTGGGAGCCGGGGAGGAATGCCTCGATTCCGAATACGTCTACGATCATGCCGCCTTTGGTGCGGCTCTTGACGTAGCCTTTGATGACTTCGTCGTTTTCGAGAGCCTGGTTGACGCGGTCCCAGCTGCGGGTCTGGCATGCTTTCTTGTGGGAAAGACGGAGCTGGCCGTTCTTGTCTTCGAGGGCTTCGATGAACACCTCTACTTCGTCGCCCTCCTTGAGGTCGGGGTTGTAGCGGAATTCGCTGATGGGAATGATGGCGTCTGACTTCATGCCGATGTCCACACGCACGTCGCGCTTGGAGATGGCTTTTACGTGGCCTGTTACCACTTCGTTGTCTTTCACCGTTTTAAGAGACTCGTCGTAGGTTTTCACCATTTCCTCGCGGCTCTTTGCGCCTGCGGTCTCGCCGCTTGCATAGGCATCCCAATCGAAATCTTCGATTGCGGTCTGAGTTTTAATATCGCTCATTAAAGTTGTTGCTCAGTTTCGGTCTTCTCTGTCGCCGGCGCCGACCTGACAGTCTGCGTCCCGCAGGGAAGCGAAGCTGATAAAAGGGTTAATAAATTGGTTGGTTATCTCGTGCTTTGAGCGGTCGAGTAGCTCAAAAGCGCGGCAAAGTTACAAATAATTCTTATAATGACCAAATCATACAACCGACAATTTTTCAATAAATTATCGAGCCTGAGGTGAGTCCGGGGATGATCAGTGTTGATCCTGATCTCCGAAGCGTGAATGGAGCATGGCGAACCGGGCGGCGGAGTCTTGGCTGTGAGCCGCCATCTGGAGCAAGATTTTTTCCACCGGTTTCTCTTCGTCGAGTCTGCGGGATTTTGAGAAGAATTTGTCGGCATAGCATATCACTTGTTCCTCGACCGAGACAGGCAGCATGTCGCGGTGTGGCAGCGGAAGGCCGGCGTCGATTATCTCCTCCCGGCTGATGCCGGCTCCCGTGTGGCGTTCGCACACAAGGGCATGGCGAGGGAGATTCTTGCTTTTAAGCATTTCCGAGCCGATCACCCCGTGGCGTATGTATGGTTCAGTCCCATGACAATGTATCCCTGGAGCGTCACATCTGATGATCCCGATGTCATGGAGCATCGCGGCTTCATATACAAAATCCCGGTCGGCCTCTATGCCCCGGCGGTCAAGGCAGCTTATCGCTTTGCGCGCCACGCATTCGCTGTGGATCCATAGGGTCTTGAGAAGTTCGGGAGAGTGACTGTAGTATTCAAGTATGATCTTTCTGAAGTCTGACATATTTTATCAAACAAGCGGTTGAATGCGGGAGGGAAGGATTCTGAAATGCCTGTCTGGCTTTCGGAATCCTTCCCTCGGGATTGATTGTTATGGAGATCGGTGTGAGCTTTATTCGATCACCTCGTTCCAGCCGTGGATGTCTTCGATCTCACCATACTGGATGCCGCGGAGATGGTTGTAGAGCTTGGTGGACCAGGGTCCGGCCACGCCCTCTTCACCGAATGTATACTGCTTGCCGTTGTCGAGATCGTCCACGCGATATATCGGGGAGATCACCGCTGCGGTTCCGCATGCTCCGGCTTCCTCGAATGTCTCGAGTTCCTCTACGGGGATGTGGCGCGGTTCAACCTTGAGTCCGAGATCGGTGGCTACCTGACGGAGGCTCATGTTGGTGATAGAGGGAAGGATTGACTCGGAAGCAGGAGTGATGTATGTGTTCTCCCTGATGCCGAAGAAGTTGGCTGCTCCACATTCGTCAAGATATTTCTTCTCTTTGGGGTCGAGATAGAGCATCACGCTGTAGCCGAGTTCATGTGCTTTCTCTCCTGCCACAAGGCTTGCCGCATAGTTGCCGCCTACCTTGATCGAACCGGTGCCTTTGGGAGCCACGCGGTCGTATTCGCGGGACATGCAAACCTTTGTGGGCTTGAATCCTTCCTTGAAATAGGGTCCGACGGGAGTTACGAGCATTACCACCATGTATTCGTCAGCGGGCTTTACGCCGACGCGGGGTGAGATGCCGATCTCAAAAGGACGGATATAGAGTGAAGCGCCTGTTCCGTAGGGGGGCACGAAGCGTTCGTTGAGTTTCACGACCTTGCGTACCATCTCGCAGAAAAGTTCCACGGGCATGGGCTGCATCTTGATTCCTTCCGCGCTGCGGATGAAGCGTTTTGCATTCTCTTCCATGCGGAACACGCGCACTTTGCCGTCTTTGCCGCGGAAAGCCTTCAGGCCTTCGAAAGATTCCTGTCCGTAGTGGAGGCAGGATGCTGCGATATGCATCGGGATATATTCGGAGTCGCTTACTTCAATCTCACCCCATTTTCCATCTTTGTAGGTGCATCTAACGTTGAAGTCTGTAGGCATGTAGCTGAATGTCAGATTGCCCCAGTCGATATCGGTCTCTTTCATGAGTTTTTTTATAGATTTATTGGTTTGTTCTTTTTATAGTTGCCCGTTGACGGGTTGGTTTTACGATGCAAAGTTAATATTTCCCTGCCATTTTTCCCAATTTTATTTATGAAAAACCGTCCGGATGAAAGTCCCGTTACAGGCGTAAGGATAATATGGAGTCAGAGCGCGACTTTGCATGTGATGTCGCCTGCCTTTACGAGATATATGCCGTGTGCCCCTGGTTGCATCTGTGATGTCCCGGCAGGGATTGTCTCGCTTGATATGAGCTGGCCTAATATGGTAAATATCTTTACCTGCACCGGATGGTTTGATGTGATCAGGATTACGCCCCGTGCTGTCTTTATCTCAAGCTCGGATGCGCGTGCCACTGTTTTTGCATCTGAGCGTTCAGTCTTTACTGGTTCCCATCCTTTGGGCGCGGCGTATGCGCTGTCTGCCAGAGGCAGAAGTGCGGCTGCGGCTATGAGGATTGTTGAAAGACGACGCTTCATGAAGTGTTATGATTGATTGTCAGTTTATTACGGATGTTTTTGCTTACGTCCGTTTACTTTGGGAGTTCAAAAGTAATAAATCTCTGTGAAACAGACAAGAAAATCAGTGAAAAGTTACATGCAGGGAAATGAGCCGCGCACTTCTCCGGCATCGGGAGGTTGAAAGAAACGCTGTATGTGGATTTTTTAGCGCAGGCAAGGATTGTGTGGCGTCGGTTGGCGTGGATAGGAATACAGCCATCATGGGATCTCCCGACGATGGCTGTATTGACAATTTTTAGCAGAAAGTCTATTTCTTGATTTTCTCCTTTATATTATTCCATTCGCTTTTTGCTTTTTCGGCCGCGTTCGTTACCGCCTCCTTTGATTTGTCGTATGCATTCTCGGTTTTCTGTGCAGCTTTTTCGGCCGCGT
>CAJUSZ010000052.1:0-1446 GCA_910589425.1 uncultured Muribaculaceae bacterium | reverse complement strand
TGTCGTATGCATTCTCGGTTTTCTGTGCAGCTTTTTCGGCCGCGTTCGTTACCGCTTCCTTTGATTTATCGTATGCATTCTCGGTTTTCTGTGCAGCTTTTTCGGCTGTGTTCGTTACCGCCTCCTTTGATTTGTCGTATGCATTCTCGGTTTTCTGTGCAGCTTTTTCGGCTGTGTTCGTTACCGCTTCCTTTGATTTGTCGTATGCATTCTCGGTTTTCTGTGCAGCTTTTTCGGCCGCGTTCGTTACCGCCTCCTTTGATTTATCATAAGTCTTTTTTACTTTCTCCGAAGATGTGTTGATTATCTCCTTGCTTTTTTGGCTTATGTTCGTTTCAGAGATAGAGTCTGTTTCCGGGGTCTGTTCGCTGACGATTATCGTAGTTGAATCATCGACCACTTTCCCTGGAGGAAGATCTTTGGATGTGTCGTTTGAATTTGCGCAGGCAGTGATGCAGAATCCTGCCATAATGATCAATGTGATTGGTGTTCTTTTCATAGTTTTTGTTTTTTTAGTGTATGTCTGATAAGATTTGTCTTCAGGAAGTTCTCTTCCCTCGTTTATCAAACGCGGCGGGACTCCTTAAAGTTTGGCGGAGGCGTTTGATTTGCTGTAAATAAAAAAGACTGGCAGTCAATTGGATGACTGCCAGTTATG
Organism: uncultured Muribaculaceae bacterium; assembly: GCA_910589425.1. Taxonomy (GTDB): domain Bacteria; phylum Bacteroidota; class Bacteroidia; order Bacteroidales; family Muribaculaceae; genus Lepagella. The sequence goes on along the minus strand of CAJUSZ010000052.1, from coordinate 788 downwards.
AAAATCCTTTCGGAAACCTGTTTGTCTTTTTGGAGAGCTGTTATATTCTGGCTTTCAAAAATAATCTGTTTAGATCAGCGGTAATCTTTCAGAAGAGCCTGCAGACGCTTGCGGGCAAAGAATATGCGGCTTTTCACGGTTCCGAGAGGCAGCTGCATGTGTTCGGCTATCTCGGCATATTTGTAGCCGGCGATATACATTGTGAACGGTTCTTTATATTCGGGAGCGAAAGCGTTGATCGCGGCAGAGATCTCTTTGGCTGCGAAAGAACCTTCGGGAGTGGTCAGCCCGGACTCCTGCGACAGATTGAGATGGTAGAGATCCTCTGTAGTGTCTACTATTGTGGCGCTGCGCACCTGACGGCGGTAATTGTTGATGAAAATGTTGCGCATTATCGTGAACACCCATCCCTTGAAGTTGACGTTGTCAACATATTTCGCTTCGTTGTCAAGCACTTTGAGCGTGGTGTCCTGCACGAGATCCTGTGCGGCGTCGCGGTTGGTTGTCAGCTGGTATGCAAAATTGAGGAGATTGCTCTGTAGGCCGAGGAGGCGGTTTTTGAAAGTCAGATGGTCAGACATAGTGTGGAAGATTTTATTGATTCTACATCTTTTGGTATTATAACAATGAGGATGGAAAAGTTATCGACTCAAAAGTGTAATTTTTTTGAAAAAACGAATATCTGACAAAATGATAGCGCAGCTGTCTGTTTTGGCCGGATTTTTCCGTCGTGAAGCATAGGACATGACAATTTTATGATGATTCGATGGTAGTAAATTTAACATTAG
>CAJUSZ010000051.1 GCA_910589425.1 uncultured Muribaculaceae bacterium | reverse complement strand
GAATCGGGTAAGGGAATTATGCGATTATCTAATTTTTAAATGAAAGAGCCGTGACCGCATCCACGCAATGATGACTGCACTTGCGTCTCCCCATAAGGGGCAAACATGACCGTGGAGAGGTATTTTTCGGCCCGATCAGGGAAAACCACCACTATCCTCGACCCGACGGGAGCATCCCGGGCCGTCCTATAGGCGGCAAGCATGGCCGCCCCGCTGCTCATGCCGGCGAATATCCCCTCGCGGGATATGATACGGCGGGCCATCTCTATGGCTTCCTCGCTCTCAACCATCACCTGCCGGTCGATCTGTCCCGTGTCATATATGGCCGGGACAATCGCCTCTTCAAGATTCTTCAGCCCCTGGATATAATGGCCGCGCACAGGCTGGGCGCAGACCACCGTTATCGCAGGATTCAAGGCCCGCATGAATCTCGACAGTCCCATTATTGTGCCGGATGTGCCGATCGCACTCACTATATAGTCTATGTCGCCGTCGGCCTGTTCCCATATCTCGAGCGCCGTCTTGCGGTAATGCGACATATAGTTGGCGGCATTGGCGAACTGGTCCGGCATATAATATTTCTCCGGATCCTCAGCCACAAGACGCCGGGCTTCGCGGATCGCACCGTCCGTTCCGTCAGCGGCAGGGGTAAGTATCACCTTGGCACCGAGAGAACGGAGGATTTTCCTGCGTTCTTCCGACACACCCTCGCTCATGACTATCTCCACCGGATAGCCTCTCACAATCCCGACAATTGCCAGCCCGATGCCCGTGTTGCCCGACGTAGGCTCGATTATTGTCTGTCCGGGCTTTATCAGTCCCTTCCGCTCCGCGTCGTCGATCATCCCGAGCGCGATCCGGTCCTTGATGCTCCCTGTAGGGTTGAATCCCTCTAATTTCGCAAATATCTCAACTTCCCCCGGACGCGGATTGAGATTGTTGATCCTGACCATCGGCGTATGGCCTATGGCATCGATAATTGTATCCTCGATCATAGCAAACCTGTATCTTAAGATTTTTTCAAACTATGTCTCCGCTGAAATATCTGTCATAGCTGGCCATGTCAACAAGGCCATGTCCCGACAGATTGAAAAGAATCACCGGCTGCTTTCCAGTCTCGTCCGCCATGCGGGCTTCATTGATCACGGCAGCGATCGCGTGGCACGACTCGGGAGCCGGTATTATCCCTTCCGTATGTGCGAAAAGGACACCGGCCCTGAATGCGTCATGCTGGGGAATGTCAGCCGCCTCCATCATTTTTTGTTTAAGCAGCTGCGATACGATCACCCCCGCTCCGTGGTACCTTAATCCTCCGGCATGAGTGTTGGGCGGGATAAAATCATGTCCCAGTGTAAACATCGGCAGCAGGGGGGTATATCCGGCTTCGTCGCCGAAATCATAGCGGAATTCCCCTTTGGTGAGCTTGGGACAGGAATCGGGTTCAGCGGCGATAAATCTCGTGGTTCTGCTATCCAACAGATTGTGTCTCATGAACGGGAATGCCATGCCTCCGAAATTTGATCCTCCGCCGAAGCAAGCCACCACAATATCAGGGTAGTCGCCCGCAAGTTCCATCTGCAATTCAGACTCAAGCCCTATTACGGTCTGATGAAGGGAGACATGGCTCAGAACGGATCCCAGTGCATACTTGCATCCCGGCGTAGTTCTGGCAAGCTCTATGGCCTCGGAAATAGCCGTACCCAAAGATCCCTGATGATTAGGATTAACCGTAAGTATATCCTTTCCGGCGCGCGTCGACATGGAAGGCGAAGGGGTTACCATCGCGCCGAATGTGTTCATGATGCTTCTCCTGTAGGGTTTCTGCGTGTAACTGAGTTTCACCTGATACACGGCAGCCTCGATTCCGAAGAGTCTTGCCGCATACGATAGCGCCACGCCCCACTGGCCGGCCCCCGTCTCCGTGGTTACATGTGTCACTCCCTCTTTGCTGCAATAATATGCCTGAGCGATTGCAGAATTCAGCTTGTGCGACCCCAGCGGATTTACACTCTCGTTCTTGAAATATATCCGGGCTCCGGTGCCGAGCGCCTTCTCCAGACCGTAGGCACGGACCAGAGGCGTGGGACGGTAGAATTTATACATTTCCCGCACCTGATCAGGAATCTCGATCCAGGCATCCGTAGTGTTGAGTTCCTGCCGGCAAAGCTCCTCGGCAAAAAGACCGTACATATCCTCGGCTTTCAACGGCTGCCGGGTGGCAGGATTCAGGGGAGGCAGGGGTTTCACAGGCATATCCGCCTGGATATTATACCAGTAGCGAGGGATCCGATCCTCTCCAAGCATAAATCTTTTTTGTCTTTCCATAATAGTTATAATGTTTTCTGTATGGCATTAAGAGTGTGTTTGGATTTAACACACAATTAATATTTTGATTAAAGAATCTCCATTTTCAGGAAGTTCCACGTTAATCCCCTCAGTCTTAACGCGGGTTAAATTCAAACACACTCTAAATGAAAAAAGCCCGGCTCCAAATAATGAAGCCGGACTCGGTATCTGTTTTTTATGTCGATTATATCTCTACACGATAAGCATCTACATGACAAAACAACCCCGGCTTGACAGACGGCGCCACATCATCATACACATACAACACAAAGCCGCGGTTCCGGCCGGAACCGTAACATCAGCAGATGCGTATGTATGATAATGTGCCTTCATCAGGTCGGTGTCGTTTATACGCCGCAAATTTAAACACTTATTTTCGATAATACAAATATTCTGAAATTTCTTATAAAAAATGAAGTTTCCGGCAAGAAATGCAACGACAGGCCGTAAAACCGCCGGTGTCGGGAACGGACACACATGCCGCCCGGCAAGAGTTAAATCTGCTTAAATTTAGTGCGGTTGTTTGGTCAGACCGATTTTTGTTTGTAGCTTTGCAGTCAGAAAGTAATCCGGTGGCGCGCCAGCATAGATGTTGACGCGTCGCCGTTTGACAATTTTTAAGCGCCGCGAAACGCCGCGCGTCAATCCGGAATCTTTCCGCGCCGGGGCCTCGGCTCCATGCGGACAGGTTCATCTTTTTATTACCAATTTATCACGAACCTGTTTAATCATAAACAAGACATACACACCAAACCATGGCAAACTATCTCACACAAGAAGGATACGACAAGAAAATGGCCGAACTTGCCGAACTCGAGGCCCAGCGTCCGGCCGTGAAGCACGCTATAGCCGAGGCACGCGACAAGGGCGATCTCTCGGAAAACGCCGAATACGATGCGGCGAAAGAGGCTCAGGGAATGCTCGAGATGAAAATCGCGAAGCTGAAAGAGCTGCTGGCCACAGCCAGAATAATCGACGACTCAAACCTCAACACCGAGGTCGTGCAGCTGCTCAACACTGTTACGGTGCGCAACAAGGCCAACGGATCGACGATGACCTACACGATCGTAACCGAGAACGAAGCCAACTTCCGCGAGATGAAGATAGCCTCCAATTCCCCGATAGCCAAGGGGCTGATCGGCCACAAGGTCGGGGAGACCGTGGCCATCCAGGTTCCGGCCGGAATGATGAATCTCGAAATTGTCAAAATTGAAATCTGATCCAGACCATGACCATCTTCTCAAAAATAATCGCCGGGGAGATCCCCTGCTACAAAATAGCCGAAAACGATGAGTTCTTCGCTTTTCTCGACATAAATCCCGTCAACTGGGGACACACGCTGGTTGTGCCGAAGAAAGAGACCGACTACATCTTCGACATCGAAGACGACCAGCTGGCACGCATGGCCGTCTTCGCCAAACGGGTGGCAAAAGCCATCAAGGCTGCTCTCCCATGCCGCAAGGTCGGCGTTACGGTCCTCGGGCTCGAAGTGCCCCACGCCCACATCCATCTTGTTCCGCTCAAGAATGAGGGCGACATGAACTTCGCCAGCAAGATCAATGATCCCGATCCTGAAAAGATGAAGCAGATAGCAGAGGCTATCACAGCCAGCTTCGAATAAAACCGGGACTTGTTTAAGAATACGGGGATATGATGGCAGCCATCATATCCCCGCTTTGTCTTTTCAATCCCGCCGCGACACGACAGCGGAAGCAGCCATATACGTCAGAACTCGTAGCCTATCTTCATGTTGAAGCAGCTTGTCGAACCGGCTCCCGACGGAGTCCAGCAATGGGCCAGATAGCCGATGCCGCCATACCAGCGGCCGAATTTCAACCCGATCATCGGATTGACAAGCACCGCGCCCCAGTGCGTGTCCTGGGTGTTGACCTCATAGCCCACATCAAGCGAGAAGAACGGATTCAGACGGCTGATCTTGGTGTCGAACTGCACGCGTCCGAAAATAGGGATCAGAGGAGCCGAGTCGAAATTCCACTTCTCGGTGATGCCGAAGCCGGCGCCGAGAGCGATGTGGGGATGGACTTTCCCGATTATACCACCCTGGACATTGAACGCCACATGGTCATCTCCCGCCTGAATAGGCTGGAACTCAAGGAACGGATTGACTGCCGATGCCGAAAAAGCTGCGGCACCCAACATTACGGTAGCTAATAGTTTCTTCATAATATCCTGTTTTTTATTTGTCCTGTTTTCCCGGAAGAGATCCAAGCTGTCCTCCTCCTGTGAATTTACAACATCCTTTCCTTAATTTTTGTTTAAAAGGAGGCATGTAAAGCTTCTTTAAAAAAGCCGCGGCTTTCATCTGCTACATCATCTACTTGTCGCCGTAATGTCCTTTGAGCGAAACTACGTTTACAATCACCCTGTTATCTTCGATACCGTAAATCAATCTGTCTCCTTTGTTGATTTCCCGGCTCCACAACCCGGACAGATTGCCTTTAAGCTGTTCAACATGCCCGGTGCCGGTTGTGGGATGCTCTCTCAATTCGTCAAACAAGTTGCTGATTTTCTTCAGCGTTTTCTTTTGTCCTGATTTCCGCCATTCTATCAGATGTCGCATGGCTTCGTCTGACAAGATCAGTTCGTAAGTCATACACCTAACATATCCTTTATCTCGTCAATGGAATAAGTCCGGCATCTACCGGCTTTTATATCTTCTATTCCGCGGTTGACCGAAGCCATGTTTTCAGGGTCGTCAAACCACGGATCGCCGGAGGGAGAGGGATTCTCACTCACATCCACTACAATCGAATCAGCTTTTGATATAAGTATTGTCTCGATGTATTTCTTTAGGCTCTTACCCTGAGCGGCCGCCATGATGGAGAGCTTTTGCAGGGTATCGAGGGGAAGGTCTATGTTTTTGCGCTTGACGTTTAATACTGTTGCCATAGTCTTTAAATTCTGAGTGGGTTAGAAACGATCTTTTATTCTTTTGTAAAGATATAAAATATATATCATATACACAAATTGCAGCTGAAAGTTCGGGGTGGCAAGTTTCCTTTTGATGCATACTGCATTATCGTCGGACAACATTATTCCGGACAAGCTATTAAAATTTGTTAAAATGCCACCGCATTGCCTCTGTCATCCCGCCATGTTAAATTATTTAACTACTTTTGCATTCCACACAGACCGACATGCAGCTCACTTCCTGCATCATCACTTTCCATCCTGAATAACCGGCCTGTATGTGTGCATACCGACGAATACAGAGTAACGTCTCTTGATTTCTATAGTACATGACAATTTTTATGTCTGCTGCTTTTTGATGTAAACGACAGTCAT
>CAJUSZ010000050.1 GCA_910589425.1 uncultured Muribaculaceae bacterium | reverse complement strand
TGACTGTCGTTTACATCAAAAAGCAGCAGACATAAAAATTGTCATGTACTATAGTATGAAATACAAACTTCTTCTTTCTTTGATATTTATAGCAGGCATAGCATCGGCACAGTCCGGGGTCGTCAAGCACCGGGCCGACAGTCTGCGACGGCAGCTTCACTATGCTAACACGGCAAAAGATTCAATTAAGATTCTTTATGATATTTTCGACACGGAAAATTCGTCGGCCTCAAGGCGGATAAACGGTAAAGAACTCTATGACGTGGCAAAACGCAGCAAACAGACCAATGTCTGCCTTGACATGCTGCGCCAGAGAGCGGCAGCATCCTCAAAAGACCGCAAAGCCCTGCTTGCTCTCAGAAAAGAAGCCGGTCTGCTGAAATCTTCTCCCGAAGTGGAAGATACAAAACTGTTTCTTGATCTGTATATCATCATGAACGAAGTCAGGAACTCTTCCGACAATGTGCGCCGACAGAACCTGACCAATCTAATAGCAAGAGCCGACATCGGGAAGGGATCATGGCATTCACAGGTGAAGGATCTCTATTATGTATGCGCTTATCTAAGCGTGGAGGGAACCCCCAACCTTCTTGCCGACTATCTCGAGAAGCTGGAAAGCAAAATCAACGAACGGAAAGATCTGCATTATTCCATCAAGAATTTCTATTATACGGCCGCCGCAATCCATTACATGGAAGCCGGACGCCCATTCCGCGCCGTCGATGCCGACAAGAAGCTGCTGAGAATAATATCCGGACTTGAAAAGGAATACAAAGGGAAGAACAGAAAATTCAGAAACTACGACGTGCAGAAATATGTCTCTTACCGGCGTATGCTTTTTAACCACAAAGCTCTTACACCAGAGGAAGTAAAAGGCTACTATATGGCTGCCCTGAGACTGAAAAACACCAATCCGACAGTAGCGGCCGATTTTGCGGCGACTCCGCGCACCGAGGCTTTTTATGCCTTCGCAAGCAATGACTATAAAAAAGCTCTTCCTCTTCTTAAGAAAGTGAAGGAGATGTCGGATTCCAACAACATCGCATTGCAGCGGGGATTGCTGGAGATGATCATAGAGGCGGCCAAAGCCACCGGCGACAATTCAACGGCCAACGACGCAATCACAAAACTTGAGACACTCCTCGAGAACAGCCGCACTGCGCAGAACCAGAATCTCTACACAGAGCTTCAGATCAAATATGATGTCAACGAACTCCAGACGCGCAATGCGGCGTTGGAGATTGAGAAAAGAGACAACGAGATCGCTGCCACCCGCAATGTGGTGTGGATAATTTCGGCCGCGTTCTTCGTGGTTCTCGTACTTGTGATCATACTTTACTATTATTACAGACATGCACGTGCCCTTTCCCGACATCTTTCCGACGCCGTCAAACGTCTTGAACGTGAAAGAGACACTCTGAACAAGATCCAGACACAGCTTATCAAAGCCCGCGACAGAGCTGAAGCAGCCAATGTGGCCAAAGACGAGTTCCTCCACAGCATGAGCCACGAGATCCGCACTCCGCTCAATGCCATAATGGGTTTTTCACGGCTCATCGTGAACAAAGTCCCCGATACACTCGTCCCCAAACTTAAGAATTTCTCAAATCAAATCGTCTTCAACACCGAACTTCTCGAGGTTCTCATCAACGATATTCTCTATCTGTCGTCGATCGATACGCATTCCCCTGAGCCATCAGCCGAGACAACATCCGCATCGACTCTGCTCAGTCTTGCCGCCCAGTGGGCTTCCCACAAGGTAAAACCCGGAGTATACGTCGACTGCCGGCTTCCGAGTCCGGACATCCAGATAAGGTCGGACCGTGGAAGCATAGAGGAAGTTCTCATGAAGATGCTTTCCAATGCCGCAAAATTCACAATCAACGGATCCATAATCCTTGAATGCAGGGAAAATAAAGATGCGGGAACCGTAAGCTTCATAATTACAGATACAGGCTCCGGCATCCCTGAAGGACACGAGGAGGAGATCTTCGACAGGTTTGTCAAGCTCGATACTTTCCAACAGGGCACGGGACTTGGTCTCTATATCTGCCGCAGACTGGCCGAGACATTAGGCGGCACAATCTATGTGGATAAAAAATACAGATCAGGAGCCAGGTTTATATTCACGATTCCGAAGAACATCAGCAACGACTGAGCAAACAGATTTTATCTTACAGGATATTACAGACGGTCTTCATTCACAGTCGGAGACCGTCTGATCTTTTATGTAATAGCATCCAAGCTCATCTACCGCCACGATATTCTCATCGACAAGATGCTGGAGCCTGCGGAATGCCACATCAAGTCCCTTCCCGAACTCATGTTCAAGATTAGCCAACGATATTCCTCGGCACGATTTCCCGAGCATATCGAGTAGTCTTCTATCGATTTCACCGCCATCATATTTCCGGGAAGACACACCGTCTCTGCACACATCACATTTCCCGCACGCCGGAGCATCGCTCTCCCCGAAATAGGCCAGCATACGGCTGACCCTGCAATCCGAGTCTGAATACGCATAATCAATCATCGCCTCCACACGCCGTTTCATCGCATCAAGTCTATGCTCATATACAGTCCTGGGGATAAGCATATCAGAAATATCCTCACGGGATGTAGCAAAGAATATGTATGGCATTCTGCTGCGGGGCACGTAGGATATGAGCCTCTTTCTTCCCAGCTCGATCAAAGATTCATATACAGTCTGCCCGTCAAGTCCGGTTTCCCGGCATAGATCCGATTCATAGATAAACACATAGTCGGAAAAAACACCCGGGCAGCTCCTGAGTATACATGTAAGCACCCGATCTGTCCCGGCACTCAGCGGAAGATGATACAACTCATCTCTCAAAACAGTAACCATGACACGCGATCTGGTGTCTTTCTCCTCTATGTAGTCCACATAGCCAGACCTTGAAAGCAACTTCAGCGCAGCCTCGCAATCATTTTCCCTGTATGAATTTATATCGCAGAAGCGCTTGATATCAAACTCCCTCAGCAATCCGTATCCTTCCCCAGTCTCCACTCCGAAGAAAACACATAATCTCTGATAGAGTTCCTTTATGAACTTGCGTTCCGGAAACGCCTCGGAGATTCTTTTCCTGAGAGTGGCCTTGTCGCGTTTGCCACGCAACAGGACAGCAAAAGATTTAAGCCCGTCTCTTCCCGCACGCCCGGCTTCCTGATAATACTCCTCAAGCGACGGAGGCATGTCGTAGTGTATCACCACCCGCACATCCGGCTTGTCTATCCCCATGCCGAACGCATTGGTAGCAACTATCACCCTTGCCCCTCCGGTCATCCACAGATTCTGGGAAGATTCCTTCACATCAAACGACAGACCCGCATGATAAGCGGTTGCCGATATGCCTTCGTCAACTAAAATCTCTGTGAGTTCACGCGTACGCTTTCTGCTGCGCACATATACGATCGAAGCTCCCCTGGTATTTCTCAGAATATGGAGCATCTCATTGATCTTGAAATCTGTGGGACGGACAATGTAGCTGATATTGTCCCGGGCAAAACTGTCCCGAAGCACTTTGTATCCCGGTCTGAACCCGAGTTCCTTCGCAATATCATCGACAACTTCCCGCGTAGCCGTCGCGGTCAATGCCATGAAAGGGGCATCCCCGGCTACATTCCGCAACTTTCTTATTCCCAGATACGACGGTCTGAAGTCGTAGCCCCACTGGGAAATGCAATGCGCTTCGTCGACCACTATAAGGCGTATAGGCAGATGACGCAGTTCATCCAGAAAACGATTGTTGCCGAGCCGCTCCGGCGCTATGTAAAGGAAACTGCAACCATCGTTGCAGAGCCGCTCCCATGCCATACGTATCTCACCCGAAGTCATGGCGGAATGAAAATAGACAGCCTTCACTCCCCTGCGGCGAAGATTGTCCACCTGATCTTTCATCAGCGATATCAACGGGGTTACAACAATGGTCAGGCCGCCATAAAGCAATCCAGGCACCTGAAAGGCAATCGATTTGCCTCCTCCGGTCGGCATCAGGCCGAGCGTGTCTACTCCGCTGAGCGCGGATCTGACGATCTCTGCCTGAAGAGGGCGGAAATTGTCATAGCCCCAATGCCGTTTCAGTATTTTCAGGGCGGCGTCCATTCCCGCATCGGCAGAACCAGATCCCATCAGCGCTTCTCGGAAATACGTATATCCCGGATCATGAGCTGAACGCTGTCAGTGCGTCCGGTCCGCTTAGTCTGCTCGATCGTGTAGCATATATCAATAGGCTTATGGGCATGTATATGCTCGAAATACGGAGCCATATTAAACGCGATGGCGTTGATCACACGGCTCGTGCTGTCATCCTCCAGTTCAAGTTTGATATGCTCCAGATTCTTGCCGACAAGTTTGCTCGTGCCGAAATCGAAAACATTACGGGTGATGAAGACCGGCTTCTGGTTGCCCGGTCCGTACGGATTGAATTTCTTAAGATATGCTATCAGCTCAGGGGTAATATCGGCAAACTCTATCTCAGCGTCAATCTCTATCTGAGGCGAGAGCTGGTTGGGCTGTATATGCTCTGCCACAAACTGCTCGAACCTACGGCTGAATTCCGGTATGTTCTCCTCTTTCAAAGTAAGTCCGACAGCATACGTATGTCCTCCGAAATTTTCCAAAAGCGTACGGCTCGCATTGACTGCCGCATATATGTCAAATCCCTGGACAGAACGTGAAGAACCCGTGGCTATTCCATTTGAATATGTAAGCACAACCGACGGCTTGTAATACAGTTCGGTAAGCCGGGAAGCGACAATACCGATTATGCCCTTATGCCAGTCTTTGTTGTATATGACGATGGAGCGCTTGCCCTCTATAATAGAGACATCATTTGCAATCAGATGGTTGGCCTCCTCGGTGATACGCTTGTCAAGTTCTTTTCTGTCCTTGTTATACTGATCGATGGCCTTTCCTTTCTCGTAGGCGTCATGAAGATCACGGCACACAAGCAGATCCACAGCCTCGATACCGCTCTGCATTCTGCCGGAAGCATTGATGCGCGGGCCGATCTTGAAGATCACGTCCGAAATGGTTATATCTTTATTGGTCAGCTTACACAGACGGATTATGCTGCGCAGACCGAGGTTGGGATTACTGTTCAGTCTCCGCAGACCATGATATGCCATTACACGGTTCTCATCCACTATAGGCACGATATCGGCTGCAACACTGACAGCGACAAGATCAAGCAGCGATTCCAGCTCGTTATGGTTGCTCAGTCCGTTGCTCATTGCGAACGCCTGCATGAACTTGAATCCGACGCCACAGCCGCTCAGATGAGGACAAGGATATGTGCTGCCCGGCATCTTGGGATTCAATATCGCCACGGCTGGAGGCAACTCCTCGTCCGGGACATGATGGTCGCATATTATGAAATCTATGCCATGCTCTTTCGCGTATGTTATCTCTTCGATAGCCTTGATACCGCAATCGAGTACGATTACAAGCTTCACTTCATTCTCAACGGCGTAGTCGATGCTCTTCCGCGAGATTCCATATCCTTCCTCATACCGGGTCGGTATGTAATATTCTATATTGCTGTAATAATTCTGTAGATATTTATATACAAGAGCCACGGCCGTGGTGCCGTCCACATCGTAGTCTCCATATATCATTATTCGCTGCTTTGAACCCATCGCCTTGTTAAGACGCTCCACGGCCTTGTCCATATCGCCGAGAAGAAAGGGATCATGCAGATCTGAAATCGAAGGATTGAAAAATCTTTCCGCTCCGGCCCGCGAATCCACTCCCCGCCTCAACAGGACCTCCGCTATCGGAGAAAGATTGCCACAGGCAGGCATAAGTTCATCTACCTCCTGACGCTGTTTCAGTGTAAGCGGCTGATAATTCCATTTATATGTCATTCTGAGATTGCTGGATATTGTGTAAGTTAAATCAGAAGCCTTTCCGGCATCCGGATAAATCGCCATGTCGGGAAGGTTCTATTGAAGCCGAGAAGGGAAAACCGAGGAACAAGGATTTGCAAAGATACGAAAAATCCCTGACTTTTCAAAAGCTGAAAAGCCAACTTCTACATTTTACACACGGCTCTTTCATTTAAAATCTCTTGGTTATTTCTCCAGCATCGATATTTTATAGGCGTATCCCAAAACGTGCGGAGTACAGTTGCAAATGTGGATCAGACAGCTGAATATCAGTTGATTCAGTCTTAAAATAATTTGGTCAAGTGATAAATTATTCGTAACTTA
>CAJUSZ010000049.1 GCA_910589425.1 uncultured Muribaculaceae bacterium | reverse complement strand
TGACTGTCGTTTACATCAAAAAGCAGCAGACATAAAAATTGTCATGTACTATAATAACGGACAGACATACACAGTTACAACAATCGGTCAATTCGCATTCAACGACTATGATCAGGTAACATCCGTAACACTTCCCGAGACAATCACCACTATCGCACAATATGGTTTCGATGCCACACTTCTTACCGAACTGGTGATCCCAAATTCAGTAACCCAGATCGGAAGCAAAGCGTTTGAATATTCCATGCTTAAAAAGATCACCTTGGGATCAGGAATAGTCAACATAGACGGGCTGGCATTCGACGGCTGCAGTGAACTTACTGACGTAACAACTCTTGCGACCACCCCTTACGCAATCTCAGCCAACACATTCCCCGCGAACGTCAAAGCAAATGTAACACTCCACGTACCTGCTCAATCGGTAGAGGCATACAAATCCGCTACAAACTGGGGTGGATTCAAAGCATACGCTGCGATTTCAGACACCCCCGGGACAAGTACTATCGTCGACATGATAGAAAATGGCGGTCTTGTCTACAAGCTTGACCACGATAATCTGACAGCCAAACTTGCAGCGGCCTACAAGATCAAGGCCTCTTTCAATGTGGCTGGATACAGCGGAGCCGTCGTAGTCCCTGAAACAGTCGAGGCCAACGAGAAGACATACACAGTAACATCGCTTGAAGCCGAAGCTTTCTATCAGATGGAACCTGTTACAATCAAACTGCCCGAGACTCTGCTTACAGTGGGCTGGGAAACTTTCTGGGCAATCCCCTCTCTGGAGAATCTTGTATTCCCCAACTCTGTCGAGACAATAGAAGACGGCTGCGTCTGGGGCTGCAAAGCAATAACTGAAATCACTCTTGGATCAGGAATGAAGACTCTCGGAGGTAAATCTTCATCTTCAGGCTATTGCTTCGGATCGCTTGACGCTCTTACCAACATCACCTCTCTCGCCACAACTCCCCCGACCGCTACCGCGACAACATTCCAGCCTCAAGTGAAAGCCAATGCCACGCTTACAGTACCAGCCGGAACTGTTGAGGCCTACAAAGCCGCTCCCAACTGGGATGGATTCAAGGAATATATCGAGATGACCAATCCCGGCACAGGCGTGGACACGATCGACGCAGCCGGCACAATGACTGTCCGCTACTTCACTCTGCAGGGCATGGAAATCACCAACCCGGCCGAGGGACAGATCGTGATTGAGATCCGCAACGGCAAATCAATCAAGACCGTATTCCGCAAATAAGAATATATAACAGTGTATTACCAAGAAGGCGGGACGGATCTACCAGAATCTGTTTCGCCTTCGCATTAGAGCTTGTTAAATAACACCGGCGGTATATCTTTGAGATAAATTTTTCGTTATGAGGAAGGAGTGATGCGGGCATCATGACTGACAAATAACAGGAATTTAGCCAAAGAGACATCGTTACAAAGAAAATTTCACAGTTGTTCAGGCTCTGATAATTTGTAAAAAAAGTTACCATACGGAGAAAATCCCGAGGAGATTTTCGACCGGGATATCAACATTTGTTGTTAAACAAGCTCTTATATTAACCAAACATTTTAAAATGAAAAAACTAATTACTTCATTCCTTCTGACCGCCATGACCTGCGGGTTTGCTGCGGCCGCAGATGGAGTATGGATCGACGGAATCAAATACAGTCTGTCAAGCCGCCCATACGGCAACACAGGGACGTATGAAGCCTCCGTGGCTAACGCGACGCCTGACAATGAAGCGTGGCCTACCGGAAACGAGTATTCGGGAGAGATTACAGTTCCTTCAACCATCGAATATGATGGAAAGAAATATACTGTAACTGCTTTCGGCCGCCAGGCATTCTACATGCAGTCTGGCGTAACATCCATCACCGCACCTGAAACCCTCGAAGAAATCGACACCCAGGCTCTGGCCCAATCAGGAATCAAATCATTCATTATCCCTGAGAAAGTCAAGTCTTTGGGACTCTACCCGTTCATGAACTGCAAGAACCTGACTGAACTCGTATGCCTCAACCCTGAGTGTCCTTCAGTCATGTCCTCCACCTTTCAGGGAGTCGATCAGAGCAAAGTGGTGCTTTATGTACCCAAAGGCAGCGTGCTGACCTACCAGAAAAATACATACTGGGGTAAATTCACCGACATCCGCGAATATGCAGGCAGTCCGGTAAGACCGACATCCATCACTCTTTCCCGCAGTTCTGTCTCAAGACTTGTGGGCGACAAGCTCACCCTGACCTACACCATCGAGCCCGCCGACGCAACCGACAATACGGTTACGTGGAAATCACTCGATCCGTCGGTAGTTACAGTTTCAGATGACGGAGTGGTTACATTTGTGGCTCCGGGACGTGCCGTAGTTGAGGCAATATGCAACGGCAACAAAACAGTCAGTGCAAACTGCTCCATGATCTCAGTCGAGAAAGAGCCGACAGTAGACGGACTGAAATATCGGCTTGTGCTTGATGAGGAAGCCCAGAAAGCCCACGCATACCTGATCCGGAGCAACACTCCATACGCAGGAAATGTAGTGATTCCCGAGAGACTCCAGCTCGGAAATACATTTATTGTAAAAGGAATGGACGCCAACGTATTCGCGCTCAATTCTTCCGTTACATCCGTTACAATCCCCGCCACGGTCGACACCATCGGCTTCAACGCATTCCGCGATTGCAGCGCGCTCGAACGGGTGAACATATCCGACATAACCGCATGGGCCAACATCAGCTTCCGCGACAAACGCGCCACTCCCCTCTCGAACGATAAGGCGGTGCTGTATCTTAACGGAACTCCGGTCTCGGAAGTGAACATATCCGGAACCATCCCCATGATCAAGCCCTTCACATTCCAGGGAATAAAGACGCTGACAAAGCTCACCATCGGAAACGGCCTGCGCACCATAAGCGAGAGCGCGTTTGAGGGATGTACCGCACTTACCGACGTAGTGCTTCCTGAATCCATCGACTCAATAGGATTCTCGGCATTCAACCAATGCACCTCACTCAAGTCTATCAACCTTCCCGGAAATCTGAGAAAAATATGCGGAGGACTTCTCGCCAATACAGCGATCAAATCGATCATTGTTCCGGGAAAAGTAACCATCATCGACAATCAGGCATTCCAGAACTGCACAGCACTTGAGACAGTGGAGCTTCCCGAATCGCTCAAGATGATCTATCTCAACGTCTTCAATGCCAGCCCGGCAATAAAAGAGATCACCTGCAAGGCCACAGTCCCGCCATCTTTCTTCACAGCACAGGCACCCGGAATCACCCTGAATTATTTCGATCCGGAAACATATACCAAGAGCGTGCTTTATGTTCCACAAGGAACAGCCGAAGCATACAAGGCAGCCAATATCTGGAAGAAATTCACTAACATACGTGAGATCCAGCCGGAAGTCCCCGGAGAGGAAGCGGAAATCAATGGCCTGACTTATATGCTATATCCTGCCACAAAGCTTGCGGCACTGAAATATAATGCGAACTACAAGGGTGAGATCGAGGTTCCTGCAAAAGTGAACCGCGACGGTATTGAATATACAGTCAATGAAGTCATGAGCGGTGCGTTCGACGGACTTGCAGCAGTCAAGGCCGTCAGCCTGCCATCCACAATCGAGACAATAGGAACAAGGGCTTTCGCCGGCACCTCACTCCTTGTCTTTGATATTCCTCAGACAGTAAAGACTATCGCCGCTGAAACATTCGCCGGATGTCCCACTCTCGTTTCCGTAGGGCTTCCCGACAAGCTGGAGTATATCGGCAGCAAGGCATTCTTCGGTTCCCAGAAACTCCGCTACATCAGAAGCAACAACATGAATCCTCCGGCATTCTTCCAATCCGGCGATAGCGCCGACGACTATGGACAGGCATTCTCCACGGAGATATGGCCCGCCTGCGAACTTGTGATACCCGCAAACACGTTTATGAACTACAAGAAATCGGCCGGTTGGAAAAACTTCAAAAAATGGTTCTACTGGCACGAGAACACTGACGTCATGGCTTCCGAGATCACAGCGACACCTGCATCATATATCGGCAAGACAGGTGAATCCTTTACTCTGACATTCACACTGTCTCCGTCCACGACTTCATACAAGAATGTGGTCCTCCTCAATTCCAACCCCGATGTGGTGTCGATAGAGGAAAATGGCACTGTAAGTCTCATCAAGGAGGGAAAATCTGTCATAACCGCTGTAAATGGTCTCATCCATACAGAAGTTGAAGTTACTGTGGACAACACATACAACGGAGTGGAAGCCATCGAGGCTGAAACAGCCGGCATCCGCTATTTCAACCTTCAGGGCATCGAGATAAGCGAACCGGCCGACGGGCAGATCGTAATTGTACGCAAAGGCGGCAAATCTCAAAAAACAATCTTCCGCAAATAAGATACACTTTGACTGAAAAAAGTGAGCCGGGCTTTCAATAAGTCCGGCTCATTCTTTAATGATGAAGTAGCTTTTGAAAATCAAAGCTACTTCAGTTCTTTCTTATTCATGCAGGCAAGCTTCCATCGCCCCGAGCAGCTCCTCAGCATTTATCGGCTTGGAGATGTAAGCATTGAATCCCTCTTTCATTATCTTTTCTTTGTCGGTCGAGAAAGCATAGGCTGTAACGGCTATGATAGGCACCTTTGAACCTGTCTCACGGATCAGTTCAGTTGCTTTATATCCATCCATCACAGGCATGCTTATATCCATCAGGATCAGATCAGGATTGAACTTTGATGCAAGCTCCACGGCCTCCTCGCCGTTCCAGGCATGGACAATCTTGAACGAATCATCAAACAATGCCTCGTAAAGCATATAGTTGCTCTCGTTGTCCTCCGCGATAAGAAGCACCGGCATCTCATCCGAATCATCCTGAGGAACCGTCTCCTCTTCAGGAACCTCGCCCTCCGAGCGGGCTTCCGCAGGGATATCCGAGATAGGAAGAGTGAACCAGAAAGTGCTGCCTTTTCCCTCACCATCAGATTTAACCCCGATGGTTCCTCCCATCTGCTCTATTATCTCCTTGCAGATCTGAAGTCCGATTCCAGTTCCGGAATCATCTTTATTCTCTCGCCAGAAACGCTGGAAAACATATTTCTGCTTGTCATGGGAGATTCCCATGCCGGTATCCTTCACGAAGAACTGTATCTCATCGTCGGAAACTGTGTAGCCGGCAGTGATATTTCCCTTGACAGTATATTTGATGGCGTTATTCAGCAGATTCTGCATGACCTGTCCCACACGCTCAGGAGCGGTGTAGAGCTGCATATCGCGGCAGCCAAGCACACAGTTGACCATCGTATCCGATGTGGTCTTCATCTCGGCCATGTCGGTCATCGACTTCATGAAGGCATTGACGTCAAGAATCCTGTAGTCGAACTTCATGTTGCCCGTATTCACCCGCGTCATCTGCAGCACATCGTCGGCAAGACTTACAATCAGCTTACTGTTGGTCTCGATTATATCGACATATTTTTTCTGCTTCTCCTTGTCGGAGGTTTCAAGCAGCAGTTTGGAGAATCCCACAATCGCATTCAAGGGCGACCTCAATTCATGACTCATATTCTGAAGATACGATGAATTGAGCGATGATTTATGCTCGGCCTCCTCGAGGGCGTGTTCAAGTCGCTCGCTCTGGATCTGAAGTGGAGCAATGTCGATAATTGAGACAGTAACCAGCGGCATACCGTCTATCTCGACAAAATGCCCGGCTGCATATCCGGCAGCAGGCAGCACGGAGTCGGAGGAGGCGTCTCTCGAAGAAGACACCTCGACATTGGCAAAAGAACTTTGCTCCCTGAAAGCCCTTTCCACCTCAATTTTCAAAGCAGGCTCGACCACAGTCTGCCCCACACCTGACTGTCTGTTGCAATAGACAATCGAAAGGTTTTTATCCACCGCTATCACAGTGGCATAGAGACTGTCGAGCAGTTTCTCAAGATTTATACTCATAAACAGATATTTTTATAAAACCGTACAAAATACAAAGACACTGAGGATCTTCACCGCTGGCGATATATCAGCCCGGATCCACAGCAGATGTTAATATTCTGTCATCTATTTTAACGTATGTATTTATAATAAAAGTATATTGAATGGCATTTTATTTTGCAAATATCAAAACGTTTGCTTACTTTTGCCGTTGGAATCTCTCTTCATCCACCCAGCACTTCAAGGAGCGCCACATCTAAAAATTTTTACACCACCTCCTGTATGAAATCATAGGACATGACAATTTTATGATGATTCGATGGTAGTAAATTTAACATTAGAC
>CAJUSZ010000048.1 GCA_910589425.1 uncultured Muribaculaceae bacterium | reverse complement strand
GACTGTCGTTTACATCAAAAAGCAGCAGACATAAAAATTGTCATGTACTATAATCGGGGAGGGATACTGTGTCCAGGATAATAAAAAATTGTAAAATAGTTGGTAATTCGCCGAAAACTGACTAACTTTGTGGCGTTTTTTCATCGCACCCCGTTGCCGCCATGCGGCCGCGGGGCGATGCACACGCTAAAAACGGCCTCCTCGGGCCACAGTGATTTTGGGAAAGTTACCGCAATTCAAGGTGCAGCTTGCCGGCCGTCCCGACGGACGCTATGAGCAGGATTTCGTCTGCGACACACAGTTTTTCCGCGATATGGAAAACGATGAGGTGGCCGGCGCCGACATCGCCGTGCATCTCGACATGGAGAAGAAAAACGACGCCTTCCGTCTCAGCTTCTCATGCCGGGGGGAGATGAGCATTCCCTGCGACCGGTGTCTCGAGCCGATGGACCACCATGTGGACACGGCTTACACGCTGACCGTCAGATATGGCGACGACTACGACGAAGTCTCCGACGACCTGCTGGTGATCCCCTGGAGCGACGCGGCCCTCGACGTGTCGGGCATAATCTACGACACGGTGATGCTGACCGTCCCGCTGCGCCACGTGCATCCCGACGGCGGCTGCGACCAGGAGATGGCGGCCATGCTCGGACGTCATTCCTCCGGACAGGAGGACGAGGAGGAACCCGGTGCCGACTGACACCCGGCCCGGCCATCCCGGCGGCGCATAAAAAAGAAAAACCAACATGGCTCCCCCACCCCGTCCTTTCCCGACGGAAAGAAGAGACCGGAGGAGACATTTCAGAAACATAAAAAACAATAATAAAAAAACGATAGAAGACAATGGCACATCCTAAACGCAGACAATCGCACACCCGCACCGCGAAGCGCCGCACCCACGACAAGGCGCTCATCCCGACACTCGCCATCTGCCCCAACTGCGGCGCCTGGCACATCTACCACACCGTTTGCGGCGAATGCGGATATTATCGCGGCAAGCTGGTTATCGACAAGGAAGCCAAGCAGTAAGGCGCGGGTGAACGCTCTGCCGGGCCGGAGCGTTGTCACAAGGCCGCAGGGCCGGCATCTGCGGATGCCGTGCCGGCGCGTCCGTACCCGTCGGCGAAGCGGCCTCAACACCTTTGTTTCATCCCAACTTTTCAGCAAGAGATATGGTTAATGCTAAGATAAGCGGTATAGCCTCCTTCACACCGGACGACATACTCGACAACGAGATGCTGTCGAAGATGGTGGACACCAACGACGAGTGGATCACCACCCGCGTCGGCGTAAAGGAACGCCGCATTCTGCGCCAGGAAGGGAAAGGTTCCAGTTTCCTGGGCATAAAAGCCGTGGAGAAGCTCCTGAAGGAGTGTGCGGTAGAGCCCGGAGAAGTGGATCTCCTGATATGCGCCACGTCCAATCCCGACTACAGGTTTCCCTCGACGGCTTCGGTCATAGCCCACGAATGCGGGCTTGACAAGGCCTACGCCTACGACATACAGGCCGCGTGCGCGGGCTTCATCGTAACGATGCAGGCCGCCAGGGCCTACATCCAGTCCGGCCTCTACCGGCGGATAATCGTAGTGGCCGCCGAGAAAATGTCGAGCATGACCGACTACGAGGACCGCTCCACATGCCCCCTTTTCGGAGACGCGGCCGCCGCCGTGCTTGTCGAGCCCACCGAAGAGCCTGTCGGAATCGTGGACGGGGATTTCCATGTGGACGGGACCGGACTGCCCCATCTGCTGATGAAAGCCGGAGGATCGGTGAAGCCGGCCACAGCCGAGACCGTGGCCGCGCGCGAGCATTTCATCTATCAGGAAGGCCGCGCGGTCTACAAGCACGCTGTCCGCGACATGCTCCAGTCGTCGCTCACGGTCATGAAGCGCAACAATCTCACTGTGGATGAAATAGACTGGTTCGTGCCCCATCAGGCCAATCTGCGCATCATCGAGGCCATAGCTGGAAGAATCGACATCGATCCGGCCAAGGTGCTGGTCAACATCCAGCACTACGGCAACACCTCGGCCGCCTCCATCCCCCTCTGCCTGGACGAATACAAAAACCGCCTGAGGAAGGGCGACAAGATCGTCATGACAGCCTTCGGGGCGGGATTCACATGGGGGGCGATGTATCTCATCTGGGCCATCGATCCCAGATAGCCGCAAGCCTTCACGGCCATGCCGAAGCCTGCCGGGGACGCGATCCGATTGCGGTTCGCACCCCCGGCTTCCGCTTTTTTACGAACTCCCGGAGCCTCCGGCGCGTTCTATTACTGTGCGGCTGCCCGAAGGCGTCCGCAGTAACGGCGCCCGGCCACGAAGGCCGCCATCGCGCAAAAAAGAATAGGAATTATGACTGAGACAGAGAAAGAGATGCCCGCAACGGCACACAGATCAGGATTCGTAAACATCGTTGGAAACCCCAACGTCGGCAAATCCACGCTCATGAACGACCTTGTCGGGGAGCGGATATCGATAATCACATCAAAGGCCCAGACCACGCGCCACCGCATCATGGGCATCGTCAACACACCCGACTACCAGATAGTCTATTCCGACACACCGGGCGTGCTTAAGCCGAAATACAAGCTTCAGGAATCGATGCTCGAATTCTCGGAGGGAGCGCTGACCGACGCCGACATCCTCCTCTACGTTACCGACACGGTGGAGGATCCGGAGAAAAACAAGGACTTCCTCGACCGGGTGGCCAGGGAGAAAATCCCCGTCTTGCTGGTGATCAACAAGATAGACCTCTGCAAGAGCCAGGAGGAACTCGAGAGTCTCGTGGCGGAATGGAAAAAGAGGCTCCCCAACGCCGAGATCTTCCCGACCAGCGCCACCGAGCATTTCAACATCGCCAACCTTAAAAGCCGCATCGAGGAGCTGCTCCCCGCCGCGCCCCCATATTTCGGCAAGGATGCGCTGACCGACAAGCCGGCGCGCTTTTTCGTAACGGAGATCATCCGCGAGAAGCTGCTGCTCCACTACGACAAGGAGATCCCCTACTCGACCGAGGTACTCGTGGAGAAATTCGAGGAGAAGGACCGTTCGATCCATATCATGGCCGTGGTCTATGTGGAACGCGACTCGCAGAAAGGGATCATCATCGGCAAAGGCGGCGCCAAGATCAAGAAAGTGGGCACCGAGGCCCGCCTCGACATAGAGAAATTCTTCGGCAAGCGCGTCTTTCTCGAAATCTTTGTCAAGGTGGAGAAAGACTGGCGCAACCGCGAGAACAAGCTCCGTGCCTTCGGATATATAGAATGACTCAAAGCATAAGAAAATGAGCAGACTCATAGCAATAGTAGGGCGGCCCAACGTCGGGAAATCGACGCTGTTCAACCGCTTGACGCAGACACGCTCGGCCATAGTGGACGACACGGCCGGCACAACCCGCGATCGCCAGTACGGCAAGGTGGACTGGTGCGGGCAGGAATTCTCCATTGTGGACACCGGCGGCTGGGTGGTCAACTCCGACGACATCTTCGAGGAGGAGATCAACAAGCAGGTGCAGATAGCCATCGAGGAGGCCGACGTGATCCTCTTCGTGGTGGACGCCACCACAGGCGTAACCGATCTGGACGACCATGTGGCCGCCATCCTGAGGCGGTCGAAAAAGCCGGTGATCCTCGTGGCCAACAAGGAAGACATAGGCCAGGCACGCTTCAATGTGCCCGAATTCTATTCCCTCGGGCTGGGCGATCCGGTGGAGGTATCGTCGGCCAACGGCACAGGCACAGGCGATCTTCTCGATCTCATAGTCAAGGATATGCCTGAGTCCGAAGACGATGGCCAGACCGAGGCGGAGATCCCGAGATTCGCCATCGTGGGGCGTCCCAACGCCGGGAAATCGAGCCTGATCAACGCCTTCATCGGGGAGGAACGCCACATCGTTACCGACATCGCCGGCACGACGCGCGACTCGATCTATCACCGCTACAACAAGTTCGGGTTCGACTTCTATCTGGTCGACACGGCGGGCATACGCAAGAAGCAGAAAGTGAACGAGGATATAGAATACTATTCCGTGATCCGCTCCATACGCGCCATCGAGGCCAGCGACGTCTGCATCCTGATGATCGACGCCACACGCGGCATCGAGGCCCAGGACGGCAACATTTTCGGCCTGATACAGCGCAACAGGAAAGGCCTCGTGGTCTGCGTCAACAAGTGGGATCTGGTCGAAGACAAGTCGCTCGATGCCCAGAAACGCTTCGAACAGGCCATACGCGGGAAATTCGCCCCTTTCACCGATTTCCCCATCATCTTCGCCTCGGCTCTGACAAAGCAGCGCATCTACAAGGTGCTTGAGACGGCGGTGGAAGTCTACAAAAACCGTCGCCGGATAATCCCCACATCGCAGCTCAACACCTACATGCTGGAGCAGATAGCCGTTACGCCTCCCCCGTCGAACAAAGGCAAGTTTGTGAAGATCAAATATGTAACGATGCTCAAGGATGCGGTCATACCGACATTTGTCTTCTTCTGCAACCTCCCGCAATGGGTCAAGGAGCCTTACCGGCGTTTTCTGGAGAACAAGATCCGCGACCACTGGGATTTCCACGGCACCCCGATAGCGATCTTCATGCGCGACAAATCCTGAACGGTCTCCGGTCAAAAAAAACAACAGCATTGTCCGGCACCGCGCCACACATACGTAATGTGCGCGGTGCCGGCTCATATTTTCAGTTCAGGGTAATACTATGGAGTATGGAGAAGTAGCCTGAAAAGTAGCCTGAAAAGTAAGGAGAAAACCCATCTGGAAGCCGGGAGTAAGGATAAAAGTAGCCTGAAAAGTAACCTGAAAAGTAACCTGAAAGTTTTAGAACTATTGAAAGAAACACCAGCTCTTACAATTCCTCAGCTACAAGAAATTGTAGGTCTTTCAAGATCGGGTATCAAGAAAATTCTAAATCAGCTCAAAGAGTCAGGAAGGATACGTCGTGTCGGTCCTGACAAGGGTGGACACTGGGGAACATGTGAATAGGAAATACGCGGCGATCTGATCCAGAGACAAATTTCGCTGACATTTTCGCTTATATTTCACTAATTTTGAAAAATTTTGGTAAAAATTTGTAAATATAAAATTTTATACTTATCTTTGATCCAGAATCTATAGTACATGACAGGAATTTTTGTAATTTTGTACTGTCATTCACTAACTGGAATGACATAATAAAACAAATCGAAGAAGCGTTTTGCTATCTTTCATCGCTGAAAACGTAGAAATTTTCATGAAGATGAGAGGGTATCAAGGCGGTTCTCGCGCTATAGCGTGGACTGCTGCTCTTATATCTTCATCTTTAGGTTTCCTACGACCGTCAGCGATAGATGTGGTAAAATCAGTCCACGTTTCAATTCCTTTTATCACTATTTGGACTGAATAGTGTCAATCATCAATTATGAATCAAGACTTCCATTTGAGGACTAATTTTCTGCTAATGCATTCTCGTTTTTTATTACTTCTTGCTATGCTTGCTAGCATAGCCTATTCTTCAGCCGCTAATTATAAACTTAAGTTTGCTGAAGATCTTCGAAGTGTCTCCACTCTATATAATATACCATATTCGGTATTAGATAGCTTGAATCCAAACATCAACTTAGATTTTGCAATTCAATCTGTACCACATATTGCCATTAAATCTGCCGAAGGTGTCAATATAAAATTGCCTAGTGATGCAAAGTTAACACAGAATCCCGATATGGCACTACTCCAATTAATCTACATGCGAAATATCGGGCTATACTTTGCATCGTCGCAGACGGCTCTCGGTACAAAAGAAGGTAAGCGTATTCATGAAGACTACGTGAAGCGAATGATTAAAGATTTCGGGATGAAATCATGTCAGCTTCGGTTAGGTGAAACATTAACTGTTATAGGCCTCAGATATGGCCTTAATTTACTTGAATTGGAGAATTTGAATCCCGCTATTGTTAATTATATAAATAATGATCCTGGCGTGGCATTTACAAAGGAATATGGAGGAAAAATTATATTGAGTGATTTAACCTACCGTACACTTCAAGGTGTAAACGTAGTTCTTCCTGCAAATGCCACAATTAAAGAAGATGAGAATTATAATGCGGATAGATTGTGGTCAGACAATCTTTTAGAAAGAGCTACCTCCGGGTCATTTGCTTGGAATGAAAAATACGGGAAAGAATATGTTAAGGTATATAGGAAAAACTTCAATCTAAAAAAAACATCTGGCAATGCCATGTTTAACTATATATGTTACTTATATAGTTATAAAAAGGATTACGATACCGCAAGATTTAACGCAAAATATCTACTCAATGGACATTTTTGCAATGATGGTACACTTTTTTTCGGGCTTAATGAAGCTCAAAGAGAATATAGAATATATATATTAAATGAAGTCATTGATAATTGCAATAAAAAACTGCGTTTAGCAGCTGAAAAAAAAGCACGAAGATCTGCAAAATGGAAGATGATTGCAGGTGCGCTTGTGGAGACTCTTGCCAATTCGGCACAACAAATGGCAAACGGATACTTTAAGTTTTCTAATGCATTAAATCCTTATAATGCATATACAACTTTTAATACGAGTCCCTCATTTATTTCGCCACTTTCCAATTATAACATTTGTTCCGGAATAAATTCGATGTCGTTTAATTTTGGTAATTGCAATGCTGGTCTTAATGCGGCTCTTATAACTGCTAATTCACAACAAAGAATCAATGATTCGTGGAGTCAGTTTCAAAATGCAATGCAGAGTGCGCCAATTTATTCGTTTGATGAGATAAACCAAATGAGTTGCAATACATTTAACTATGAATTTGGTTTGAATTTTTCATCTGAACAGTATAATGCAATGCTATCTAATTGGAGCGAGGAAAATTCAAGGGGCTCATATGTGGGAACTTCTAGTGAGTTTCCGTCTAAGCCAAATGATATGTCTTCTTCACGAGATATGGATGCATACTACAGAAATGCATATTCTCGATGGGAAAAAATTGTCAGCGACACCTATAATTCTCTTACACTACTAGGCTCTAGAAGTATTAATGACGGAAGTATAACAGGCTCTATTGGCGACCGCGGAAATCCAGGAGGTTCTACAACATCATTAAAAATGTCATTTATCGATCAGCAAAAGCAAATGATGAAATTGCGTCGTGAAGCGGCAAATTGTGGTGTTATTATAAATCCTTCGAAATGGGAATCTGCAACAGTTAATTAGCATTACGATTTTGAATCGTTTTTTCGAGCATTGATAAAAGCATTAAGTATGTTTTAGAAATGATTTAACGCAATGGGATCCATTAACGCGGTGGAGGCTGTCTGACAGATTCAGGCGGCCTCTTTCCTTTTTCCGTTCGGCCGGTTGACTTTACAAACCCACGGCTCTTTCATTTAAAAATTAGATAATCGCATAATTCCCTTACCCGATTCAAAGCGAGTCGGGTAAAATTTTATGTGCTGTATGTCATGTGTTTATCTTTGGCTTGAATGATCAAAAATTCTTATTTTTGAGATAAAAAACGCAG
>CAJUSZ010000047.1 GCA_910589425.1 uncultured Muribaculaceae bacterium | reverse complement strand
AGGGTTTGTTATGCCCTATAACATTTTTTGAACATCAAATTTAAACAGTTTCTAAAAATTTACACTTACTTTGCATTGAATTTGCTGTGAGACTTTTGTCTATAAAACGACAAATGGGATGCCCTGATCACACAAGGCATTCCGCTCAATGAAACGATATTCGGTTTTACTATCCGGTCTGACTGACTTAAACGACATTATGCCAATAAATCAGATCAAGGGGCATAAGGAATCCGGGGAAACGGATATGCTGCCCGCAATGGTAAAAGACACAATATCACTTCAAACGGCTGTATCTCACTCTGGACAATAAAAACGACTTCACATAACCAACGAATCATTATATTATGAAAAAGATTTTCTTTTTGGTCATGGCGTTGATACTCCTTTCGCCTGCCGGAGCCTTTGCCAAGAAAAACGACGAAGGTCTTGTGCAGGAATATCAGATGGAGGGAGCCGGCATGACTTCCGACAATGCCCGCCAGGTACTCGTATCGATTCTATCCAAGAAGAAGGATGTCAGCGACGAGGATCTCGGCAAATGTGCGGTTCACGGCGTGCTTTTCAGAGACTATGATGACGCCACAAACTCCGGATTCGGCTCCGTGGCATCCCAGAAATCCATCATGGGATCCCCGACCAAAGAACAGGAGTTCATCGACTTTTTCGAGCCTTTCTTCAAAAACGGGGACTGCAACAAATATGTGCAGCTCGTGTCGAACTCACGCAGAACCGTCAAGGCGGGGAAACAGTGGAAAGTGTCGGCCATTGTGCGCGTCAACGCCGCCAATCTGAAGAAAGACCTCAAGAAACAGGGTATGGTTAAAAATCTCGGCACAGGATGGTAAAAGCTTCAATACTGGCTCTGGCCGCGTGCGCGGCCATGACGCTCCATGCTCAGGAGAATCAGGTTAACCGTCTTCCTGAGGTCAACGGCCGCGAACAGCTGCAGAAAAACTATTCCGCCACAGAGACCGGATTCTGGATCGCGGCCGAGGCTGTGGGAGGATATTCATGCAGAATATCAAACTCCAATTTCGCACTGGCTGAAATAGATGTAACCGCGGGCTACCGTTTCTGCGAATATCTTCGTGTGGGCGCGGGCTTCGGCGGACGGTATTATTTCGACAATGACAAGGTGCGCTACCGCTCGTCGGAATGGGCATTCCCGATCTATGCAAACGTCAGGGGAAACATGATCCCGACCGACTACCGCACCACCGTGCCATACTATTCCCTCGACATCGGCGGAACCGTTCAGGACGGATTCATGCTCAGACCCACGGTAGGACTGAGAATCGGGCAGAAGCGCTCGGCATTCCTTCTCGGCCTGACATACACAGGCCAGAGCCTCACCGGATTCGCCTACGACGACGAAGGCTACAAATACAGCAAAAACAGGTTCGTGTCGTTCATCTCACTGAAACTCGGCTACGAATTCTAACACAATCTTGACTCATGAACATAAAAGTTAAATCAGCGGCAGCATGTCTCATCGCCCTCTCGGCAATAGCCGGAGGATGCCGTGGCAAACAGGATATCTCGTCCACTTATTCATTGTTCAAATTCGACACGACATGCGTGGGATCCAACGGCGACGGATCCGAGACTCTCCGCGCATG
The DNA here is from genome assembly GCA_910589425.1 of uncultured Muribaculaceae bacterium. Lineage (GTDB taxonomy): Bacteria > Bacteroidota > Bacteroidia > Bacteroidales > Muribaculaceae > Lepagella. The sequence continues at coordinate 6,919 of CAJUSZ010000047.1, read as the reverse complement.
GGGCACAGGCCCGTCCATCGACATCGCAATCGAACAGGCAAAGAAGAATGCCGTCAACGATGTGATCTTCAAGGGAATCAAAGGCGAAAAAGGATGCAACCAGAATGCCATCGTTACCGAAGTCAACGCACGCGAGAGATATGAGGAATACTTCGACCGGTTCTTCGCAGACGGCGGCGAATATTCAAAGTTCGTAACCGAAACATCCAACAAGGACAAATCCCGCATCAAATCAAAAGGTAATTCCCGCGAGAACTACGGAGTGATCGTAACCATCCAGCGGTCGGCTCTCCGCGATCAGCTGCGCAGAGACGGGATCATCCGCTGACCAACCCATTCAAATCAAATATTCTTCATAAAACAACATAGACTGACCAATGAAACTAAAGAACATTCTCATTGCGGCCGCAATGACAGTGATCTCGGCCGCTTCAATGCAAGCCGGCGCCCCGCCGACCGTAATGGTGCTTCCGGACAAAACATGGTGTAACAAAAACGACTATGTAACCCGCACCGAACGTAACGGTAAAACGCGCGTTACAGAAAAATATGACGAAGCTTTCCTCAATTCAGATCTCAAGAACGTTGTAGTCCAGCTCAACAATCTGCTCAAGGAAAACGGCCTTCCACCTAAAGACTTCGGAGCCACATCCGAACTTGACGATGACGAGGAGGCGGAAGAGGAACTCTTCGAAGGAGCTGAATCAGGCTCTGAGCTTGCACAGGATCCTTACGAGGCCGCCCTCAATAAACTCAAGCCGGACATCATCCTCAAGATAGGCTGGGACGTAACTAAAGTCGGTTTCAACTATACCGTATCCTACCGTCTGGAGGCACTCGACTCCTATTCAGGCAAATCCATCGCGGCGGTTACGGCCGAGACTCCCACTGTGAAGACCACCGTTCCTTTGGCGGCATGCATCAAGAACGCTGCCACCGAACACATGAGCAATTTCGCAGCCAAACTTCAGGAGCATTTCGACGACATCCAGGAGAACGGACGTGAAATTACGCTCACATGCCGCATAATCGGCAATGGGGACGGCACGAATTTCAACACCGAATTCGGAGGTGAGGAGCTTTCAAACATCATCCACAACTGGCTCAACGACAACACCGTCAACCATGTGTTCTCACAACGCAACGCTACCCGCAACCGCCTGCAGTTCGAGCAGATACGCATTCCGCTGAAAGACAGCCGCGGTGTTGTGTTCCAGGCAAGACAGTTTGTTACGCAGCTTCAGAAGTATCTTCAGGCAACCTACGGTATAAGAGCCGAAAACACCACCAAGGGTCTCGGATCGGGACGCCTGTACTTCGGTGAAAAATAATCACACTAAATCTCCCAAGACATGAAAATCCTGAAATCCTTATTCACAGCCGCCATGCTGTGTCTCGCGGCCTCCGCCCAGGCACAGGACTGCGATCTCGAGATCTCGATAGCGAACATAACCAAGGGGGATGTAGTGCCTGAAGCCGTCAACTCCCGTCTTGAGGCAAAACTCACCCGCGCGCTTTCCAAAGCAGGAATCGTGGCCGCTCCCTACGACGCCCAGTTCTTCATCGCAGGCCGCTTTGACGATGCCTACAACGACATCATCTCCGGTCCTTCCCAGAAGGTCGTGGTCAAGACCACCCTCACCCTTTATATCGGCGACGCCGACAATCAGAAAGTCTTCGCCTCCGAATCTTTCGATCTCAAAGGAGTGGGCGGATCCGACGAGCAGGCATACACCCGCGCCCTAAACCAGATAAGCGCCACAAACACCAAGCTCGTGGACTTCATCCGGAAAGGGAAAGATAAGATCATCGACTATTTCGACACCAACTATGCCACATATATCAACAACGCACGCAAGGCAATGGCCGCACGCGACTACGACCAGGCGCTCTTCTACGCTTCATCGATACCGTCGTGCTGCCGCGGCTATGCCGAAGCCAACGCGCTTGCAATGAAGATATATTCAGACAATACAAACTATATGGGTGAGAAACTTCTCGCACAGGCTAAAGCCGCATGGGCCGCCGATCCCACAGAGGCAGGCGCACGCGAAGCCCACAAGTATCTTTCCCAGATCGACCCCTCGGCTTCATGCTCTTCGGCCGCCAACTCCCTGAGTTCGCAGATAAGCAAGACCACCCAGAAGCAGTGGGAATTTGAGAACATACAGAAACACAACGACGCCATAGCCCTCGAAAAGCAGCGTATCAACGCCGCCAAAGAAGTGGCAGTAGCCTGGGCCAAGAGCCGCCCGAAAGTGGTGAACAGATACCATTTCGTAACTGTGCGCCGCTGGTAAGAACCCGACACTCAGCCGCTCTTCCTCTCTCCCCCAAAATCCATACATGTGCAGCACATAACAGTTGTCAATGAATTGATACTCACAACTCACTATCAATCGAACAAACAATTTTCCACAGCTTGTACTGCATGTGCCTGAACTGAACTTTCATCAAATTCTAACAACACAATGAAACAATCTACCAGAATTGTATCGCTTTGCGCGATGGCTTCTCTTTTCATCCCCGCCGGATTTGCAAAGACAGCAGCCACAGACTCACTCGTGAACAACTACATGCGTAGCTCCATCTACACGATTCTGTTGAATTCCAAAGCACAGAATGCCCGCTATGAGAAGGAAGCCAACGAATCCGCCAATGCCGACGCATTGATGAGCATAGCCAAATCCTTTGCCGGAACCGATGCAAAGAAAGCGGCAAACAGCGACGGCAACTCAATCTTCAGCGCTCCCGCCGAGCTATTCCCCACCATCGAGATCCCCAACCAGTTCAACGACCACAATCTGACAGACAGGATTCTTGATTTCGACGCTCTCAGAGCCAACGTAACCGATGAGGAAAAAGACAAGTACAATCCCAAGACCAAAAACCAGAAAGCCGGAGCAATGGCAAAGGGCCTCGCAGGCGGCATGATGGGTGCCGCTGCCGGAAAAGAGGAATCCTCGATGCTCAAGGTGGATGAGGTTGACGAATACATGCCCGCGGTTCTCCACAAGTATTTCGCAGCCAACAACACCGCAGCCAATCTTCTTGCAAAATGGTACAATTATGATGCCTCCAACGCAGCCAGCCACTGGAATCTGGATCTTGTAACCGAACGCGGCAACTACAACTTCACAGCCGAGGATCTCGCCCAGGCTGCCCAGGACGTATCGAAGAGAGCCAAGATCGAGAACACCGCCTTCAACATGATCAACAACACATACGTCGTAGCGCTCAATCTCCGCTTCCGCTCGTATCAGGCAGTCGTGGCCGAAGCTGCTGCAATGGCCAAGGCAGCCGGCTCCATGTTCGGCGGAATCGGATCTCTTGCAGCCACTGCCGCCGGCTCCATAGCTTCCGCTGCCGCCGGCGACGGATACACAGTCCAGGCTGTGAGCCATCTCTACAAACTCAAATGGAACGAGGATCTCAACCAGAAGTTTGCCGTAGACATGTTCGAGAAGAACGCCTCGATCGACGATCTGATCGCCTCGGGAATGTGCGAGCTTGAATTCGTAGGCAAAGAGAAGGCATCGGCAAATGTGCGCCAGAGCCTCTTCTCCGACAAACCCATGCGCGACCTCGTGAAACGCGCCACAACCCGCGCCATCGACGCTGCAATCGCCAAACTCCAGGCCAAGAACGAAGTGTTCCGCACCGTAATGCCTATCATCGGAGGCGACGGCAACGGCACCATCTATGCTGCAATCGGCACCAAAGAGGGTCTTAATGAGAAAGATGAATATGAAATCCTCGAGGCTCAGGAAGATGAGAACGGCAAGATCTCCTATAAATCTGTAGGCTCCGTGAAACCTGTCAAGGGTAAAATCTGGAACAACGTCTACGGCGCTGAAGAGGAAGCAGCCGAAAACGCAGCCAAAGCCGAAGCAAAAAACAAAGATTTCGACGACAGCGCCGTGTCTCTCGGCCACTCCGAATTCAAAGGCAAGAAAGGTGATTTCACCGGCTACTATCTCCGTCTGAAAAAGAAAAAATAATATTTGCACGACAGCTTTTCCAAAGCCGGGTCTGATGACAGATCCGGCTTATTTTCTTAACTTTGCAGAATGAGACTATTCGGACTTGCCGGCAGAAAACTCGGACATTCATACTCAGCGCGTTTTTTCACATCCAGATGGGATTCACTCGGCATCAAGGCTGCCTACGTCCCCTTCGAGATGGACTCGGTCGACAACCTGCGTCAGACCATCATTGAGAATCCTGAACTCGAGGGACTGAACGTTACAATTCCATTCAAAGAATCGGTGATTCCCATGCTTGACCGGCTCTCGGACGAAGCAAGGGCTATCGGAGCCGTGAATTGCATAAAGATTCTCCGTAATGAAGGCTCTGTGCTTCTCGAAGGCCACAACACCGATGCTTACGGATTCGGAAAGACGCTCGACGCGATCGACACGGAGATCATCGACAAAGCCCTTGTCCTCGGGACAGGCGGCGCATCCAAAGCCGTATGTTTTGCTTTGAGGGAAAGAGGGATCGAACCTGTGAATGTGTCGCGCCACAGCAAAAAGGGTACAATCCGCTATGAGGAGATAGACAGAGAACTCACCGGACAATGCAGGCTGATAGTCAATACCACTCCGGTCGGGATGTGGCCCGAAACCGAAACGCCTCATCCTTTTCCATTCACACTTATTTCAGACACGCATGTATGCATCGACATAATCTATAATCCTCCGCTCACAATGTTCCTGCGCAACAGCGCCAGCCGCGGTGCAATGATCAAGAACGGCCTTGAGATGCTCCGCTCACAGGCTGTGCGGAGTGCAGAAATATGGGACATCCCCGTTTAGATCCGATATGACAGCTAATGTGAGAATCCCGGAATTCAGATGAAGTCTCCCCTCCAGTTTTCCAGCGTGCCACTCGCCTTACCGACGGCGGCGTTCATTGCGGGGGTACTTTGTGTCATTCTGCTGGAAATTTCCTGTATATGGTGGATCACGATTACCTCATGCCTGACAGTCGCGCTTCTGCTGGCAATGATCATCAAAGGTACACACAGCCGTAATCTGCTGACGGCTTCCGTCTGTCTCTCACTCTGGACGGCCGGAGCTGCCGACGCATGGATACAGACTCCGGAAGATATTGAGGTCTTGGCTGACGCGGAATCGATGCGCGGCACAGTAATCAACAGCGAGGCGACACCCAACGGCTCAAGATCCATCATAACCGTCGACTCCATATTCTACAACGACGGGAACCGCGCCGCAATATCCAATCTGAAGTTGATACTCGCCACCGACAGCGCCGAACTCACCCAGGGGGAATCAGTCCTGTTCAGGGCAAAGCTGACAGCACCGGATTCCTTGCCGTTTCTTGATTCAGGAAAATATGCGGAAATGCTGAAAAACAAGGGAATCGCGGGCTATGCATATTCGTCAGGCAACATGATCCGTACACTCGGGGAAGCAAGCGGGGCTGAAGCGGCCGCCTCCCGCATGAGAAACAATATGGAAAGCGTCATTGCCGGATCGTCGATGCAGCCGGCCACAAAAGGTTTCATCACGGCGATCCTTACCGGCGGACGCGGCATGATCGACACCCGGTCAAGAAAAATGTTCTCTGGAGCCGGACTCGCCCATATACTCGCTCTGAGCGGGCTGCACCTCGCCATAATAGCGGCGATTGTCTCCACAATACTCCTTCCGCTCAATATTTTCCTCCATTTCAAAATAAGATTCATACTTATTGTGATCCTTCTGTGGGCATTCACACTCTTCACTGGTTTTTCTCCACCCACTGTGCGTGCCTGCGTTATGGCTACCGTCTTCTACGCGGCATCAATTCTTGAACGTCCACATTTCAGATTCAATTCCCTCTGCGCCGCTATCCTTGTCATTGTCGCCGCCGATCCCTTATCTATTGTGGATGCCGGATTCCAGCTGAGCATCATTTGCGTGCTGTCGATACTGCTTTTCGCAGACAGACTCAATCCGGCGGACAGGCGCAAGAACCCGGCACTATATTCCTCGGCATCGATCCTGACAACATCCGTCGCAGCCACATTGGGATCATGGCTCATAACCGCATACTATTTCGGACACATTCCTTTGCTTGCCATACCGGCAAACATCATAGCCATCCCGCTTTCCGCCCCATATCTCACGCTTGCCCTGACCTACTTCGCATGCCTCGCCTCGGGATGGGACGCTGCTCCGCTCCGCTGGCTTCTCGACAAAGGCTACGAGGCTATTGAACTGTTGGCTGAATCCGCATCGTCAGCCACACTGGCATTCACCCCGTCGGCAGAATCTGTGATTCTGTGGACCGTCGGGATGCTTCTCTGCGGAATAGCGCTTCATGTACGCCGCAAGGGATGGTTCAGATTTCTTCCGGGAACAATTTGTCTGGCCGGAGGAATCCTGACATCCCTGTTTATCGGCACACCGGTTGAGCAGGGACTTATAATATCACAATCGCACGGCATACTGACAATAAACCACAGATATGCCGATAAAGAAGCTACCCATATTTACCAGCGCGGGGCAACAGGCTCCGCATCCTGCGGCCCGCTGAGATACGCCGTGTTGCAACGCCCTCTTGAATCAATGACTCCCGCCGAGATAGACTCGGCAAGAAAGGCGGACATAATCGTAGTCGCCGGGAGCTACAAAGGAGAGATCGACGCTTTGGTGGAAGATCCGGTTGGAAAAACATTGATCCTCGGACCCAACATCAGGAAAAAAGAGAAAGCAAGGATAATCACCGGCGCCGAACGTCTCAGTCTGACAACCCACGACATAATGCTCAACGGGCACTTCCGCAAAAATCTCGGCATCCACTGAGAGAGTACGCGAAAAAACGCCTGAAATATTAGGTTATCTGAAATAAAATTGATAACTTTCCCATCTTTGACACCTTATAGGAGATAAAACCGACATTATCGTCTGAT
>CAJUSZ010000046.1 GCA_910589425.1 uncultured Muribaculaceae bacterium | reverse complement strand
TCTAATGTTAAATTTACTACCATCGAATCATCATAAAATTGTCATGTCCTATGCTCCCCGATAGATATATACATATCATAGTATATATGGATCAGGGTTGCCGGACAAAAACTATCTGACCGCCAAAAACTGCTGACCTATCGCGTGCAGACCGCTGACAATGCGCTCACGCTGGGCCGGACGCGGCACTTTTACAGAATTCGCATAGTGGCTGAGGAGTTTCTGATTGATACCGGTAAAACGGCTTATCACTGCCAACGTCGTAAAACGTTCCGCCTGACGAAGAAGCGCCGACACGGCGAGTGTGTATTCAATCCGATAGTCGCCGTCTGCAAGCCAACCGGGAAGTTCCTCTCCCTCAGCAACCATGTCGGCCACCTGAGTCTTTATCGAATTTTCAAATTCCGATTTAAGATCATCTATATTTTTATCGGTGCAGAGAACCGCGCCGAAATTACCGCAGCCCCAACCGCAACAATAGTTCTTGTCTTCCCAGAATATTTCGATCTTGATTGTCTCCATAATATATTATTTATTTAACGGAGTGCGGCTTAACGCCATCCTGCCTGTTTGAAAATGCTGTTAAGCAGGAACTGACTGAGATTATCGCTTTTTGAACCGTTGACAGTAACACGTCCTGCTTTTTCCGGATGCTTGAACTGACGGTGGCTTCCCCTTGCGGAAACCTGAATCCAACCGTCGGCCTCAAGCAACTCAATCACCTCCTTCACTTTGTACCGCTTCATTGGTGTTGTTATCGTTTGGCAATACAAAGGTAGTAATTTTTCTACTTATAACAAATTAATAAAGTAGAAATTTCACTACCTTAATTAATTTTTCCCACTATGTCGTCTCCCACAAAGGATACACCACAGGGATTTTCACATTTGTTATCAATTCAAAGCAACATATACGTATTCCAGTATCCCTCCCCTATATATACATATATATTATATACTGATATATTATATACTGACAGGAATCCGCAGCCCGGATCCGTTCTCCACTCAGTGAGAGACGCCGGCTGCGGATTCCTTGTCTGTCGGTCAGGCTGTCGGGTCAGAGCCTGTTTATGATCCCCGAGAAGAGGACGTCGCGGGTGGTCATGTTCGTGATCATGAAGATGAACGGACGGTCAACGCTCATGCTCACCTCGTCGAAGCGGCCGTAGGCCACATCCACCAGCGTGGCGGCCGAGGCCGAGACACCTTTCTCGTCGACGCTGACGTTGCTCTTCTGTATTATCTGGTCTATATAGGACGCAGACGGCGACATGGCGCTGAAATCGCTTCTGGACGGATCGAACGCATCCCTGATGCCGAGAGCTTTCAGGACGCCGGCCAGATTGCCGCTGCCGTATTCAGCCGTGAATCTCGGCATACGCAGATCCACGAAATACGATTTCACAGACGGCCTTCCCTGACGGAACACCGGAAGCACCGACGCCGGTGTCTCCCCTTCGGCCGGAAGAATGATCTCCAGGGCGTAGCGGTTTTCGTTGGCGTCGTCGCCGCATATATCGAGTACAAGATACTCATATCCGCCGGCATCGGCATAACGGCCCAGACGGCGCGGATCGTGCATCATGCGCACATCGGCCTTTACACCCGACGAGGCAGTGAAAACCCCGTCGCCGGTCTTGCCGCTGTCGAACGGCACTTCCCAGACGGCATGCATACGCAAAGCGTTGACTATCGCCGCCCCTTTTCCTGAAAGATTCCTGTCGAGAAGCTGCGGGATGTTACCTTTCGTGGCCTCGGCCACCCAACGGTTTATCTCCTCGCGGGTGGAGGAGCTGCCGAGATTGTCCACTTCCCTCACCTCGGCCGAGAAAGCGTTCCTTACCCGGTCCATGAAGTCCGCATACACACGGCTTCCGCTCTCGGTCCAGAGCGAATTGGCCACGTTGAATTCCACATTCGTTCCGTTGCTGAGTTCCGCTATCTGGGCAGCGCAGCGGGCGTTCATATCCCCGTATGTCATATCGGAACCGTAGACAGCCCCCATCATCTCGCGCAGCGTGTTCTCTTTCGCTCCATTGGCGGTCATCGAGAGCGAGAGCGACAGACTCAGCGGCGAGATCACTACATTCTCATCCGCGCCGGCATCAGAGGCCACCTTTTCAAGCAGATTCAACGCAAACTCGGTGTGTGTCTGCTTCGCCGCAAATTCTACCGGAGGATCGTCATCCCCTCCATTTCCACCACGGTCGGGACCGTCGTCGGAACTGCACGCCGAAAATGATACGGCAGCGGCTACGGAAAGAGCCACGGAAGCATATCTGTTAAAAATATTTCTCATCATATCCAAGTGTTTTTTATGTGATCAATCGGTTGTGAATCAGAGTGTATTGACAACTCCAGCAAAAAGACAGAATCCACCGTTTCTCCTTATAAAGAAAAGGAACGGACGATCCACCGTGAATTCGACATGCTTGTCTACTCCACTGTCGGTCGCTCCCGAAACACTCGAACCCGAAAATGCCGTAACACCATCCTCATCCACAGAGATCCGAGATTTCTGCACAATCTCGCTTACGGCGAAAGGCTGCGGTGAAAGCTTTGAGAAATTGCTTCTGCTCATATCGAACGCATCCACTATCCCGAGCGATTTCAATTCCTTGACCAAACTTCCGCAATCATATTCCACCGTAAATTTAGGCATGGATAAAATTACGTCGTAAACCTCGGAAGTATGTTTGGAAGAACCATAACGGGACAATACGGAAAGAGGAGTCTCCCCTTCGTCGGGCAAAACTATTTCCACACACAGATAATCCCATAGAGGAAGGGTTACAATGCTGAATCCGTCCCCTTTCGCGTATGGGGCCTCAAGTATATTATTCATCATCCGCGACGGAACCTTGTCGCCGGTCGACGTAGTGAATACTCCGTCTTTGGTGAATTCCCTTTCAAACGGTATTATCCATTTTCCTTCAAGCTGAAGAGCATTGACCAAAGCCGCACCATTTCCGCTTATATTCTTGTCAAGAAGAGACTTGATGGTTCCGCCGGTGGATGATTCCACCCAGCGGTTGATATCTTCCCGGGCTGCGTCGGTCGTTATGTCATCCACTTTTTTAATTTCGGCGGAATAATAATAGCCAACACTGTCAGTGAAGCTTTCATAGACAGGAAAAGAACTGTCCACCCACAGCGAGTTTACAAAGTTGATCTTTGTGAACTGCGTGTCTTTCAATGATTGCAGATGCCTGGACAGCATCGGGTTCGCATCATCGAGCGTGATGTCTGTTCCTAAAAGTGTACCGAGAATCTCATTCAGAGTGTTTCCTTCCGCTCCGTTGGCGAGCATGTAGAAAGCATGCGACAGACAGAATGGAGAAACCACTACGTTCTCATTCCTGTCAGCCTTATTCATAACCTCGCCGAGAAAATCTGCCGCGAATTGCTTATGTGTCCTGACCTTGGCTAATTCTCTCGGAGGATCATCCACACCACCACGGTCGGGACCGTCGTCGGAACTGCACGCCGAAAATGATACGGCAGCGGCTACGGAAAGAGCCACGGAAGCATATCTGTTAAAAATATTTCTCATCATATCCAAGTGTTTTTTATGTGATCAATCGGTTAGTTTCATCTCAGAGGTTCGAAATCTCCGCAAATACGTAAATTTCTATATTTCCAGAACCTGTAATTCCAATCTTCATCCCAGTCAGGATCGTTTTCATCTTTAAACCCGTCCACATGTATGATATTGCTGTCAAATCTGAAATATCCATTCGAATTTCCTTTCCAGCCCCATACATGATGGAACATCAGTCCTGCCCCCTTTTTCCAGTAATTCATGCCACCAGGATTGATAACTTCCACATCTGCATCGAAAATGAGACCATCTATCACCCATATATGACCGTTACCGTGTATTAACACCGGTTTCTCATCATTTATCAGGTTTTTCAATTCAATATCCGAATATTCCTTAAAATCTGAGGGTTTTCTGTAGTTAAAATTCACAAATGTGCGTTTGTATGTTTCCTCAACTATCGCTGACGTGGTTTGAGAAGTATGGAAAGAATTAAGATTATTCTTGTCTCCAAGTCTTGCCAAAAACCTCGGAACGGATTGTTGAGGAATGGGAAGATGGGATAGCGAATTAACCGCATTATCTGGATCTATCTGCTTCATTTCCCGCCAGTGCATAAGAATGCCGGAGCAACTCTCAGGCCATTCGTAATAACTCATTATCATTCCTACTGATAAAGGTACACACCCGACTAATGTTCTGGTATAAATCGTAACATCTTCTTTGGGATCTTCTAAATCCATACCGGCCTCCAACGGACAATCAAGATTGAACGGAGATCTCTGATGCCAACGACTCACATTGGGAGAAAGCAGAGGGCCAACCTTGTAGGATTTGTCCTCTCCATAGTATGGAGGATCTACAGGAGGAGTGATGGGTTCATAGACTGTGGTGTCTGTCATGATCGGGGGGATGGCCGAAAGACTGCTGAAAAACAGCGCGAGTCCTTTGTTGTCCACGGTGTCTCTCATATCGAGATGACCCTCGTTGGATATGGCATAGACTTCGGGCAGACGGCGGTCGGCCGAAAGAACCGCGAAACCATTGTCTCCCGAATAGTTGATGACGTAGAAAAGTGTGTCTGATACGCCTGAACGGGTGCCGGGCGTGGATATATACTCCACTTTTTCCAAAACCCGCGATCTGGTGGAACGACCATCCTCTATCAGACGCATAACGCGGTCGGCGTTGCCCATCGCCTCTGAAAGGGAAATTTTCATGGGAGACAGGGCTGCCTCAGTTTTTTCCGGGAAAGCGTCCCTGACAATCTCGTCCTGCGCGCAGCCTGTCGCCACGGATGCGATAAGCACACCTGCAGAACCGACTGCAAGTAATTTGAAAAGAGATTTCTTCATATAAAAGTAACTTTTTAAAATTAGTTGTAATTTAAAATTCTTATCAGCAACCCTACGGGCTTATATCATCTTATTTGTCTTTCCGGTATATTTCCAATTTTCAATCAGTCGTTTAGCCCGCTAAACTCCCTCTTTCAAATTTGAAATATCCTCAAAAATCCGGCATAATCTGACATAAGCTGATTTTAAAGAGTTACTTATCAGTGTTTTAACGGTTAATCATACGGTGGTCAGATACACTTGAGGCTGCTACAGCATGTCTATCGGCTCCAAATATACACATATATTTTAAACTGTGCAAATTTTTAACAAAAAAACTAAAATATTTTATCAATAAGGTGAAAAACAGAAAGAAAAAGGCCGCCTTTCCGGCAGCCTTCCTGAAAAACCGTACCTCCGAGGGGAATCGAACCCCTATCTAAAGTTTAGGAAACTTCTATTCTATCCGTTGAACTACAGAGGCATCCGTCCGCAAAAGCGGGTTTGCGGACGCAAATTTAAGCATTATCTTCCTATTGACCAAATTTTGGAGCGCGTTTAAAAGTATATTCGCCCGGTATCCATCATACATAAACAGTAAGGACCTGTTATAAAAACAAGCCCTTAGAGTGTGTCTGTCCGGCAAATTCCGCCTCAGAGCGAGGCGTAGGGGGCGTCGAGATTCTCCTGCCTGACGGCAAGACGGTCGCGCACTTCGCGCAGAAGCACTTTCTCGATATGAACCACGGCATCCTCGTCGAGCGGCGGATAAGCCGAATAACGCGAGCGGTGGCTGGGCGCCACCTCCGTGGCGCGGGGCGAAGTGAAATAGGTGATGTCTTCCGCCTCGGGCACGGCGCGGTGGAGGAAGTCGGTGAGACGTTTCTCTATCTTCTCAAACGGATTGGGCTTGACAAGATCGGTGGCGCCGTCGGGCACATTGTATTCCATCAGATATTTGTCGGAATCGCCGAAACTGACGATATAGAGCTTTTTCTTTTCCATAATTTTGTGGCGTGTTTCATAGACAGAACGCTGCGGGACGCGGAAAGTTCACTCCCGGCCGAGGGGTGTTGAAAAGGTGTAGATAAGTGGTCGGAAAGTGTGGAAAACCATGTTCATGGAATGTAGACAGAGAGCGGTCCGACGGACGCCTCTCCGCGAAACCGCCGGATTCTGCACACTCCGGCCGGGGTTTCCACTCAGTTTTCCACATCTTTTTGCCTCCGCGACGATAGAAATTTATTAACTTTGCAATTATCTACATTGTGTAGACAACACGCGCATCGGACTGAATCTCAGCTGCGGCTGGTGTAGACGGAATGTAGATAAACAGGTGCCGGAGTTCAATAACCCTTATTTCCAAATTTCAGACAAGGAAGTTATTGGAATTATCTACCGCATTTGTTGATGTTATTTATATTTAATATTGATATATTAATCTAAACCTAAATAATAATAATGAAAAACGAAGCCGAACTCCTGAAAGAGGAAATTCTGAGACTCAAGGCTGAGAAAGGGGCGCTCATCATGGCCCATTACTATCAACGCGACGAAATTCAGGAAATAGCCGATTTCATCGGCGACAGCCTCGCCCTTGCCCGCCAGGCGGCCGGAACCGACGCTCCGGTCATCGTCATGTGCGGTGTGCATTTCATGGGCGAGACCGCCAAGATCCTCTGCCCGGACAAGACTGTGCTGATTCCCGACCCGGAGGCCGGATGCTCGCTGGCCGACAGCTGCGACCCCGGCGAGTTCGCCCGCTTCGTGGCCGAAAGGCCGGACCACACGGTGGTGAGCTACGTCAACACTTCGGCGGCTGTGAAGGCCCACACCGACATCGTGGTTACCTCGGGCAACGCGCGCCGCATCATAGAGTCGCTCCCGGCCGACGAGAAGATCATCTTCGGCCCGGACCGCAATCTGGGTGAGTATATCAATTCCGTTACGGGTCGCCGGATGGTGCTTTGGGACGGCGCCTGCCATGTCCACGACCGCTTCTCGCTCGAGGGGATCCTGGAGATGAAGAAAGCGCATCCCGGAGCCAAGGTGCTTGTCCATCCCGAATGCCGGCGTCCGCTGCAGCTGATAGCCGACAAGGTGGGCTCGACGGCGGCTCTGCTCGACTTCGCACGCACCGACGACGCTCCGGAATATATAGTGGTTACGGAAAGCGGCATCCTGCTTGAGATGAGGAAAAAATGCCCCGGAAAGGTGTTCCTTCCCGCTCCGGCTGCCGATTCGGAATGTCAGTGCAACCAGTGTGAGTACATGAAGCTCAACACCCTGGAGAAGCTGCGCGACTGTCTGCGCGACTGCGTCCCGGCCGTGGAGGTGGATCCGGAGATAGCCGAGAAAGCCCTGCGTCCGATCCGCCGTATGCTTGAGCTGAGCCGATGAAGGAGAAAAAGAGCATAGTGGAGCTGACGCGGATCTCCACGTCCGGCTACAGGCTGCTTCCCAAGCTGCCTGTGGCCCTGATGGCCGACAATGTAAGGTCGATGCACAACGTAGGCTCGATGCTGCGCACATCCGACGCTTTTCTTGTCAGCGAGGTGATCCTCGGCGGGATCACCGGCGTCCCTCCCCATCCTGAGATCTCGAAGACCGCCCTCGGGGCCGAGGAGTCGGTAAGCTGGAGGCATGTCGACGACACGCTCGCCGAGGCGCGGAGGATGCAGCGCGAGGGCTGGAGGGTGATAGTCCTCGAGCAGACCCACGGCAGCGTCCCTCTGCGGCAGTATGCGCCGGAGCCGGGAGAGAGGCTGCTGCTTGTGGCCGGCAACGAGGTGGAGGGTGTGGACCAGCGCATAGTGGATATGGCCGACACGGTGGTCGAGATCCCGCAGAGCGGCACGAAACATTCGCTCAATGTGGCCGTCAGCGCCGGGATAGCCCTTTTCCATCTTTATTCAGAGCTTGTTTAAAAAATGTGAAAATCCCGGCGGTGTATCTTTGAGATAGGAATGTCTGTAGTCGATTGCCATACCCATAACGCCGCGCCGCAGCCCCGGGCTGTGGTCTGCGTCTCTCCGGCCGGTTTCGATCCACTCCCCGGGCAGCTGTATTCGGTAGGGATCCATCCCTGGGATCCCGGAGAGGCCACCGAAGAGAATTTCTCGCGTCTGGAAGCCGCGGCCATGCTTCCGCAGGTGGTGGCTGTCGGCGAGGCGGGGATCGACAGTCTGCGCGGCGGCCCGATGTTCCGCCAGATGCTCGCTTTCCGGCGACAGATAGAGATTTCGGAAAAGGCGTGCAAGCCGCTGGTGATCCACGATGTGCGCGCCCACGACACAGTGGCCGGGCTCAGACGCGACTATTCCCCGCGCCAGCCCTGGATCATCCACGGATTCCGCGGAAAGCCTTCGGTGGCGCGGATGATGACGGGCGCCTCGGCCGACATCTACTTCTCTTTCGGCGAGAAATTCAATCCCGACACGCTCAGGACCGTCCCTCCGGAGCGCGTACTGGCCGAGACCGACTGCTCGGCGCTCGCCATAGAGGAGATCATAGCCTCCCTCTCGGCCGCGGCGGGGAGGGATATGCTTCCTGTGGTGGAGGAAAACACCCGGCGTGTGTTCCGGCTGGACTGATTGCCTTTTCAAGCAAGAGTTTATTTTAACTCTAAACCAAAAGACCCCGGTGAGGGTTATAGAGTTTAGATAAACACAGAAACAGAAAAGGTTATGAAAGGAAAATTTATACTTGGGATGGCATTGGCCGCCGTGTCTGTCCTGGCCTCGGCGCAGACTCCGGCCGCGGACAGCGGTCAGCCTGTCGCAGCGGCGGTTCAGCAGCAGTTTGCCAAAGGAGAGTTCGCTGGTTTCAAGTTCTCTATCCCAGCCGGGGCGGAGATCACGGAGAACGGCGGCTCGTATCTGCTTAAATATCCCGACGGCTCGTTCGGGGTATCGATGACGCGCACCGACGCACGCGCTTCGGACCAGCGTCGCGCCGAGAGTGTGGTCCGCGGACTGGCGCGCTCTATGAAACTTTCGGCCGGCTCGGTGAAGCCGGTGATGATCAACGGACTCAAAGGGGCGATGGCCACCGGCGAGGTGGAGGGAAGCCAGGTCAGCGTCGGGGTGCTGGTCTACGGCGGCAAGGAGCTTCAGCTCGTGGTGATGAATTCCCACGCCCGAGGGGAATGGGCGCGCGAACTGCTCAAGACGCTCACCCGCTGATAGGAGGAAAAGGGTTATTGAATAGATCGAGGGGGCTGACTTTTGAAGTCGGCCCCCTCTTTAGGGTTATCGAGGCAGGCGGAAATCTTCTGCCCCTCGATTATTTAGAGCTTGTTTAATAACAAATGTGAAAATCCCGGCGGTGTATCTTTGAGATAAATTTCTCGTTATGAGGAAG
>CAJUSZ010000045.1 GCA_910589425.1 uncultured Muribaculaceae bacterium | reverse complement strand
TCGGCGTCAATTTTATAGACTATTTTTTGAAAGCACTAACTGTCAAACTCCCGAGCGCCTCCAACCTCATGGTCAATCTCACGACGGATCTTTGGGAACTGACGCACTGATGGCCCGATATTAAACAGGTTCTAAAAATCCTGTGAAAATTATTGAAAAATGAGGCGGTTATATTTTTGCGGGTCGGATAAAATTTGCTAACTTTGCAGTCGGTTTGCAATCTCTGGCAAGAGAGAGCCGCGCCCTTAAGGCTCAAGCAGCTCGCTAAATTGCTGCCATTCATTTAAATAAAACCGATATATCAATGGATTTGATTAAGATCGCGGAGGAGGCATTTGCCACTCCCAAAAAGAATTTTGAGGAATTCGGCCCTGGCGACACCATCACAATCGCCTACCGGATCAAAGAGGGTAACAAGGAGAGAATCCAGCAGTACCGCGGAGTGGTGATCCGTATCAGCGGTCATGAGGACAAGAAGCGTTTCACAGTCCGCAAGATCTCCGATGGCATCGGCGTGGAGCGTATCTTCCCGATAGAATCTCCTTTCATCGAATCAATCGTGGTCAATAAGCACGGTAAAGTACGTCGTGCGAAGCTTTACTATCTCCGTGGCCTTACAGGTAAGAAAGCCCGTATCAAAGAGCGCCGCGTGAAGAAAGCCGAGGCTTGATCGTAACGGTTAAATCCCCAACGGTAAGAAAAATCCCTTCAGGAGGGCGTCGGAATTGCTCCGTCGTCCTTTTTTGTTTTTTGATCGTGTTCATATCCTTGAAACCGTGCGATATTGTTATATTTGCAGACCCGAAGGCTGCGGTGAGAACAAAACCGGAATTCCCGGCGTAATATCTTTGACGGAAGCAGTCTTCCGGCAGGATGTAAGCAAATAGACAAATATAACCTGAAAATAAGCATAACTATGAAAAAATTCAGACCTCATATTGCCGCATGTCTGATGTGCGCGGCGCTGGCAGGGGGAGCCGCCTTTGCTGAAGATCTGGTGATACTTCATACCAATGACACCCATTCCCTCATCGATCCCGACAAGGATGGCAAAGGAGGTGTTTTGCAGCGCAAGGCCATAATCGACAGTGTGCGTCGTGCCGAGAAGAACGTGGTTCTTGTCGACGCAGGCGATATGGTGCAGGGAACACTCTATTTC
The DNA here is from genome assembly GCA_910589425.1 of uncultured Muribaculaceae bacterium. Lineage (GTDB taxonomy): Bacteria > Bacteroidota > Bacteroidia > Bacteroidales > Muribaculaceae > Lepagella. The sequence goes on along the minus strand of CAJUSZ010000045.1, from coordinate 8,213 downwards.
AAGTATTTCAAAGGGGCGGTGGAATATCCGCTGATGAATATGCTCGGATACGACATCCGGATTCTGGGAAACCATGAGTTTGACAATGGTCTGGAAGAGCTGGCCAGGAACTACAGGAATGTAAAGTCGTCGAGGCTTTCGGCCAATTATGACTTCAAGGGGACTCCGCTCGAAGGGATGTTTGATCCCTACGTCATAAAGAAGATCGGGGGACGGAAAATAGGATTCATAGGGATCAATGTGGATCCGGAAAGCCTGATCTCCAAAGAGAATATCACGGGTGTCGGATTCAAGGATGTGATCAAGACGGCCAACTCGACAGCGGCATATCTCAAGAAAGATAAAAAATGCGATCTGGTGGTTGTGGTGAGCCATATAGGAGTGGTCAAAGACAACGACAAGGCCACTGACTACGATCTTGCCCGGGCGAGCGAGAATATAGACATAATCATAGGAGGCCACAGCCATACGGTCATAGAGCCTGGCAACCGTGGCAAATATCCGTCGCTGGTGGAGAATGCCGTCGGACGTCCGGTACTCGTGGCGCAGACCGGTAAATACGGGAAGAAACTCGGATATATAAAGATTGATCTCGACGCGCTGAAAAGTGTGGCGCCGGATAAGTTCGACTATCAGCTGATTGATGTAACGGATCGTTTCCCGGCTGAGAAGCTTGACAAGAAAGTGGCCGATTTCATTGCTCCTTTCAAAAGTAAGGTGGATTCGGTCAACAACCGTGTCATAGCCCGCTCTTTATATTATCTCGACAGCGACGACCGCAATGGCGGCTATGCCAACTGGACCGCTGATTTCGCCCGATGGTTCGGGCAACTGAAGCTCGACAGCATGGCCGGAGCCGACGGGATGCCACTGCATCTGGATATGGGGGTGATGAATGTCGGTGGAATCCGCCAGAGCATGCCTGCCGGAGACGTAACTGAAGGGCAGATGCTCGCCACATTCCCGTTCTCCAACCATATAGTAATAACAGCGGTGAAAGGAAGCGACATAATCGACGCTCTCGGTGTGGCCGCCCGCAAGGGAGGGGAAGGCATAAGCGGGAATGTGCGTGTGGTGGTGGATGGCGATGGCAATCTCAAGCGTGTGGTGATCGACGGGCGCGAGATGGATCCCGACAAGACCTACAATGTGGCCACGATCGATTATGTGGCCGCCGGCAATGACGATCTCGCCGGATTCGGCCGAGGGAAACTGTTGTGGCGCGACGATGTGGAGATGGCCGTCCCGATGCTCCGCTATGTGGAGAGCATGACAAAGCTCGGTCTTCCCATAGCACCCGACACCACAGGCCGGTTCCAGAAAGAGGTGGTGCTTTGACCGGATGTTTTGCCTGAGATCCATATTACTGTTAATCGTAGCCGGCATAATCACGGCAGGCTGCGCTCCGCGGGACGCCCGGTCTTCCGGATCCGGCATTCAGGCTCAGGACTATACTGCGGAGGCTTATGGCTGGGCTGATTCGTTGGTTTCTGATATGACTGTCGACCAGCGTGTCGGCCAGCTTTTCATGCCAGCCTTATATGCGAGTGCGGATCCGGCGACGCTTCGTCTGGCAGCTGAGTATGCGTCGCAGGATCATGTCGGGGGAGTGGTGTTGCTTAAAGGTGATTCGGAAGGAGCCACGAGGATAGCCGACACTCTTGCGTCGTTGGCCGGCGGCGTGCCCCATTGGGTGTCGGTGGATGCCGAGACAGGTCTGGCGATGCGGCTCTCCGATGCTCCGTCCATGCCGGTGGCGGCTGAACTCGGTAAATCCGCCGACGGACAAAAAATGTATGAACTCGGTGTGGAACTCGCCCGCCAGAGCCGTGCCCGCGGCATCAATATGATCCTCGGGCCAGTGCTTGATGTGGAGAAGAATCCTTCAGGTTATATCGGACGCCGTTCCTACGGGGCCGATCCGGAGCTTGTGGCTGAGCTTGGTGTAGGTTTTGCGAGAGGTCTTGAGGATTCGGGTGTGATCAGTGTGGCCAAGCATTTTCCCGGTCATGGATGCGCCGATGGAGACAGCCACCGCGGACTTCCGGTCATAGCGGAGCCATTGAGCTTTTTGCAGAGAGAGGCGCTGCCTCCGTTCGAGGAATATATCGGATCGGGATTGTCGGCTGTAATGGTGGGTCATCTCGCCGTAAGCGCGGTTGATCCTGCCATGAGATCCGCCTCTCTCTCCGGTGCGGTCATAACGGATCTGCTGCGCGTGGATCTTGGCTTCAAGGGGCTTGTGATCACCGATGCGCTCAATATGGATGGCGCCACTTCCTGCGGCTCTTCGGGATCGACAGCGGTCGAGGCACTGATTGCCGGAGCGGACATCATTCTGTCTCCCCGGGATACGAGAAAGGAGATCGAAGCTGTAAAATCAGCGCTGGCTGCGGGTATCCTTACAGACTCACTGATCGCTGCCCGGGTGAGGCGTGTGCTTTTCTATAAATACCGGTTTCTCAACCCATGAATAATGAGGCGGAATCTTCCCCCGCTTTCACGGGATGGACTCCGCCTCATGTCTGATACATCTGCTGCGTACACTCCTGTGATCTGGAATGCCACACGCGACTTCGCGCCGTCGGGGGCATAGTGAGCCGATCTGGAGGCCCGCTGTAGCCGGACAGCCTGTCCGGCCGTGTTTTTCATAAATATACCGATGGTCTGCAGACCGCTTTATAATCCTTTTAACGGACCGTTGATGGAGAATCCGGCGGATAGAAACCTTTCCTCGCCGGGTCGTGGTCTCAGCCGGATGCTCCGGCCCGTTTCTGCATATAGAACAGCTGCCGGTGTGGAAAAGTTCAGTCCCGGAAGGTCATGATGACCAAATCCGGGACTGATTGACAGTTATTTGTTGTTTAGAGTTACTTATCAGTGTTCAGGAACGGTTGGCGCGCTTGCGCTCTGTCTCGTCGAGTATTATTTTCCGTAGACGGAGATGATTGGGTGTAACCTCGACATATTCATCCTCCTTGATATATTCAAGCGCTTCCTCGAGTGAGAAGACCACGGGCGGTACAATCCGGGCTTTGTCGTCAGCTCCGCTCGCCCGCATGTTTGTCAGCTTCTTGGATTTTGTAACATTGACCACAATGTCGTTGTCCTTGGCGTTTTCACCCACCACCTGTCCGGCATAGACCTCTTCCTGCGGGAAGATGAAGAATTTTCCACGGTCCTGAAGCTTGTCGATCGCATAAGCGAATGCTGTTCCCGCTTCCATTGCGATGAGGGATCCGTTTGTGCGTCTCTCTATGTCGCCTTTCCAGGGTTGGTATTCAAGGAAACGGTGGGCCATGATGGCTTCTCCGGCCGTGGCAGTCAGCACATTGTTGCGCAGGCCTATTATTCCTCGGGAGGGAATCACAAATTCGATGTTGATGCGGTCATTTTGCGTCTCCATTGCGAGAATATCGCCCTTGCGGCGCGTAACCATATCGATCACCTTGGATGAATATTCCTCCGGCACATTTATGGTAAGGGCTTCGACCGGCTCGCATTTCCTTCCGTCGATCTCCTTTATGATCACCTGAGGCTGTCCGACTTGCAGCTCATACCCTTCGCGCCTCATCGTCTCGATCAGGATGGAAAGGTGCAGCACTCCGCGTCCGAACACAGTCCATTTGTCTTCGTTGTCTCCTTTCTGTACTCTCAGGGCAAGATTTTTGTCGAGTTCACGCTCAAGCCTGTCGGCGATATGGCGCGATGTTACGAATTTTCCATCTTTGCCGAAAAACGGGGAATCGTTGATGGTGAACGTCATCGACATCGTAGGCTCGTCGATCGCTATGCGCGGCAGCGGCTCCGGATTGGAGATGATCGAGACTGTGTCGCCTATCTCGAAGCCTTCCAGCCCGACTATGGCGCATATATCTCCGCTGCTCACTTCGGTTACTTTCTTTCGCCCCATTCCCTCGAAAGTGTGCAGCTCCTTGATTTTCTGGCGGCTTACGGAGCCATCCTTTTTGCAAAGCCCCACTTCCATTCCCTCGCGAAGGGTGCCGCGGTGGACACGGCCTACTGCGATCCGGCCGACGTAGCTGCTGAAGTCAAGGCTTGTGATGAGCATCTGCGGCTCACCTTCGATCTGGGTCGGCGCGGGGATATAGCGGATGATCGCGTCGAGGACGGCGGTGATGTCCTGGGTCGGTTTACGCCAGTCGTCGCTCATCCAGTTCTGCTTGGCCGAGCCGTAGACTGTCGGGAAATCGAGCTGGTCCTCGGTGGCGTTCAGATTGAACATCAGGTCGAACACCATTTCGTTTACTTCGTCCGGACGACAATTAGGCTTGTCGACCTTATTGATCACAACCACAGGCTTCAGACCCATCTGGATGGCTTTTTGCAGCACGAACCTTGTCTGGGGCATCGGTCCCTCGAAAGCATCCACGAGCAGCAGGCATCCGTCGGCCATATTAAGCACACGCTCCACCTCGCCGCCGAAATCAGCGTGTCCCGGAGTGTCGATTATGTTGATCTTGGTGCCTTTGTAATTGATCGACACATTTTTTGATAGAATGGTTATCCCACGCTCTCTCTCAAGATCGTTGTTGTCGAGGATCAGTTCGCCGGTGGTCTGGTTGTCCCGGAACAGATGGCCGGCGAGGAGCATTTTGTCGACAAGGGTCGTCTTTCCGTGGTCTACGTGTGCTATTATTGCAATGTTTCGGATGTCCTGCATTTTTATCGTAACTGTTTTTCAGCCCGCAAAGTTACAAAAAAACGGGCATATATGGTCTCTGTTAGCCCGATTTTTAGTAACTTCGCATGATAGTAAGGAATTGTTTGTAATTATGAAATCCACCACACTCAATCTGCGTGGGCGTCTGATCGACTTCGACCGTCCGAAAGTGATGGGCATACTCAACGTTACGCCCGATTCATTCTATAGTTCCAGCCGCGATTATGCCGACGAAGCCATAGTCCGGCGTGTGGAGACGATGAAGCGTGAGGGTGCGGACATAGTGGATATCGGCGGATACAGCACACGTCCGGGCGCTCCGTCCGTGAGTCCGGAAGAGGAATATTCACGTCTGTCAAGGGGGCTGGAGATTGTCAGGAGACATTGGCCCGAAGCGGTAGTCTCGGTCGATACATTCCGTGGATCAGTGGCGCGGCGCTGTGTCGCCGAGTGGGAGGTGGATATAATCAACGATATAGGAGGAGGCACACTCGATCCGGACATGTGGCCTGCGGTCGCCGAGACGGGGGCTGCCTACATCCTGATGCACATGAGGGGCACACCCCAGACCATGCAGACATTGACCGACTATGAGGATGTCGCTGCCGATGTCATATCGGATCTCGCTTTCAAGTGCGCCAGTCTGCGCGAGCTTGGGATCAGCGATGTGATTGTGGATCCCGGCTTCGGTTTCGCTAAGACTGTCGGGCAGAACTACAGGCTTTTTTCCGCCATACCCGAGATAAAGAAACTCGGAGTGCCTCTTCTTGCAGGGATCTCACACAAGACGATGCTGTGGAAACCGCTCGGCATAACGGCCGACGAATCGACAATGCCCACAGTCGCTCTCGATGCGGTGGCTCTTTATCTCGGAGCCGACATAGTGAGGGTGCATGAAGTTCTGCCGGCCGTGCAGACAGTGAAGATGCTCGGCCTGCTGAGGGATAACTCAATTTGAACATAACCGCAGCATAACCAGACCAACGTATATGATCGACTTCGGAATAAAAGATGTGATAGACATCCTGATTGTGGCGCTTCTTCTGTTCTATCTCTACAGGATGATGCGCAACAGTGGCACTCTGTCTCTATTCTATGGTGTGTTGGCTTTTATCGGCATCTGGGTGGTGGCTTTCGAGATCTTCGATATGCGGCTTACCGGAACCATTCTCGACAAGTTCATGAGCATAGGGCTGATTGTGCTTGTGATCCTGTTTCAGGATCAGATAAAGAGATTCCTGACCGATATAGGCTCTCAAGGTAAATGGAAGCTTTTCAAGCGTTTGTTCCGCCACGAGAAGAAAGACGACAACGCGCATTCGGAAGTGATGGCGGTTGTCTATGCGTGTATGTCAATGTCCAAATCCAAGACAGGAGCGCTGATTGTCTGGCAGCGCGGAATGCCGCTCACTGACTATGAAAAGACCGGAGACATGATCGACGCATTGATCAACATGCGGCTCATAGAGAATATATTTTTCAAGAATTCACCCCTGCACGATGGTGCGCTCATCGTGGCCAATCACCGGCTCATGGCCGCCGGCTGCATTCTTCCCGTGAGCCACGACATGAACATCTCCAAGAGTCTCGGCCTGCGCCACAGGGCGGCGCTCGGCATGAGCCAGGTTACGGACGCCGTGTGCGTGATTGTCAGCGAGGAGACAGGAAATATCTCTGTAGCCCGCGACGGAGCGCTGACCGTGAAAGTGTCCGCTCTCGAACTCGAGCATCTGCTTTCCGAGATCGACAGCTGAAGATGCGGGTCAGAGAATAGGGGAGAGAAGTCTGACGATCGATTCCCACAGTCTCTGGAGAGCCGGACGGGAATGCCACATCGAGAATGTGAGCTTGGTGGATTGCTTTATGTCCTCGAAGAATATATCGCGCATTTTCCTGTTTACATCCCTGTCGTAGATAAAGAGTGTGGATTCAAAATTGTTCTCCAGGCTCCGGAAATCGAAATTGGTGGATCCGGCTGCGACAAGATCCTCGTCTATGATCATCGCTTTGGCGTGGAGCATCCCCGGTCGGTAAAGATACACTTTTATCCCGGCTTTGAGGCATTGCGACACGTATGAGAATGAGGCGAGCCTGAGAAGTTTCGAGTCGCAGCGTTCGGGAATCATGATCCTGACATCCACTTTTGCCAGCGCGGCAGCTTCCAGGGCATGTTGCAAGGCGTCGGTGGGCAGGAAATATGGAGTCTGCAGGTAGATCGATCTTTTCGCCGACGATATGGCTTTAAGGAAGCACAACGACAGGTTGTCCCATGAATCCACAGGGCCTGTGGCCACAAGCTGCATGCCGGTTCTGTTAGCTACTACGGAACATGGATTGGGCTTGGTGTCGGCAGGTATAGGCTGCCCCATGAATGACCAGTCGATCGCGAAGGAGAGCAGCATTGACTCCACGATGTCCCCTTCGAGCCTGAAATGGGTATCCCTCCAGACCGGATTGTCTTCAGTGCCGTGAAGATATCTGTCTGCGATGTTCATGCCGCCGATATATCCTATGGCTCGGTCGATGATCACAAGTTTCCGGTGGTTGCGCCAGTTGATGCGGTTTGCAAGCTGCGGGAATGTAACCCTGAAAAAGGGATGGACATCGACTCCGGCCCGGCGCATCTTCTCGAAAAAGCGTGTGCGGGTGGAGAAACTTCCCACATGATCGTAGATCACCAGCACTTTCACCCCTTGTCTGGCCTTGTCAATGAGAATCTCGGCAATCTCGTTTCCGAGATTGTCGTCGGCAAAGATGTAGTATTGGAGAAGTATCGACTGGCTGGCGGCTTTGAGATCTTTTTTCAGAGCCTCGAATTTCGAGACTCCGTCCGTGAAAATCTCGATATTGTTGTTTACCGTGAACTTGGCCTTGGCAAGCGTGTGGGACAGCACGATCAGCTGCTTGCGGTCGGGAGAGATGTCCACATCCCGGAGATTGACGGTTCTTGTTGAGGTGGCGCGCATGAGCCGCCGTTTCTTGTGGCGGGAGATCATCCGTGTGTTTTTCAGGCTTCGTCCGAAGAAAAGATAGAAGACGAGCCCGACAATCGGAAGGAATATCAGGGCCGTTACCCAGGCCAGCGACCGGATGGGATTGCGGTTCTCGCGCAGCACCACGACAATACACGCGATGATCGTTGTCGCGTATGCTGCGAGAATCACCAATGTGATCCACCATGACCAGGAACTGATAAAATCACTCACAGGATGCGAATTGTTATTCCGTCTGCGGATGTCTGTATATCAGGGGTGAAGACTATTTGTGGCAGAGGATGATTGTTTCAGGTCGCTAAGATAGTCATTTTTTCTGATACGGACAAAGACTCGCACGGGATGGCGATAGAAAAACACACGGGAGTCAATTTCACAATCAACTCCCGGGTAATAGCTTAACTAAATAAATTCTTACATGTTAGATTTTCTGAAAATTTTCCACTGCAAAGTTATCAATTTTATTTCAGATAACCTAATATTTCGGGAGTTTGACAGTTAGTGCTTTCAAAAAATAGTCTATAAAATTGACGCCG
>CAJUSZ010000044.1 GCA_910589425.1 uncultured Muribaculaceae bacterium | reverse complement strand
ATCAGACGATAATGTCGGTTTTATCTCCTATAAGGTGTCAAAGATGGGAAAAATACTCATAATATTCCGACTCCGGCTATGCTGGGTATATGAATCAGTAATAATGGTTAATTAATCCGTAATATGTGTTATCGCCTTGATATGTGGATGTTAGAATCCGTAATTTTGGATATTCAATCAGTAATATGAGTTACTCAATGAGGTAAATTGGATATAATTTTGCGGTGAGTTTCCGTGGCAAGCCAACGCGCACTGGCCAATGGCCGACTTGCGCTCGGAACTCACTCGCAAGAGCTTCGCTGTTGCGGAGTGAAAATAAATTATAAAAACAAACATATATGAATATGAACCGATTGACACTTTTCCTTACATTCCTTGTGGCTACAATGCCACTTATGGCATCGTGCAGTTCCGATGAGCCCTCATACGAGGCTGACTACGCTCCACTCGAACCATCGGGCAGCACAAAGACTTTAGTAGCCTATTTCTCCGCCACCGGCAACACAAGAGCCGTGGCTGAAAGAATAGCCGAACTTACAGGCGCTGACATCTACAGCATCGAACCCTCGCGTCCGTATGCGGCCAACCCATACGATGACAGCCAGCTTATACAGAACGAGGCATACAATGACCTGCGTCCGGCGGTGGCAAATCTTCCCTCCGAGGAAATGATTGCCCAATATGATACCATTTTCGTAGGCTCTCCGCTATGGTGGCACCAGCCGGCAATGGTTGTATGTACGTTCCTTGACGCATACGATTTGAGCGACAAGGTCATTGTGCCGTTCATGACCTACGGCGCCACCACATATCTCAATGAGGGTATGCAGAAACTCTTCAAATGCACACCCAACTCAATCCATGTTCCCGCCACTCTGCCCGAAGATATTGATCCCGATAATATCCGCGAACCGCAGGACGATGATGAGGGTATAGATGTTCCAAACCGTCCAAATCAGGTCGAGGGTTGGCTGCGTCGCATGGGTCTTATGCCCGGTCAGTCAGGCATAGCCGAAATTTCATCGGATGATGAAAATATGTTCTCTCTCGACATCAGCCGCGGCAATCTCGCAGTTAGTGTGGCCGACGGTCATTCGCCCGCGCATCTCCGCATCGCATCCATGAGCGGAGCGCTGGCCTACAACCACACTGTCAGCAGAAATGAAAATATCCCTTTGCCTCAGGGTGTGTATGTGATGCAGATGCAGTCAGGGCGCACATCAGGGGTAGACACCCGTAAAATAGTAGTAAAATAAAGGGATCCGCTATGAATAAGACAATATCAATTTTGATAACTCTTATCTGTATGACTGTATCATCAATGGCGTCCGCGCAGACTCTTGACAGCAAGGAGAGATCCGTAGCGTTGATAGCTGCCTACACAGCCCGCGGCGACATGGAAAAACTCGACGTAGCATTCGACTCCGGTCTTGATGCCGGTCTGAGCGTGAATGAGATTAAGGAAATCCTCGTGCAGATGTACGCCTACTGCGGCTTCCCCCGCTCGCTCAATGCCCTCAACCGCTTTATGGCAAAGACTGAACAGCGTGCTGCCGCCGGCAAGCATGATGAAATCGGAAATGAGGCAAGTCCAGTCCCAACCGGAACGGATATGTCGGCGCTCGGAGAGGAAACGCGGACAGCGCTTGTCGGGCGTCCCGTAACCGGCAAGGTCTATGAGTTCTGTCCCGTGATAGATGAATATCTGCGCTCGCACCTTTTCGGCGACATATTTGCCCGAGACAACCTCAGCCATCGTTACCGTGAGCTTGCCACGGTAGGGGCACTCGCCGGAATGAACCTCGAAGGGCAGTTGCGCTCGCATTTCGGAATATGCCGCAATCTCGGTTACACACAGGAACAACTGAACGACTTCGCCGCGCTTATATCATCGGAGGTAGGCTCCGACGAGGGACAGACGGCGGCAAAGACGGTCGAAACAATCTTCAAATGATATAGAATGAAAAAATTACTGATAATGGCACTCTGTTCAATATCCGCGGTCGGTGTGTCCGCCCAAAACGCACCTTTCACTGAAGTTGCAGTTTCTGACATCTCGAGCCACAACGATAATCCGTGGGGACTCGTATATGACAATCCCATTGCCGAAAATGTAGCCGGACAGGTCAATATCCACCCCATACAGTATGACCTCAACGGGCTTAAAATCGCGGCCAACGTATATACACCCGCAGGTTATGACCCCGCGAAAAAATATCCTGCAATAGTTGTGGCACACCCCAACGGAGGCGTGAAGGAACAGGTTTCCGGCTATTACAGCCAGCTTATGGCTGAAAAAGGATACATCTGCCTCGCTTTTGATGCCGCATATCAGGGCGCAAGCGAGGGCATGCCCCGCCAGAAGGATATACCGTCGAACCGCATCGAGGACATCCACCGTGCCGCTGATATTCTTGCGCAATATCCCGGCGTGGATGCCGACCGCATGGGCATACTGGGAATATGCGGAGGCGGCGGCTACACTCTCGCCGCCGCGCAGACCGACAAGCGTTTCAAGGCAGTGGCGACACTCAGCATGTTCAACTCCGGACTTGTTCGCCGCAACGGATTTCTCGATAGCCAGATAAACTCCTTTCAGGAACGTCTTGCCGATGCCTGCGCCGCCCGTCAGCGCGAGGCCGTGACAGGCGAACCAGAATATATAGGCGACATGAGCGGCATGACTCCCGAACAGGCAGCCAAGCTCCCCTTCGACCTCTACCGCGAGGGTTATGATTACTACATCGTCAACTATGCTCATCCTAACTCCACTTTCAGATACACCAAGAGCAGTCTGATGGATCTGATGGGGTTTGATGCGTCGGAAGGCATGTACCTTATCAATCAACCTCTGTTGATGATTGCGGGCAGCGTCGCCGACACGTTCTACATGACCGAGCATTGCTTCAGCAACGCCACAGGCACACAGGACAAGGAGATGTTCCTCGTGCCGGGAGCCACACATATAAGAACCTACTATGTGCCTGAATATGTGCAGCAGGTTGTGGAAAAACTGACCGGGTTCTTTGGTAATAAACTTTGAGGGAATTCCGTAAAGTTGATTGTCAATTCAGCATTTATGGTTAAGAGTGTGTTTGAATTTAACCCGCGTTAAGACTGAGAGGATTTTTTGAATGATTTCCGCAAGTTGAAGAGGGAGCATAGCGGGCTACGCGACCGATGAGACTTGGCGGAAAGCATCGGAAAAGACCTCGGGATTAACGTGGAACTTCTTGAAAATGACGATTCTTTAATCTAAATATCAATTGTGTGTGTTAAATCAAAACACACTCTAAGATAGTTGCATGGTTTTCTGTAATTTTACATTGTCCAAAATAAGATTCATTGATAATGATAGCGTTGGTTTTCGCGTCAGCTCTCGTTGCAATGATCCGGCCGGAGTCATCATATCTTGCGCACATACATGGCTCTTATGGCGTTGAGCACGGCGAGTATCATCACGCCTACGTCAGCGAAGATGGCGAGCCACATGTTGACGATGCCGAACACTCCAAGCACCAGGCAAATGCCTTTGATACCCAATGCCATTATGATGTTTTCCCAAACTATTTTCAGACACTTGCGCGAGATACGGATTGCCTTGCCGATCTTCATCGGGTCGTCGTCCATAAGCACCACGTCGGCGGCCTCGATGGCGGCGTCGCTTCCCATCGCGCCCATCGCTATGCCGAGGTCTGCGCGCGATAGCACGGGTGCATCGTTTATGCCGTCGCCTGCAAACGCAACTTTATCGTCCCCTTTGGATTGTGAGAGGATCTTTTCGAGCTGCGCCACCTTGTCTGCCGGAAGAAGTTCGCTGTAGACCTTGTCCATTCCCAGACTGGCGGCGGTCTGATCCGCAACCGCTCGGGCATCTCCGGTCAACATGACGGTCTGTGTTACTCCAGACCGGCGGAGGTCGGAAATGGCTTGTGCGGATGTGGGCTTCACGACATCTCCGAGAACGATGTGTCCCGCATATTTGCCGTCTATGGCAATATGGACAATAGTTCCCGCCGTCTTGCAATGGCAAGGTGTGAGTCCAAGATCACGCATCAGTTTCTCATTGCCGACGGCAATCTTCCTGCTGTCGATAACGGCTGTGATACCTTTGCCGCTGATTTCTTTCACATCGCTCATGCGGCTGCGGTCGATCTTTTGTCCGTAAGCCTGTTGTAGGGATTTGGCAATAGGGTGGGATGAGGGAGATTCCGCTATTGCTGCATATTCAAGCAGTTGCGCCTTGTGGTCGGCTATGTCCTGATCGTGGTCGCCATGGTAGGCGTTGACCTCGAACACACCTTTTGTAAGCGTGCCCGTCTTGTCGAACACCACTGTCTTGACTTTTGACAGCGTTTCAAGTATGTTGGCGCCTTTCACAAGCACGCCCTCGCGGCTTGCGCCGCCGATCCCGGCGAAGAACGACAGCGGTATGCTGACAACCAGCGCACACGGGCAACTGATCACAAGGAACACCAGTGCGCGGTAGATCCACGTTTCAAATGTGGCGAAGTTCACGGGCGCACCGTTGAACAGGATAAGGAACAGCGGAGGCAGCAGCGCAAGCGCCAGAGCGCCATAACAGACAGCCGGAGTGTATATGCGTGCGAACTTAGCGATGAAATTCTCCGATTTGGATTTTCGCGATGCTGAATCCTCCACCAGTTCCAGAATCTTGGATACGGTGGAATCTCCGAACTCTTTGGTGGTGCGGACTTTCAACACCCCTGACATATTGATGCTGCCGCTGATCACCTCGTCTCCGCCGGCGACCTCGCGCGGCAACGATTCGCCTGTCAGTGCGGATGTGTTGAGCGAGGACTCGCCTGAAACGACAACGCCGTCGATAGGCACCCGCTCTCCCGGCTGTATGATGATTGTCTGGCCGACATCCACATCGTCGGGGTCAACCTTCATAATCTTGCCGTCCTGTTCGATATTGGCATAGTCGGGTCGTATATCCATCAACGCCGCTATGTTACGACGGCTCTTGCCGACGGCATAGCTCTGGAAAAACTCGCCGATCTGATAGAACAGCATCACAGCGATCGCTTCGAGATAGTCGCCGCTTTTCTCATAGATGGCGAGTGCGAATGCTCCGACCGTTGCCACGGCCATAAGGAAATTCTCATCAAACACCCGGCCGTGGATAATCCCATGCCACGCCTTTTTCAGTATGTCGTAACCGATTATCAGGTATACCGCAAGATAGAGAGCGAGGCGTGGCCAGCCTGTAATGTCAATGAAAAACAACCCCACGGTCATCACCAGAGCAATGATTATGCGGGTGAGCATATTGCGTTGTTTCCTGTTCATATTCCTTATGGTTTATTGTCAGTTTTTTTAGAGTGTGTTTTGATTTAACACACAATTAATATTTAGATTAAAGAATTTCATTTTCAAAAAGTTCCACGTTAATCCCGAGGTCTTTTTTGATGCTTTCCGCCAAGTCTCGTCGGTCGCGTAGCCCGCTATGCTCCCTCTTCAACTTGCGGAAATCATTCAAAAAATACTCTCGTCTTAACGCGGGTTAAATTCAAACGCACTCTTAAAACGTGTTGAATCCAAACGCTTTTTTAGAGGATCTCGAAGTCGGGCTCCACCTTTTTTGCCACCTTGAGGATCATTTCCATCACAGCAGCCTGATCGGCGTTGTCATCGAAGGATACTTTCATCTTCTGCGTCATGAAAGAAATCGACAGATCTTTCACTCCGGCGACTTTCTTAGCTGCGTCTTCCACGAGATTTGCACAGTTGGCGCAATCAACCTCAATTTTGAATGTCTTGCTCATATTCTTGTAATTATTAGTATGTTTTACTCCGTGATTTGTTTTTACTGATGCAAAGTTATAGACAAATTCTTGCAAATGGTTTGCAATTGTGGTCAACAACCGTTGTTGTCTGATTGGGATAAAGTTTATAACTTTACGCAGAAATCAGCAACTTGATAGAAAATTATATGTCGGTTGAGACAATACACATAAAGAATATGGTATGCCGTCGCTGCGTGATGACAGTAGAGGATATATGCCGGAGCCTCGGAATGACGGATGCGACGGTGTCGCTGGGGAGTGTAGATTTCGCTGTGGCGCCGGATCCCGGCACACTGGATGAATTTTTTGATCGGTTGAAGGCCGCGGGGTTCGAGCCTTTGAAATCCCATGAACATGTTGTGTTGGAGAAAATAAAGGCTGCGGTCCGTTTCTATGCCCGTCGTAATGATACCGACAAAAAAGTCAAGCTGTCTGATTACATGAGCAAGGCCGTCAATATGGATTTCCGTTATGCCAGCCGTATGTTCTCCTCTCTGGAAGGACGCACAATCCAGAGTTACCTTATGGCTCAGCGCATCGAATATGTCAAGGAACTTCTGTCTGACAATGAGCTGACACTGGCGGAAATTGCCGATAAGGTCGGTTTCTCGAGCGTGGCCCATCTGTCGCGTGCATTCAAGAAGTCCCAGTCTGTAACCATATCCGAATTCCGCGGCACAGGATCTCGTTCAGGAATTGATGAGGTGTGATTGTCGCATAATAGTGCAATAATCTGTGGGAATGGTGTAACATATATGAGTAAAACTGTTTGTAATTTTGCAATATGGAATTCATATACTCTCTTATAAACATGATGGCCGAGATGGCACCTTATCTGCTGTTCGGTTTTCTGGTGGCCGGAGTGCTGTATGCTTTCGTGCCGGGGAAGTTTTATCGCAACCATCTTTCCCGTCCGGGAGCATGGGCGGTGATTAAAGCGGCGTTGATCGGCGTGCCGTTGCCGTTGTGTTCATGCGGTGTATTGCCTACGGCTGTCTCCTTGCGCCGGAATGGAGCGTCGCGTGGGGCGTCGACCTCATTTCTCATAGCGACGCCGCAGACAGGCGTTGACTCCATTGCCGCAACCTACTCGCTGCTCGGTCCGGCATTTGCTATAATCCGTCCTGTCGCAGCCCTTGTTACAGCTTTCATAGGAGGAATGCTCGTCAACCGTGAGGACAAGGCTTGCAAAGTCAGCTGTGATATGGAGGTTGACACCATCGATGCACCGTCCTCAGACAGTTTTGCCGGAAAAATAAAGGACGCTCTGCGCTATGGGTTTGTGGAGATGATTCAGAACATAGGCAAATGGCTCATAATCGGCCTGGTGATCGCGGCTGCGATCACGGTTTTCATTCCGGATGGGTTTTTCACGTTCTTTGCGGAATATCCGCTGCTTTCAATGATTGCGGTGGTTGTAGTGGCTGTGCCGATGTATGTCTGCTCCACCGGATCCATTCCCATTGCCCTGTCGTTGATGCTCAAGGGACTCAGCCCGGGTGCGGCATTTGTGCTTCTCATGGCGGGGCCGGCAGCCAATTTCGCTTCAATTATCATAGTTGGCAAATCGCTCGGGAAAAAAGCTGCCGCGATCTATCTCGGCACGATAGTAATTGGAGCGATAGCGATAGGAATGTGCATCGATTATCTTATGCCACGCGACTGGTTCACGATGCCGATGATGGCGGGTCATGCAAACTGCCATCTTCAGATAGGCTTGTTTCCCGGCATTTGCTCAGTTCTGCTTATAATTTTGCTCATCAATGCGCTGGTAAGAAAATATAAACAAAATAAATCAGAAAGAAATAAATCAGAAAAGATGGAAAACCAACAGACGATCATCGTAAAAGGCATGACATGCGGCCATTGCAAGGCTATGGTAGAGAAAAATCTCGCGAAACTGCCCGGAGTGGAGTCCGTTACAGTCGATCTTGCATCAGGCGAGACGAAGATTCAGGGTCAGCCGGATCCTGCCGCTGTCAAGGAAGTTATTGAAGACCTCGGGTTTTCAATAGGGTAAATCATACCGCGTCATAACCATACATCATATACCTGACAATGATCAGCAACGATATTGAAGAAATATTGAACGGAAAAGGAGTCAAGCCTACTGCCAACAGGATTCTTGTGTTGAAAGAGCTGATGAAAGCCTCGCGTCCGGTCAATCTTGCCGATCTGGAGGCAATGTTGGAGTTTTCAATGGACAAGGCAAGTATTTTCCGTGTGCTTGAACTCTTTGCAGAGAAAGATGTGGTTCATGTGATTGAGGACGGAAGCCGTTCACTTAAATATGAGTTGTGTCATAGCGGGAACAAACACAGCATTGCCGACCAGCATGCCCATTTCTATTGCGAGCGTTGCAAGGAAATATATTGTATTGAATCGGCAAGAGTGCCATTGATTGATATTCCTGATGGATTCACGCCACATTCGATCAACTACATGATCAAAGGCGTATGTCCGAAATGCAGCGGGTAATTTTGTAAATCACAATGATAAGTGCGGGGGCTTTTCTTTAATAAGAATCGCTTCCGCATTATTTGTAAACGGGTTGCGTTGTCGAATAGATAACTTCACACTCTTAGAGTGTATTTTGATTTAACACACAATTAATATTTAGATTAAAGAATCGTCATTTTCAAGAAGTTCCACGTTAATCCCGAGGTCTTTTCCGATGCTTTCCGCCAAGTCTCATCGGTCGCGTAGCCCGCTATGCTCCCTCTTCAACTTGCGGAAATCATTCAAAAAATCCCCTCAGTCTTAACGCGGGTTAAATTCAAACATACTCTTAACCCTCAACAACTTGCCACTCTCCGCCTTTGTCGGGGCCGATGCGGCGGAGGATTCCTTCGGATTTGAGTATGGCGAGGTGACGCTCCACGCCTTTGTGGCTTATGCCGATTTCTTCCGCGAGGGTGCGGGTGGTGTGCTTCGGATTTTCGCGGAGCAGTTCTATAATTTTATCGCGGGTCTTTACCTTTTTCTTTGGTTGCTCAACCGGGGCATCTTCTCCGATTGATTCCATATAAGAAGATATATCTCGGTTGAGGTGCGCAATCATTGTGTCGGTCATGAACCGACGGAATATGCCCAAGTCCTCGTTTTCGCGGGTCGCAACCAAAGCCTTGATATATTCCTCCTCGTCGTCGTTGAATATTCGTGACGGGATAAGTCCGAATTCAAATTGCAGCCAGTTCATCAGCAGACGGGCCATGCGTCCGTTGCCATCTGCCCACGGGTGGATTGTCACAAGGTTATAATGCGCGTCAAAACTCATTTCATACAGCTCCTGCATTGACATTGACCCGTGATTGCGTCGCAAAGCATTGAGCGTATCGCAAAACTCTTTCAACTTCTGCGGCACTTTGTTAAACGCCATGTAGGAACGACCACCGACTCCGGCTGTGACATTCACAAGGCGTATATCTCCGTTGGCAGAAGAAAAATCTCCCAATGCCGTATTATATTCCGAGCCGGTATTTTTCATTGTCAACGCCGACAACTCTTTCAGACGGTCAACAGTGACATCAGCATGTTCACGGGCAAAAACCAACGCCCGCTCGTATGCCGCTTTAAGGTCAAGGTTCATGTTCTGCTCGACAAGGCTCTTGCCTTTTAAAGCAATCCCATTGTCAAACATTATCTGATTTTCAAGCTCCGTAATGGTAGAGCCTTCAATCGCCGTTGAGTGAGTGATGATGGAGTACAGGTAAAACTTGTCATAGTCCAACTGCCGGTCTATGCCAAGTTCGCGGTATCTCCCTACTAAATTCTCTAATTCCGATTTCATAGGGACAAAATTACGATTTTCTCCCTACATTTCAAAACGATATATAACATTTGTCCTGATTGACTGAAACTTCAGCATTAAAGTGAGTCCAACTCAGAAATAAATGCTAATTTTGCTTTATGGTTATATTTTTATGACAAAGGATTTCAGCAATATTTATTTCAACGTTTGGCACAAGCTCTGCGTCATCAAGGACGCAAATTGCACTTGATGTTTTTCCTTTCCACTCGGTTTGCGCGTCCTGATTGGCGGTGATGACGAGAAGATTGTCGCAGTGGAGTTCTTCGGCTGCTTCGACAGTGTATCTGGTTTGCACTTGCGGTTTTGTATATGTCAACAAAAAAATACCCGGGGAATCACTTCTCCGGGTATCTTCACAATAAAAATAAAGGCTGTTTTATCTGATCTGAACTTTTTTAATAGTGCCGTCTTTGTATCTCAAAATATTTACCTGTCCTTTTACAAGAGTCGTGCGACGGATGCTGGAAAACCCAAGCGCGGATGCCCCCTGAGGCCAAAGTTTGTTTGACCCCTGAA
>CAJUSZ010000043.1 GCA_910589425.1 uncultured Muribaculaceae bacterium | reverse complement strand
CGCATCGCCCCGCTATTCTCTGATGAATTTTGGGTGACACGTTGACGAAGTCAGGCGGTCATCAGTAGGAATAGCCGTTAGGGTTATTCCTTCTTCTTTTTTTCTGGTTCGGATCGAATGGGTTTGCGGTAGGATCGAAATAGTCGTCATCTTCCTCGTCGGTCGATTCGGAATCGCTGTCGGTTCTCTTTTTCTTCTCCTCTTCATATTTTGCCTTGCGGAGTTCAGCCGGCTTCTGGAGGTCGATCGCTACAGCCGCCACATCCCAGGCCTGCTCCGCATCCCAGTTCTTCTTCAGATTCAGACGCTTTGGAAAATAATACACCAGCTCGGGTTGCAGCGATATGTTGTAATCTCCGGTGTCATATTCGCCGTTGCCATTCAGGTCTTCCACCAGCCGTGCGTAATACTGTCCGGGATTGACATTGGTGAAAAGGGCAGCCCCGTTGATCACAGGCGTGGTTCTGACAGGCGAGTCAGACGTATTGAGCAATTCCACAAAAGCGGGCGTGGATACATCGGTGCCGGTGATGATGAACCGCAGATTTGCGTAATCCTCCTCTTTTTTGACAGTAAATTCGCAGTCAGTGGGTTTGGTGAAAAGTCCGTATATCCCCGTAGCTGCGATCGAGTCGGCATGGAGTTTGTAGGTGGCTCCGTAATCCCAGGGATATTCTATCTTGAATCTTCTTGGATTCAAGGTGTCGGCACGGGCGATCCGCCAGTTCTTTTCCACGGGTTTCCAGGTGGAGTCCACCTTTTGCATCAGGGCAAACCGGGATGCAACCATCGTGTCCAGTGGCGTCTCGAACTCCATGACGAGCGGAGCATACACATCGAGTGAGGATGGGGAAAGGAATTGCAGGCCAAGAAACTGGATTTGCGGAACGGAGTCTGCTGACTCTTTCTTTTTCTTAGGCTTTGTTACTTTTTGCCGGGCTGTTATCAGTCGAAGAGTGTCGTTGACTGGCGAGAGGTTCTTTGCGCTGTCAGTGCGCAGATATCTTGTATGGAGCCTGATGGTGTCGGTGATCAGCAGGCTCTTTGGTTTCAGCCAGTAAGTGAGAGTGTCGTTGTATCTTGATTTTTCGAGAGTGTACCAGTCTTTCATCCTGTCAGCTCCCACAATGGCCACGTCCGGAAGAGATGTCGCCCTTGTGTTGAAGATCAGTCTGATCCTTGTAGAATCGACGCGCTGGTAGTCGGTCAGATACTGAGGCTTGTAGTTGGTGTTGAACGCATTCAGCAGCAGGTCGTTCGGCAGATAGCGGGTAAAGTTTCTGCTGACCACCGAATCGAGCTTTCCTGTGGCCGGATTGAATATCGAGTCAGTGGCGGATGCTGTCTCCGTAGTGGGGCTTACCGCCACATCCATGAAAGCGATGTCTTCGGCTGGATTGTCCCAGCGGAAGTCGTTGTTAAGGTCGCCGAGGGCGAACACACGGTATTTCCCCGGTTTGAGTCCCCGGATTGTGAAGCGTCCGTGGTCGTCGGTCTTGGTTATCCGTTCGAGAGGAATGGCGGCGAACGCTGAATCGTTCAGGTTTGAGTGGATGCCGACAAGCATTCCCTGTCGAGGTTCCAGATCTCGGGCATTGAGTACTACTCCAGCGATTTTAAGCGAATCTATCGAAGGCCCTGTGGAGAATGTCAGGTTGAAGCCGGCGAGCTTGTTCGCTTCGTTGTTGTCTTCGATGGCGTCTCCGAAATCGATCGAGTATGTGGTGTTAGGGAGCAGCGAATCGGCGAACTGCACGGTAACCCTGTGTCCGGAGGCAGACACTCTCGGGGTCTCTTTCGACGTGGGCGAGACCGTAACTTTAGAGAAAGCGTCTTTGACGTTGACGAGTTCGTTGAAATCGATTGTTACTCGTTTCCCGTTGAAGTTCACTCCGTAAGGAGCGGGATTCGACCTTAGGGCCACCGGAGGATCCTCGTCTCTTGGACCCCCGGATGGGTTGCCGATTGAAGCGCATGAGTGCAGGACGATTGCGATAATCATGACTGCAGACAGCATAATGAAGCGGAAAGCCGGATTTTTCATCACTCAAGAAGGTAAGGTTCAGCCCTATTCCCGTGCTGTGAGGCAGCAAAAGCGTCTGCCTGCGCGGCATTGAGGGTTTTTCGACTTCAAAAGTAGGTATTTTTGACGAATCGTGAGGCTAAAAAGCATGAAAAAGGGATACAAAAGATTTTTTATGTGCTGAAATTGGGGATAACTCGGAAAATTGCACTATATTTGCAAGCTGAAAAAAGACCGGTAACCCGCCATAAAGCGTCGGGAGGGGGCAGATAGTCCTTTCTCGGCCAGTCGGGAGACCCGGCCAAAGCCGAGATAATTAAACAACAACAGTAATATAACAAAAAATGCAGAACAAAGGGTTTATCAGCACCATTGCGATTCTTCTGGTCCTTATCTGCGGGTTTTATATCTCATTCTCTTTCGTAACATCTCACTACGAGAAGAAAGCAGAGGAATATGCCGCCAAGGTCTCGAAGACGCACGACGTAACCAACGACGTCTACAAGCAAAGTCTGAAGCAGTTCAACGATTCGATCGACAAGGAAAAAGTCTATCTCAATTACACCTACAATCAAGTGCGCCAGATGGAGATCGGTCTCGGTCTCGACTTGAAAGGCGGTATGAACGTAGTGCTTGAGATTTCAGTTCCCGACATTCTCCGCCAGTACGCATCAGGCCCGGCACAGCTCAACCAGATCAACAATGCCATCGCCAAGGCTGAGGCTGCAGGTGTGAAATCTTCCGATAAGGATTTCATCTCCCGTGTCGCATCTTTCATACAGCCAGGTGTGATGTCCGGTCTCTTCACCCGTGAGGGAGAGCATCTCGGCAAACTGAAAAACAATGCTTCCAACGCGGAGGTTACATCGGCTCTCCAGGAGCAGGTGAACAGTCAGGTTGACGCGGCTTTCAATATCTTCCGCACCCGTATCGACCAGTTTGGCGTTGTGGCTCCCAACATCCAGAAACTCCAGGACAAGAACGGACAGATCCTTCTTGAGCTTCCCGGCGTTAAGGAACCGGAGCGTGTTACCGAGCTGCTCAAATCCTCGGCCAACCTTGAGTTCTTTGAAGTCTATAACTACAATGAGATAAAG
Organism: uncultured Muribaculaceae bacterium; assembly: GCA_910589425.1. Taxonomy (GTDB): domain Bacteria; phylum Bacteroidota; class Bacteroidia; order Bacteroidales; family Muribaculaceae; genus Lepagella. The sequence goes on along the minus strand of CAJUSZ010000043.1, from coordinate 7,059 downwards.
AACGACCTCGCGGCGTTCGCCCAGGCATTCGCAGCTCAGGATACAGTCAGCAACCTCAATCTCATCGAGCTTCTCGGCGGCGCTCAGCGCGACGGCAGCCCGGTGATAGGCCTTGTGGCTCCCGCCGCACGCAACGTGGTGGACAGCATCCTCAACACCCCTCTCGCCAAGCAGAAACTCCCCAGCGATTTCCGTGCCGTATGGGAGGTCAAGGCTACCGAGATGCCTGTCCTCGACAAGAATGGCCAGCCTGTGAAGAAATCCGACGGTTCCTACAAGACCACTCCCTACTGGCAGCTGATCGCCCTTAAGGGAGAGGCGGCTCTCGAAGGAGACGCTGTGGTTTCGGCCTCTTCCGAATTTGACAACATGCAGGGCAATATGGTCAATATGCGCATGAACGACGCAGGCGCTCAGGCATGGGCCACAATCACCCGCAACAACATCGGACGCCCGATAGCCATTGTGCTTGACAACGCCGTCTACTCATTCCCCAACGTCAACAACGAAATCACCGGCGGATCGTCGCAGATCACCGGCAACTTCACACCCGAAGAAGCCAACGACCTTGCCAATGTGCTGAAGTCGGGTAAGATGACCGCACGCGTGGATGTGGTCAGCAACAACGTGATCGGTCCCTCGCTCGGCGCGGAGGCTGTTCAGCAGGGCTTCATCTCATTCATCGTTGCCCTTGTACTCCTCATGATCTACATGGTCGCCATCTACGGTCTGATCCCCGGCCTCGTGGCTAATGTAGGCATAATGCTCAACCTCTACTTCACTCTCGGAATCCTTGCCTCGTTCCAGGCAGTGCTTACGCTATCCGGTATCGCCGGTATCGTACTTTCGATGGGTATGGCAGTAGACGCCAACGTGCTTATCTTCGAACGCACCAGAGAGGAACTGAGAAACGGCAAGAAGTTGCGTCAGGCCATCAAAGACGGCTACAGCAACGCCTTCTCCGCCATATTCGACTCCAACCTGACATCTGTCATCACCGGTGTGATCCTTCTTGTGTTCGGTTCAGGTCCGATCAAAGGCTTTGCCACAACCCTTATCATCGGTCTTGTATGCTCGTTCTTCACAGCAGTGTTCCTGACCCGCATAGCATTTGATCTTATCACCAAGAACGGCCGTAACGCCGGCATGACGTTCGACACGGCCATGAGCCGCCGCTTCCTTGTGGACAAGAAGATCAACTTCATCGGACAGAGCAAGGCTGCAACCGCAGTCTGGGTGGCGTTGATCGTGATATCCATAGCATCGCTTGTAATCCGTGGCATGAACCAGGGCATCGACTTCTCCGGTGGCCGCAACTATGTGGTTCAGTTCGACAAGAACGTGAATCCGCAGGAACTTCAGGCTGATCTTGCCGAGCTTTTCCAGACAACGGCCAACGACAAGACTGTCAGCGTAGGCGTGATCACCATCGACAACGACACCAAAGTGCGCATCTCGACCAACTACAAGATCGACGCCGAGGATGCCAACGTAGACAATGAGATCACCGACCTCCTCTATCAGGGTCTTCAGAAGCAGCTTGTAGGCAAGGATGGAAAGATGATGGATAAGGATGCATTTACAGTGGCCGACGAAAGCCGGGGCATCATCTCGATTCAGAAAGTAGGTCCGTCCGTGGCCGACGACATGAAGCGCGACGCATACTGGGCCGTGGGCATAGCTGTAGTCTGCATGTTCCTCTACATCCTTCTCCGTTTCCGCAACATCGCGTTCTCGGTCGGTGCTGTATGTGCAGTGGCGCTGACAGCGTTCCTCATCGTAGGCTTCTACTCAGTCTGCTGGGGCTTCTTCCCATTCTCGATGGAGGTTGACCAGTCGTTCATAGCGGCTATCCTGACCATCATCGGTTATCAGATCAACGATACGGTGGTTGTGTTCGACCGTGTGCGTGAGATGATGAAGATATATCCCAGGGAAGATCGTTTCCAGACTTTCAACAAGGCTCTGAACACCACGCTTACCAGAACGATCAACACGTCGTTCTCGACATTGCTCGTGCTTCTCTGCATCTTCTTCCTCGGCGGCGACACGATCCGTTCGTTCACATTTGCGATGATCTTCGGTGTGGTTGTCGGAACATTCTGCTCGCTCTATTGCGCGGCACCGGTGGCATATTCCATCATCAAGCGTTCCGCTAAAAAGAACCAGCACGTAGAGGAGACGACAAAACTTCAGGGTAACCGTCGTTTCAAGTAAAACACGAAAATCAATCATACTCCCATAAGCAGGGGCTGCGTCGACTGGCGCAGCCCCCTTTTAAATATTTATGCCGGGCTTCCCTGTGTGCATACCGCTCAGAATCAGCGTTCAGAAAGACTAAGCTGTGAACGTGTATATATTGTCAAGTCAAAAATTCTATGTATCTTTGTGATTAGTAATAGTAGCGTCTATCTGAAAATGACCAGTTGGTATTCTTGAACTACTCCGAGATAGAGAAACTATTCGCTTTTTATGACGAGCATATTCGAGAATTGCTTATGAATGCAGTGTGTCATCGCGACTATGAAAGTAATGGCCCTATTCAATTTTATCAATATGATGATAGGATTGAGATACTAAATCCCGGTGGTCTGTATGGAAAAGCGAATCCACGTAATTTCCCATGGATTAATGATTATCGCAATGGGGTTATTGCCGAAGCAATGAAGGTTATTGGTTTTGTTAACCGTTTCAGTAGAGGTGTCCAGCGAGTGCAGGAAGAATTAAAGGTAAATGGCAACGAGGATGCAGATTTCAACCTTGAGCTTGAAACAGCCTTTCTTGTGAGAGTTAAGATTTCAAAAAAGTCTTTTGCTTCATCAGGTGAAGCAAAAGGTGAAGCAAAAGATTGTGAAATCTCACTATCCAAGTCAGCCTTATTAGTTTACAGAGAGATTATATCAGATCCACATGTTACACGTTCCGCTTTAGCTTCAACATTGCAGATTTCTGAAACAAAAGCTTATCGCGCAACAATAGAACTGAAAAATAATAATATTATACGGCGGATAGGGGGGCGGAAACTTGGATATTGGGAAATTTTAAAAATCTTGGGCACTGACTAAGAAGTGCAATATGCCAGGGCGGATAAGCCGGAGCGACCGGTTTCGTGTAATGGTCGCGCACTGATGTTCGTTACTATAGTCAAACTCACCAATAAAGGCGTGGAGAAAGTAACTAAGGTTGTGCCATAGTGTAATATCGGAAGTTTTAAGGACAAAACCGCTTTATAATGCGGTGAGGGGCATATCATTGAGCCTGTGTTTCCACGGGAATCAATAATTTGTCGATACAAAACAGCACCCCGAAAGTCCGATGTGGAACTTTCGGGGTGCAGCCTATTTGGTTGTCCGTCAGTCTTTCCCGACACGGTGCGGAAGACTGGATGGAAATTGTGCGGATGTTCTGGCAAGAAGATCGCTTGTCAGTCGGCTATGATAAGGTAATAGTTTTTCTTTCCACGCTGCGCGAGGATATATTTACCGTTGAGGAGTGCATCCGGACCAATCACTGCGGCAGGATCAGAGATCTTCTCTTTGTTGATGCTCACGCCGCCTCCTTGTATCATTTTGCGTGCTTCGCCTTTTGACGGGAATACTGAGGTTTCGGACGCGAGCAGGTCAAGCACCGGGATTCCGACTTCGAACTTTGATTTATCGACCTGGAATTGAGGCACGCCCTCGAATACGTCGAGGAGGGTCTTTTCGTCGAGGTTGCGCAGTGCGTCCTGTGCTTTGTTGCTGAAAAGAATCTGGCTCGCCTCGACAGCTGCAAGATAGTCTGCCTCACTGTGGACCATTGTGGTAACCTCTTTCGCAAGGCGTTTCTGAAGAGGACGCTGCCCCGGGTCTGAATTGTGTTCGCGCACGAGGTCTTCAATCTCCTCCTTGGAGAGGAATGTGAAAATCTTAAGATATTTCTCGGCGTCTGCGTCGCTGACGTTAAGCCAGAACTGATAGAATTTGTAAGGACTCGTGTAGCGGGGATCGAGCCATACATTGCCGCTTTCAGTCTTTCCGAATTTTCCTCCGTCGGCTTTGGTTATGAGCGGACAAGTGAGGGCGAAGACTTCGCCGCCGAGCTTGCGGCGTATGAGTTCGGATCCGGTAGTGATATTTCCCCATTGGTCAGATCCGCCGAGCTGCAGCTTGCATCCTTTGTGCTGATAGAGATGGAGAAAGTCGAATCCCTGGAGGAGCTGATATGTGAATTCGGTGAAAGAAAGACCGTCGCGGGCTTCGCCGTTGAGGCGTTTCTGCACGGATTCCTTGGCCATCATGTAGTTTACGGTGATATGTTTGCCGATCTCGCGTGCGAAGTCAAGGAATGAAATGTCTTTGGTCCAGTCGTAGTTGTTGACGAGTTCCGCCCTGTTGGGAGCGTCGCTGTCGAAATCGAGGAATTTGGCGAGCTGCCGTTTGATTGCTTCCTGATTGTGGCGCAGAGTCTGTTCGTCGAGCAGATTGCGTTCAGCGGATTTTCCTGACGGGTCGCCGATCATCCCCGTAGCTCCACCCACGAGAGCCAGAGGCTTGTGCCCGCAGCGCTGGAAATGTCTCAGCATCATCACTCCGCACAGATGTCCGATATGGAGGCTGTCGGCTGTCGGGTCGATGCCGAGATAGGCCGTGGTCATCTCTTTGGCGAGTTGTTCCTCGGTGCCGGGCATCATGGTGTGGATCATGCCGCGCCATGTGAGTTCTTCTATGAAATTTTTCATTGTATAATGTTTGTTTAAATTTTTTTAGTTTTCCCGACAGGGCGGGTGTGGATATTTGGAGAGAATAATGGATTGCGTCCTGTCCTGAAAAGGGGGATAGATATATGACAGGAGGAAGCGAGGATCATCTTTGGCCTGCTGTCATTTTGGCGGGTAGATGAGATTGAGCATTGTCTGTCCCACGGCCTTGAGTGAGGCTTTGTCGATTGCGGTCATGTCGTCGGCTCCGGTGTGCCATGAAGGATGGAATCCGGAATCATTGCGGTAATCGATGATGTCTACAGCCGGTATCCCAGCCTTGATGAACTGGACATGGTCGTCGGTAACCGCGCCTCCGATATGGTTCGGGAAATAGGCTGCATATCCGGCTGATGCTGCTGTGGCATATATTCTGTCGAGCAGTGCCGGATCAGACTGCTGGGAGAAATACTCGCGGGGAAAACAAGCGTCTGTGCCTCCTACCATGTCGAGGATGATGACAGATTCCGGTGCGTATCCTTCCGGCATATTCTCAACGAAATGTCTCGCGCCTAAAGCCCAAGAGTCCTCATCGCCGTCGGAACCCCAGTCTTCGGCGTCTACGAAGAGTATATCCACGCCTTTATCCGGCGTTTTGGCTCCTGCGGCACGGGCTATCTCAAGAAGCACTCCGACTCCGCTTGCGCCGTCGTTTGCGCCGTCGACGGGATGTCGGGATCGTTCCGGATCAGGATCCTGATCCGCCCATGGTCTGCAGTCCCAGTGGGCTACAAACAGTATTCTGGATGACTGCGACGGATTGAAACGTCCGAAGATGTTGCGAGCCTTGAGAATTGTCCCGTCAAAGGCTTTTAGATCGGCATTCCAGACGGTTACTTCTCCACCGTGGCGCTTGAGTTCGGAAGCGAGCCAGTCGGCTGTCTGCCGATGGGCCACAGTGTTTGGCACACGTGGCCCGAAAGACACCTGTTTCTCGATATAGGAATATGCGGAGTCTTCGGAGAAAACCACTGCGGGAGTCGTGATTTCCGGCGTTTCCGCACCGGATGCGCTCTCTTTGGCCTGAGTGCCGCAGGAAGCGAGCATCAGCGCACCGAGAGCCGTCAGTAACATCTTTTGCATAGTGCAAAATTAATCATTATCTTTGCAATTTCAAAAGAAAAACCCGACAACTGCAATTAAGAGTGTGATTAAAAATTGTAATGAAGCTACAATCTAAGCACACTCATTCCTAACACACTCTAATTGATGATTTACGTAAGAGACAAGGGGCAAATGTGCAACAACATCCTTCAGTTCGCGCATGTGTGGGCATTCGCACGAGAGCATGGACGCCGGGCGCTGTCGATGAGGTTCGCATATAAGTATCAGTATTTTTCAATCTGCAAGACTCCGGGACATAATTTTTTCCGGTATGCGGTCGCCAAATTTGCGGCTTCGCGGGGACTGATACCGGTGGTGAGCTATGACGATCCGGGTGTCCGTGATGAGTCGAAGGAGCGCAAGATGCTTGATTCAGCCAATGTGATGGTGCAGGGGTGGGAGGTGAGATTCTACGATCTGTTTCTCAAATACTTTGATGAGATCCGCTCGATGTTCGCTTTTCTTCCGGAGGTAGAGGCCGCCGTCAGCCCGATTGTCGGTCGCGGCGAAAGCTCCCTGCGTCTCGGCTTGCACGTAAGAAGGGGAGACTATGCCCGGTGGCAGGGGGGACGGTATTTTTTCAGCGACCGTCAATATGCCGAAGTGGCAGCGCGTTACGCTTCTACGGTATCCGGCCGTCGGATCACACTTTACGTTTGCTCTAACGATCCGTCGCTTGACCGCGACGAATATCGCCGGGCGCTTCCCGATGCGGAAATAATCTTTGCCCAAGGAAATCCGGGCGAGGATCTGTGCCTGCTGTCCCGGTGTGATGTTCTGATAGGCGCCCCGAGTACATTTTCTCTCGTAGCCTCGATGTATAGGGAATTGCCGCTTTATTGGATTGAGGATCCGGATGCGCCGGTTTCTGATAAGTCTTTTTCCACATTCAGGGATTTGTTCAGGCGCATCAAATGATTTAGAACTTGTCTAAGAGTATGTTTAATTTGGTTTAAATTCAAACACACTCTGATAATAAATGTGAAAAACTTACCATCCATTGAAAATCTCCCTCAGGCTTTTGTTTCTTCAAGTTCTTCTTTGAAATAAGTTTTTTTCACGGAGGCTTCATCCACTAAGTCAGTATCTCTCCAAAGAGTGGTTTCAAAGCATTGTAGAGATCAAAAAGAAAAAAATCATGCCTATACTGTCAAATATTAACTTTTTCCTGACTTCGTCACTCAAAAAATAACGAAAATATAAATGACTCAATCAGA
>CAJUSZ010000042.1 GCA_910589425.1 uncultured Muribaculaceae bacterium | reverse complement strand
TCGGCGTCAATTTTATAGACTATTTTTTGAAAGCACTAACTGTCAAACTCCCGAGAGGCACGGGACCGCACATATCCTTTCAACTCCATTGCCGGCAAAGACGTCAACACCCTCATATTCCCGAATCTCAGTGCGGCAAACGCCGTCTACAAGATACTTCTCGCAATGGGCACAGCCGAGGTTATCGGCCCGATACAGATGGGGTTGAGAAAGCCCGTGCATTTTATCCACCGAAACTCGTCTGTCGCCGATATTGTCAATCTTGCCACGATCGCCTCATTAGACGCGACTTTACCTGTCAGACCTTGAATAAAAAATGTGGTTACGTCTCATAAAAATCACACATTTCACTCCGATAGATAATTTTTTCTAAAAAGTGTGGTCCAGCTTCGGCTGAACCACTTTTTTTTAGTACTTTTGCATCTGCTTTGGTCTGATTACATCCGTTTTCACAGGCCGGCAATCTTACGATGGCAAAAAAATACGACAACTATAATCCCGAAATATATTACACAGACGATAAAACTGAGGATACCAGTGCTGATCAGAACGATAAGCACGGCGATCAGCCGCGCAAAGACAAGAAGCCGGCTCCTGCAAAAAAACGGACAAAGAAGACCGTTTCAAAAAAATCCAGCCCCGCAGACCTGAGTGCGGCATCAGAAAAGATCAAATCATGGGCCACATCTCTGAACATCAGGCTACTGACAGGTATTTTTCTCGGATTCTCAGGACTTTATCTGACCATATCCTTTATCTCATATCTCGGCAATTGCATCGAAGACATGTCGATAATCGAATCGACAGCAATAGGTACGGCAAAATCTGTGAGCAACGCAGGCGGCGAAGGTGGCGCACGCATTTCAGATTTTCTGATAAACCGCAGTTTCGGCCTCGGATCCGTCATAATCATAATATGGTTGTTTGTCATGTCCCTCAAACTGCTGATCGGGAAACCACACTTTAAAAGTGTGGACTTCACGATCAAATGCATTGTGGCTCTGATGATTGTCTCTATGCTTATAGGACTTGCCACAATCGCATCCAACAGCGTGATCAATTGGGGGGGATATGATGGCCGGTTTGTCAATGAATTCATCATCAGTTTCGCTGGCTGGTCCGGAGCGGCATTGCTATGTCTGTTCCTCGTTGCTATTTTTATAATCATCTGTCTGAGAGATATAATCAAATGGATCCTGAAAATCAAGAAAGCCCGAGACGCCCGACGAGCCGCGATCCGCGCCGCCAAGGAAGAGGAGCGCCGGCGCCTTGTCATGATTGAGGAAATGGCTCTTCAGGAAAGAATTGATTCCGCACAGGCCGGTGAGACCACCATTGAAGCTGAAGAGGATAAGGATACCGAAAGCCATGTGAGCTTTTCAGGAGAAAACATGTCCGGAACCGATGAAATGGAAGCCGCTTCTGAATATGTCTATAATGAACCCGGATCCGATGAATGTGAGGAGAACACCTGTCCACAACCCGACACAGAAGAGGATAAGGTTTCTTGCCAGACAGATAATGAGGATGAGATCCCGGCGGATTCTACGGAGCCAATGGTTGTCAATGTCAACACAATCGCACAGACCGACAAACAGCCCGGCGCGACCGGCTCTGGAATAATGCGCTACAAGTTTCCCCCTACGGATCTGCTTCGTCCGGGAGAGACAAAAATAAGCGTTGACCGTGAAGAACAGGATGAGAACCAGCAGAGAATACGAAAGACATTGCTTGATTTCGGAATTCCCATCACCCGCATAGAAGCCACCGTCGGGCCTACAGTAACACTCTATGAGATAGTTCCGGACAAAGGAGTGAAGATATCGAGAATCCGCAATCTTGTGGACGACATAGCTCTTTCCCTCTCGGCCATCGGCGTCAGGATTATAGCCCCGATCCCAGGCCGGGGCACAGTCGGGATTGAAGTTGCCAACAAAGACCCGCAGGTGGTGTCGATGCGCACCGTGCTTCAAAGTAAAAAATTCGCAGAGTCGCGCTACCGTCTGCCCATAGCCCTTGGCTCGACGATCAGCAATGAAGTGTTCATTGCCGATCTCGCCAAAATGCCCCATCTGTTGGTGGCCGGTGCCACAGGTCAAGGTAAATCTGTGGGGCTGAATGCGATAATAGCTTCGCTTCTTTACCGCAAACGTCCCGATGAGCTGAAATTTGTGATGATAGATCCCAAAATGGTAGAGTTCAGCCTGTATGCCAAGATAGAGAAACACTATCTTGCCAAACTTCCCGGCGATGACGAACCGATCATCACAGACATGAGCAAAGCGGTGGCCACACTCAGCTCGCTCTGTGTGGAGATGGATGAACGCTATCTGCTGCTCAAGGGCAACTCCCGCAATGTGGAGGAATACAACGAGAAAGTAAGAAGCGGGAAACTCTCAGAGCTTAACGGACATAAGTTCCTCCCTTACATCGTAGTGATCGTTGATGAGTTTTCTGACCTAATAATGACAGCTGGCAAAGAAGTGGAGATGCCTATAGCCCGTCTTGCCCAGAAAGCGCGGGCCGTGGGAATCCATGTGATCATTGCCACCCAGAGGCCATCGACAAATGTAATCACAGGCATAATCAAGGCAAACTTCCCGGCAAGAATTGCATTCAAAGTCTCATCTGGGGTAGACAGCAAGACAATTCTCGACACAACCGGGGCGCAACAGCTCATCGGACGAGGCGATATGCTTGTCAGCAATAATTCAGAGATGACACGTGTGCAATGCGCTTTCATCGACACTCCCGAAGTTGAGGAGATATGCGACTATGTAAGCCGGCAGCCATATCCTCAGGGCGCGTATATTCTTCCTGAGCCAGTAGTGGGCAACGATGACGGCACGGCATCCCACGGCACCGGAATATCGGAAGACCGCGATCCACTGTTTGAGGAAATCGCGCGCAGAGTCGTGCAATCCAACTCCGCCTCCACATCCTCCATCCAACGGGTATACTCGATCGGATACAATCGTGCCGGAAGAATCATGGATCAGCTCGAAGCCGCGGGCATTGTCGGCCCGGCTACAGGAGGAAAGCCCCGCAACGTGCTTGTAGATCCTATCTCACTTGAGACAATACTCGATTCATTATCCTGAGACAAAACATCATGAAAAGAATAGTCTTAACACTGCTGATTACATTCCTGACCGCCGTAGCCGCCTCGGTCGGATGTGCTGCGGCCGAGACAGCCGGCCAACTTCTCACACGCGCATCCAGGAAAATCATGAACAGCGGCAGCGTAACCGCATCTTTCTCATATTCCGCCGCTGGAAGCAGAGGATCCGGCACATTGAAAGTCAGTGGAAGGAAATTTACGGTTCAGACTCCCGGAAGTTCCTCATGGTATGACGGGAAAAACATGTGGACATACAATGCGGCATCCCGGGAAACCACTCTCGTCAACCCGACCGCGTCGGAGCTTGCAGAGACAAATCCGCTGCTTTATCTTGCCACGGCAAACGCCTACAATTGCGCCTACGGCAAAGGCAACAGCGCGACAAAAAAGATCATCATACTCACACCAAAGAGCAGAAAACAGCCGGTCCGGAGCGCAACTCTCGAACTCGACGGCAAGACCCTGAACCCGATGAAAATATCGGTCATCTCCTCCGACGGTTCGTCATCGACCGTATCAATCACCCGATACACTCTCGGCAAGGCGCTTCCTGCCTCGAATTTCATTTATCCCAAGAACAAATATCCTAAAATAAAGATTATAGATTTAAGATAGATTCCGCACCAGGAAATCAATCATGAATCTGAAATACAAATTTAAATAAAAAGACAGTCATACCATGGCAGAGAAAACCACAACCAGAGTTCTAATCATTGGCTCGGGTCCGGCCGGATACACTGCCGGCATCTACGCATCGCGTGCCAATCTCGCTCCCGTAATCTATGAAGGAATACAGCCGGGAGGCCAGCTCACACAGACTTCCGAAATCGAGAACTTCCCTGGATTCCCCGAAGGCGTGCAGGGAGCCGACATGATGGAGCTTATCCGCAAACAGGCTATCCGGTTCGGTGCCGACATCCGTCCCAGAATAATCACCAAAGTTGATTTCTCGAAACGTCCGTTCATCTGCGAAGATGACCACGGCGACATCGTGGAAGCCGAGACAGTGATCATCTCCACAGGGGCTTCAGCCAAATATCTCGGACTGGCCGACGAGGAGAAATACCGCGGAATGGGAGTCAGTGCCTGCGCCACCTGCGACGGTTTCTTCTATCGCAAACGTGTCGTGGCTGTAGTAGGAGGCGGAGACACCGCCTGTGAGGAGGCCCTTTATCTTTCTGCCATCGCAAAGAAAGTCTACCTGATCGTGCGCAAGGACTATCTCCGCGCATCTGACGTGATGCAGAAGCGTGTGTTCGACAGGGAAAATATCGAGGTTCTTTTCAATTGCAACACACTCGGACTGTTCGGCGACGGCGAGGTGCAGGGTGCCCACATCGTCCGCAATCTTGGAAAAGAGGATGAGGAAAAATTCGACATCGACATCGACGGATTCTTCCTGGGTATCGGCCACAAGCCCAACACCGACTTCCTCCGCGGACAGATCGATCTCGACAGCGAAGGATATGTGATGACAAAAGCCCCCACCACGGCCACCAACGTGCCGGGAGTGTTTGCTGCCGGCGACTGCGCCGACCCCATCTACCGTCAGGCCATAGCCGCTGCCGGCACAGGATGCCGCGCCGCCCTCGACGCCGAGAAATTCCTCATGAAAGCAGAGGAACTATGACCACTGATGAAAAACAGCTTCTGCTCGATAAGCGCTATCTGAGGATGGCGCTTATCTGGGCGGAAAACTCATATTGCCGCCGCAGGCAGGTCGGAGCTATTCTCGTAAAAGACAAGATGATCATATCCGACGGCTACAACGGCACTCCCGCTGGATTCGACAATATATGCGAGTCGGACGAGGGGACGACATTCCCCTACGTACTCCATGCCGAAGCCAACGCCATAACTAAAATCGCCCGAAGCAACAATTCAAGTCTCGGAAGCACTCTCTACGTTACGACAAGCCCTTGCATGGAATGCTCGAAACTCATAATACAGGCCGGCATAGGGCGCGTGGTTTTTTCCGAACTCTATAGAATTACCGACGGCCTTGAATTACTCCGCAAAGCTGGAGTAAGAGTTGATCACATCACACTCGAAGAATGAAAGAAAAGAAAAACATCGGCCTGATTCTACTGCCTTTGGTGCTGACGGTCGGTATCGTTGGCGGTATTTTCATCGGCCGTGTCATGAACACCCGCCATCTTACTCCCGCCCAGGAAAAATGGGCGGCACTCCTCTCCCTGATAAACGATGAGTATGTCGATGATGTAGACATCGACAGCCTCATTGAAAAAAGCATTCCGGATCTGCTCGCTTATCTTGATCCGCACTCAGCCTATATACCCGCAAGCGAACTCACCGCTGTCAACGAAGACCTGAGCAACAGTTTCAGCGGTGTCGGGGTCAGCTTCCAGCTGATCAACGACTCTGTGATGATCGTGGAGGTAATCCCCGGAGGGCCGGCTGAGAAAGTCGGGCTTATGCCCGGCGACAGAATAGTCAGCGCCAACGGCACTCAACTTACCGGGGCTGAGCTGACAAACGAACTTGTATTCAAGACCCTCCGGGGTCCTGACGGCACTAAAGCTCACCTTAAGGTGAAACGTTCAAACTCAAAAAAGCTGCTGAGTTTCGATGTTTTACGCGACAGAATCCCGGTCAATAGCGTGGACGCCATATATATGACCGCCCCCGGGATAGGATATCTGCGCGTCAGCAAATTCGGAAACGGAACATACGACGAGTTTTTCAACGCGCTCAACACTCTGAAGGCGAAAGGAGCAACCAAGTTTATCGTCGATCTCAGGGGCAACACAGGAGGATACATGGATCAGGCAATATATATGGCCAATGAATTCCTTCCCAAAGGGCGGATGATAGTCTACAGTAAAGGACGCTCGCCCCTGAACGAGACAATAGCGGTGGCCGATGGCAACGGAGCTTTCCAGGACGCCGGGATCTCCGTGCTTCTTGACGAATATTCCGCATCCGCATCCGAGATTTTCGCCGGAGCGATACAGGACAACGACCGCGGAGTCATTATCGGACGCCGGTCATTCGGAAAAGGTCTCGTCCAGAATCAGACCACTCTTCCCGACAGCTCTGCTGTGCGGCTGACCGTGGCACGATATTACACACCTTCCGGAAGATGCATCCAGAAAGACTACAAGCGTGGCGCCGGCGGAAGATACGAGCTGGACATCGTGGAACGCTACAACCATGGGGAATTCTACAGTCAGGACAGCATCAAACTCGATAAATCAAAGAAATTCACTACCGCAGGTGGGCGTACTGTATATGGCGGCGGAGGCATAATGCCCGATATTTTTGTGGCGCAAGACACCACAGGCTATACATCCTATTATGCAAATGCTATCAACAGCGGTCTGATACAGAAATTTGCGTTTCAGGTTGTGGAGAAACACAGGCCTCTGCTCAAAAACGTAAAGACGATCGAACAGCTCAACCGGATAATACCCAGAGACGACACCCTGCTTGAGAACTTTGTAAGTTTCGCCGCGGCAAACGGCATTCCGGCGAGATGGTACTATATCAACCAGTCCAGAAGTCTGCTGCTCAATCAGATCAAATCGGTGATAGCTCGCGACGTTTTGGGTTACAGCGAATTTATCCGCAGTCTCAACATGTCGGATCCTACAGTGGAAAGAGCCATACAGTCAATGCAGAAAAACAACTCCAACGTAATGTCAAAAACAAAATAATATGGAAAAACATGAGATAAGACGCAAGATCAAGGCTTTGCGCACAATGCTCTCCGAGGCTGAAAAAATTGCGGCGGCAGATCAGGTATTCTCCCGTCTTGAACAGACGGCGGCATTCCTTATGGCAGACAGGATTCTGATGTACCATTCCCTGCCCGACGAACTTTCAACCCACGCCTTCCTCAGGAAATGGGGTAATAAGAAACACTTCTTTCTTCCAAGAGTGAATGGTGTCAATCTTGACATTCTCCCCTACAATGAATCCCGGCTTGAACTCGGCTCATTCCATATAGAGGAACCTACGGGAGAAGACTTCGCGGATCCGGAAGAGATAGAGCTGATCGTAGTGCCGGCTGTCGCCTACGACAACACCGGAAACAGGCTCGGCCGCGGAAAAGGGTTTTACGACCGGCTTCTGTCCACAACAAAAGCTACCAAGATTGGCGTCGGCTATGATTTTCAGCTCGTCGAGAGTATTCCTGCTGAAGAACATGATATTCCTGTCGACATAGTGATCACTCAGACATCAATGATAGTAGTCAAATAACTGGATACAATGCCTGTCAGCATGGTTGATAAATGCGGCAGGCATTTGTTTTAAAATAACCGAGCGCACCCGAATGTATACTCCTGCGACAAGACTCGCCGACGTCATTTTCGATGACTTCTCGATGATCCCTCTCCTGAACCGGTTCGGAATCAGGCTTGGACTCGGAGACAGCAGCATAGAGTCAATCTGCACAAAGCACAACATCGACACTGATTTCTTCCTCACCATCCTGAACACGTATGCTTCCAGATCAGATACCTCTCTGAATCAGAGCCTTATGAATATGGACACTGAACAGACCATCCGCTATCTCGAAAGCACAAACACATATTACGCGTCGGCCGCACTTCCAAACATAGAGCGCCATTTCCGTGCGCTCCACGAACGCAGCATGGCGTCTGCCAACAATCTTGAATTCCTTTGGAAATTTTTCCAGGAACTCAAATCAGAATTGACCTCTCGCATTGAATTCGACAATAGCGTATGGTTTCCCGCGTTAAGAAAGCTTCTCCAGAATCCCGCGGACGGATCCCTGAGAAAAGATATGACGAAAGAACTGGCCGGACTTCCTGCTGACGAAAATGCCATAGAAGACAAGGTGGATGACCTTACATCGTTCTTCATCATTCATCTTCGCGGAGAATATGACCAGAACCTCTGTCTGGCCGTAGTCACATCGCTCATGGCTCTTGAAAAAGATATTAAACGCAATAACCGGATAAGAAATCTCATATTGCGTCCTGTCACCAGGGCTGCACTTTCAGCTGAGTCATGAAGACTGACAAATACAGAATAGCCGTGCTGGGTCTGAGTCCTCTTCAGGAAGCGGGACTGGCAACGATTCTCTCGGACACATATCCGTCTGAAATAATCCACGCCTCCACTACTGCGCTGCCTGCCAATTGCGATTGCTGGATAAGCGTTCCTGACAAAATCATAGCCAACCTCGATTTCTTCTCGGCGAGAAAAGATCGGGTAATGGTGTTGACCGACGAACAGGAAGCCCACCCGTTCGCGGCGTGCAGCCCCGGGGCCATGCCGGACGAGATAATATCATCAGTCGGAAACATCCTCTCCACTCCAGCCTCACAGCAGACATATAACGGGACATTGTCCACAAGAGAGACCGACGTGCTGCGCTGTCTCGCTTCCGGAATGACAGCCAAGGAGATCGCGGAAAAGCTATGTATCTCCACAAACACCGTAACCACCCACCGCAAAAACATCTCCTCCAAGCTCGGCATACGGACCATCTCAGGCCTTTCCCTCTACGCCCTGATGAATGGAATAGTATGATTATGGCAAACAATAGCAGCAATAGCGGCGTTCACTAATACATAATGCGTAGATATATAGATTGCGACAATAATTTCAATCAGATATCCCAACAGAAGCCTTATTGCTGGATAGATATCTCGGATCCTGACCAGGACGACTGCCGGTTTCTTACAGAACAAATGTCCATGCCTCAGGACTTTCTGGAAGATATTGCCGACCGCGACGAATTGCCCCGCATAGAGACTTCCGGCGACTGGCTGCTTGTCATAGTTCGTATTCCTGTCAGAGATAGCGGCGACGGAACGCCGTTCTCCACAGCCCCACTCGGACTCGTCATCCACAAAAACACAATGGTGAGCATCCATTATAACGAATACAGCTTTATTGACGACACACTTCTCATTCTGCGACGAAAAGGAATCAAAATCCGAAATCACATCGACCTGGCCCTCCATATCATATTCTCTTCCACCGACTGGTTTCTGAAATATCTCCGGCAGATCAATTTCTCCGTAGAGACAGCGGAAAAGAAACTCGGAAGCAGCATAGAAAACAGCGATCTAATCCAGCTGCGCGATATTCAGAAAACGCTTGTCTACTTCAACACGGCGATACGCGGAAACCAGGTGATGACCGACCGCCTTAAATCGCTCTATCAGGAAAAGGACAGTCTCGACGTCGAATTGCTCGAGGATCTTGTCATCGAACTCAAGCAGGCATTCAACACGGTCAATGTCTACACCGAGATTCTCAATGCCACGATGGACAGCTACACATCCATCATCTCAAACAACCTTAACGTGATCATGAAGCGCATGACGAGCTTTTCAATCGCCCTGATGATCCCCACTCTCATAGCGAGCTTCTACGGGATGAACGTCCGCAACGGAAGCGAATCGGCTCCATTGGCGTTCATCGCGATAATATCCGTCTCGATTCTAATGTCGGCCGTATGCCTGGCATGGTTCAGAAAAATCCGCTGGTTCTGAAACAGCTGAAAATATTTGACTTGCAATCCGACCGACATGCAAAAAAATTTGCATGTTCACCATATTATTTGTAACTTTGCACCCGGAATTTCACGGCTTATTCGCACACCGCGATCAACCGTTTGATTACCAATATAATATTAATCAACAACAACCAATAGTAACCTCATGAATTACTACGAGACCGTTTTCATTTTAACTCCCGTTTTGTCTGACGATCAGATGAAGGAAGCGGTGGAAAAGTTCAAAGGAATTCTTGCAGAAAACAACGCCGAGCTCGTCAACGAAGAGCTTTGGGGTCTTCGCAAGCTTGCCTATCCCATCCAGAAGAAATCGACCGGCTTCTATTGCCTGTTCGAGTTCAAGGCAGAGCCCTCATTCATCAAGAAACTCGACATCGCTTTCCGTCGTGACGAGCGTGTGATCCGTTTCCTGACATTCCGTCTTGACAAATATGCGGTAGAATATGCCGAGAAGCGTCGCCGCACGAGAGCAGAAAAAGCAAGTCAAATCCCTGCTGAGACTGTAGAAGCAGTTGAAGAAGCAGTAGAAGTAAAGGAGAACTAAGTCATGGCAGCAAACAGCGAAATCCGTTATCTCACTCCCCTTACCGTCGACACAAAGAAGAAAAAATACTGCCGTTTCAAACGTAGCGGCATCAAGTATATCGACTACAAGGATCCCGAGTTCCTCAAGAAGTTCCTCAACGAGCAGGGCAAAATTCTTCCCCGCCGCATCACCGGCACCTCTCTCAAATTCCAGCGCCGTGTGGCTCAGGCTGTGAAACGCGCACGCCACCTCGCCCTTCTCCCCTACGTAACCGACCTGATGAAATAATCATTGTTTCACCCGACATAGAATTCTCAACATTATGAAGATCATACTCAAAGAAAATGTAGCCGGCCTCGGCTATAAGGACGACGTTGTCGAGGTAAAGAATGGTTATGGCCGCAATTACCTTATTCCCCAGGGCAAAGCCGTCATCGCTTCCAATGCCGCACTCAAGCAGCTTGCCGAAGATCTGAAGCAGCGCGCCCACAAAATTGCAAAAATCAAAGCTGACGCTGAAGCCGCAGCTCAGGCCATCGAGGGCGTGAAGCTGACCATCAGCACCAAGACAAGCGCCACCGGCACTATCTTCGGCTCTGTAAATGCAATCCAGATCTCCGAAGCCCTCAAAGCTCTCGGCCACGAAATCGACCGCAAGATCATTGAAATCGCCCAGCCCGTGAAGGAAGTTGGCGAATACAAGGCTCTTGTCCGTTTCCACAAGGAAGTCGCTGTCGAGATTCCTTTTGAAGTCATCGCAGAGGAATAATCCTCCGGCAGACACATCATATTCACGTAGGCAGGATAACACTATTCCTGCCTACGTTTTTTATCAGAATCCGGAACATTCACCTTATTTCATCGGACAAATCGTCATTTTTAACATTCATTAACGGGGAAGGTAATTACAATTTCATTAATTTTGCAATTAGGAAGACAAAACGTGTTTCCACTCAATTTCTAATTCATTCACAAATAAACCCCAACAACATGAACAAAGTTTTACTTTCGTCCGTACTCGCCCTCAGTTCCCTGGCTGCAAACGCAGCGTTCTCAGGAACAGCCGTGAAGATCGGAGATATGTACTTCAAACTCGACGAAGCCGCGCTTCAGGCCGCTGTCGCGAATGCATATTATGACGGTCAGGATACAAACTGTTACAAAGGAGACATCACGGTTCCTTCTACAGTCTCCTATAACGGACCATAGGACATGACAATTTTATGATGATTCGATGGTAGTAAATTTAACATTAG
>CAJUSZ010000041.1 GCA_910589425.1 uncultured Muribaculaceae bacterium | reverse complement strand
ATTCGCTGATTATCAGCGTTGATTGCGGAGAGGACGAGATTCGAACTCGTGGTAGAGATTGCTCCCTACGTCGGTTTAGCAAACCGGTGGTTTCAGCCACTCACCCACCTCTCCTTGAAAGTGGTCTTTCCTTATTTTTACGGCGCAAAGTTAATGCTTTTTTTCGGGTTGTCC
The DNA here is from genome assembly GCA_910589425.1 of uncultured Muribaculaceae bacterium. GTDB lineage: Bacteria > Bacteroidota > Bacteroidia > Bacteroidales > Muribaculaceae > Lepagella. The sequence continues at coordinate 11,364 of CAJUSZ010000041.1, read as the reverse complement.
AAATTTTTATTGCGTTTATTCGTGGCCGATTAATCTTTTGTGGATCTAACGCACATGTTTGCAGTGAGTTGGGTGCTGTAAATATTTTTGACGTCATTGCTGCGGCGCTCCGGCACTGTCTGAAGCTGGTAAAAATTTGGAGGATTGGCAAATAAAGATTAATTTTGCAATGCGTAAGGGAGTCGCTCCCTGTCCGCTCTGAAAACGTCTACTAACCTAAGATCTAACTAAATATGTTTAAAATCGTAAGCAAACGGTGTCTGACTCCCAATATCACGGAGATGAAGGTGCTTGCCCCGAAAGTGGCGGCTTCAGCTCAGCCGGGTCAGTTCATCATTGTGCGCACGGATGAACAGGGGGAGAGGATTCCTCTGACAATCTGCGACTATGACCGTGAAGCAGGAACAATAACAATAGTAACTCAGTCGATCGGGATCTCGTCGCAGAAGATCTGCGACATGTGTGAGGGTGATTCGTTCGCCGATTTCGCGGGTCCTCTCGGCCGTCCCACGGATCTGATGGATCTTCCCGCCGAGGAGCTGAGGAAGAAGAAGATCCTGTTTGTGGCCGGAGGTGTCGGCACAGCGCCGGTCTATCCTCAGGTGAAATGGCTCAAGGAGCAGGGAGTGGAGGCGGATGTGATCATCGGCGCCAAGACGAAGGATATATTCACCTACGTGGAGGAGATGCGCGGTGTGGGCAATGTCTATCTCTGCACCGACGACGGATCGGAGGGTTTCCACGGCATGGTAACCGGACTGATGAAGAAGCTGGTGGAGGAAGATGGCAAGAAATATGACCACTGTGTGATCATCGGGCCTATGATCATGATGAAGTTTGCCGCGATGACTACAAAGGAATATGGCATCCCGACGATGGTTTCGCTCAATGCGCTGATGGTGGACGGCACCGGAATGTGCGGAGCCTGCCGTGTTACGGTCGACGGCGAGACGAAGTTCACGTGTGTGGACGGTCCGGAGTTCGACGGCCACAAGGTGGATTTCGACGAGGCAATGCGCCGTCAGAATATGTATAGAGGCCACGAAAAGACAAATCCTGAAACTCACAAATGCAAATGCCATGGCTAACAGAATTCCCCGTGTCCCTGTGAGGGAACAAGACCCCGTGAAGCGTGCCGCCAATTTTGAAGAGGTGTGCTACGGTTATAATGCCGAGGAGGCGGCTCTCGAGGCCTCCCGCTGTCTGAACTGCCCGCGTCCGAAATGTGTGGGCAAATGTCCGGTGCATATCAATATTCCCGGATTCATCAAGCATATAGTGGATGGCGATCTCGCCGCCGCCGCCGAGACAATCCATGCCGACAGCTCTCTGCCGAGCGTGTGCGGGCGCGTGTGTCCGCAGGAGTCGCAGTGTGAGGGAGCCTGTGTGCTTGGCATCAAGGGCGAGCCGGTGGCTATCGGCAAGCTTGAGCGTTTCGTCGGCGACTGGGCCATCGAGCATGCCGACGAGCTTTCCAAGCCTGAGATCACTCCCAACGGCAAGCGTGTGGCTGTGGTCGGATCCGGTCCTGCCGGTCTGGCGTGTGCCTCCGACCTTGCGCGTGCCGGCTATCAGGTCAAGATCTTCGAGGCTCTTCACAAGATCGGAGGAGTACTCGTCTATGGTATTCCCGAGTTCCGCCTTCCCAAGGATCGTATCGTCGCCAAGGAAGTGGAGGCTGTGAAGCGTCTGGGCGTGGAGATCGAGCCTGATGTGATCGTGGGACGCACCATGACTGTGGACGATCTGCTGGATAAAGAGGGTTTTGATGCTGTCTTTGTCGGTTCAGGCGCCGGACTTCCGCGGTTCATGGGCATACCCGGAGAGAATCTCAACGGCGTCTATTCCGCCAATGAGTTCCTGACACGCGCCAACCTGATGAAGGCATACGACGAAGGCTACGACACCCCGATCTATGCCGGCCGCAAGGTTGTGGTTGTAGGCGGCGGCAACGTGGCGATGGACGCTGTCCGCACCGCGAAGCGTCTCGGAGCAGATTCAGTGATCGTCTACCGCCGCAGCGAGGCGGAGCTTCCTGCCCGTGTCGAGGAGGTGCATCATGCCAAACAGGAGGGGATAGAATTTGCAATGCTCACCAACCCGGTGGAGATAACCGGCGACGACAAAGGCTGGGTTAGCGGCATAAAGTGTGTCCGTATGGAGCTTGGCGAACCCGACGAGAGCGGCCGCCGCAGCCCGGTCAAGGTGGAGGGCAGCGAGTTCGACATCGACTGCGACGTGGTCATCATGGCGCTCGGCACAAGCCCCAACCCGCTGATCAAGTCCACCACCAAAGGACTCGATACCAACCGCAAGGGCTGTATCGTGGCGGACGAGGAGGGACGCACCACCCGCGAGGGTGTGTTTGCCGGCGGTGATGCTGTAACCGGCGCGGCCACGGTGATCCTCGCTATGGGAGCAGGCCGCAAGGCCGCCAAGGCTATCGACGAGTATCTCCAGTCAAAATAAGAGTCTGAGAAATGAGAAAAGCGCCGCATGGTTTTCTCCTGCGGTGAATTACATAGATAGACACAGAGGGCGATCCGGAACCATCCTGGGTCGCCTTCGCTTCTTCTTCTCTTGCAAAATGCCTGCTGCTTCAACGGGTGGCCGGCCTTTCTTCATGATTTCTTCGGGAATCCATTTGTTCTCCACCCGTACTGTCCTCACTCTGGAAAGATTCCGTACCATATCCATCGGTGCGAATTTGTTGCTGAGTCCGGCTCTTTTGATCCGGTCGCTCAGGTAATAATACCATTGCAGAATCAACATGCAGATGAAAGTCCATGCTTCCAACGCTTTCTCGTCCTGCATGTATGAGTGGTAGGCATCGATGATATGATTGAAAGTGTATTCTTCACAAATTTGTGAATTTAAAAAACTATCGTTAACTTTGCATCGTTAGATAATTGATATGATGGCACTTCCGAACATCGACCCGTCAATGATTGCCAACAATCTGACGCCTTTTGAGCCGACTCACCCTGGAGAACTTATACGCGATGAGTTGGAAGAACGTTGTTTGACGCAAGCCAAACTTGCGGAGCAGATTGGTGTGTCGCCGTCGTTGCTGAATGAGGTAGTCAACGGCAAACGTGGTGTAAATACCGAACTGGCTCTTTTACTGGAGGCTGCATTAGGTATCTCCGCTGATATGTGGTTGAAACTTCAGGCAGACTACAATATGCAAGTAGCAAAGTCTGATTCAACTTTCATGAGCCGCCTTGCAAATATCCGCAAGATAGCAGCGGTATTATGAGCCGGGGCCTTAATTCTTCATCTCTTGCAAAAATCAGGTGCGGATTCTTGTGAAAAATGTCTAAAATAGGATCAAAAATTTGGCCGGGTCGGGGAAAGTTCGTAACTTTGTCGCCGGGTGAGTGCCGCACGACGTGCTCCCCGTGAATCCCCCAGATCTTGACCGAAGCAAGGGTAGCGGGTCGAAGCTGTGCGATGCGGAGAGCTCGCCCACCTGCCTCTTTAGCTCAGTTGGCCAGAGCACGTGATTTGTAATCTCGGGGTCGTTGGTTCGAATCCGACAAGAGGCTCAACAAAATGCTGCTCTCAGCATTAGCGTTGAATGTTTTTCATAATTTTGTTTTGGCGGTATGTTTAGTGATAAGCATGCCGTTTTTTTTGTCCCGGACCGACTCTGTCGGCGGTCTGGCAAACAACATATTCAAAAAACATGTATATATACAATATCACATTCCCGATCGAGGCCTCGCGTCTCGACAAACTTCTCGGATGGCTGCGCGGCCGTGCCGTGGGGATGCTTTCGGTCAACGGCGCTTCCTCTCCGCAGCTTTCCATAGTGGACAACAATGGTTGCGATCTCTCAGGCCCGGTCGCGGAGAGCGTGGCGCTTCAGTTACGTTTCAGCACGATGGCGGATTTCGGACGGTGGGAGAGCGAGACATTGCCCGGCGTGATGCGCGAGTTCTCTGTGGAATTCGCTCCCGAACCATTGTTTTTCGCCACTCTGCTCAGGTTGCTTGATCTGGAATGATGGAGGGGAAGCCGTCAGCAGTGCCGGATCCGGCCGTGGCCCGCTATGAGCGTGTGATAATGGGTATCGATCCGGGCACCAATGTGATGGGATATGCCGTGCTTGGCGTCAACGGTAAGAAGCCTGAACTCGTGGTGATGGGAGTCCTCAAGCTCAATGGCTTCGAGTCCCATTATCTGCGTCTACACCGTATCTATGAGCGTGTGTCGTCGCTTGTGGCCCAGTATCTTCCCGACGAGCTTGCCATCGAGGCTCCGTTTTTCGGGAAGAATGTCCAGTCGATGCTTAAACTCGGAAGGGCGCAGGGAGTGGCTATGGCTGCGGCTCTGTCGCGCGACATCCCGATAGCCGAATACGCGCCCCTGAAGATAAAGCAGTCCGTAACCGGCAGCGGCTCGGCATCGAAAGAGCGGGTGGCCAATATGCTGAAATATATTCTTTCGATTCCCGACGAGCGAATGCCGCATCTGCTCGACGCGACCGATGCGCTCGCTGCCGCCCTGACGCATTTCTACGAGAGCGGGAAGCCTGACATCGCCCGCGGCGGGGGATCGTGGGAGAAGTTCCTCAAAGACCATCCCGAGCGGGTGGCGCCACGCCGCCGCTGACTGTCAGGAAGGGGATAGGATAGAGTAAGACACCCCCGGATGCCGAATGCTTCCGGGGGTGTCCGTATAATAGGGGTATTTGGATTTATTCCTCGTCCTCTTTCATATTGTGGAACACGTTCTGCACATCCTCGTCCTCCTCGAATTTCTCAAGAAGTTTCTCGATGGCTGCACGTTGGTCGGGGGTAACTTCCTTGTAGTCGGTCGGGATGCGTTCGAATTCAGCCGAGACAATCTCCATGTTTTTCTCCTCGAGGAATTTCTGAAGATTGCTGAACTGGTCGAATGCGCCGCTGATGAGCCATTCCTCCTCCTCGGCCTCGAGTTCAGCCTCGAAGTCCATCAGGTCAAGCTCGAACTCATCGAGCGAAGCGTCGGGATTGGGTTTTACGTGAAACACACTCTTGTGGTCGAAAAGGAACGACAGCGAACCCTGGGTGCCGAGCGAGCCGCCGTGTTTGTTGAAATATGAGCGGACATTGGCTACGGTGCGCTGGTTGTTGTCCGTGGCTGTTTCCACTACGATTGCGATTCCGTGGGGGCCGTATCCTTCATATACGATCTCCTTGTAGTCGCTTGCGTCTTTTTCGGTAGCTTTCTTGATGGCGCGCTCCACTGTGTCCTTGGGCATGTTGGCAGCTTTTGCGTTCTGCATCAGCACGCGGAGACGGGGATTCATGTCGGGATCTGGTCCGCCTTGTTTGGCGGCCATGGTGATTTCTTTGCCGATACGGGTGAACGTGCGGCTCATGTTGCCCCAGCGTTTCAGTTTGCGGGCTTTACGATATTCAAATGCTCTTCCCATGTTCTGAAGAAAGTATGTGTAATGATGTTTTGATTGTTGATGTTGGTTTGAAAAGATGTGTTCATCTCAGCTCGGCGCCAAGCTCACGCTGCAGGGAGGCTGTGATTTTTTTCATTACCGCGTCGATCTGCTTGTCGGTGAGGGTCTTTTCCGGATCCTGGATAGTCATGCTCACGGCATACGATTTTTTTCCTTCCGGAAGCTTGTCTCCTTCGTAGACGTCGAAGAGCCATACTTCTCCGAGGAGCTTGCGCTCGCTCTTGCGGATGGTTTCCTCCACGCGTGAGAACGGGATCTCCTTGTCGAGCAGCAAGGCGAGGTCGCGTTTCACGGGCTGTGTCTTCGGCAGCGGGGTGTATTCCACCTTTGTCTTCGCGGCGAGCTGCATGAGTGCGTCCCAGTCGATGGACGCGTATGCCACCGGCTGGCTGATGTCAAACCTGTGGAGTACGGTGCCTGACAGAAGGCCTATCTCGGCGAGGTGCCGGCCGCTTCGTGAAGCCACGTCGAGACGGGCAGAGAACAGGGTGTCGTGATCCTGACGGCAGTCGAGGGCGCGCTCGCTGATTCCGAGTCGCCGGAAGATGTTGAACACGATCGCCTTGAGATCGAACACAGTGGATTCCTCTCCCTTTCCGGCCCATGAGGGCAATGTCCTGAATCCGGTCATCCAGAGATCGAGCCGCGCGTTCTGGCTGAAAGGGGCGAGCGGACGTTCGGGAGTGGACTCCTTGGCCGGGTCAAGATGATAGACGTTGCCGAATTCGTAGAAGCAGAGGTCGGAGAGTTTGCGGTTGATATTGTGGGCTATGGATTCGAGGCCTCCGTAGAGGAGCGTGCGGCGCATGATGCACAGTTCGTTGCTCAGAGGGTTCATCAGTCTGACGCATCCGTCGCGTGAGAACCGGTCTTCCTCGGGATAGTAGGCCTCGGCGGAAAGGGAGTTGTTCATGATCTCGCTGAAGCCTTCCGCGGTGAGCATCCCGCTCACGGCCTGCTGCATGTCGTAGGAGAAATCGGCTGCTCCTTTCTGCGACATGTTGGCATGCATCTCTGTGCCGAATTCCACATTGTTGTAGCCGTATACGCGGAGTATCTCCTCCACCACGTCGCAGGGGCGGTAGACATCCACACGGTATGTCGGCACTCGGAGATGAAGGATCCGTTTGTCCTCTGTGGGTCTCACGTCGAATTCGAGCGACTTGAGTATGGCCACCACGAGTTCCTCCGGAAGTTTCTTGCCGATCAGGTTGTCGCAGTAGTCGAGGCTGAAGTCCATCTCCGCTTCCTTTACGGGGGCGGGATTGGTGTCGCTCGCGTCTCCGCAGATCTCACCTCCGGCAAGTTCCTTTATCATTATGGCCGCGAGTCTGGCTGCATACGGGTTTATGGCCGGATCCGTGCCGCGTTCGTAGCGGAACGAGGCGTCGGTGCTGAGTCCGTGGCGGCGTGCCGTGCGGCGGACGCGCATGGGATTGAAATAAGCGCTTTCGATGAAGACATCCTTTGTCGATTCAGTAACTCCGCTTACCGTGCCGCCGAAGACACCGGCGATGCACATCGGTTTCTCGGCGTCGCAGATCATCAGATCCGCCTCGCTGAGCGTGCGTTCCACTCCGTCGAGGGTGGTGAAGCGGGTTCCTTTCGGGCATGTGCGCACCACGATCTTTTCTCCGGCCACTTTGCCGAGATCGAAGCAATGGAGGGGTTGTCCGAGACCGAGAAGGATGAAATTGGTTATGTCGACGATGTTGTTGATCGGGCGTTGTCCGACGGACGTTAGCAGCTGCCTGAGCCATTCGGGCGATTCGCGCACTTCCACGCCGCGGACAGTGACGCCGCAATATCTCGGACAGCCTTCCGTGTCGATCACCTCGACCGGAGTGGCGCCCTGTGTGCTGTCCGGCGCGAACGAAGCGACGTCCGGAAGCGATACCTGCGGCATTCCTTCCGGTTTCTGCCCGAGAGCCTGCTGACGGGTGAAGAGGGCTTTGAGGTCGCGTGCCACTCCATAGTGGCTGGCCGCGTCCACCCGGTTGGGGGTGAGTTCCACTTCCAGACACCAGTCGCTCTCCACATTGAAATAGCTTGCCGCCGGAGTTCCCGGGGCTATGCCGTCGGGGAGGACCATTATTCCGTCGTGGCTTTCTCCGACGCCGATCTCATCTTCGGCGCATATCATGCCGAACGATTCCACGCCGCGTATCTTGGATTTCCTGATTGTGAATTCCTTGTCCCCGTCGTAGAGTTTTGTGCCGACGGTGGCTACGACCACAGTCTGTCCGGCGGCGACGTTTGGCGCTCCGCATACGATCTGTACCGGTTCGCCTGTGCCGAGGTCCACTGTTGTGATGTGGAGATGGTCTGAGTCTGGATGGTCTGTGCAGGTGAGAACTTTTCCCACCACGATTCCGCGCAGGCCGCCGCGGATTGATTCGACTTCCTCGATCTGGTCGCACTCGAGTCCGAGCGAGGTCAGGGCTGCAGCCAGTTCTTTGGCCGACATCGAGAAGTCAATATGGCGTTTGAGCCATTTGTATGAAATATTCATAGTGTGTCTGTGAAATTTTCAGATGTGCAGATGTGCCGTCGGGCATGGAGGCCGTCGGTGCGCACGCCGCCGCGTTTTGCGGCAAATCAAATGCAAAATTAGCAAAATTAGACCAATCTGCAAAATGTAAATTATTTGTAGGGAGAAAGTAAGGCGATTTCATCCATCGCGGCGCAAGAAATGGAATAATGTTTGTGCGGGGATGAAAAATTGACTAACTTTGCAGCGATTTACGGAGCGCTCCGCGTCCCGACGCAGGGTGTGTATCCGCCGATCAATTGTCATCAATATCAGGGAAAACCGTTAAAGGTTCAACAATTGGTTGAATATTAATTTTTTAGCTTATAGCTATGTTGCAAAATACCAATGTAAAGTCCGTTGAGCATGTAGTGATCCGCTTCTCGGGCGACTCCGGCGACGGCATGCAGCTCGCCGGCAACATCTTCTCCAACGTATCGGCAGGGGAGGGAAACCAGATCTCCACATTCCCCGACTATCCGGCCGAAATCCGCGCTCCGCAGGGTTCTCTCAGCGGCGTCAGCGGATTCCAGGTCAACCTCGGACATGCTGTCCACACCCCCGGCGACGAGGCCGACGTGCTTGTGGCCATGAATCCGGCCGCACTTAAGACCAACCTCAAGTTTCTGAAGTCCAACGGCATCATCATCTGCGACAGCGACACGTTCCGTCCGGCTGATCTCAAGAAGGCGGAATATACCACCGACGACCCGATCAAGGAACTCGGCATCGACCGCCGCCGCGTGATGCTTGTGCCGATGACCGAGCTTGTCAAGCACACGCTCGAAGGCTCAGGCCTCGACCAGAAGGCTATGCTCAAGTGCAAGAACATGTTCGCGCTCGGACTTATCTGCTGGCTCTTCGAGCGTCCGCTGGACAGCGTCCTTTCCAAGCTGAAAGCGAAATTCGCGAAGAAACCGGCCATCTACGAGGCCAACGCCAAAGTGATCCGCGCCGGATGGGATTGCGGACACAACACCCACTCATACATGCCCACCTATCGGGTGGAGACTGAATCCGTGGCTCCCGGTGTATATACCGACGTCAACGGCAACACAGCCACCGCCTGGGGTCTGATCATGGCTTCCGAGAAGAGCGGACGTCCCCTTTTCCTCGGATCCTATCCCATCACACCGGCCACCGACATCCTCCACGAGCTTGCAAAGCGCAAGGATCTCGGAGTCAAGGCCTGCCAGATGGAGGATGAGATAGCCGGAGTCTGCTCCGCCATCGGCGCATCCTATGCCGGCCATCTCGCCGTAACATCCACTTCCGGTCCCGGCCTTGCACTGAAGAGCGAGGGTATCGGTCTGGCAGTCATGGCCGAGCTTCCGCTGGTGATCATCGATGTTCAGCGTGGCGGCCCGTCGACGGGTCTGCCCACCAAGACCGAACAGACCGACCTCATGCAGGCTCTCTACGGCCGCAACGGCGAGTCTCCGATATGCGTCCTGGCAGCCGTGTCTCCGACCGACTGCTTCGGAATGGCATTTGAGGCCGCGCGTATCGCCATCGAACACATGACTCCGGTGATCCTGCTCACCGACGCCTTCATCGCCAACGGCTCCTCGGCATGGAGAATACCTGATGAGAGCGAGTTCCCCGAGATCCGTCCTCCCTATGTCAGCGACGAACAGCTTGCCGAAGGCTGGCGTCCCTACAAGCGCTTCGGCGAGAACTTTGTCCGCGCCTGGGCCATGCCCGGCACCAAAGGCGCAATGCACCGCGTAGGCGGTCTTGAGAAAGACTTCGAGACATCCGTGATCTCCAACGACGGCGCCAACCATGCCCTCATGATCGAGACACGCCGCCAGAAGATAGCCAGCATCGCCAAAGATGTCCCCAATCTCACAATAGCCGGCGACAAGGAAGCCGACACAATCCTCGTGGGCTGGGGCGGCACATACGGCCATCTCTACACCGCCATGGAGGAACTCAACGCCAACGGCCATCCGGTGGCTCTCGCCCAGTTCCGCTATATCAACCCGATGCCCCTCAACGCCATCAGCGATCTGAGCCGCTTCAAGCGCATCATCGTGGCCGAACTCAACACAGGCCAGTTCGCCGACTATCTCCAGATGCACATGCCCGGGCGCGAGATCCTGCGCATAAACAAGGTGGAGGGACAGCCGTTCCTCGTCAAAGAGATCGTAGACGGAGTTATCAAATATATGGATGAAAAATAAGAGACGCACCATGGAAACCAATCAGAATCAATATACAGCATCCGACTATAAGAACAAGCAGAGTGTGCGCTGGTGTCCCGGTTGCGGCGACCACGCTATCCTGAACGTGCTCCACAAGGCCATGGCCGAGCTTCAGATCCCGCCCGAACAGACCGTAGTGGTCTCCGGAATCGGCTGCTCGTCGCGCCTCCCTTATTACATGAACACATACGGCATGCACACCATCCACGGGCGTGCGGCGGCCATCGCCACGGGCGTCAAGACAGCCAATCCCGATCTGACGGTATGGCAGATCTCGGGCGACGGCGACGGACTCGCCATCGGAGGCAACCACTTCATCCACGCCGTGAGACGCAACATCGATCTCAACATGCTTCTGTTCAACAACAAGATCTACGGACTGACGAAGGGACAGTATTCGCCGACCACCGACCGCGGAACCGTTACCAAATCGTCGCCTTACGGCACGACCGAGGATCCGTTTATCCCCGCTGAACTCTGCTTCGGCGCCAGGGGCACATTCTTCGCCCGCAGCTTCGACGTGTCGCTCGACACCACAAAAGAAGTCATGGTGGCGGCCGCCCGCCACAAAGGCGCCTCAGTGGTGGAGATCCTCCAGAACTGCATGATCTTCAACAATGGAGTCTATGCATGGTTCACCGACCGCGAGGAGCGTCTCAACCGCACTGTCCATCTTCGCCACGGAGAGAAAATGCTCTTCGGAAAGGATCTCGACCACGGTCTGGTGCAGGATGGATTCGGGCTTAAGGCCGTGAAGCTCGGCGAGGACGGCTACACGATCGACGATGTGCTTGTCCACGACGCCCACTGCGAGAGCAATTTCCTCCATCAGCAGCTCGCCATGATGGACGGCAAGACGCTCCCCCTCGCGATCGGAGTGATCCGCGACGTCGAGGCTCTGAGCTACGAGACAGAGGTGGCCCGTCAGGTTGAGGATGTCAAGGCCAAGAAAGGATTCTCATCGCTGCGCGACATGATCCTCAAGACCACGGAGACCTGGGAAGTGAAATAATCCTCTCAGGCCGGTCAGGCACATACACGCACTGAATATTTTCAGGACGCCACGCGAAATCCGCAGGCGTCCTGATTTTTTCAACCCGGATTTTTTTACTAATTTTCCCATCTTTGACACCTTATAGGAGATAAAACCGACATTATCGTCTGAT
>CAJUSZ010000040.1 GCA_910589425.1 uncultured Muribaculaceae bacterium | reverse complement strand
TCAGACGATAATGTCGGTTTTATCTCCTATAAGGTGTCAAAGATGGGAAAGTTAGGCATTTATTTTGATCTGACAAAATTTTTTTAATATTCAGCTCCGAGAAGGCTCCGAGAAGGAACACGCCTTGATAGGCTGCGTAAGCAATTTGTTTTATGGGAATCTAAACGGATAGATTGCATCTGTTTTCTATAATTGTTAACGCACGTCAAATATGTTAATATACGTTAATTGGGGGGTGATCGTTATGTCTCCTTGTGGGAAATCATTAATTTTGCACTCGCATTTTTATAGGCATTAGCTATTTACCTAAAATTTTACATGATCAACATATAACGTATAATATATATCTAACTTTATAATTAATGGACATCTTCGCTCCTACATATTATAGAGATAATAAATATTATAAAAAATAGTTGCTGTATCGGCATACGCGAAATTTTTCCGTCCTTACATGTCAATGCGTATGGTGGTGATACTTTTATCCCTACTTACCTATAATGTTACCGCCAATGCCCGCACAGAGTACAACGACACAACGACCACAGCGGCACAGACTCACACGCACATAGATTTCAGAGTAAATCTGACGGATCTTGACTCGTCCTACCACGGAAATGGCTTACAGCTTGACAATGCGCTTGCTAAAATCGACTCCATGATACTCAATACAGACATGAGAGTAAAGCGCATCACAATCGTAGGCACAGCATCCCCGGAAGGTCCGTATGCAAATAACAGGCGACTGGCAACCGGGCGTGCTAAAGCGTTAGCCTCTATCCTCAAAACGCGTTACCCATTCCCCGACAGCATTTATCATGTGTCCACCATTCCGGAGGATTGGGAGGGGATGAAAAAAATGCTCGAGAAAAACCACTCTATCCCCTATTCAGGGATTGTGCTGGATTTTCTTGCCGAGACAGAAAATATCGCCCCCGATATTCGTGAACGTCAGATAAAGCATCTTGGCGAAGGAAAACCTTACGCTTCAATGCGCGACAACGTGTTGCCCTACCTGCGCCGGTCATCAGTCATAGTTGACTACGACAACCGCCTTGTCAATGCCAATTTGCAATCAGTTGCAATTCCCCGGCCAGAGATAGAATGTATCGCTCCGTCCCCGCACATCAGCACAAGTGAAATCCAGTTTCTGAAGACAGGAGCGCCACGTAAGCGTTTTTATGCCGTAAAGACAAACTTACTGTGGGATGTCGCAATGTGTGCCAATCTCGGTGTTGAAATTGAGCTATGGCCACATTGGAGTCTTGATATACCGGTGTGGTATTCCCCTTACGACATAACCAGCCGCTGGCGCATACGACTGCTGGCCACTCAGCCGGAGGTGCGCTATTGGCCTAAAGATGCAGGAAAAGGCCATTATTTCGGCGTTCATGCTTCAGTGGCAGGATTTAACGTGAGTACAGGCGGCGATTACCGATATCAGGATCCGAATCATGCGGCTTTCGGACTTGGACTCGGCTATGGCTACGCATTCCATCTCGACAAAGAGCATCGCTGGGGAATGGAGGCGCAGATAGGCGCAGGATATATTTCATACAGGTGGGTTAAATATCATAACACCGGTCGCAATGGAGCCAAAATCTCGCGTGGCAGCGGCACTTACTGGGGAGTGACACGCGCAGGAGTCGCCATCTCCTATAAATTCTATCAAGAGAGAAAAGAAAGGAGGTGGATGAAATGGTAAGGAACGTAAATCTTATCCTTATAGCTATCTGCGTAATGCTCGCATCATGCGACGCCACGATACACTTCTATCCGGAGGATGAGATGGCGGACCGCTCGCTCACACGCATCAATGTGGACTGGAGCGATTATGGAAAGACTCTGCCAACCGGCTTGACGGTGGTGTGTCATCATACTGAAACCGGGGAGAGAGTGCGGACAATCGACAATAATATCAGTTACGTATCCCCCTATCTGTCGGCAGGGCGCCACTGGGCCACCATGTTCAATCTGACAGAAGATGAATACAACTATATCATGTTCCGTGGGCTTGATGCAGCTGAGACCGCAGAGGCCTACGCGGCTGAATACAGGGGAGCTGTATGGTATACCAGCCGCAACGGCGACAGCTACGTGGCCGCACAGCCCGAGTGGCTCGCTGTCGACACCATAATGACCGATCCCGTGGATCATCTTGCCGGAGGCACCCAAGTGATCGGGACACTTCATCCACGCAACATCATTTTCACACTGCATCTGAAAATACACTCAATCAACATAGGCAATCTCCGGTCGGCACGAGGAGCCATTACCGGATTTGCCAACGGACGGAAGCTCCACAGCGGCACGCCAAACACAAAGACAGTGACCCACATTATAAATTCCGACTCATGGACACGGACAAGAACACAGGTGCAACCAGAGATAGGATATGTCGCAGCCGACATACATTGTTTTGGATTACCCGGCGGTCACAAAGGATTACCCGATGAAAATATTCTTGAATTCCAAGCCATGCTCTCCGACGGTAAAAAAGTGCTTAAATATGAAATACCTGTCGGCCACCTCATTAATAAACGCACGATCCCGGAAGACATGCGCGGCGACAACCTCGACCTATATCTCGATCTGTGGCTGGATCCACCGTTGCCGCCCGGGGGTAATGGTAACTGGGGCTTCGACGTCTGGGTCGAAGATTGGAACGAGCAGGATGATGTCCATATCCCATTTTAGAACTACACGGATTACATAAACCAATAATCAAAAAATATACCATCAATTAAACAAAACCAAGTGTTATTTACATGAAAGCTACTAAAACTTTGATGGCTTTCGTAGCCATTGCAGCGACTGCGACGGTCAGCTGCACACAAGAAGAAGAGCTGTTCAGTAACAGCAACGACCAGAATCTCGACGGAGCTGTTATGTTCGGCACATATCTGTCGAATGCACCGGAAACACGTGCTGCGGTGATGGATCTGCCCTCACTGAAAAAAAAGGGATTCGGTGTGTTCGGATACTACACCGAGACAGAGGACTACAAGACAGAAGATCCTGACCATGTGCCCAACTTCATGTATAATCAGGAAGTGAAATGGTCTGAAGACGACAAATGGGCCTATTCCCCCGTGAAGTATTGGCCGAGCAATCCCACAGAAAAAGTATCGTTCTTCGCCTACGCACCCTACACCGGCACCTTCGGTGCTACTGGCATCACCTCTATCACATCGAACAGCACAGCCGGCGACCCCAAACTCTCGTTCAAGATGGACGAGGACGTCGACAATCAGGTCGACCTGCTCTATAGCAACAATGCAATGGATATCCGCAAGCAGACCATCGCGGAGAAGGTGGATTTCCGATTCAAGCACGCACTGTCCCGCATTGGATTCAAGCGCGTGGCTGTCATCAATGAGAATAGTGTCGAGAATGGCAATGAAGATAACGGCAATGGTGAGTTGAGCAAGCATGGCATCGCGCTTACTGATAAATCGACTGTGGTAATCAACAGCGTGTCGATATCTTCAAGCCAATTTGGAGACAGCGGCGACTTCAATCTCCGCACCGGCGAATGGGAGAATTATGAAGCCAAATCACACACTTACACACTCACCGCTGACAACGGCGATTTCATCAACAGCACTCTCACGCCCGACAACGCCACCACAGTGATGAACCTCACCAAGGACGATAAATATCTGATGGTGATGCCCACTCCTGTTATAGACAAATATTCCAACGAAGATATCCCCGTCATGGTGACCGTCAAGTTTGATGTCATCACCGAGGATCCCAAGCTCGCCGGTGGACAAAGCAAAATCACAAGCGAGATAACTGCACCTTTCAACTTTGCATTCCAGGCAGGTAAATCGTATAATTTCGTGCTTCACATCGGACTGACATCCGTGAAACTCGATGCCACCGTCGAAGATTGGATCGACACAGATCACCGAGGTGTAGAAGATATTGTAGTAAATACTCCCAGCAACGATTCCTACACTCTTGTTCTCGATGCTCTCGGCGGTAGATTCAGAAACGGTAGCGCTTACTATATAATGACCAAGTTCGATCTGAATTTGGAAACCGGAAAAGTGAAAGGTGCCGAGTTTAAAATTCCGTACTTCTATAACAACAAGAGCAATGAATTCTGGGACGACCCCGTAAATGATATATACTGGAAATATCAGTTAGACGATTATGGGTTTGTGTGCTGGTGCGACCATATTATTGAAAATATGGAGGCCCCGATGGAGCTACATTCTAAATATGAAGGTGAAGGTAAATATAAAGGATATAAATATTACAGCCCCACTCCGCTTATCTTCGAAGATAAGTGGGCTATTGGAGAGACTAATCCCGACGACTTGCTAATCCCGTCGGAAACTTCCATCTTCATTCCGGCAGACGACCCCACAAGATTCCGCATTCTCTACGCCGTATGGCCCATAGGCGAAAACCATCTTGATATTCGCATGAAAAGATAACCGCCAGCCCGGACGCCGATTTCGGCGTCCGGGCTTAACTTCTATCTTATTCAATAGATAGTATTTTCTTAAGAGCTGATCAACAATATATACAGAATAGCTTCCGGCTCGTTCATTTTTCAGGCGGAATAAAAAAATACCCTTAAAAGTCCGGTTTTTCAGGTACTTTTAAGGGTACTTATCCGTTAGTTCGCTGATTTTCAGCGTTACGAGCGGAGAGAGAGGGATTCGAACCCCCGGAGGTTTGACCCTCAACGGTTTTCAAGACCGCCGCAATCGACCACTCTGCCATCTCTCCTTTTGATCACTTATTGGATCACAAGTCGTGGATTTCGACTGCAAAGTTAATGCTTTTTTGTTAACTGAACAAAAAAATCACAACAGTTTTAAATATTATTTTTTAGTCATGATGTCGAGCTGACATACATAAATCTAATATTCAGTAGATTATAAATTTATTAACACAATAGTCTTGTACCGGAACAATTCAGTTTGCAGGATGATTCAGAGTCTGTCGTGTCGATATACAATGTAAAATCTCAGATTAATAAACAATTATGAAATATTATAAAGCTATATATTGATAGTTTCGAGTTTTATAACTAACTTTGTCATGTGAAAATGGCAGCATACGGTTAATGGTATTGTTTTGTCAAAGTAACAGGTTAAAGACGTAAAAAGGATATTTTACAGTATGTTAGGACTTGACGGGCTGCTTCAGACAATAGGTCTCCACCGCAAAGTGCGGCGTGGGCTTGCTTTGTCTGGCGGAGGAGCCAAAGGGTTCGCGCATATTGGAGTTCTTCTTGCATTCGAGCGGTTTGGCATAAGACCCGACATTATATCAGGAGTCTCTGCCGGATCAATTGCGGCAGCGCTTTATGGAGCGGGGCTTTCTCCAAAAGAGATGCTTGAATGCTTTCTTGAATTTGAGAAATTCAGGGATTTCACAGAATGGTCCGTGCCGAAATCGGGTTTTCTCAAACTTGACAAATTCGGCAAGATCCTTGAAGAATGGCTTCCTGTAAAGACTTTGGATGAGATGAGGATACCGACTGTGATATGCGCCACAGATTTTGACAATGGCAAATCTGTCGGATGGGCATCCGGAGAGATTGTCCCCAGGGTTCTCGCATCGTGCAGCATTCCGATTGTCTTTAAACCCATACGGATAAACGGCATTCACTATGTGGATGGCGGAGTCCTCAGAAATCTTCCGGCGTGGGCGATAAGACCCCATTGTTCGGTTTTATTCGGGAGCAATTGCAGCCCGCTCAACCGCCAGTATAAATTCAAGAATTCATTAATCGATATCGCTGTCAGATCTTATCAGTTGACCACAAAGGCCAACACTCTTCAGGATCTTAATATATGCGATCATATAATACAGACATCCAAAATGTCGGAATTAAAGACATTCGACATATCCCAGATGCGCAAGACCGCCCTATTGGGATATGAGGCGGCAAGCAGAGTTCTTGAAAAGATTATCAATGTTTGAATGATGAGGTCTACGGCAAGTTCAGAGGAGAGACTTATAATCTATCAGGTGTTACCGCGTCTGCTGACAAATCAGACTTCCGGATGTGTGCCCAACGGCACATTGGCTCAAAACGGAAGCGGAAAGATGGCTGATTACACACCCCGTCTTCTGGATTCCATACGTGATCTTGGCGCGAACTGCATCTGGTTTACAGGTATTATCGAGAATGCCACAAAATCTGATTTTTCCTCTTATGGCATTATCCGTGATTTTCCGTGCATTGTCAAAGGTGAGGCTGGATCTCCGTATGCTATCAAGGACTACTATGATATAAATCCTTGTCTTGCAGTTGATGTGGAACGGCGTATGCAGGAATTTGAAGCTCTTACGGAAAGAGTGCATGATTCCGGCATGAAAATGATCATCGATTTTGTGCCCAACCACACTGCCCGGCGGTATCATTCGGATGCAAAGCCCGACGGAGTATCTGATTTCGGGACAAACGACGACATAACGAAAATGTTTGATCGTGATAATAATTACTATTATATCACGAACCAGCAGTTTTCTCCTCAGGTCGACATCGCCAATGGCGCACATCCTTATGTAGAGTTTCCATCTAAAGCTACAGGTAATGATTGCTTTACGGCATATCCTACGGCAAACGACTGGTATGAGACGGTTAAACTGAACTATGGATTTGATTACGGAGACGGTTCGGAACATTTCAATCCCGTCCCTGACACATGGTTCAAGATGCTCGATATTCTGAAGTTCTGGGCGTCAAAAGGGGTAGACGGTTTCAGATGCGACATGGTGTTTATGGTTCCACTCGCTTTCTGGCACTGGGTTATTCCTGTCATGAAGACATTTTATCCAGATCTGATTTTCATCGGAGAGATCTATGATGTCGGTCAATACAGGCCGTTCATCGATTATGGATGCTTTGATTATCTGTATGACAAGGTGAATCTCTACGACACATTGAAAGCTGTGGAACAACGGCACCAGAGCGCAGCCAGGCTTACAGGATGCTGGCAGACTGTAGACGGCATCGGAGACCGTATGCTCAATTTTATTGAGAACCATGATGAAGTCCGGTTCGGATCAAAATCTTATGCGGGCAATCCGGCCAACGTCATCCCGTCGCTCGTGGTCAGTTCCATGATGTCCAAGGGGCCGTTCATGATATATTTCGGTCAGGAACTCGGCGAATCGGCGCACGATAATGAAGGCTTTGCCGGAGATAACGACCGAACGTCGATATTTGACTACTGGAGTTACGACACAATGCGCCGATGGTATGACGGAGGACGGTGTTCGACCAACCTGCTTACAGAACAGGAAAAATGGCTGCGCGCGCTCTACGGGAAAGTATTGAATCTTTGTAATTCATGCAGTTCATTGAGATCAGGTGATTTTTTTGATCTTATGTATGTCAATCTTCAGAATCCGGATCTGAACCCGGATGCAGTATTCGCTTTCCTAAGATATGTAAAAGATAAAGAGGCCGTATTGGTCGTCGCCAATTTCTCTGACAGGGATACGGATATAAAGCTCAATATCCCGCCACTTGCATTCTCCATGTCAGGCATGACCGAAGGATCTGTCGATGCCATCGATCTGCTGTCCACCGCAATCTGCACGTTGCATCTTTCATCATCCATGCCGCTAAGCCTTTCAGTGGCGGCAAAAAATGCGAAAGTATTGCAATTCCCAATCAACAGAACAACGATTCAACAATAACAAAAATATACAAAGCAAAACATAAACAACTTAGCCATGAGCAATTTTCTTCCCCCAATCAAGGTATTTGCAGGTTCGAAAAGCCATTATCTTGGAGAATCCATGTGTAAGGAGCTTGGCATCGAGCTTGGCAAGATGAACATAGAGCGCTTTGCAGACGGAGAGTTCGAGGTTTGTTTCGAGGAATCCATCCGCGGTGCAGAAGTATATCTTGTCCAGTCCACATTCCCGACATGCGACAATCTGATGGAGCTTCTTCTGATGATAGATGCTGCCAAACGTGCGTCGGCAGCTACCATAGTAGCAGTCATCCCCTACTTCGGTTGGGCACGCCAGGACAGGAAAGATAAACCTCGCGTATCTATCGCGGCCAAACTCGTAGCTGATCTTCTGAGTGTGGCTGGGATTGACCGCCTTATCACAATGGATCTTCACGCCGATCAGATCCAGGGATTTTTCGATGTGCCTGTCGACCATCTGTATGCATCCTCGATATTCATCCCCTACATTGAAAGTCTGCATCTGAAAGATATGGTCATCGCATCTCCTGACGTAGGCGGAGCTAAGCGGGCGAATTCCTATGCCAAATACTTTAATGTTCCCCTTGTGCTTTGCCACAAAGTAAGAGCCAAGGCAAATGTTGTTGAAAACATTACTGTGATCGGTGATGTCAAGGATAAGAACGTGATCCTCGTTGACGACATCGTCGACACAGCCGGCACAATCACCAAGGCCGCCGATATGCTGCTTGAGTTCGGCGCCGCCTCAGTCAGAGCATTGTGCAGCCATGCCGTCATGAGTGATCCTGCCACTGACCGCGTAAAGAAATCAGGGCTGACAGAGATAATATTCACAGATTCCATTCCCTATGGCAAGGAGAATGACAAAGCTGTGATTCTGCCTGTGGCAAAACTTTTTGCCGATACTATCAGACGTATCCACAACAATCAGTCAATTTCCGCACAGTATCTTTTCAAATAAGATACCCGACAAGAAAGACATGTTTAGACTTCGGTGGGTTAATTCCCACCGGGGTCTAAATACTGAAATTCAACGAGACCTAAATCCCTACCTTGAATAATACCCCCATTTTGTTTCATGAAAGAATTCCGTTTCACCCACCTGCATGTGCATTCACAATACAGTCTTCTCGACGGCAAAGCATCTATCAAGGAACTTGTCGATAAGGCTGTGGCCGATGGTATGCATGGTCTGGCTCTGACAGACCATGGCAACATGTACGGCATAAAAGAATTCTTCAATTATGTCAACAAAGTGAACGGGGGACTTGACGACGACAAGAAGATAAAACCTGTGCTTGGATGCGAGATGTACGTGGCAAAACGCAACATGGAAGACCGTACAGACCGTTCCGACACCGGTTACCATCTCATCGTGCTTGCCAAAAACCTGACAGGGTATCATAATCTTGTAAAACTTGTTAGCAAGGCGATGACAGATGGTTTCTACTATAAGCCGCGGACAGACAAGACAGAACTTGCAAAGCATCGTGAGGGTCTGATAATCTGCTCGGCATGCCTGGGAGGAGAGATTCCGAGACTCATAGACCAGGGTGATATAGCCGGAGCCGAGCAGGTCGCAGTTTGGTATAAGGAGACTTTCGGTGATGATTTCTATCTCGAACTGCAACGACATAAAACATTTAAGACAAATGCCAATACCGAGACCTTTGAAAAGCAGGAGAAAGTCAATGAGGTGCTGATCGATTTTTCCCGCAGATTAGGGATAAAGTTGGTTGCCACCAACGATGTGCATTTCGCTTACGAGGATGACGCGGAGGCACACGACAGGCTTATATGCATGTCTATGCAGAAACTCTACAAGGAGCCACGACTGCACTACACAAAGCAGGAATGGTTTAAATCCACAGAGGAGATGATGAGCGTATTCCCCGATCTTCCGGAAGCGATCGAGAATACGGCGGAAATTCTCGAAAAGGTGGAATTCTACTCCATCGACCATGCCCCCATAATGCCTAACTTCGATATTCCGGCGGAATTCGGCTCTGAGCAAGAGTATCGCTCGCGTATCTCAGAAAAAGAGCTGTTTGACGAATTCACAAGGGATGAAAACGGCAATGTGGTTCTTTCACAGGAAGAAGCAGAAAAAAAGATAAAGCGTCTTGGAGGCTACGACAAGCTGTATCGGATCAAGTTTGAGGCGGACTATCTTGAGAAGCTGACAATGGATGGCGCCATTAAACGCTACGGCGATCCACTCCCTGAAGAAGTGAAGGAAAGGCTTAAGTTTGAGCTTTACATAATGAAAACGATGGGCTTTCCGGGATACTTTCTCATAGTTCAGGATTTCATCAACACCGGAAGAGAGAAACTCGGAGTCAGCATCGGACCTGGACGAGGTTCGGCTGCGGGTTCGGCCGCCGCATATTGCCTGGGAATAACTCAGATTGATCCCATCAAATATGACCTTCTGTTTGAGAGATTTCTGAATCCGGACCGTATATCCCTCCCTGATATTGACGTCGATTTCGATGATGACGGACGTTATGAAGTGCTGAAATACGTAACCGAAAAATATGGGGCGGAGAAAGTGGCGCATATCATAACCTATGGAACAATGGCTGCCAAGATGGCTATAAAAGACATGGTCAAAGTCATGGATCTGCCACGTTCGGAAGGAGTCAGAATCGCCAGACTCGTGGACTCGAGATTGCCGGAGGTAAATGGGAAAGTACCGAAAACAAATTTCAAAAATCTAACACAATATTGCAAAGAATTCGCCGCGGAGGTAAATAGCCCGGATCCGGCTATACGCGACATGATGAAGTATGCGGGGCAGCTTGAGGGAAATGTGCGCAGCACAGGCATCCACGCATGCGGAGTCATTATCTGCAAAGACGACATAACAGACTGGGTTCCTGTATCGGTAGCGACAGATACAGACGGATCGAAAGTAATTTCAACCCAATACGAGGGATCTGTCATAGAAGAGACTGGATTGATCAAGATGGACTTTCTCGGTCTGAAGACACTTTCAATCATCATGGAAGCCCTTGAGAACATAAGACTTTCAAGGGGGGAGACAGTTGATATCGACCATATACCTCTCGATGACCCAGCCACATATAAACTTTATTGCGAAGGAAGAACCACAGCCACTTTCCAATTTGAATCGCCCGGAATGCAGGCTCACCTAAGATCATTGCAACCATCTAAATTTGAGGATCTTATAGCCATGAACGCCCTGTATCGACCAGGACCTATGGAATATATCCCCGAATTT
This sequence comes from uncultured Muribaculaceae bacterium, assembly GCA_910589425.1. Classification (GTDB taxonomy): domain Bacteria; phylum Bacteroidota; class Bacteroidia; order Bacteroidales; family Muribaculaceae; genus Lepagella. The sequence continues at coordinate 2,834 of CAJUSZ010000040.1, read as the reverse complement.
ATCGCGAGAAAGCACGGCGAACATGAAGTCTGCTATGATATTCCTATCATGAAAAAATATCTGGAGGAAACATACGGAATCACTGTTTACCAGGAACAGGTGATGTTGCTCTCCAGACTGCTGGCCAACTTTACCCGGGGAGAAAGCGATATGCTTCGCAAGGCGATGGGTAAAAAACAGATCGACAAGATGGCTAAACTTAAGGTGAAATTCATGGATCAAGGTCAAGCCAACGGACATGCACCTGAAGTTCTGGAAAAAATATGGGCGGACTGGGAAAAATTCGCATCCTACGCCTTCAATAAAAGCCATGCGACATGCTACAGTTGGGTAGCATACCAGACAGGCTACCTGAAAGCAAACTATCCCGCCGAATATATGGCAGGAGTCCTGAGCCGGAACCTGTCTGACATAGCCAAGATCCGCAAGTTCATGGATGAATGCCGCCGAATGGGATTGAGTGTGAAAGGGCCTGATGTAAACGAGAGCCGCGACAAATTCTCTGTGGCTAAGGATGGCTCCATCCGTTTCGGCCTTGCTGCCGTCAAGGGTGTCGGGGCAAATGCCGTGTCAGCGATTCTCAAGGAACGTGAGAGTAATGGAGCATACAAGGATATATATGATTTTGTAGAGCGCGTTAATCTCACCGCATGCAACCGGGCTGCGATTGAATCTCTGGCACTTTCCGGTTCCCTTGACTGTCTTGGCATCGCACGGGAAGCAGTGGTGGAAATCGTAGGAGACACTTCATTTGCCGACCATCTTGTAAAATATGGACAGCGTCTTCAGCAAGACCGCGACTCCCTACAGACAAGCCTGTTTGGCGATCTTGAGCCAATGGAGACTAATAAACCTCCCATTCCCAAATTCCAGAAATGGGATAGATTCGCTCTACTTGAAAAAGAAAAGGAACTCGTTTCGATGTATATAAGCGGGCATCCGCTCGATCCATATTTCATGGAAGTGAACTATGGTGTTACGACATCTGCTGCGGATTTTGATGACCGGATGCAACGCGAAGCCACCGTAACGCTCGCCGGAATGGTAGTGGCAGTCCAGCAGCGCACATCACGCAAAGGAAATCCGTTCGGAATTTTTGAACTCGAGGATTTTTCCGGAAAAACAGAAATACGGTTATTTGGGAAAAACTACGAAGAATATTACAATCGTCTGCAACCAGGTGAAGCGATATTCGTAAAAGTATCCTTTTCACAAAGTAAATACCGACAGGATTCATTCCAATTCAATATTGATGAAATATCCCCGCTTGAGACATATAAAGGCAAGCTTGCGGACAAGGTCGAGCTTTTTATGAATGTAAATCATAAGGACAATACTTTAAAGGATGCTCTTTCCGTTCTTAATGATACGGGGCGCCCGGGAGAATTCATCATCTCTCTATTGGACGATGAAACCAGACAGCGGATACAGGTCAGATCAAGAAAAAAGATCTCCATCGACAGAGATCTTGTCAACACACTGAGCGACCTGAACATATCCTTCACAATATCGAACTCAGAAAACTGACAGATAATATATACCATAATCATAATAATACTAAAATCTAAACTATCATGGCAATCCAATTCACAGATCAGACTGCACGCGAAGCAATCGAATCAGGCAAACCCGTAGTAATCGACTTTTGGGCAACATGGTGCGGCCCCTGCATGAAACTCGGTCCGGTTGTTGAAGAACTTGCTGAGAAATATGGCGACAAAGCCATCATCGGCAAGCTCAACATTGACGAACACGATGAAGTTTCGACTGAACAGCGTGTCCGCAATATCCCGACAATTCTCTTCTTCAAGGACGGGGAGATGAAACAGCGTTCAGTTGGCTACGTCGGTCTATCCGATCTTGAAGCCATTCTGCTGCCGCTTCTCTAAGAAACCAACAAATTCAAATTTATGAGGCAGAGTCCCATTAACCATATAGGGGATTCTGCCTCAATTTCTATTTTATGGGCTACCGACCACGGCATGGTCGGTAAATTTGCCGTAAAAATGCCTTAACCCGACAATTACGGAATAAGCTGCAAAATCAAAGTGGCTACTCCTAAAAGTATTGAAATAGTACCCCATACCGGATCTCCATTTGATTTTGACCACCGCTGGTTATTGCGGTTTGGAGTTTTCAAATATGTTCTCCATTGCTTAATTCCATTTAGAATAAGGAATACGGCTATTAACAAATATTGCCATTTCATATTGCGCGAATTTTGGCTACAAATTTACTAATATTCAACCAACCTGCCAACGCCAAACTCATAAAAAACACATCATACCGGGCATACCTGTTCACAAAAAGAGACAGAACTGCGCGAACAATATCCAAAGCTCAGTGTAGCAGGACTTTGTCAGTTTATTAAAAAGTCAAGGGTAATTATATAGAAGCAGACAACCGTCCAGTATAGTCGATCATTCCACACATCTGCTGGCTAAAATTACCACCTGTATAAAATAAAGTCAAATGCATTTGCCATATCAGATTATTTTGTTATATTTGTGCCGATATTACCTTACACACTGAATTTATGGACTTTTTAGCTCACATAATAGGTTATTTGTTGGTTGCCTTGTTTATACTCGGTGGCCTTGGGTTGCTCGTCTATATGGTGCAGCTCTGCAAATCCGCCTTTTCTAAAAAAGGGAATGGTGAACCGTTGACTTGGTGGGTATTCTGGCGACCTTAGCGTTTCTTTCCGTCTCCGACTGCTTGATGCAAACGGCATCCCCCCGAATGGAATGACGAAGTTTTCGACCAAGTTCTTGACCAAGTTGGAAAACCCAAGCGCGGATGCCCCCTGAGGCCAAGCATGTTTGACCCCTTGT
>CAJUSZ010000039.1 GCA_910589425.1 uncultured Muribaculaceae bacterium | reverse complement strand
GTTTTCCATCAGCTTCTTCGCAGCGTCGCTTACGGGAGTGAGATTTCCGTTGGCCGGCTCGAATTTGTAGAGATAAAGCTCGGAAGTGGCTGATCCGTCGTAGCCGAACACGAATATGAGATAGGGCTTGAAGACATATCCTCCTGCATCGTAGTCGTAATCGGACGAGAAAGAGGTCTTGTGTTCAAACAGGCCTGTGTGTTCATACATGTAGAGATATTTGCCCTGGGCTTTCACGTAATCGTCCATGTGCTGTTCGTCGGTCCATGAAAGCTCGCTTTCTTTCAGTTTCTTCTTGTCGAATATATATTTCATGGTAGTGTCCGAGGGAACCACCTTGAATTCGAGATTGCGTCCCCACTGGCTTGAAAGCTCGTTCTCCTTGAATTTGTCGGTGTTGAAGGAGATCTCGAACGTCATTCTCTTGTCGCTCTTGCCGGGAGTGTAGTTGAATTCCCTTATTGCTGTGGTCGGCGTGCCGTTCTGGTCGATACCCATGATGTAGAACGTATAGTCCGTGCCGGTCAGGAGCTGTTTGCCTTCGATCACATTCTTCAGGCTGTTGAGCTTTTTCTCACCCTTGAACACATACATGTTGTCTTCTCCCGGGGTTGTCGACAGCTGGTTCATTCCGCGGAGCCGGAAGATGGAGCGGGTGAAGTATTCGAGCGGGTCGGCAACTTTTCCGGTCTCTTTCAGGAACACGGTGTAGACTGTCTCGGGATTCGACGGCTTGATGTCGAGGTTGATCTCGGATGCGGTAACCTCCTCGGAAGCCACGTCGAAAGTGCAGTTGTCCGTGATTTCCGGCATAGGCACTGTGATAAGGTCGGTCATCACGGCGTGGGAAGTCATCACACCGATCTCGCAGCCGACAGTCAGCACATAGTATTTGTCGCCCGAGCATAGCTGCGCCGATGTGGCTGTGCCCTCACCTTTGTAGGTAACCTTTGTCCAGTCTCCCATGTCGGGATTGTAGGAACTGTAGACCGTACTCTCAAGCTTGGATATAAGGCTCGCGGCGAGATCGTCGGCCGTTTTCCCCTTTGCGTCGTCCTCCTTGACGAAGAATATGGCGAAAGGCTCGTTGTCGCCTTCGGGAGCCTTGACGGTGGCTTTTATCCCGATCGGGGAGACCTCTGTGGAGATTGAATAGTCCACGTCGCTGATTACGACATTCTTGCACGTAACCCGCTGCCATTTCACGTCGTGATCCAGGATGAGTCCTTTCTGCGGATCCACCGTGCCCTGGTAGATGTAGCCGATATAATCCTTTCCGGGCATCTTGAACATCTCTTCCGTGGTGGCTGGAAACCATGTTATGGAGTTTTTCCCTGTGTAGGGGAACACTCTTTCAGTCGGGAGTTCCTTGACATCCTTGCCGAGCGAATAGGCGAACTGGTTGATCAGCTGTGTCTCGTACTGATAGATCACGTCGTGGTATTCATGCTCGCTCAGGCCGTTGAAATATTCGATCGGGAGCGCGCCGAAGGAATAGTGTATGTCGGGATTGTCGCAGTCTGAATGGAGGGTTATGCTCCGGTGGTGGGGTTCGGCCTCGAGTTTCAGATCGGATTCTTCAAGTCCCGGCACCCATTTCATCTCCTTGATGGCGCCCATGAGCCATTCCCTTTTGTTTCCGGAATTATAGTGGACCGTGAAAGTGTTGTATCCCTCCTTTATGCCCTGGGTCTTGCTGACGGTCATTTCCTTGACGTCGTCCACCCATATTTTGCGTATCAGGTTGTTGATTTCGGTGAGCTGTATCTGGTCCGAGTTGGCGAAGATTGCGAGAGGAAGAGCCACGGCACCTGCCGCGAGTGCGAAAAGTGTCTTTTTCATGATTATCTGACGTTGATTTTGTAAGAGATTGAGTTGACTGTAACGATGCAGATGCCTTTAGGCAGGCGTTTCAGATCGAGCGAAAAGTCGCCGGATGCGGTCTCCGACAGGATAAGGCGTCCGTCGGGGGAATAGGCCTTGATCCCTGTACCCTCTTTGAGCCCGGTGAAGACCATGTATCCGTCCTGAAGGAATGGATCGGCAGCGACGGTGGTCTCCTCCACTCCGTCTGTTTCGGATTGTTCTGTAAACTGGAATGTGGCGAGTTTTTCCCTGGGCACTTCCACATCCTGTCCGGTTCCGGTGATTTTCAGATGAGACGGGGTGAAGATCGCTTTCATGTCGTCTGAAAGCTTGACGAAGACGGTGGATTCGTCGAGCAGCGTGATTTTAAGGCCGTGGTAGTTTGCCGCTGATCCGGTCAGTGCGGAAATTGCGATCGCGGCTAATGCCGTGATTCTGGTTAGTTTTCTCATACAAAGATTAGTTTTTGGTTAATTGTATTGTAGGATTGTTGTAATTGTTTTGCGCGAAGTGAGTGCGGAAAGTCTGTGAAGATATAGTAAGGTGCATACTGACTTCAAATGCAAAATTATGACAAATAATTTTAACTTGCAAGAAAAATCAATAAAAATAATAGAAAATAGAAAATAGAAAATAGAAAATAGAAAATAGAAAATAGAAAATAGAAAATAGTTTGAATTTATATGAAAAAAGCGGGACTGACAATGGTGTCGACCCCGTGGATTATGTGTGTGGAAAAAAGCTTTTCAGGAATTGCTGCGGGATTTGAAGCGGTCGCGGTCGCGGGTGAGGCGTTTCTCAAGCCCGGCTTTCAGCGCGGACGTGAGATCGGTGCCGGTCTGGTTGGCCAGGCAGATCACCACCCACAGCACGTCGGCAAGTTCCTCGGCCAGTGTGTGGCGCAGGTCGCCCGGTTTGGCCACCTGCTCGCCGTAGGTGCGCGATATGATGCGCGCCAGCTCGCCGGCCTCCTCGGTCAGCATGGCCATGTTGGTCAACGGTGAGAAATATCCTTTGCCGACGGTCCTGATCCATTCGTCGACGGCTTTCTGTGCTTCTTCTATTGTCATGTCAATATTACATTTCATCAGTGTCCGCTATGATCGTAACCGGGCCGTCGTTGACGAGTTCCACCTGCATGTCGGCCCCGAAGACGCCGCGCTCCACACCGGTGGAGGTCAGTTCGGAGAGGCGGCGGCAGAAGAAATCGTAGAGCGGGAGCGCCTTGTCGCGTCCGGCCGCCGCGGAATAAGACGGACGGTTGCCCCGGCGCAGCGAGGCGGCGAGGGTGAACTGGCTGACACACAGGATTGCGGCTCCGGCGTCGGTGCAGTTCACGTTCATCACCCCTCCGGCATCCGGAAATATGCGCATCCCGGCTATCTTGCGGGCAAGCTTTTCGGCCTCGGCTTCCGAATCAGTCTCCACGGCGCAGAGAAGGATCATGAGCCCGCGTCCGATGGCGGCCACCTTCTCCCCTCCGACGCTTACGGAGGCACGCGCCACACGCTGGATCACACTCTTCATCTGCGTTCCATTTCAAGTGTGATTCCTCCGGGAGTAACGCTCAGGCGGCTCCACGCGCCCTCTATCAGCGGCAGGTTGGCCCGCTGGTGGCCGCAGGGGAATCCCAAGGCCACGGGTATTCCCTCCAGTCCCCAGTCGGCGATGCGGGAGCGGATCATAGCCTCCATCGAGGGATAGTTGCGGTCGGGGCGGTAGTCGGTGAACGCGCCGAAGATCAGGCCTGCCACGCGGTTGAGAGTCCCGTTGAGGCGCAGACGCCAGAGGATGCGCTCCACCTTGTAGATCGGTTCGGCTATATCCTCGAGGAAAAGGATCACGTCGTCGTCGGCCGGTTCGGCGCGCAGAATGTCGAAGCGTGTGGCTGCCAGTCCGTCGAGTACGGCCAGGTTTCCTCCCCGCAGCCTCCCCTCGGCCTCACCGCAGAAACAGGCGTCGCCGGCGGGAAGGGAATAGCGTACAGGACCGTCGCCGGTCAGTATGCCGAACAGAGCCTCGGTCGACTCGTCGCCAGCCGGGAATTCGGCGAGATGGCGGGCCATGGGGGAATGGAGCGAGGCAACTCCGGCCGACTGGAGCATGGCGTGGAGCGCCGAGATGTCGGAGAATCCCATGAGCCACTTGGCGTTGGCACGCAGCATCGAGCCGGGGATGGCCGGAAGTATGGCCACGGATCCGTAGCCTCCGCGGGCGCATAGCAGGGCGGATATGGAGGAATCGTTCCAGGCGGTCAGGAAATCGCTGATACGATCACGCTCGGTAGCGGCGAAAGATCCGTCGGCGGGACCTTTGGCATGGGGCATCACGACCGGCGTGAACCCGCGGTCGGCGATGACCCTCGCCGCAGCGTCGATATATTCAGGATTGACTACCGATGCGGGGGAGATGATGGCGATCTTGTCGCCGGGGCGCAGACTTTTTGGAAAAAACATGTTTTTGACTTGTCAGTAATACATACATCTGATTCCTTCTTTCTCCATGCCGGCGGCTATGGCGGCTATCTCGTCGCGCTCCACCTTGCGGAGATTCTCTTCCGGAGTGGAACGGTCCAGGCTGTAGAGCATCACCTCCTTGGGGGCTATGGCCTTGTAAGCCTCGGTGAGAGCCGCTATCTCCTCCGGAGTGGTGTTGTCTACCATTTTGCCGTTGTGTTCCCCTCTGAGGAGCATGGTCTGGATCACGGCCTGTCCGGCAAACTGCTTCAGTCCCTCGATCAGCCTTTCGACCGTGAAGTCTTTCGACGCCGGGACGTCGATCAGCCTCATGGTAGGCTCTATGGCCGAATCGAGCTTGAGGATGTTGTTGTCCACCTTTTTCAGCGCTTCGGCCACCGAGGGGTCGAAAATGCGTGTGGAGTTCGACAGCACCGACACCTTGGCCTCGGGATAATACTTGTCCCTGAGCGACATGACGTCGTCGATCACTCCGGCGAACTCCGGATGGAGCGTAGGCTCGCCGTTGCCCGAGAAAGTGATCACGTCGAGCGGGTCGCCGGCCTTGCGCATGGCGTCGAGCTTCTCCTCGAGTTCCTTTCTGACGACGCTCCGCGGGGGGATCCCGGCTTTTCCGGCACCCTGCGAATTATAGCCCGCCTCGCAGTAGATGCAGTCGAACGAGCAAACTTTGCCGTCGGCGGGCATTAGGTTGACTCCGAGCGAGACGCCGAGACGGCGGCTATGGATCGGGCCGAAAATAGTGCTGTGGAATATTACAGTCTGGTCTTTTGACATCTTTGTAGTAGTTTTTTTGTCTCTGTTGCAGGGAGAGAGTGCGGTGTTTGTGTGCGGGCCTTTCCTACGGCGGTCAGGCCACGGTGCAAAGTTAACGGAAATCCTCCTAACGGTCTAAAAAAACGGCTCAATATTTTGCCATGAGCCATTAAATCGTTATATTTGCATCATGACATCAATCCCCGAAGAAAAAACACCAGCCGGTCTCCGCTTCCGCCAGGGTGAGCGTCTGCGTCTGCGCACGCTTGTCGAGCAGCTTTTCGACAAAGGGGACAGCCTTTTTGAATGGCCGCTGCGGGCAGTGGTCCGCAGCGTGGACGGGGATCAGCTCGACGCCATGTTCAAGGGACATGTGCCGCCGGGGACAGGCAGGCTCCAGATGCTCGTTACGGTGCCCAAGCGCAAGCGCCGCAAGGCAGTGGACCGCGTGCTGATGCGACGGCGCATCCGCGAGGCCTGGCGCCTGAACCGCGGGTCTCTCCGCGAGGCAGTGGAGGCCGCCACCGGGGTTCGCACGCTCTCGGTGGCCCTGATCTACGCGGCGGACCGCAACGTGGACTATTCGCGTGTGGAGCGATCGGTGTGCCGTCTTCTCCCCCGGATCATCTCCACCCTCCCCGCCAACGTAAATGATTTAAGCTGATATGTCAGACTTTTGACATATACTGACATTTTAAATCAAACACTTATTCCCGAATGGCAAAAATCACAGTTCAGAATACTCCAATTACCGTAATCGGAGTTGACGGCGATGATTATATTTCGCTGACAGATATGGCTAAAAGCCAACTGCAAGAGCATATTAATTGTACCGAATTCGATGCAATTAAAAATGCAGAGGGAAGCGATAACGACCGTAAGTTGTTGAAATGAATGTGTTAATTCAGGGGAGGATATGCGACGCAGAGGGAAAATATGGAAAGTAGGGTCAGCGGGGAGGATCGTGGCCGGGATGCTCATTGCGGTGGTGAGATTATATCAGGGTGCTGTATCTCCCCATTTTCCCGCCGCGTGCAGATATTCCCCCACATGCTCGCAGTATGCCGTGGAGGCTCTCCGCAGGCATGGCGCGCTCAAAGGCTCGTGGCTCGCGCTGAAGCGTATATGCCGCTGCCATCCGTGGGGCGGATCGGGTTATGATCCTGTCCCTTAGTACTATATACGCAGGATTCTGCCGGCTACGGAGCTTAATGCATAGATCGCCACAAGGATGAGGACTATAGCCGCCGAGGCCGGAACCGATATCCACCATGCCACGGCCAGTCCGCCGATCCCTCCGGCCAGGGCGATGATGAACGACAGGAGCGTCAGCGGCATGTAGCGCCGGGTGAATATCTCGGCCGAGAGCTGGGGAAGCGACAGGAGCGACATCAGGAGCATGATCCCGGCCATCCTGATCGTAAGCACTATGGCGAGGGCCACGAAGAGTGTCATCACCGTGTCGATGAATCTTATGGGCAGCCGGCGTGTGCGGGCGAAGTTCTCGTCGAAACTGATAGCGACTATGCGCCGCCGGAAGAGGAGGAAGAAGGCGGTCAGAAGCACGGCGAAAACGGCTGAGACGGCGTTGTCGTGTGGCGTGATGGTCAGCACGTTGCCGAATAGGAATGAATTCAGTTCAGGCACATAGCCCGGGGTGAGGAACACGAACAGGATCCCCAGCGCCATCCCCGACGCCCAGATCACGGCTATGGCAGAGTCTCTTCTGACTCGTCCGCGGGCGAGCCAGTCCGTTCCGAGCGACCCGGCCACGGCGAAGACAGCCGCCATCGCCTCGGGAGGGATGCCGAGATAATAGCCCAGTCCGAGGCCTCCGAAACAGGCATGGGTGATGCCGCCGGAGATGAAGATCATGCGGCGGCAGAATATGTAGGTGCCGGCTACGGCGGCCACTACCGATATGGCTATTATGCCCCAGAGGGCATTGAGCATGAAGTCGGGCATGGGTCTTTTGTCAGCGAGGCTGCGGGAGTCCGCTCACGGAGCGGTAGACGTAGGTCGTGGTGCCGTGGTTGTAGGAATACCATTGCATCCAGAGATAGTTTCCACCGTGGGTGAACCAGTAGTTCATCGTGGTCGGCGAGCCGTTGCCGTAGCTGATGTTGATCTGATAGTCGGAGACGGAATTGTAGGAATACTCACACCAGTAGTTCATCCTTTCCTCGTAAGGGGCGCCGTTGCGCAGGTAATAGTACCATCCGCGTCCGTTGCCGTTGAATTCCATCCAGTTCATCTCTGAAGGAAGCACGGGCGTGGAGTTGACCTGATATAGTTCCCAGCATCCGGTGAGGGAATAGTCGTAGAAAGTGTTGCCCGGTCCGGGTCCGGGAGCCGGAACCCATCCGTCGTCGCAGGAAACGAGGGTGGCTGAGAGCATCACAGCCGCGAGGATAGCAATAAGGGAGTATGTCTTCTTCATGATTGGGTAACCTTTTTTGATTTGACCTTCTACCGTTATAAAAGGTTTATCGCGCCGAAATGTTCATTTGCGGCACGGCAGAAGCATGGTGAGGCGGGTCTTCAGCGAGGGGCGTACTTCGGGATCCATCTTCCGGATGAAGTTCCTGACTTCGGCCACAAGCTGTCTGTCGCCCGATTTCTGCGCCCTGCGCAGGGCATACTGGATGTCGCGGCGATAGTAGGATGCGATGCTTTCGGGAGGGACACGGAGTGTCTCGGCCAGCAGGAAAGTCAGTCTTATGGAGCGGAGTACGAAGCGCGCGCTTTTGGCATGGTCTTCGGGCGAGGAGACGGAGACCTGTCCTACGCGGTAGTGCATCACGGTCTGCGGCAGCCACGCCACTTTTCCGCGCGAGGCGAGCATCACGATCAGCTGGAGATCCTCGCACGGGAGCCATGCGGCGCTGAAGAGCTGCGGAAACGATCCGGCCAGCGACAGGGCTGTGTCGCGGCGGTAGAGCGATGAGCAGAGATGGACGAAGCGTCCGGCGTGGTTGTGGTTCAGAAGGTCAGGAATCAGGCTTCGGCCGTCGGCCACGGATTCCTCCTCCGGCATGAAATATCCTTCCGGATAGCGTATCGATCCGGATTCGTCGAGGTATCTCCATGCGGCGTGGCAGATGGTGATCGATGGATCGGAATCCATCACCTCCGTCTGCCGGGCGAGTTTGAGCGGGTCGGTCCAGAGGTCGTCGCCGGCGAGGTCGGCGATGTATTCCCCGCGCGCGAGGCGCAGCGTGTCGAAATAATTCCTAACCGGGCCTTTGTTGACTCTGTTGCCCACGAAGCGTATTGTCTCCGGAAAGCGGCCGGCGTAGCGGCGGCATATCTCCGGTGTGGCGTCGGCCGAGGCGTCGTCGGCCAGCAGGATCTCGAACGGAAACGCTGTCTGCTGCGAGAGGATGGAGTCGAGCGTGCGGGCTATGTATTTCTCCTGATTGTAGGTGCAGACGATCACGGAGACCTTGGGCGTGCTGGTGTCGGTCATTGGCTTTCGCGGACTGGTGTGGGTTCGTGGATGAGCGCTTCTATTGCCGAGCGTCCGTCGGCGATCCCCCCTTCGGCTGCGCGGGCATACCAGTAGGCGGCGTTGGTTTCGGCCAGGTCTGATCTGTTGTTTCCGCTTCCGAGGATGTCGGCCAGTGCGTCGGGGAAGAGATCGAGGAGTTCGGCGAGGATGTATTGGGCCGGATGGTTTCCCATCGTGGCGGCGCGGTAGAAGGCGTTGACCGAGGCGTCGTGGTCATATTCCACCCCCCGTCCGGTGGCGAATGCCTCTCCGAGCAGCGCCTCGGCTCTCGCCGAACCTTTGGCTGCGGCAATGCGGAACAGCTCCACGGCCGAGCAGGGGGCGCCGTCCGAGGCATAGAGTCTTGCCCCGAGCGAGACCGCGCTGTCGGCGCTGAGATCCATCCATTTCCGCGCCATCAGGTCGCGCAGGCGCATGTCGGCCTGATGCTGCCCGGCTTTCGCCGCCCGCATCAGCAGGCGTTCGGCGCGGAGCGTGTCGGGAGCCACCGGAGGGAGGCCTTCGGTGTATATGGCCGCAAGCTGCATCATGGCCACGGGCAGACCGGCGTCGGCCGCTTTCGAGAGCCAGTAGACGGCTTTTTCGGGGTCGGGCACCACTTTGCGCCCGCTCACCAGAAGCCATCCGAGATTTGCCGCCCCTTTGGGGTCTCCCTGCAAGGCGGCTTTCTCGATCAGGGAGAGTCCCCGGTCGGGATCGGGGCTGACACCGTCGCCGTTGAAGAGCTTGAATCCGAGATAGTTCAGCGCCGGGGCATAACCTTTATCGGCTGCCTCGCCGTAGAGGCGCAGAGCCTTGGCGGAATCCGGTCTCAGCGGGCCGTAGCCTGTCTCAAGCACGTTGGCGAGCCTGAACATGGCCTCGGGGTCGCCGCTGTCGGCGCGGCATTCGAGTCTGCCGAGCGATGCGCGCATAAGCGAATCGGCCCGCTCTCCGGGTCCGGCTCCCATCAGCGCCGGGGCTGCCGCCGCCAGGGCGGCTATGATCATGAGAAGGATCTTTTTCATTTCGGGGTGAGTGTAACCAGCGGCACGAGCATCTCCTGGAGGGATATGCCGCCGTGCTGGAATGTGCCGGTGTAATACTGCACGTAGTAATTGTAATTGTTCGGATATGAGAAGAAGTCCTCGTTGCAGGCATAGATGAACGTCGAGGAGAGATTAGGCGCGGGCAGTCCGAATTTCTTGGGATTGTGCATCTCGTAGACCTGCTTGGGATTGTAGTTTAGGTTTTTGCCTACCTTGTAGCGCAGGTTTGTGTTGGTGTTGCGGTCTCCGACCACTTTGATCGGGTTGTCGACGCGGATCGTCCCGTGGTCGGTGGTAACGACGACCTTGAATCCGAGTTCGGCCACGCGGCGGAAAATGTCGATCGTCGACGAATGGCGGAACCATGATTCGGTCAGCGACCTGTAGGCGGCGTCGGAACTGGCGAGTTCGCGGATCATCTTCGACTCGGTCCTTGCGTGGGAGAGCATGTCGATGAAATTGAGTACCACTACGTTGAGCGGGGTGTTTTTCAGCGAATTGAGCGTGCGAAGGAACTTCTCTCCGGCTCCGGAGTCGTTGAGTTTGGAATAGGAGAACTTCTCCTTGCGGCGGAATCTGTCGAGCTGGGTCTGGATCAGCTCGGCCTCGTGGATGTTGAGTCCCTCGTCCTCGTCCTCGTCCACCCACAGCGCCGGAAACATCTGCTCGATCTGGAGAGGCATCAGCCCGGCGAAGATGGCGTTGCGGGCATATTGGGTCGAGGTGGGAAGGATCGTGGTGTAGAGTTCCTCCTGGATGTTGAAGAATTCCGATACGAGCGGCGCCACCACTCTCCATTGGTCGAGGCGGAAGTTATCGATCAGCACCACGAACACTTTCTCTCCCCGGTCGAGCATGGGAAAGACTTTTCTCTTGAAGATCTCGTGGCTCATCAGTGGATGGTCGTCGGACGTAACCCAGTCCTCGTAGCTGCGTTTGACGAATTTGCAGAAATTAGAGTTCGCATCCCTTTTCTGGAGCAGCAGCATCTGGTCCATCGAGCTGTCGGCTCCTTCGAGTTTCAGTTCCCAGAAGACGAGCTGGCGGTAGACCTCCATCCAGTCCTCGACGGACCGGGCGTCGTTGATCAGGGTCGATATGCGCCTGAATTCCTGCTGGTAGTCGCTCGTGGTCTTTTCGGCCACGAGTTTCCCGCTGTGGAGATTCTTGTTGATCGAAAACCATATCTGGTTGGGGTTCACCGGCTTGATTAGATAGTCGGCTATCTGGTTTCCGATCGCCTGGGTCATGATGTTCTCCTCCTCGCTTTTGGTGATCATGATCACCGGGATGTCGGGATGCGACTGGTTGATCCTGGCCAGGGTCTCGAGTCCGGTAAGTCCCGGCATGTTCTCGTCGAGCAGGATGAGCGAGTAGGGCTCGCGGTCGAGCATGTCGAGGGCATCGGGTCCGTTGTTGGCCGTGGCCACATCGTAGCCCTTTGTCTTGAGAAAAAGGAGGTGGGGTTTGAGGAGGTCGATCTCATCGTCGACCCAGAGAATTTTATCCATGTCTGTCGGTGTGGTATGTGTGATGGTTTGCGGGAAACTATCGGGAAATATGTATGCAAAGATAGCTAACCGGCACGGAACGGGCAAATCTGGAGCCTGTTTTTAGACAGGCTCCAGGAATGTCGTACATTTGTACGGCACTCTTATTCAGCCAGGGCCTCGAAATAGCAGTCGGCGATGGCGAGCCATTCCTCGAGAGTTCCCTGGCGTGTGTAGCCTTTCTCACGGTCCGGATCGCCGAGGGCTTTGGCGGCCCGGTCGGGAGTGAGCGTTACCACGGCGGGCTTCACCTCGCGGTCGGGGTCGTAGAAGTCGTCCACGCTGACTCCGGCCCGGTCTTCCTCTATCAGATAGAGTTTTCCTCCGTAGGCGTATATGCCGGTGATGCGGGCCACGCGGGTCTTGTCCCTGTCCATCGAATGATGCACGATCTCGGGCACATAGTGGAAACCGGCTGTGCCGAGATCCCAGATCACAGCCCCGATGTTGCGGGTCTGCATGTTGGCTTCAAGTTCATTTTTAGCGTTCTCAAGCAGTTTAGCTATGGAATCGCGGTAAGTTTCTGTGTTTTCCATAATTTATCAATCTATTGATTTTTCAATTTTTCAGAGTGTCTTTTTCATCCAGTAGTCGCGCAGGGCGCCCCAGGGCACGATCGTGGCATTGGCTTCCGGCCAGGGGATCACGGGGCGTCCGTTGAGCAGCGTGCGGGCGTAGATCCCGCCCGACGGCGACCGGTAGATGATCAGCATGAAACTCGCGCCCAACGGCGACACGTAGGAGTCGGTCCAATAGTCGGAGAGTGTTTCGGGCGTGGCGTTGTCGGGAACGGTGCATCCGGGCAGTCCCATGAGCGAGAAGAGCGGCATGATTGTCTCGGCGTGTCCGAAACGGAACATCCCTCTGACGAGGTTGCGGGCCGCCGGATCGTCGATGAAAGTCTGGGTGGAGCTGACTATCTCGCGCAGCAGTCCGCCGGCCGCGCGTGCCGGGAGCTTGCTCCAGGGGGTGGCCGTGCGTTCGAGCGCGTGATAGAGATTGCTGGCTTTCCAGCAGGCCTCGAACTCGCCGGGGGTCAGGAACGGAGCCGGGGATGCGTTGATCCCGGCGGCGGGCAGCGACTGGAGCAGGGCGTAGATGTCGAGTGTGATCTTCCTCAGTTCGCTTTCAGGCAGGAGATATCCGGTGGAGAAGAGCCTTCTCGCCGGCTCCAGAGGCACATTGGCCTCCACATAGCTGTCGTAGATCTTCTTCCAGCTGCCATGTCCGAGCCATCTGGCGTAGTCCATGTCCGTGTCGAAGAAGCGGAGCAGGGCGTCGTAGTCCGGGCCGGATGAGGCTGTGATCTGCAAAGAATTGTCGAGCTGTCCGAGGCGGTGGCAGAACGTATACATGGATTCGACGCAGCGCGGCACGTAGGACGACATGGCCATGATGTTGCCGGCGGTGAAAAAACCGGGCAGGGCCGAGTTCAGGGCTGTGGCGATCGCGGTCTGTTCGGCGTGGCCGAGCGAATCGAGCGCCCCCCACCGGCCGTCGGTGCGTCGTTCCACTTCCCTGACCATCGCGGCCAGCCGGTGGCCGTCGGTGGAGAGCGACGATGCCGCCAGGGCGCGGTCGAGCGTGCCGCCCAGCCTCTTCACCTTTTTGTCTGAAGACATGAATCTCGCCCCGTGGCGTCCGATATGGTTGACAAACAGGGGGGTGAGCGAATCGGGAGCCTCCTGTATGTCAGGAGGGAGCTGCACGGGCATCATTGTGCCGTAGTATGCGGGGGGATAAGGGGGATTCATACCGACGGGGAGCTGCGCCCCCATGGAGAATGTCGCCGCTACGGCGAGAATGGCGGAGATTACTGATCTTTTCATAAGCTTGATATTATCTTGAGGGCGCATGAGAGACACTCAGGCGTCCCTATAGAGAAAAAAACTGACGGGCGAAAAAGTTCATGCCCGCCGTGCGTGTCATTGCCGTGAGGCGGTGATCTCGGTGAGCATGGCAATGGCCTGCTCCGTGGGGCAGTCGGCGGCCACGCGTCCGCCGTCGATCAGTATGGAGCGCGGACAGAGTTCCCGGGCAAGGTCAAGATCGTGGGTGGCTATGAGGCAGGTGTGGGAGAAGGATTCCACCACTCTGACCACCCGCCGCCGGGCGAGCATGTCGAGTTCGGCCGTAGGCTCGTCCATCACGAGTATGTCCGGCTCCATGGAGAGGACCGTGGCGAGGGCCACGCTCTTTTTCTGTCCACCCGAGAGCTGGAAAGGGGAGCGTCGCTCCAGGCCGGAGGCTCCCGCCCGGGCGAGGGCTTCGGCCACGCGGCGTTCCACCTCGGCGGTCTCCAGCCCCATGTTGACAGGCCCGAAAGCCACATCCTCCTCGACTGTGGGCATGAACAGCTGGTCGTCGGGATTCTGGAATATCATCCCCACGGCGCGGCGCACCTGCGGGGCGGTCTTTTTCGTAACCGGGATCCCGCCTATGTTCACCTCTCCCGACGAGGGGAGAATCAGGCCGTTGGTGTGGAGCAGGATTGTGGACTTGCCTGCTCCGTTGAGGCCGAGCAGAGCCACTTTCTCTCCGTGGGAGATGCGGAACGTAACGCCCCTCAGGGCCTCGTGTCCGCCGGGATAGGAATAATGCACGTCTGAGAACTGGATGTAATGATGGCTCATCGGAAGTAAA
>CAJUSZ010000038.1 GCA_910589425.1 uncultured Muribaculaceae bacterium | reverse complement strand
AATCAGACGATAATGTCGGTTTTATCTCCTATAAGGTGTCAAAGATGGGAAATATACGAAAAATATTTAACCGCGGTGCTATCCGCGGGCCAAATAAACGCGATAAGCCTCCGGATCGCCTATAAATTAATCTATGTTAAGCAAAACACTCCCGGTGAACTTCTACTTCCAGTGAACTTCTCTACGACAAACTGATTCTGATAATCCTTGATAATCCTTGATAATCGCATATACCATCATTCCCCGGACAGAACCGACTCGGGGCTTGTCCGGGGGAAAGATTATGTCTTGCGGGCTGTGTGCCCGACTGCGGGTATGCTTATTTAGCGGGTGCCTGCTGCGCGGGTGCCGGTGCGGGTGCTGTGGTCTGGGCAGGAGCCTGCTTGATGGAGGAGACGTTGACCGGAGTCTTCACCGCGAAAGATGAGCAGATGCTCAGCACACAGATCACGATGGCAAGTGTCCACGTGGCTTTCTCGATGAAGTCGGTGGTCTTACGGTAGCCCATGTACTGGTTGCCGCTGGCATAGTTGGAAGCAAGTCCTCCCCCTTTGGATTTCTGAATGAGGACAGCCCCGACGAGGAGCAGCGAAGCGATTACGATCAGAATACTGAAAAAAATATACATTTTTGTTTATTTGGATGTTTTTTTAGATTCAATTAAAATCAATTTCCGCAGAAACCGGATTTGGTCTGCAAAGTAAACACTTTTTTCCGGATTATTCAAGTTAAGCGCCTCTATAATTTCCAACGCCTTGCGATAATTATGATTTTTTATCATAATCCGGGCGAACGATTCGGTGAGTGCGGCGCTCTCCGCAGGCTGTTGCGGTTCCGGATCCGCGGAGACAGAGCCGGGGGCGCCGAGGAAGGAATCGAGCATCGAGGAGGTCTGGTCGTCGGCCGCGTACGAAGCCGGCTGGCTGTCGGCGAGCATCGTCGCCGCATAGTCTATCTGCGGCGGAGCCACAGGGACAAGCCCCCCGGTCTCGGCCTGCGATTCGAGATTGTCGCCGAAGCGGTCGAGGAAAGACTCGATGGTGTCTTCTGTGGAAAGCTCAGGCTTCCGCTCGTCGGGATAGAACGCGGCGAATTCCTCTGGCTCCTCGCCGAAAAGCGCGGCCAGGGTGTCGCGCGAGCCGACTATGGCGGCCACCCGCATCCTCAGCTCCCGGCGCTCCCCGGCTGTAACGGGCAGGCTTAGCCGCCGCAGAAGTGGCGACGCGAAATATGGATATTCTTCAGCGAGGGCTTCAAGCTGCTCCGCCGGAAGAGGCTGCCCGCAGGCAAGGGCTTCGAGAGGTGTCATGTCGGGTGGATTTTGATTGTTATGAGGATTTTTCACCAGTCTCCGAGTGTGGCGTTGAAGATCAGGTTGACAAGCTCTTCCGATATGTCCTGGCACAATTGGTCCTGAACATCGGTCAGGAGCAGATCGGCGGAAAACTGCCTGTAGGCCGAGAACGTCTGGTCCACATTCTTGGCCGGATTCTTGTTGTCGGTATATTTCACCCTGACCGTGATCGTCAGACGCGTCTCCGTGGCGTAGGCGTCGGTGCCCACGGCCTGAGGGGAAAGCGAATAGCCGGTTATCTCGCCGGTAAGCTCTATGTCAGATGTCCCGTCGGTCTCCTGCAGGCGCGTGTTGCGGGCTATGTAGTCGAGAAGCTGATTCTCGAACGTCTGTTGCAGCGGCGGATAGACGAGCGCGGCGCGGATCGGGAATTCCCCTACGTTGATGGTCTTGTAGATGTCATAGTTGATCGCCGATCCGTTCATTCTGAACGAGGGGATGCACCCCGCGCACAGGAGGATGACCGCAACTGCGGCTGCGAGCGGATACGACGCCCTGAGCAGACGGGCGCGGCGGGTGATGATGTCTGTGAATATCATGATGTGATTCCGAGTTCTTTGATTTTACGATAAAGCGTGCGCGCCGAGATATTGAGTTCGTCGGCTGTGCGCTGGCGGTTGCCGTCGTTGCGCTTCAGTGCCGCCTCGATTATAGCTCTTTCCGAGTCCTCGAACGACGTAGGAGCCTGCGCCACGATGTCGGCCGGCGACTCATAGCGGATAATGGACCGCACCGGAGGAAACGGCTCCGCGGCAGCGCCCACCTCCGACGAGGGAGCGTCGACCACAATCCCGCCGGCCTCCCTCAACGACGCCATCTCGGCCCGCAGCGAGCCTATCTCACCCTGCATCCTCATCACCGTCTGCCACAGAAGCTCGCGCTCTTTCTCGTAGCTGAACCGGTCTTCGC
The DNA here is from genome assembly GCA_910589425.1 of uncultured Muribaculaceae bacterium. Lineage (GTDB taxonomy): Bacteria > Bacteroidota > Bacteroidia > Bacteroidales > Muribaculaceae > Lepagella. The sequence continues at coordinate 18,072 of CAJUSZ010000038.1, read as the reverse complement.
GGCAGGCTGGGATGGCGGTTCCGCCCGACGGAGGAAGAGCGTGGGCGAGTGTGTCGCGGTCCACTTCAGTGCCGTCGTGGAAAAGGGCGAGCTGTTCCACCACGTTTTTCAGCTGCCTCACATTCCCTGGCCACCGGTAAAGTTCCATCAGATGCTGCGCGTCGGCGGAGAAAGAGATAGGGGCCGTCATATATTTCTCCGAGAAATCCCTTGCGAACTTCCGGGCCAGAAGCGCGATGTCGGATCCGCGGTCGTGAAGGTTGGGGACGCGGATGATGATTGTCGAGAGACGGTAATAGAGATCCTCGCGGAATTTCCCGTTGGCCACGGCCTTCAGCAGATCCACATTGGTGGCCGCCACCACACGGATGTCGGTCTTCTGCACCGTCGACGAGCCTACCTTTAGAAACTCGCCCGACTCAAGCACTCTCAGCAGTCGCGCCTGTGTGGTCAGCGGTAGCTCGGCCACCTCGTCGAGAAAGATAGTGCCTCCATCGGCCTCCTCGAAATATCCCTTGCGGGCGCTGATCGCGCCGGTGAAGCTCCCTTTCTCGTGGCCGAAAAGCTCGCTGTCGATGGTTCCCTCGGGGATGGCTCCGCAATTGACCGCTATGTATTTTTTGTGCTTTCTTGCCCCGAAATAGTGGATGATCTTGGGAAAGAATTCCTTTCCGCTTCCGCTCTCGCCGCTGACAAGCACCGAGAGGTCGATCGGCGCCACTTTGAGCGCGCGCTCCACGGCCTGGTTGAGCAACGGGGAATTGCCTACGATCGAGAAGCGCTGTTTTGCCCGCAGCGCCTCGGGCGATATGGTGTCTCTGTTTTGTTTCACTTGATGGCTGATCTTTTTCTCCTGTCCCGCTTAGGTGTGGCGCAGGTCGTCTGTACTTTTGCGCAGAAACTTTCCGAACTCTCCGATGTCGGTGAAATCCGCCTGTCTGTCGGGCATGATCGGCTCGCCGATGCTGACTCTCACCTCCTTGCCCGTCTTGTTGAAGAGTTCGCGGGGCAGACGCAGCGTCCGCAGCCGCCAGTCGATCAGGCCGAGGATGTTGAAGAACGTCCCGTTGTGGCCGTGGAAATAGACCGGGATCACGGGCACTTTCATCTGCTTGATGAGGCGGATGATGGAGGGCTGCCATTCCCGGTCGCGTATCCTGAGGGAACGGTCGATCTTGGACACGGCGCCGGCTGGGAAGAATCCCATCGGATGTCCCTCTTTCAGATGGCGCATCGCCTCCTTGATCCCCTGCATCGTGGCCCGGCGCTTCTCCGGATCATCGCTTTTGGAGGGATCCACGGCGATGAACGACGGGCGCATGGCGCTCAGATAGTTGAGGAACATGTTGACCATCACCCGGAAATCCGGACGCTTGCCGCCGAGAATATGCAGCAGCAGGATGCCGTCGAGCGCCCCGAAAGGATGGTTGCTCACGGTGATAAACGGCCCGGTGGGGAAACGGTCCAGAATCTCCTCATTGTCGATCCTGAGACGGATGCGGAACTGCTGCTCGATCAGAAGATGGGCAAACGGAATCCCCTCCTCATAGCAATATTTTCCGTGGACAAAGTTCACCTTGTCCATCCAGAGAAGATTCATTATCCTTTCCAGCGTATGGCGCCGGCCGGCAAGACGCGGCACGGCGGCTATCACATCATCGACCGTCATCACATCCGGACGCACAAGGCAACGCCGTCCGCCGCGTGTGCCGAACGGGGCGCCGGGCGAACCCTCGGGCAGATCGATCCCCTTTGCAAGGGCCTCGTTCTGCTGCGCTATCTCCTCGTTGATTAACTTTTCATCTTTCATCTTGGTGTCAGCCAATAGATTCCGGCCATACATCCCGGACCGGATTCTTCTCCTTTGCAAAATTACAAAAAATCCTCAACATCCGCACAGCCACGACCTGAAATACAGCTTTTCAGACCAACCGCTCCCCCGCCTGTCAACAATTATCGACAAACAGACTTTTGACAATTTGCTACTTTCAGGCACTGGTTTCAGGTGTCGCCCTCTCCGCCGGATTACATTATGATAATTTAAGGGGCGGTTATTTAAACTTTGTCAATTATACACGCTTTATTCACTTTTTATACGGAAACATTTTCTTGATAAAAGTTTACAGATTATTTGCAAAATCCCTCCCGGTGTATTATCTTTGCTGCCGGAGAGGGACCGAATCCTCTTCCCTAAAACTCACAGTCCTATGAAGAAAATCTACTTTTTGACAGCCTCACTGCTGTTCACCGTGGCCGCCTCGGCGCAGATCACAGTCAACGAACGCGGCCAGCTCGTCGCCGGACCTGACCAGACAAACAGCTATTTTCCGGACAGCATTCCTTTTTTACTTTCCACAGGAGCGGAAAAGGGTTTTCCCGGCACTTCGGCTGGAGATGCCACAGTCCCGCTTGACACCCTGGCCGCCATCAACGTACTCGGCAGGATGAAGAACAACAGCGGCGGCTACATCACGTTCGGCGACCGGCGCAATGTCTCGGTCGGGGAATGGGGCGGCACCGCCGACTCCAACCGCCTGCTTCTGCGCGGCACCTCGGGCATACGCTACGAGGACAGCCGCGGCGAGATATTCCGCTGCCTGACCAACAACGACTTCTTCACTTTCTTCACCGACCTGCGTGTCAACGGCGTGCGCATCGCTTCCGACAGCCGCCTGAAAAGCGACATAGAGGAGATCGGTTCCCCGGCCTCCGACCTTGACGGGATCACCCCGGTCAGCTACCGTCTGACATCGGCCTCGCCGCAGGGCGTCATGAAAGCCGCCTCCGGCGACGGCTCCGTCGTTCCTCCTCCGGCCGCCCCCGACCCACGCACGCGCTACGGCTTCGTGGCCCAGGAGGTGCGCGAGGTCTTCCCCGATCTTGTAAGCGAGGACGCCGACGGCTATCTGAGCGTCGACTACATCGGCTTCATCCCCATCCTTGTCAAGGCTGTCAAGGATCTGCGGGCGCAGGTCGCGGAGCTGACGGCGCCTGAAGCACAGGAGCAGCGCCGCTCCGCCCCGGGAATGCGTCAGGACGGCGCCACTGTCGCCTCGCTGTCGCAGAACCGCCCAAACCCGTTCACATCCGTGACAGTCATTGACTACACGCTGCCCGAGGATGTAACCGAGGCCTCGATCCGGGTCTACGACCTCCAGGGGAAGCAGGTACTCAAGGCGGACGCCGCCGGACGCGGCAGAAGCAGCGTCAGCATCGACGGCTCGCGCCTCCAGCCGGGGATGTATGTCTACGCCCTGATCGCCGACGGCGTGGAGATCGAGTCGCGACGGATGATACTCACAGACTGAATGTTCACCCGAGTTTTTTAACAAACCATAAAAACATGTCATCATGAATCACAGCATACTCACACACAGGATACGCCTTCTGCGCGCCTGCGCCATACTGATGGCGGCCGTCACGGCTCTCGGGCTTCCGGCGCATACGGACGCGAAGACCGTAACGGTACGTTTCGACATCGGTGATTTCCGTCTTTCGGAAAACGGGTCGGGCAAGACGTTCATCTCGACACACGCGCATACCGCCACCTACGATACGGATCCCGACACACCGGCGCTGCCGTTCGTCAACATGAAAGTGCTGATCCCATCCGACAGTATTTGCACTTCGGTAAGCTACCGTCCGGCAAAGAGGATCATCTCGGACAACATCGACCTCGCGGGCGTCCCGCTTGTCGTCCCGACGGACGCCTTGCCGGAAAGCATTCCCGAAGTGGTGCCCGATTTCAATAACGGGTTCTTCCCCGACTCGCAGGTGAGGCTCGCCGGCAACTCCATGCCCGGAGGCTTCTCCACGGTCGAGCTGCTTGTCTCCCCGTTCGAATATGACAGCGGAAGCGGCAGACTGTGGTTTGCGGACGAGCTGGAGATCGAGCTTGAACTTTCCGGATCCACCGCCACCGTCCCCATGTCTTCCGCCATGGAACGGATGGTGCGCGACCTGTGTGTCAACGGCACGGAGATGGAGCGGATAAAACTGCACAACAGATCCCTGGCGATCAACCCTCCCCGTCAGCCGAAGAATACCATGGATTATCTGATAGTGACAAACGACTCCCTCGCCCCGTCGTTCGAAAGACTCATCACATGGAAGAGGATGAGGGGTCTGAACTGCGAGCTGAAGACGGTGGAGAGCATAAAACAAGAATATGGGATATTTGATATACCGTTGAATATCAAGAAATACATCTACAAACTCTACAAGGACAACGGACTCAAGTACGTTCTTCTCGGTGGCGATGACAATGTCGTTCCGGTGAGGGGATGCTATGGATTTGTTAGTGGTCGCAAACCGGATAACAATATTCCTACGGATCTGTATTATGCCTGCTTCGGCGGCAATTTCGAGTGGAATGCTAACAGCGGAAGTGTATTCAATCTTATCTATGGTGAAGTGAATGACAGTGTGGATCTTACACCGAGCGTATTTGTTACCCGTCTGCCTGTCCGTACCCGGGATCATGCCGACGTCTGCGTTCGACGGTTGCTCAACTATGAGTCGAACCCTAAATCAGTGTTAGCGAACAAGGCCATCCTCATGGCGGGAAATCAGATTACGGATTCTGTCATTATCATTGATGGAGAAAAACACAGCGATGTTGAAGTATGGGGGGAGATCTTCTATGATCGCTACATCAGAGACTACTGGGATGGCCGACGTGTGAGACTCTATGACACGGCCACTGATTTTCCCGGAGGAAGAGATTATCCGTTTTCAGGAGTGAATTTATCAAAGGAACTTCAGAGGGGATATCCGTTTGTCAATATAGACACACACGGAAACGCGACGTTGATGACGACAGAATTGGGCGATTTTACATGTGCCAATAGTGGAAATATTAAGATCGGAGCGTATACTGTTCTGACAACAAGCGCTTGTCATACCAATAGTTTTGACAATACTTTGCCAAAAGAAAACCAGCACATTGATCCATGTCTCAGCGAAGCCTTTCTGAGAAATCCAAATAGTAACCTGATTGGATACATAGGCTCTTCTCGTTATGGTTGGGGTTCTATTAATCATGAATCACTTGGAGCATCAGATCAAATAAATGCAGATTTTTATAAAAGTCTGTTCAATCAGAATCTCATATCCGTTCCTTTCGGAGAATTGATCGCAAAGGCGAAGCTGGCGCAGTCTCCCGCAACTATGGGGAACGGAAGCAGACGCTGGCTGCAATATTCCGTCAATCCGATCGGTGATCCGGAGATGCCGGTTTTTAGAGAGGCACCCATCAGCACACATGGTATAACGGTAAGGTATCAGTCGGAGGATTCGACAATAATTGTATCAACCAGAGGTAGATACAATGTTTCAATCACGCGTATTGATAAGGATAAGCCTGAAATCAATATGATTACTGAAAGTAAAATAGATCCTCAGGGGACATATATCGTATGCATATCGCAGCGGGGAATGGTTCCGGCGATCTTCCCGATAGTCAGAGGAACACTTTATCTGCAGAACGTAAGCATCTTCAGAAACTACAACGAGGCGTTTGATCCGAGCATCATCACATTCGAGGCAGACCGGATAATTGCAGGAGCGGATGTTACTCCACTTGCCCCGAAAGGGGAGTTTGTGGCAGCCGGAGGCACGATAGTCCTTAAGGCAAGGGAGATAAGGATGGAGGCCGGAGTGAAGATAGAAAAAGGAACACAGTTCAAAACAATTAAAAAGTAGCTAAATCATGAGAAATATATTGTTATTCATAGCAGCCGCTACGGTTGCGGCCGCCTCGGCGATAATGCCCTATAAGCCGATGTTGAAAGAGGATCGTGTATGGGAAATTGCTGACGGAGTCCCCGGAGTCTATATTGAGCCAACGTCTGAAATGAAAGTTATATCAGACACTGTGATAGATGGTAAATCCATAAAAAAAGTTCGCCGCTCCTATCAGTCTGAATATTCAATTGATTATTACATCTATGAAAAGGGTGGAGCGATCTATCAATACGATCATGAATCTAATAAGTCATTTAAATTCATGGATTTCAATATGACAGTAGGGGATACGTGCCATTGGGAAGGATTACTGGGAGACGGCATGGTTGTCATAGCCGATGATTCCATATCGGTCAGAGGCAATGTATACCGCAGGTTAAAACTAAAGAAGCCTAATCGATCTACCGGAATGACCTGGGTTGAGGGCATAGGGTTCGATAAGTTTGAGCCGTTATATTCAATAGATGCCCCTTTCAGCGTATTTACATGGACTCTGTCCGTATGGGACAATGGCGAATGCGTGTTTACTGAGGATGATTTCAATGCTCCGGCCATCACCTCGGGGGTGATCACCGCGGAAGCGGAGCGTCCCGCCGACAACCGCATCTATGACCTGATGGGACGGGAGATCCACGATCCACAGCCGGGGACTGTCTATATCCGCAACGGAAAGAAATACGTGATGAGTACGAAGTGATAAGTACTGAGTACTAAGGACAAAGTACAAAGTACTGAGTGCTGAGAATTAAGTCAGGCTTACTGTCAAGGCTGCGAAAGTGAGGATAGCTCCGGGGTTCAAGGCCGAGACCGGCGCGATCGTGAAAATAAACTGAAAAACTGAACGACATGAAAAAGACAATATTGATAACCGCGGTGATGGTCTCGACGCTATGCTCTCTTGCAAGCGCGGAGAACGTTACCCTGCGCCGCGACCGGGTGTGGAAATATGAGCTGATAAACGAGCAGATTGTTTCCGTCAAATTCTCGCGGGATTCGGTAGCCGGTGGCAAAGAATGGATGGTGTTCCGCTGCGAAGGTGATCCAAGTGTGATGAAAACCCCACAGGAGATGCTCCTCAGGGAGGAGGACAGACGGATCTACCGGTATGCCGGACTTGTAGAGTATGAGAATGGCTACACGCGGTCTGACGGACAATATGGCGATCCCAAAGAATATATGCTTTACGACTTCAATATGAAGCGTATGGATAAATATCCAAGCTGTCTTGATGGAGGTTGGAGGGATGCCGACAACGTCATATTCCAATCACTTCCATCCGTGGAGACTACCATTACGGTTTTCGAGTCAGGTGAATCGCAATTGGGAAATCAGACTGTCAGCAGTCTCTCACTGAGTGCCGGCAATGAACCGGTTGGCTATACTGTGTATGAGACAGTCGGGCCGGTTGAAAGCGGGACTATCGGGGATTTTATAATTTACAATTCCGTCAATTCGATGTCTGACGGTGATTATGGCATTCACCTGATCCGGTTCCACAGTCTCGAAGACACTGATGGCAACGTGTTGGTCAGAATCAATGATATACCCGCGGGAGCTGACCAGATTGACATGGCGCCTGAGGAAGCTGGAGACGGGAAGATCTACGACCTGATGGGGCGGGAGATCCGTGATCCGCAGCCCGGGACTGTCTATATCTGCAACGGGAAAAAATACGTACGAAGTACGAAGTACTGAGGAGTAAGTACGAAGGACAAAGGACTGAGTTTTTGTGGCGGAGTGTGGTCTGCGGACTTCACTCCGTCATCTTTCCGTTTTAAGTCTCTGAAACACTACATACTTAATATTCTGCACTTAGCACTCTGCACTTAATACTCTGTACTTAATACTCTGCACTTAATACTCTGTACTTAATACTCTGTACTCACACCTCCGTCCTCATTGATGAACATGGCGGAATATTCCGCTTCAGGAGATTCGAGACGGGCAAGTCTCTCGTCGGCCAGAGCGAGAAGCAGCGTGGCGTCAAACTGAATGTCGGGTGTCTTGCCGAGTAGCGCGAAAGCGATGCGGCGCACCCTGCCGGCATTCTCATGGGAGGCCATGACCCGGAGCCTGTTCTCCAGAAGATCAGGACGAGAATTGAGACCGAGTGTGGAAATGGTGTAGTCGGCGCGCCGGCGGTCAGCTTCCGTCAGTCCAGGCTTCGGAGCTGCGACATGACGATGGAACGTCAGAAAATCCTGCGGAGACTCTGCGGCTGGATTTATCAGGAGCGGACTCTCGCCGGAGACGTCATCGCCGGGAACAGCACGCCGGGACTCGTCGGCAAGAGCGAAGTTGTTGCGTTTGAACGATGAATTGCATGTGGAGCAGCTGAGCAGCAGATTGTCCCAGCTGTAGGCGAGACGGTGATATCCGGGTGTCCGCATGGCGGATGGCTGCGATTCGGTGGTGTATCCGCTTTTGGGACGGAAATGCTCCACGCTCCCGTAGTCGCCGTTGAGGCGGCATTCGCAGTAGGCGCACTTCCCGTGCTGATCTGCCCTCAGACGCCGTTTCACCTCGGGCGCGGCATAGACGCCGCGCCTGATAACGGACGCATCTTCCGGAGGCGCGACGGAAAGCGCTTCGGGAGCCGGATATGACTTGGGGATATGTCTCATGGGTCGATTCCGAGTCTGGTGGCAATACGCTCGAGGAGCATGGCCGTGCGGAGTTCGGCTCCGGACAAGCCCTGACGCAGGGGAGAGAGCAGACGGTCTATCTCCTGAAGCTCCGACTCTTCGGCCGGGGTGAGCGACGGAAGGGCAAGAAGCTCGTCGCGGCGGGCCATCGGAGCGTCCCATACAGCGGCCGATGCCGACGGCAGCCCGAAAAGCGGCGACAGCAGCAGACGGTCGATGTCGAGCATCGCGGCGTCGGTGGTCTCCGGTCCGGGTCTTCCATCTTTTCCGAGCCTCACGACCTGAGCCTGTCCGGCAGCACCGGCCACGACAACCGGGCTGTGGGTGGAGACGACGAACTGCACGTTGGGGAACGCTTCTGCCAGACGCCGCAACACGGTGCGTTGCCAGCCCGGATGGAGATGGAGGTCGACCTCGTCGATCAATATTATTCCGGGAGAAAGCAGAGGATTGCGCATGGCGGGATTGGCCTGGGCCATGCGGGCCGCTATGTCGGCTGTCATGGCCACGAGCAGACGGACGCCACCGCTGAGCTGGCGGAAAGCGAGACGGCGGCCGTTGCCTTCCGCTATGGCTTCGTCGAGCAGCAGCCTGAGTGGACGCTCGTCCACACCGGGGGAGGAGAACGACGGCCCGACCACAATCCGCAGGGCGCTTCTCACGGCTTCGAGAGCCGGCAGGCGGAACTTGTCGATGTCAAGAGCTTCGCTGCGGCGCCGTTCCTCGCTGTCGAGATAGTCGAGAAGATTGAAGAAATGGGGGAAATCGGATGCCGGTTCGAGCGCACCGCTATAGGCGTGGCGACGCGAGAAAGGAGACATGCGCCGGCGGCGCGCAGGGCGCATCATGCCGCGGTTCACGTCGTAGTATGCCACAACCGGAAGAATCTGATCGGGGGAATCGGCCGCCGAGCAGAGTCCCGAAGCCTCGCGCCGCAGCATCCTCGACCCGGCCGCGCCGCCGCCGGACTGACGCGCAGCCTCGATACGGCGTCCGTCGGGCATGGTGAACACCGCCTCTATGAGCAAGGCTTCCGAACGGATTCCCTCAGGGCTTATGTGGATATCCTCCTGAGAAGGCCTTTTGTCTGAATCCCGGAGAAACGCGGAGGTGAACAATCCGAGCATCATCGCCGCCGCGTCGAGAAAAGTGGATTTGCCTCCCCCGTTGTCGGCCAGCAGGATCGAGATGTTGCCGCATGGCGCGAGATCCAGCCGGGCCGGTTCATGGCCGACGAGCCGGAAATCGCGTATCGAGACGGACGAAAGTCTCATTTCCCGGCCGCTACGAGCGATGAATTGAGAGACGCCATCGCCAGAGCCGTGGCCGCGCCCTCGGCGCCCTTGTTGCCGAGCAGTCCTCCGGCTCGGTCGAGCGCCTGCTGCTCGTTCTCTACGGTAAGGACGGAGAATACGACCGGCGTGTCGCCCTGCGCGTTGAGCATGGTGACGCCCTGCGTTACGGACTGGCACACATAGTCGAAATGCGGGGTGTCTCCCCGGATCACGCACCCGATCACTATTACAGCCGACGGGCGCAGCATCCTTATGGCACGCTGGGCGGCAAAAGTCAGTTCCACTGTGCCGGGGACGGTGATCTCCACTATGGAGGAATCATCAAGACCGGCCTCGGCGAGAGTGGCACGCGCTCCGGCGGCGAGCGCATCGGTGATGTGGGAATTCCATTCGGCCTTTACAATCACGCATTTATCCATCCCTTCGGCCGAAAGGGACGACGGGACGAACCCAGCGCCTGCAAGTTTGGTAGACATTGTGGTGTGTTGGTTTCAGAGCTTGTCAAGACTCTCAGTTTATAAGCTTTGTCAGTATCCGCCCGGTTACGGTTTCATCTCCTCGCTCTTCTGCTTCTTGCCGGAGAACGAGAGTTTGTGCATGAACGAGCGCCAACGCGGCTCGCGGGTCTCGTTGGCATTGATGATCTCGAGCAGGGCGAGGATATTCTCCTCCAGCTCGATTGTCTCGAGGGCTATGGCATGGGGCAACACGGCGTCGAGAAGACGCTTTGCCCTGGGGCGCATCTGCTTTATGCGCATCATGATCTCGGCCATCTCGATCGTCATCGTAACCTCCTTGCGCGACACTCTGCCGGTGCGTTTCTTGCTGAACTTGATGGCCTCGGCGAAGAATTTGAGCGCGGCCTTGTAGTCGCCGGCCGAGGCGAGAAGCTGACCGGTCTTGCGCAGCGAGTCCACGAGCTTGTCGGTGGCGGCCACGACTCCGGAGTTGACCTTCTCGTAGAGCTGGCCGGTGTTGATCTGCTGCTTGACAAGCAGATCGAGGGCTTTCTTGCGGGAACGCAGGATGCGGGTCGAGAGTTCCATCGCGAGGATATGGAACGGGCCGAAACGGTCGGGATCCTCCTTGAGGAGCGATTCGAGTACCTTGAAGAGCGCCTCCAGCTCCTTCTCGCTCTGCTTATAGTCTTTGAGCGCGAAATGGATCTCGGCCAGGTCGAAGATGAGGCCCACCAGAAGCGAACGGAACTCGCGGTTGTCAAAATCCGGGAACTCCCGCATCGTGCGGAGAGCCTGCACGGTGCGTTCGAGGGCGTCGATATGCCTGGAGTCCGCGATCATCTCGTGGGCGGTGTCGCGCGCGGCGATGGCCTCGTTGAGGATCTGAAGCTCCTTGGATTTGCTGTCGAACGATTTCAGATCGAGAGGAATGTCTACCTTGTTCATAGTCTGTAAGTATATGTTGCTCGGAAAACGGGAGCGGCTCAGCGTGCGGCCGCTTCCTTTGATTTATGGCCCAGATAGCCTCCGTGGTGGCGCTTGGCATACTCCTGGATCGTGAATCCGATGGATTCCATCACCCCCACGACCAGCACATCGCCTATGACGGTCATCATCGTGGTGGATGTGGTGGGAGTCATTCCCAGCGGACACACTTCGGGAGAGCCGCCGGTGGCAAGAGCCACGTCGGCAGCCTCGGCAAGCGGGCTTGCAGGGTCTCCAGTGATAACAATCAGGGGGATCTCCGGGTTCAGAGCCTTGGCCAGATGGATAAGCTCCACTATCTCGCGGGTCTTCCCGGAATTGCTCAGCAGGAGCATCACGTCGTTCTTCTGAAGAATACCCAGGTCGCCGTGCTGCGCTTCCGACGGATGCAGAAAAACGGCGGGGGTGCCTGTGGAGCAGAATGTCGTGGCTATGTTCATGGCAATCTGCCCGGCCTTCCCCATGCCGGAAGTTACGAGCTTCCCACCACGGCCGTTGACATGGCCGGCGATCAGCTCCACGGCTTTCTGGTAGCCGTCCGAGACGGGTATGTTTTCGATAGCGCGGGCCTCGGCTGCAAGAATGCCGCGCATCCGCTCTTTAACGTCTATCATGAGTTCAATCTGTTTCTGTTATTATTTGGTTTGGGCCGAGAGATCGCGCCCTTCATAGTCGGTCAGAGCCTTGCGCCAGAGCGGCGAGAGCGGGGTCGACTTACGCGACGCGGGATCGTAGCTGACCATCACAGTCTCGCATACGGATTTTATCTGTCCCGAGCCGGTGTCGCGGAGCATCTGGAGCAGGCGGAAGCTCTTCTCATGGATGCTCTCGCAGCGGGTGAGTACCTCTATATTCTCCCCGAACACGATCGGACTGATGTACGCGCAGTTGACGTTGGCTATGACCGTGTCCACATGCATCCAGTCTATCTGTGTGGTGCGCGCCTGCTTGAAATAATAGGCTTTGCCCGTGTCGTAGAATGAAAAATATACTGTATTGTTGACATGACCGAGTATATCGACATCGTTGAAACGGAGCTGCACAGGACAGCGGTGGCGGAATCCATCCGGATCCGGAAGATTGTTGAGGTCTATCATCAGTATTCTTTTTGCGCTTTTATATAGTGTTGTTTCCCAATATTGTTCATGACTTGAACCTGAGTTCGGTTATCGCTTCGGCTCCGGCAGCCCTGTTGAGCATGGCGGTCAGCGTGGTGCGCTGCATTGACAGTTCCTGCCTCAGGGACGCGCTCCGGCACACGACCGTCATCACTCCGGCATTCACCATCGGGCGCCCGGTCAGCGACGCGATGTGGCTTCCCACCACGCGTGGCCACGCTGCGGCGGCGCGCGTCTCGGCGAGATGTCCCGCCAGATCGCTCTCCTCGATGGCGAGGCGCATCACTTCGGCTATGCTGACTGGTTCGGTGCGTTTCATGATTCAGATGCGGGTGTGATCCTGGAGAAAGTGCCCCGGTCCACTTTGAGAAGGAGCCTGTCTCCGCCGATCCCGTCGAGGATCTCGTCGAGATGCTTGCGGTTGGTGTCGGTTATGAATATCTGTCCGAACGAGCGGTTGGTGCTGACGAGCCTCATGATGCGTCCCACACGGTCGGCGTCGAGCTTGTCGAATATGTCGTCGAGCAGCAGAAGCGGGATCTTCCCCCCGGTCTGCCTCAGATAGTCGAAGATGGCGAAGCGGAGCGCTATGGTGAAAGTCTTCACCTGCCCCTGGCTTCCGAGTCGGCGGGCGCTGTAGCCGTCGAGTTTCATCTCCAGATCGTCGCGGTGTACTCCTCGCGACGTATAGCCCAGGGCAAGGTCTTTCTGCCGGCAATCGAGCAGCAGATCGGGCAGGGATGTGCCCTCGAGCTGGCTGCGGTAGCCGAGCGAGGCGACCTCGGCCTCACCGCTGACTTCGCTGTAATAGCCGGCGAAGATTCCGGATATGCGCGACGTCCAGCTTCTGCGCGCCTCGAAAATCGCGTCGGATGCCTCGCGCATGGTCTGCTCCACCGATTCGTAGAGAAGCGGATCCTTCATTCCGGAGCGCAGCATGCGGTTGCGCGAATCGAGCGCCTTGTTATATCGTATGAGATTCGAGAGATAGCTTCCGTCGGCCTGCGAGATGACCACGTCCATCAGCCTGCGCCGCTCCTCGCCGCTTCCCTCCACCAGACGGCTGTCGGACGGAGCCACCGTAACGACCGGCAGACGGCCGATATGCTGCGACAGGCGGCCGTATTCCTTGCCGTTGAGACGGAGCGTCTTCCCTTTGCCCACGGTGATCCCGCAGGCCACGGTGTCGTTGCCTCCCGTGTCGGAAAGATAAGAGCCTTTGACAAGCATCGACCCGCATCCGTGGCGCACAAGGGCAGCGTCGGGCATCGACGAGGCGGCACGGGCGAAACTCAGGAAATGTATCGCCTCAAGCAGATTGCTTTTCCCCATGCCGTTCATCCCCAGCAGGCAGTTCACCTGCGGCGAAAACCTGATGCAGGCCTCCGCTATGTTCTTGAAATCGACTATCTCTATGCGTTCGAGGATCATTCCTTTTCTCCGTAGGCGAGATCGCCGGCATCCCCGAGTCCGGGCACTATATAGCTGTGTGAGTTGATCTCAGGATCGATCGCCCCGCACCATACGGTGGTCCGGTCGGCCGGGAAATTGCGTGCCACATAGTCGACTCCAGCCTCGGAAGCGATCACGGAGGCCACATGGATCCTGGCCGGCATCCCTTTGGTAAGCAGCGCCCGGTAGCCGAGTTCCATCGAGCTGCCGGTGGCCAGCATCGGATCCACAAGCAGGAGCGTCTTCCCCTCGATCGACGGGGAGGCGAGATATTCCACAAGGACATCGAACGTGTCCCCTTTCTCGCGATATTTCCTGTAGGCACTCACAAACGCGTTTTCCGCATGGTCGAAAAAGCTCAGGAAACCCTCATGAAACGGGAGTCCGGCGCGGAGAATGGTGGCGATGACCACTTTGTCCGCCGGCTCGTCGCAGACGCAGGGACCGAGCGGAGTCTCTATCTCCACGCTCTTGTAGTCAAGGCGTCTGGAGATCTCGTATGCCATGATCTGGCCTATGCGGCGGAGATTGTCGCGGAAACGGAGCGGATCTTTCTGGATGGTAACGTCGCGCAGCTCCCGCATGTAGCGGCTGACCAACGACGGGCTATTGGCAAAATTTATAATTTCCATATCGAACACAGGTTTTGTCGTTATAACAAACCGACAAACAAAGTTACGAATAATTCAGCTATATTCCAAATCAGGCTCCGTCTCCGTATCCTCTTGAAGACAGACACTCCGCCTCACGCACATCGGAGGCTATCTGCGCCTTCAGTTCGGAGAGGGAGCCGAAGCGCCTCTCTCCGCGGAGCCGGGCTGTGAAATCGAGTGTCAGAAGGCGTCCGTAGAGATCGGCCTCAACTCCTATCAGATGGGCCTCGACTGTCGGCGCAAGCCCCTCGGCCACGGTGGGACACACGCCGATGTTGACCACGGCCGGAGCCTCCTGTCCGTCATCGAGCAGAGCCGTCGCCGCATATACACCCCGCGCAGGCACAAGGCGTCCGGAGGGTACGGAAACGTTGGCCGTCGGGAATCCCAGCTGACGGCCGAGCTGACGCCCCTTGACCACAGTCCCTCCGAGACGGTAAGGGCGCCCGAGCATCCTGCCGGCCGACTCCGCATCTCCCGACAAAAGAGCTTTTCTTATAGCCGAAGAGCTGACACCGGCCACAACCGGAGCCTCATCCACCCGGATCCCCAGCGCGACGCCGAGCCTCGCGTAGTCCGCCACCGACATATCCACTCCGTCGCAACCGAACGTGTTGTCGTAGCCCACCACCAGAGCCTCCACCCCGAGTCCTGAGCGTATACGCTCCATCCATTCCCGCGCCGAAAGTTTCATCAGGGCGGGAGTGAAAGCCTCCACCCTCACTTCCACGCCGAGAGAACGCAGCCGCTCCGCCTCCTCGCTCGGATCCATCAGCCTCAGAGGGGCACGGCCAGGAGCCACCGTCTCGAGCGGATGCCTGTCGAAAGTGATCACCACCGGCGTGAGATCCCGGCTGGCCGCGAGAGTCTTGAGAAACCCGATCACGGCGAGATGGCCGGTGTGGACGCCGTCGAATGTGCCGACTGTCGCTATTCTTCCCTTGCTGTCCATGTCTCAGACGATCCTTTCAGCTATGGCGATCGCGTCAGTCCCCGATCCGGGCAGACCGACGCGCATGGCTCTCATGCCGGCCTTGCGGGCAGACTCGCAGTTTGCCTCGGAATCGTCGAGCATCAGGGTCTCATCCCCGTCGAGACCGTAGCGGCGCAACACTATCCTGAAGATCTCGGCATCAGGCTTGCACACACCCTCGCGGAAAGAGGCCACCACTCCGTCGAAATAGTCGTCAATGCCCATCCCCTCGGCGCGGAAAGCCTGGATTATCCATGAATTGAACATGATAGCGTTCGTGTTGGAAAGGGCATAGATCCGCTTGCCCCTCTTCCGGAGCGAGCGCAGCATGGCAAGACGCTCCGCCGGAAGCCCGACAAGAAACCGGCAGAAAGCCTGCTGGATCTCAAGATCAGTAGTGCCCGGACGGCAACAGCCGCGCAGCCTGTCGAAAAAATCGGCCGGCGTCAGTTTCCCGGTCTCTATGCCGAGAAAAGGGCCTTCCTGCCTGTAGAGGCCGAGCATCGAATCGGCGTCGGCCACCCCGAGAGCCTCCAGAGCCTCGACGGCATTCTCCCTGCGGAGATCTATGATCACGCCTCCCAGATCGAACACCACATTTTTTATTCCTTCAATCTTATCCATCTGTCAATCGGTTACAGGGGTGCAAAATTACAAATTTTTTCACTCCTCCAAGCTACAAACCACTCCCAAATTTGTTATCTTTGTAACCGGCGTCAGGCCCGGCTTCCGGCCAGCGCCATCCACACACATAAGCTTCTACGCATAAACATTTCCACACCATGACTAAAATCAGATCAATCGGAATACTGACGTCCGGGGGCGACGCGCCCGGAATGAATGCCGCGATACGCGCCGTTACCCGCGCAGCCATCTTCGCCGGATTCCGTGTCTACGGCATATACCGTGGCTACCGCGGACTCATCACAGACGAGATCGAGGAATTCTCGACGCAGAACGTCTCCAACATAATCCAGCGCGGAGGCACGATCCTGAAGACCGCCCGCTGCAAGGAATTCGCCACCCCCGAGGGACGCCAGTGCGCCTACGACGTGCTGAGGCGCCACGAGATCGACGCGCTCGTCGTGATCGGAGGCGACGGCTCACTGACCGGAGCCAGGATTTTCGCCAACGAGTTCTCTTTCCCGATCATAGGCCTTCCCGGAACGATCGACAACGACCTCTACGGCACGGACTCCACCATAGGCTACGACACGGCGCTCAACACCATAATGGAGTGCGTCGACAAGATCCGCGACACAGCCACGAGCCACGAACGCCTGTTCTTCATCGAAGTCATGGGGCGCGACGCCGGATTCCTCGCCCTCAACGGCGCCATAGCGTCGGGAGCCGAGGCGGCGATCATCCCGGAGATCTCCACCCAGACCGACCAGCTGTCGGAACTGATCAAGAACGGATTCCGGAAATCGAAAAACTCATCTATAGTGCTTGTGGCCGAATCGCCCATCACAGGCGGGGCAATGGGGCTGGCGCAGAGAGTGAAAGAGGAATATCCGGAATATGACGTCCGCGTTACGATCCTCGGCCACCTGCAGCGCGGCGGATCGCCCACCGCCTACGACCGCATTCTCGCCTCCCGGCTCGGAGCGGCGGCAATCGACGCGCTGCTCGACGACCAGAGGAGCGTGATGATCGGAGTGAAGAACGACGAGATCGTCTACGTGCCGTTCACCAAGGCGATCAAGAACGACAAGCCGATCAACCAGGAACTTCTCTCCACTCTCCGCCGGCTCTCGATCTGAGAATGTGCCTCAACGGCTCTCCCTCTCTCCTCTCTCCCCACACCTGATCTTTATCAATACACAAAACGCATACTATGGACAACACTTCCACGAAAACGGGCTTCGTAGACAGTCTGCGAAGTTCCCAGGCCATTATCCGCACTTTCGGACGGGCGATAGTACTCGTGCTGTCGCTTGCCCTGATAGTGTTTATCTCATACGACACATTCAAGGGGATCAACTTTCTGGAAAACCATGTCTACATGGACTTCCAGTTCTGGGTCTGCATGATATTCCTGCTCGACTTCTTCACCCAGCTCGTCCTGGCGAAAGACCGAAAGAAATATTTCGCCCGCAGATGGTTCTTCCTCCTGATCTCGATACCGTATCTGAACATCATCGAACAGTTCAACATCCAGTTCACCCCCGAGGCACTCTACTACATCCGGTTCATCCCCCTGGTCAGAGGAGCCTACACGTTCGAACTCGTGGTAGGCTACATATCGACCAACAAGGCGTTCTCGCTGATGACCCAGTATGCCGTGCTGCTCATAAGCATCGTCTACTTCACCTCGCTAATATTCTTCTACGAGGAAAAGGCGGTGAACTCCAACATCAACACATACTGGGACGCGCTCTACTGGGCCTGCATGGACTGCTCCACCGTAGGCTCCTACATCAACGCCGTAACGGTAATCGGGAAAGTGCTGAGCGTGGTGCTTCCGGTGCTGGGAATGATGATGCTTCCGCTGTTCACGGTCTTCGTAACGTCGAAAGTGAAGGAATACAACGACCGCAAGAGCGCGCAGGAATCACGGCTCAAGCAGGAATGGAAACGGGACTTCTCCAAAATGCCGGACACAAACGAGGACAACACCACTCCGGACGACGGGACTCCCCACGATTTCAATTAACGGGAGAAACATTTGGCCGGATGGATAAAAGTTGCTATTTTTCCCATCTTTGACACCTTATAGGAGATAAAACCGACATTATCGTCTGAT
>CAJUSZ010000037.1 GCA_910589425.1 uncultured Muribaculaceae bacterium | reverse complement strand
GGGCGAATACCAGAGTGGCCAAATGGGGCAGACTGTAAATCTGCTGGTTTATACCTTCGGTGGTTCGAATCCATCTTCGCCCACTCATAACTACAACATCTGAAACAACAATGACAGCACTATCCAGTCCGCTTCGCGAGAAGCAGGCTGGATATTTTTTTGGTCGGGATTGCCGGTTCTTCCGCTCAGGCCACGCTGATCAGCTCGATGCGGAAAATGAGCGTAGATCCTCCGGGGATTCCCGGCTGGTTCATGCGTCCGTATCCCTTCTCGGCCGGTATGTAGATTTCCCATACGTCGCCGGGGTGCATCTGCTGCAAGGCTATGATCCATCCGGGGATAAGGTCGCGCAGACGGAACGCCGGCGCCACACCGCCGCGGCTGCTGTCGAATTTCTTCCCGTTGATGGTCATCCCGGTGTAGTGGGCCGTAATCACACTGCCGCGGTTGGGACTCCGTCCCTCTTTGGGACCGTTTCTGATCACTTTGTAATAGACGCCGCCATCGAGCGGCATAACTCCCGGCTCGGCAGCCTTTTCGGCGAGCCACTTGCGGTTTTTCTCGATATATTCCTGTTTTGCCATTTCTCTTGTTATAGGGAGGCAAAAGTAATCAAAATTTCGTCATGGGAAAAGCGCGTTTGTGTTTTTCCCACGCGAAAAGGCTCTGTAATTTTGTCTTGTGGAAATAATGCAGTAACTTCGCGCAGATAAGGAACCTAAACGATACGATATGAAAAAGGTGGAAGCGGTGAGGTTCAAGCCGATGATTGACTGGTCGACATGGGGCTTGATAGCTCTTGTGTTGATAAGCTGCGGATGGCCTGTATTTCTGGATCCGGGCTGGCTGATGATTGCGGTCCTTTCGGTTTGCGCAGCATTGTGCCTGATACCGTTTTTCGGCACCTGGTACGAAATAGATGGAGAAGACCTGATCGTGTATATGTTCTGGCGTCCATCGCGGTTCCCCGTTTCCATGATAAAGGAAATCTCTCCAGTGAAAACGATCCTGAGCGCGCCCGCTACATCCCTGACTCAAAGGATAGCTGTATCTTTTACTGACAGGAAAGTCATGAAAAGCTCTGATCCCCTGATTATCTCCCCGGCGGACCGGAGTGGATTCATCGCGGCACTGCTGTCGATAAATCCCTCCATCATCGTCAGATAGAAATTTGACAGGTCAAAACCAATATGATCTGCGGTCAGCCCATCTCGGCAATGTAACGTTGTATCTGAGACTTTAGAGATGGAATGTCTGTTACTATCACCTCTTTTATGAAATCGTAACTAACGGAGTAGTAGTCATGAACTAAAACATGACGCATCCTTTCAATCTGGCGCCAAGGTGTACCAGTGTGTGAATCTTTGAATTCAACTGTTAGCTTGTATACAGCCTCGCCTATAATTTCAATAAGTTTTACAATACCGAAATATTCGAGAGAGCCATCTTCGATAAAGTCAATATTATCAGCGGTGCCTTTAATAAGTTTGTCGATTGCATCATTAATATGCAGTAGCCGTTCTTTATCTCTTATTGGTTCTCTCATATATCAATATCTTATCATTGTTTACTGAAGAAAGAGCAAAATCCTTTAAACGACCGTTTTCTATTAAATCTACTTTCAAACCTAATATATTCTCTAGATCGGTCATCATGCCACAGATCCTCATAAGAGACAGTTTTGAAGTTTTGTCGTAGTCTACGAGAATGTCTATGTCGCTATCTGGTGTTTCTTCACCACGAGAATATGATCCGAACAGCCAAGCTCTTACTATGGGTTGACCTTTAAAATACTCGGCTATTTTTAATATGTATCCTTTCGTCTTGGATTTCATGAATTGACGCCGTTTTTATTAAAATAAAACAAAAGAAGACGGTGTGTTACACTACCGTCCTCTCGGATTTGTTTAGGATTGTGATCCGGCTGGGATTCGAACCCAGGACCCACAGCTTAGAAGGCTGTTGCTCTATCCAGCTGAGCTACCAGACCAGTCCGCTGAAGATTCAGCGCTGCAAAGTTACTATTTTTTTTCGGTTTTTCAAAATCTGAGCCGGTTTTCAATTTTTTTTGGCGTTCTCTGGGCAGGTTCCGGAGCGGGAAGCTATCGTCCTCCTGCTTTGCGTTGCTGCTCCATTTGCTCAACATCCTGGATCCCTGGTCGTATTTTCCGAAGGGCATTATCATTCCCGCTCCGAAACGCCAGTCTTTCCAGTCGTAGGTGAGTTCTATTACCGGCAGGTTTTCTCCCCAGCTTATTTTCTCTCCCCAAAGGTCGTGTTGTGAGCGTATGTATTGCCCGGAAAGGGTGAATCCCAGTGGGACAGCATGATGTTGGCGTTCCCGCTCCAGTCGTGGTTGTAAATACGGCGGTCTGTGCCGTTCCGAGCGCGTCGCTCACAGTCTGCGCAGCTCTCAACATAGGTTGAGAAAAGCGCATTGCGTGTGTGCGGTCACAGATCCGGCTCCTGTCTGCTGCCGGTTAATGCCGTAAGCCGCCGGTTGAAGATCAAGGAGATCAGGCAGATGACGAAGATCGATGCGGTGAAAACTATTCCGCCGGTTGCAACGGAGGCTCCCGGCCTGACGAAGCAGCTGATGATCCACAGCATGAATATGATTGTCTCGGCGCAGTTGAATATACGGCGTGCGTATCCTCCGAGTCGGATTCCGGTTCTTTTGGAAGAGACCATCCATATTCCCCATACAAGCCAGCTGATGAACACTATGGCGTTTATGACGAGGACATAATCACGGAATGCTCCGAACCGTGTCGATACGAGCAGATTCATTGCCAGCAGGCAGCATGCTACGGTGAGCATGGCCAATCTGGTCGTGGTGCAGTCGGAGAGTCCCCTGATACTCTGGATGAAACTGTGATTTGATGTCATGATTGTGAACGGATGGAAAAAAGAAAAGGGGGAGAGCTCGAAAACTCTGCCCCTTTTTCATAAAATAAGCAAATCTGTTTTATTATTTTATGGAAATATTGTCTGTTGTGTTGATAGGAGGAGAGATGTCAGCCGTGATGCCGTTATTTGCCGATACGGGCTTTCTCGCGTTCGATGTAGGCGTCGATTGTCAGGCCGCCGCCAAGACGGAATTCAGGATATTCTGTCTTGATCTGCTCGTAGCATTTGAGGGCGTCGGCATATTTCTTCTGTGCGTCGTAGATGTTTGCTTCCTTGAGGAGGACGCGGGGTACGATCTGCGGATTGCGGTCGGCGATTGAGATAGCCTGGTCGAAGCACTTGAGGGCTTCGGCGTAGTTGTTGGTGTTTACATAGCAGTCTCCTTTGAGGATTGTCGCGTTGGCCTCGAGTACTGCGTCGCCGGAGGAGAATCCGTCGAGGGCTTTGATTGCCTCTTTGTATTTCCCTTGATTGTAAAGCACCTCGGCTGCGTTGAGTCCGGCAAGTTTACCGGCATCGGTCCCGCTGTATTTCTTCGCTACGTCGAGATATTTGACGGCTGCCACGGAGTCATTGCCGGCCGCGTCGATTTCGACCTGATTGTAGGCCTCGAACGATTTGTTGATGTTCGGGTTGCGGTAGAGGAAGAAGTATCCGGCAAGGAGTGCGCCGATGATGACCACAGCCCCGGTTGCCCAATATATTATTTTTTTGTTGTCAGCGAGTTTGTTTCCGGCAGAAGTGAGCTGCGCGTCAAGGTTCTCTATGCCGCGTATCTCTTCCTGAGGATTGTTTTCGTTGTTTGATGCCATTTTGTTTCTAATTTTCAAGGCGCAAAATTAATAAATAGTTTGCATAAATAAAAATTTTAAGATGCTTTTTTTCTGCGTGTGGCGTTTTTTTCGCTTCCGGATGCTGCCATAAGGGGAAAAAGTAGTAACTTCGCGTCTGTCTTGTTTCCGCCGCGTGTCGCAGCGCGGCTTCAAGGATACTGACGAATGACAGCCAGACTGACCACTGATCTCGACCAGCGCACCGTGATGCGGCTCTCGACGCAGCAACTTCGCTTTGTGAAGCTGCTGGAGCTTTCCGCACCTGAACTTGAAGAGGCCGTTCAGCTTGAACTGGCTGAGAATCCGGCGCTTGAAGAGGTTGATGACTCCCGTATCCCGGCGGCCGAGCCGACTGTGGACGGCGAACGTTTCTCCGAAAGTCCGGAGCAGCTTCAGAAAGCCGACTATGCGCATCCGGACGACATACCGGCCTACAGGCTCGATCCGCGGAACGGCAGGCCGGAAACGGACTGGTCCGCTTTGCCTCAGCCCGACGACGGCGAGTCGATCTACGACAACCTCCACCGTCAGGTGGCCGAGAAGACGCTGGATCCGGAAGTGAGGGCTGTGGCTGATTATATCGTGGGCAGCCTTGACTCCAACGGATATCTGCGGCGCGACAAATCCCAGCTTGCCGACGACATGGCGTTCTCGACCGGAACCGAACCCGACGGAGAGACGCTTGCGGCGGCCATCGAGGTGGTCAGGAGTCTTGATCCTCCGGGGATCGGCGCCTCCGATCTCAGGGAATGCCTCATGCTCCAGCTGAAAGCCATGCCCGGATCCGAAACGCGCGACGACGCTCTGGAAATCCTGGAGAAATATTTTCCGGAGTTTTCCATGAAGCATACCCACAGGATCATATCGCAGATGAAGATCCCGGCCGGGAGAGTCCGCGGCGCCGTGGATCTGATCCTTACGCTCAATCCGAAGCCGGGAGCGGCACTCGGGTCGTCGAGCCGCGACACAGCCGCCGGCATAATCCCGGATTTTGTGATCGGGGTGGACCGCGACCAGATAACGGTGGCTTTACCCGGATCTCCCGATCTGAGGATAGAGGAATCGTTTGCCGGCGCTGTGGCGAGGATGCAGGCCAATGCACGCAGCCGAGCTGCCAGGAAGGGCAATGAATTCGTGATTTCCAGATATAACGCCGCCCGGGATTTTATCCAGCTCGTGAGGCAGCGCCGCGAGACGCTCTTTTCGGTGATGACGGCCATAGTTAAGTTGCAGAAAGAATATTTCCTGACTCAGGATGTGCATGAACTCAGACCAATGATGATCAAGGATATATCTGCGCTCACAGGCTACGACATCTCCGTCATCTCGCGGGCCACGAACAATAAGTATGCAGCCACCCCGTGGGGAATATTCCCTTTGCGGTTCTTTTTTTCCGACGGCATGGGTGAGGAAGGCGATGAATTCACCAACCGCGAGGTGGAGGCTGAGATCCGGGAGATTGTGGAGGCTGAAGACAAGCGCCATCCCTTGAGCGACGAGAAGATCCGGCTGGCGCTTCTTGAGAAAGGCTACGAGGTGTCGAGGAGGACTGTGGCCAAATACCGCGACAGGATGAAGATCCCAGTGGCGCGTCTGCGTCGCGATCTCTGATGGCGGCCGATCCGCCGCCGGCAAATATTCAATAACCGTATAAACAAAAATCAACAGTATTGTCAAGATGACAGCATACAAAATGAAATTCAAGAACATATTCCCCCTTCTGCTGGTCATGGCTTCGACGGCTCCGTCCGCTGTGGCTGTTACCGACAAGGAGATGGATCAGGCCAGGGCCATAGCCGCACAGTGCTATCTTCGTTATGCCAACGACGGTTCGGGCTATCTCGACGAATTCCGCGCCGGATCAATGGCCGAACTCGAGGGGAAGCTCAAGGCCAAAGAGAAAGAGAATATCAAGGCGTTCAAGTCGATCCAGTCCCCGTCCGACTACGCCTCGTGGGACAAGAAAAAACTTGTCGAGTATTGGAGCAAGACGGTGTTCGAGTCTCCTAAACTTGAGGCAAAGGGAAAATCTGGCCGTCTCCGGGCCAGGGCAAGGCTCAATGAGCTGTCTGTGGCGGCTCCTGCTCCGGATGCCGGGGAGACGAAGCCCGAGGAGAAGACAGCGCAGCCGGAGCCTGAAACCGCTCCTGAGAGCGCGCCTGTGGCTGCCGCCGAGGCAGCGCTTGCCGGAGAGGCCGGAGCCGTCAAGGCTGAAGCGGATTCACTCGTCGCTGCAGCGGAGGAGGATATGGATGTCGTATCGGTGAAGCCCGAGGACAATTCCACATGGATCTATGTGGCGATTCTGGTAGGGCTTGTGGCTATAGTCATCGCGCTGGTGGCATACGCGGCCAAGACGCTCAAAAGTTCCGGAGGTAAGCATGGCGAGGGAGTCCGTCCGGGCTCTGCGGACGACGCGGAAGCCGAGATAGAGGCATTGCGCGAGAAATTCGGCAAAGCGCTCGGAAATAAGAACGATGAACTGGCCAAAGTCTCCCAGGCATTGAATGCTGAACGCGAGCGCTCTGCCATGCTGGAGTCGAGGCTCGCCGCTGCCGAAGCCGCTGCCGCCGCTCTCCGGGCTGAGATCGGGGAGATCAAAGCCGGGGCTGTGTCTGCCGGCCGGCCGGAGGTTTCTGAGCCGAGGGAGAGCGCGGCCCGCAAAAGGATAATCTATCTCGGCCGGGTCAACGCCAAAGGGATTTTTGTCCGGGCTGACAGGCATTTTGATCCGTCGCATGATGTGTATTGCCTCGAGACGTCCGACGGGATGACCGGTTCGTTCTATGTGGTGTCCGATCCCACGCTTGCTGAGATGGCGATGCTTTCGCTTTCCGAGACGCTTGGAGGAGGCTGTGCGGTGTCAAATCCGTCAGCCGTCGGGGAGGCCACGGAGATACAGACCGATATGCGTGGCACAGCCGTGTTCGAAGGCGGTTGCTGGCGGGTGAGCCGCAAGGCGTCGGTGTCGTTGCGCTGATTCAGACACACTCTTAAGCTACGGGGGACTGATTCAGTCTTCAGAGCGTCATATAAAATATAAAGCTGCGGGAGAATCAACAATCCCGCAGCTTGTATTCATTCTGAGTTTTCGAGTATGTTTGGATTTAACACACAATTAATTTTGATTAAAGAATCGTCATTTTCAAGAAGTTCCACGTTAATCCCGAGGTCTTTTCCGATGCTTTCCGCCAAGTCTCATCGGTCGCGTAGCCCGCTATGCTCCCTCTTCAACTTGCGGAAATCATTCAAAAAATCCCCTCAGTCTTAACGCGGGTTAAATTCAAACACACTCTTAGCTGTTTATCTGAGGCTCCACTCCACACCGTTTTTAGTGTCCTTTACGTCGAATCCGAGTTCGGAAAGTTTATCGCGGATTAGGTCTGAAGTGCCCCAGTCTTTGTTGGCTTTGGCATTCTTGCGTATCTCCATCAGCAGATCCACGGCGCCTTCGAAAGCTTTCGCGCTTCCTGAATTTTCAGTCTCCGCCGCCATTCTGACGCCAAGCAGACCGACGAGGAATGTCTCGAAAAGATCGCGCAGGGAGTCGATGTCGGCCTGGCAGAGGCTGATTGTGCCGTCTGAGGCCTGGTTGATGAACCGGCATGCGTCGAAAAGCGTGGCTATTACCTGAGGTGTGTTCAGGTCGTCGTCCATAGCCTCATAGCAGAGGGTGGCGAAATCAGGCAGTTCCACTGATGATTTTTCCGCCGGGCGTATGTTCTGGAGCCTTCTGTATCCGTCGGTCATCTTCTGGAGAGCCTTCTCGGCTGCCTGCAGGGCCTCGTTGCTGAAGTCCACGGTGGACCTGTAATGGGCCTGAAGGATGAAGAAGCGGATCACCATGGGAGCGTAGGCCTGTGTCAGAGCCGGGTGGGATCCGTCGTAGAATTGCTCGAGGGTGATGAAGTTGTTGTATGATTTCCCCATCTTCTTTCCGTTGATGGTGATCATGTTGTTGTGCATCCAGTAGCGCACGGCTTCGTGTCCCTGCGCGGCCACGCTCTGCGCTATCTCGCATTCGTGGTGGGGGAACATCAGGTCAAGTCCGCCGCCGTGTATGTCGAATGTCTCGCCGAGATATTTTGTCCCCATTGTGGAGCATTCGAGATGCCATCCGGGAAATCCCTCGCTCCAGGGCGAAGGCCAGTGCATGATGTGTTCCGGGGCGGCTTTTTTCCAGAGGGCGAAGTCGAGGGGATTCCGCTTCTCGTCCTGTCCGTCGAGCGACCGGGTGGTGTTTCTCAGTTCGTCGATGTTCCGTCCTGAAAGTTTTCCGTAGCGGTGGTCGCGGTTGTATTTCTCCACGTCGAAATAGACCGATCCCTCGCTGATATACGCATAGCCGGAGTCGATGATACGCTTGATGTATTCGATCTGTTCTATTATGTGGCCGGAGGCATGAGGCTCGATGCTCGGGGGGAGTACGTTGAGCGCCTCCATGTCACGGTGGTAGCGGTTCAGATAGAGTTGTACCACTTCCATTGGCTCAAGCTGCTCGAGTCGCGCTTTCTTCGCTATTTTGTCTTCTCCCGAATCAGCGTCGTGTTCCAGGTGGCCGACGTCGGTTATGTTTCTGACATATCTCACTTTCAGCCCGATGTGGGAAAGATATCTGAAGAGGATGTCGAAAGTGATTGCCGGACGCGCGTGCCCGAGATGGGCGTCGCCGTAGACGGTGGGTCCGCAGACATACATTCCGACGTGCCCTTCGTGGAGAGGCGTAAAGCGCTCTTTTGTTCGGCTTAACGTGTTGTAGATTAAAAGTTGATGTTCCATATTTCTGTATATGCCATGTCCGGCTGTCGAGTCTTGACGATCTCTTGTCCAGTGATTCATAAAACGGATAGCGGACGCGCCACCGCAGTGAGCGTCCCTATCCGTGAATATCTTTCCGGTCTGTCCGGAAACCGCTGTGATCAGTTGTTGCCGATCTGCATGCCGCCCTTGGGAGCGCGCTGCTTGATCTCGCCGAACTGGGCTTCGTATTTGTTGATGTTGTCGGTCAGGGCAAACATGAGCTGCTTTGCGTTCTCGGGGCTCATTACGATGCGGCTCACCACCGGAGCCTGAGGCATGCCGGGGGCGGCGAAGATGAAGTCCATGAGGAATTCGTTGGGGCCGTGGCCGATCATTGCGAGGTTGCTATATTTGCCGTCGGCGATTTCGGGACGGAGCTGGATCTGAAGCTGGTTTTTGTTTTCTTGCTGTGCCATTGTTATTGGTCTGTGATAATGTAAATAAATTATTTAAAATTCTGTGAGTCAGAAAGGATGGTGCCGAATCGCCAGTGTCGCGCATTTTCGGGCTTTCTGTCTGACTACAAAGATAAGCATTTTTTGTCAATCCGTCAAATATTTTTTATCCAGACGCACTCTTGACTAACAGAGGATGTCGGGCGATGGACTGGTTTTGTCCACTCCGGTTATCATCCCGTCGGACATGGACACGATCCTGTCGCTTATGGCGGCCACACTCGGATCGTGGGTTACGATAACGAATGTCTGCCCGGTCTGTTCGTTAAGCGACCTGATGATCTGCCGGATCTCATCGCGGTTGTGGGAGTCGAGACTTCCGGTCGGTTCGTCGGCGAAGACTACCGCGGGAGCGTTGGCAATGGCGCGGGCTATCGCCACACGCTGTTTCTCTCCCCCTGAGAGCTGAGCCGGTTTGTGTTTCAGACGTTCGGACAGACCGAGCGTGTCGAGAAGTTCAGCTGCCCGTTTCTCCGCCTTTCCTCTTCGTTCTCCCCCGATCAGCAGCGGCATGGCCACGTTTTCGAGAGCCGTGAATTCCGGAAGAAGCTGATGGAACTGGAATACGAAGCCTATGTTGGCATTGCGGAAGGCCGACAGTTTTTTGTCAGGCAGTCCCGTGATGTCTTTCCCGTCGTAGCAGACGCTTCCGGAATCGGGGCGTTCGAGTGTGCCGGCTATCTGGAGCAGTGTCGTTTTCCCGGCTCCGCTGGGTCCCACTATCGACAGCACCTCTCCTGTGGCTATGTCAAGATTGATCCCTTTCAAGACGTTGAGCCCACCATACGATTTATATATGGATCTGATATTTATCATGGTGTGTTAAAGTGAATGATTAATTATTTTGGCATTTGTTGAACCTGAGATTCAGGATTATATATTTATAATCTTTCGTATCACATAGTTAGCCATGAATATTCCGAAAATTGCAGGAACGGAGGCCAGCGATCCGTAGGATGTGCGTTTGTTCTTTTCCTCAACGTCGAGCAGGGAATGCCTGTCGGGACGTTCGGAACTCGACACGGTCATCAGCGGCTGTCTGATTCCCCGTTTTTTCAGTTGCTGCCTGACCGCCCTTGCGAGACCGTCGTCGCGTGTGGCCCAAAGATCGCGGTAGCCTATCTGCGTCGGGTCAATCCGTCCTCCGGCTCCCATAGAGGAGATCACGGGGATATGCCGGCGCATGCATTGCTCGATGAGAGCCACCTTGGGGGCTACTGTGTCGATGCAGTCCAGCACATAGTCGTAGCCTTCGTCCAGCAGTCTGCCGGCTCCCTCCGGATCGATATACATCTGCATGGCATTGATGCTCGCCTCCGGGTTTATGTCGTGGAACCGCTCTGCGAAGAGGATGGCTTTCGGGGAACCGACCGATGACCTGAGTGCGATGAGCTGCCGGTTGATATTGCTTGTGGCTACGTTGTCGGCGTCGATGATGGTTAGCCGGCCGATCCCCGTGCGGACCAGTATCTCGGCCGCGTAGCCGCCCACGCCCCCGAGCCCCGCCACGAGGACAGATGCTCCGGCGAGTGCTTTCATTGCGTCGTCACCGAGAAGTCTTGCCGTGCGGTCGTCCCATGATTCGGAAGCGGGATCCGACTTGTAGTTGCCTTCAGGAATATTAGTCAAATGTTGGGTCTTGTGTTCCATAATGGATATGGGTTGGGTTTCTGCCGCGTGAGATGATTTGGCCGATAATTGATTTTATGAATTGAAAAAGCCGTATTCACCGGTGTTTTTTTACCGATTATTCAAGTATCGCTTCAGGTCAGACAGCTTTTTATGGATTCATGTCAGCATCGAATCCTCCATGCCTGCGGAAATAGATTGTTGGCGCGGTTGCCGATATTCTTCGCCCATCCGAGAGGGAGTCCGCCGTAACATATCAGACAGAAGCCTTTCTCGGTAGACGATGGAAGGGTTATGACTTCACGTCTGAGAAAGGCGAGTGCCTCTTCGCGGGAGAGGGAAACTTCGGGGTAAACTCCCCGTTTCAGGGCGCATGAGAGAGCCAGCGATGGCGACGGGATGAAATCTTTTCCCTTGGTCTCTCCGAGTTCAACGCCGGAACAGGATATCCTTGTTTTTTTAGGCAACATCGACAGAAGGTTTGCAAGTTTCCCGGGAACGGCGAAACTTTTGTTTCCTATCGTGCTGAATTCATATCCCTCCGGCCTGTCGAGCAGATGGTGTCCCTCCGCCAGATTGCGCTTTCCAGGCCTTGTCAGCCTTTCGGAAACCGTCAGCGGAGAGGATCCGGGCTTCCGGAAGACACCGGCGAAAAGACCTTCGCCGCGGGTGATGTGAGGCATGAACCTCAATGCTGGTCTTGCAGAGAATCCGGAAGAGATCCCAAAAGCTTCGGCTATTCCTGTGTCGAAACTTTCCAGACCAAGTTCATCGCCGATGAAATCGAGCATTTTCTCGTTTTCGGCGGTATTGAACGTGCATGTGGAATAGACCAGATAGCCACCGGGTCTGACGGTCTCCGCCGCGTCGGCAAGAATGTCTCGTTGCAGTCGGGCACACTGTTCCACAAGAGCCGGAGACCATTGTTTTCTCGCGTCAGGATCTTTGCGCATCATCCCCTCTCCTGAGCAAGGCGCGTCCACTATGGCTATGTCGGCTCTTTCTGAAAGCGATCTGAAAGCGGATGTGGGTGCGTTTGTGACAGCCACTCCGGGATAGCCCCACTTTGTGATATTCTCTTTCAACGCTCCTACGCGCGACGGCTCGAATTCGTTGGCGATCACCACCGAGCCGTCGGGCAGCGCGTCGATCGCCGCCGTTGTCTTCCCTCCGGGAGAGGCGCAGAAGTCGATCACCACCGACGGCTTGCCCCCGCATATCATCTCCGTTATAGTCCGGAGTATCATCGAGGATGGATCCTGAACATAGAATCCACCTGCGTGAAGCTCAGGCATAAGCGTGAATTTCGGGCGCTGGTCGAGATAGAATCCGGAGCGGCACCACGGCACCGGAGCTGCACCGGCAAACAGATCCCCGCAATCCTTGCGCGAGTTGGTCCTTACCCCGACGGAGGGATTCCCATCGAGAGCGGCGAAAAGCATCTCATGGTCGATTCCGGGAATATCCCGTATCTCCTCGATGAATCCTTCAGGCAGCGGCGGTTTGTTCTCAGGAATTTTCATTTTACAGGCTCGTGGTAAAATTATCGCGGCAAATTTACCAAAATTAATTAACTTTGCAACA
Organism: uncultured Muribaculaceae bacterium; assembly: GCA_910589425.1. Lineage (GTDB taxonomy): Bacteria > Bacteroidota > Bacteroidia > Bacteroidales > Muribaculaceae > Lepagella. The sequence continues at coordinate 8,387 of CAJUSZ010000037.1, read as the reverse complement.
TAAACGATTGAGAAAGATGATAACGGAAGCGGCACTCTACATGATACCGGTGGCGATCAGCGACGCCCCTCCTTGCGACTTTATCCCCCGGGGGAATATGGAAGTTGTTGGCGGCATACGTCATTATATAGTTGAGAATGTGCGCACGGCGCGCCGCTTTCTGCGACGGTGCGATCCGGCTTTCCCCATAGACGAATGCACCTTCAGCGAACTCAACAGTCATACGGATCTGAATGAAGTTAGTTCATATCTCAATCCTCTCAGGCAGGGGATTCCCGTCGGGATGATGAGCGAGGCCGGATGTCCGGGTGTGGCTGATCCTGGGGCGCTTGTCGCTTCGATAGCCCAAAGGGAGGGCCTGAAGGTGATCCCTCTTGCCGGTCCGTCGAGCATACTGATGGGCCTGATGGCCTCGGGATTCAATGGTCAGGGATTTTCGTTCAATGGCTATCTTCCGGTAGACGACGCCGCGAAAGCCAAGCGGGTCAGGGAACTTGAGAACATAGCCGCTCGCACAGGCATGACCCAGATCTTCATCGAGACCCCTTACAGAAACAACCGCACCGTAGCCCTTCTGGCAGCAACCTTGCGTCCCGACACACTTCTTTGCGTGGCTTCAGGAATATCTGACCCGGCGCGGGAGTCGATCCTGACGCTTCCGGCCGCAAAATGGGGCGGCGTCAGATATGATTATGCCAAGATTCCGACAATATTCCTGATTTCACGACCCTGACCGACCGATGAGTTACAACAAGAGACAAAGATTCCCGCAGCATCCGGCCATACCGTTCGAGGAATGGGATCTGCCCGCAGCCGCGGAGGGAAAGGTGAAAGAGGGGCTGGCCGCGGCAAACGGTGAACCGGACAATGAGCTTGACGACCCGTTCCCTGCGGTCGGAAACACGGATCCCTCGGATGAGCTTCTGTATTACATATCGCTCGGATCCGGATCGAGCGGCAACTGCTGTTATCTCGGCACACGCAACGGCGGAGTCCTTATCGACGCGGGTGTGAAAAACGACAAGGTGGAGAATCTGCTCGCCGCCAACGGAATCCAGATGAAAATGGTGAAAGCCATACTGCTCACCCACGACCATACGGATCATGTCAAGTATGCGTATTCCCTTGCGCGGACACACAAGCATATAAGGATCTTCTGCACGAACCGCGTGATCAACGGAATTCTTCGCCGTACCAGCATCTCAAAGAGAATCAGGGAATACCACAACGCGATCTTCAAGGAGATCCCGTTCAAGATAGGCGATTTCGAGATCACCGCCTTTGAAGTCCCCCACGACAGCACCGACAGCATGGGCTTCTCAGTGGCGTTCGGCGACCGCCGTTTTGTGCTTGCCACCGATCTGGGTGAGATACAGCACCGGGCACGCCATTATATCTCCCAGGCCAATTATCTGGTGATCGAAGCAAACTACGATCTCGACATGCTCCGTTTCGGACGCTATCCAGCCCATCTGAAAGCCAGGATACAGACAGAGATCGGCCATCTCGACAACCGTTACACGGCGGCCTTTCTCAAAGAGATCGTGAATCCGGGATTGAAATACATATTCCTGTGTCATCTCTCTCAGGACAACAACACTCCGGCCAAAGCCTACTCGGCCGTAAGGGAGGCACTTGAGGAAGCCGGCAAAAAAGTGGGAGGCACGGAAGACACGCTCGCCGACAGAGTGTCGGATGTCAGACTCGCTGTGCTTCCGAGGTTTGACGCCACGCGCCTTTTTGTGTTCCGTCCCGACTGAACCCGCCGGGCGGCCGCCGCGTTGAGTAGGTAGGGTGGCATCTGTTTTTTGCGCAGACCCGGAAAAGTCAGAGTAATGTCGATAGCAATAAAAATACTGATAGTCGGTTTCTTCGGAGGAATCGGAGCGATATGCCGTCTGCTTGTGGAATCTGTTGTAAGGACCACGGGGCTGTGGATGGGTCTGGCCACATGGATCATAAACACCCTCGGATGTCTGCTGATCGGAATCTGCGCCGGATGGCTCGTGGCTTCATCGTGGAGCCCTAATGTCAGGACGGCTTTCGCCCTGGCCACCATGACCGGTTTCTGCGGGGGCTTCTCCACCTTCTCGTCGTTCACGCTCGACTGCGTGAAGTATTTTGAGGCGGGACATTTCGGCACGTGGCTGATTTTCGGGACGCTGACTGTGCTTTGCGGTCTGTTCAGCTGTGCTTTCGGCTACTGGTTGGGAAGCAAGCTCTAAAAATTCCCCCTTTCATTGCAGATTAAAAATATTTGTGTAATTTTGCAGCATGGATGGCATTGGGCCATAAAATTTCACTTCAAAATAGTTTCAAACTACATGCAAAAATTTTACACCCTGTTTTCTTTCATGCTGGCAGCCGGAATGGCGTCAGCCCAGTATTCCACCCCCGATGCCGGGACTTCCTACACACTGGAGGCTCTGAGCGCGATAGCCGAGTCGGGCGTGGTCAAGAACGGAACGTCCGATTACACGCTGAAGTCGGATCTCACAATCTCTGCCAAAGACAAGATTCAGCTCAGCCCGGGCGACATCCTGCGGATGGCCGACGGCGTTGTAGTTACCGTCGATGGCGAAGCTATGCTCAATCCGGAAAGCACAGCCAGGATTATCCCCGCTGAAGGAGCCAAGCCCAAGGGATTCAAGATGAATGGCAAGGCATCGCTGGCGAATCTTGAGGTGGAAGGCGCCGGATTCATGTATTTCGGCAAGGATCCGCTGATTGTGGACAAATGTGATTTCAGCAATGTCAACAGCACGCTGAGCGGATACGGCGTGATTGTCCTTTCCGGCTCAAGCACCGGAAGCAAGATAACCAACAGCACGTTCACGGACTGTGAGCCAGGCGCGATCAACACCCCGGCCAACCTCGGAGTCGAACTCCTCATCGAGGGCTGCACGATCAAGAATGTTACCACCATCGACGCCATGCGTCCTTTCATCAACATAGCTTCCTGTGTCGACAAGGAGATAATAATCCGCAACAACACCCTGATCGGCGCGCGCCTGGCAAAACCCGGCGGCATCGGTGTCTCCAACATGCTCAATACCCCCGGATCCAACAAGGTTACGATTGAGAACAACACCGTGTCCGACTGCTCATGGGGCGTCAACCTCGTAGGCGGCATGGATGTGCGCCTTGTGGGGAACACAGTCAAAGACAACCGCTGGGATCCGGCCGACGACGGTGGCATAGCGGTTACAATGTATTCCATCGCCTCATATCCTCTCACTGTATACGGCGAGGGCAACACTTTCGAGGGCAACAAATGGGGACCCTGTTCCGTAGGCAGCTCGATAGTGAATTTCGGCAAAACATCCGATCCTTCAGCGGCCGACTACAATCCGGGCAACAACATTTTCCGCTCCAATTCCTTCACAAGCACTTCCGGCACATTGACCGAATGCGACTTCTGCAATCAGACCAAAGAGACGGTCTATGCCCAGGGCAATGTCTGGAACGACGCCAAGACTGTAGAGGAAGCCGGAAAGACTATCTTCGGAAGCAACTACAATTCGGCATACGGCCCGATCGTGTTTGATCCGATCAAGAATCTGTCCGGAGTGGAGATGGTCGGCGCTGGAGAGCCGCAACTGAAAGGACATGTTGAACTTTATAACCTCTGCGGGCAGAAAGTATATTCCGGCGACATGGACAATGTCTCCTCTTCGTCGCTTCCCTCCGGAGTATACGTAGCCGTTGGCGCAGGGGGAAAAGCCAAGATTGCATTATGACCACAGTCTGGAGCAACGATACTATTTGCAGTTTATGATCTGATGTCCGATCCGGCAAAATAAGTGCCGGATCGGACATCAACGTTTTTGAGCTTGTTGTCAGACAGGCTCTTGATCGCTATTCCTGCCGAATCACATACTTTTTTTATAACCTCTTCAAATGATCAATATGAAAAATCCAGTCCGACCCTATGCGGCCTTTATCGCGGCGGTATCCCTGTGGATTCCGACGATGAACGCGGCGGAAGCCGATCCGGTGATAACTTTCAAGACAAGAGCCTACGATCTTGCGGGCGCCGGCAATAAAGTCTGTGTCAAAATCGCCACATCCAAGAAAAGCACGTATTCCGTCGATTCGGGATCCGGCACAACGGATTTCGAGACACGGGGAGACGCCACTCCGACCGAGATCCCCTGTAACGTTTCCAAAGAGGGAACGGTCAAAATCTACGGCGACGCTTCGCTGATCAGCCAGATCGACGCGTCAGGATGCCATATAACCGGAATAGACATCCTTGCATGCCGGAGCATTGAATCCATCTCTCTCTCATCCAATGAACTTGAATCCCTCGAACTTCCCGACAGCAAAAACCTGCGGAAAGTGGATGTGTCGGCCAACAACATGACATTCGCCACTCTTCCCTCTCCATCCCCGTCGTGGACAGAGTATTCCTACCGTCAGAACCCCATCATGGTAAGCCGGGCGGTCCAGGTCGGTTCAGAACTCGATCTGTCGGCTAAAGTCAACCGCGACGGCTCGCAGACAAAGGCGTCGGCGTTTGTCAAGAATATCAAAGGCGAAGTGTCGCCATTGAGCGCCGACGTCTACACATACAAGGACGGAACGTTGTCTTTCAAAGAGGCGCTGGCGGATTCCGTCTATGTGGAATTCACCAATACGGTCTTTGACAAGTATCCTCTTCAGACGACATGCTTCATGGTGAAGTCCGCCGCTGATTTCGGACAGCCCACGAAAATAGCCTCCTTCACACTCAAGGATTCTTACAAGGGTAGTCTTCAGGTCTATGTCGGTATGGAAGGGGCAACCAACAAAGCTCCCAAGACATTCTACGCCGACTTCGGTAACGGTCGGAAGACATATCAGTCCAAGTCGTCTGACGTGCCGTCGTCTCCGAGCATATACGAACTGATGCTCACCGGCGGGGCGGACCGGACCATAGACATATACATACCGGAAGGAGAGGTGATGACAGCGTTCTCTGTCGGGTCTACGCAGTTGCAGAAGGTAGATGTGGACAAGGCTACCGAGGTTCGCACGCTGCTGATCACTGCCTGCTCGCTTGACACTATAAGTCTTGCCTACAACAAGAATCTGCGCAATCTCAGCCTCCAGGGAAACAACCTGACGAGTCTCAGTCTTGAAGGGTTCTCTCCATACTATGAGAAACGTCTGCTGTCAAGCGTGAATGTTTCCCGCAATTCCCTGACAGAGTGTAATCTGGGTTCGCTTCCTTCATTGGTGTCGCTGAATGCGTCCCGCAACAGGCTGGCGGCGTTCGACTTTTCAAAGGTGGCCGAACTGGATTACATAGATCTTAGCGAGAATCTTCTCGATGGCCAGGCCGACATATCCCCGTTGCGCAATGTCTCCACTGTAAACCTTCAGGGCAATGAGATCTCATCCGTTGTCCTGACTGAATCCACTCGTCTGTCGAGTCTTAATCTGAGCGACAATTACCTGAATCTGGCCACGTTGCCTCTTCCTGAAACGATAAAAGGTCTTGTCTATGCCCCTCAGAAGCATATCCGTCTTCCTGAAAATGCTCCGGCCGTCAATCTGACGGCGCAGAACAGGGTAGTGGATGGAAAAGGCACCACCTTCGTATGGAAGAAGACCGACACAGGCACAACGCTTGTGGAGGGAGTGGACGTCTCATGCAAAGACGGCGCCACAAAGTTTCTCAAATCAGACCTCGGTAAAGTATATTGCGAGCTGACAAATCCGGCATTCGACAAGTTCTCCGGAAGCGCCACACTGCGCACCACAGACGTGAACGTCATAGCTCCTCCGACGAATGTAGTGGCAACCTTCACCACAAGCGACTCAGGCACATTCCCCGAGGGAAAAATACTACTGTCAACCCGCGAGACGTCAGATGTCTACATCGATTGGCGCGGCGACGGAACCGAATACATTCCGTATGAAGCCTCGCAGACGACGGAACCGTATCAGATACCGCAGGTTTATGCCGGAGCTGAAGTCAAGGTGTACGCAGAGACGGCTTCCGGCATAACCAGGATCCTGATCGCGGGAATCCCTCTTGACAAAGCCGATCTGGGACTGCTGACCGGACTCGAGACGCTTGAGCTGGATGGCACTGGACTTTCAGCCGATAAAATCACGCTCCCCAAGGCCAATCTCGTTACTCTGAGTCTGACAGGCAACAATTTCTCCGCATTCCCGTATACGGAAACCTATCCCGGATTGGAATGCCTGAGGTTAAGCGGAAACAGACTGACTGCGTTCGACGGCACAGGCCTCGGTAAACTGAGTGTGCTTGAAGTGTCTGATAATGAAATAGAAAATGTGATCATCGGCAGCGCGTCGCTTAAAAAACTGGACGCGTCGCGAAACCAGATCGGAACCATAGATCTCGCTCCATGCCGCAGCTCATTGGAAAGCCTCGATCTGTCAGGCAACAGAATGACGTTCGCCACTCTTCCCGTAAAGGACGACTACCCGTCGCTCACTCTCTACAAATATCAGGATCAGGCGGAGATCAAAGCAGAGGCAAAAGATATGAAAGTGGATCTGTCGGATCAATTGTCGCCCGACGGGAAAAGCACCACGGAATACTTATGGTATGCCGGCGAGGTAACATTCGATCCGGAGACAGGCGCCCCCTCGGGCAGCCAGCTCGTAGCAGGAAACAGCTACAGTGTGGAGAACGGGATCACAACATTCCTCAATGCCGACCACAGGCAGGTGATGTGTGTGATGACAAACCGGCTGTTCCCCGGCCTGTATCTGCATACCGGTCTCATAGGCCTTGACTCCGGCAGCGTAGACGGTGTCGGAGCCGACGAGGCCGACGTCCGTGCGGATATCTACACGATCGGAGGCATATTGGTGAGACGCGCCGCCGACGTGCGCCATACACTTCCGGCGCTTCCTGCCGGAATATATGTGGTCCGCGGTAAAAAGATCGTGGTGAGATAAACTCCGGCTCCAATCCCGACTCAAGAATGCGTGGAGGCGCTTTATGGCGCTTCCACGTTTTTTTTATAAATTTGCACCCCATATAAACAACATACAAACCACACACATCAGCAATGTCGACAAACACAAGCGACTCAGCACGCAAAGTAACCACACGCCGCCTGATAGAGATGAAGCAGCGCGGCGAAAAGATATCAATGCTCACAGCCTATGACTATACGTCGGCCAAGATTATCGACGAGGCCGGCATAGACGCGATACTCGTAGGCGATTCCGCCTCGAATGTGATGGCCGGCAATGTAACCACGCTTCCAATCACCCTCGACCAGATGATCTATCATGGAAAATCGGTAGTGAAAGGAGTGAGCCGCGCCCTTGTGATAGTGGACATGCCATTCGGATCCTATCAGGGAAACTCAAAGGAAGCCCTTGCCTCCGCGATAAGGATAATGAAAGAGAGCCATGCCGAGGCAGTGAAAATGGAGGGCGGAAAGGAAGTGCGCGAATCAATAGAGCGTATACTGTCGGCGGGGATTCCTGTGATGGGCCATCTTGGACTGACCCCCCAGTCGATCAATAAATTCGGGACATACAATGTCCGCGCCAGGGAAGAGGCTGAAGCGGAGAAACTGCTTTCGGATGCGAGAATGCTCGATGAGATAGGGTGTTTCGGAATCGTGCTTGAGAAAATACCGGCGGAACTTGCAGAAAAAGTGTCGGCCGAAATCAGCATTCCGACAATAGGGATAGGAGCCGGCCGGGGATGCGATGGCCAGGTGCTTGTGATGCACGACATGCTCGGTCTCAACCGGGGGTTCTCCCCACGGTTTCTGCGCCGTTACGCCGATCTCCACACAATCATGACCGATGCTGTAGGCCGCTACATCGAAGACGTAAAGCATGGCGACTTCCCTTCGGCGACAGAACAATACTGATGTTAAAAAATCCCAAAAAAGGCTCAGTATTGTCCGTGTCTGGGAAAAAACAGCTATCTTTGCACCTGATGCAAACGCATCTTCACGGGGATGACATGGCTTTGACAGCGTGTAGAAGCGATTGGTAAGCATGCAGAGCTTGGGTGGCAAAGCTCTATAATAACAAAGTCATCGAACTATAATTGGCGAAAATAACAACTACGCTCTCGCTGCTTGATTTGAAGTATAGTAGAATCGCTTAATCCGCGCCACAGTGGCGCAGACGAGACATCACCCCATTGCCCCGTTCCGAGACGTTTGGACAAGGTGGTGCAGAGAAATTCGGAAATAGGGCGTGCGGAGCCTTGACGCACCGCCCGAATCAAAAAGGATAAGGATGCGGTTGGTAGTCGTGAGCCTGTCGCATCTCGAAAAACAAATCAATGACTAAGCATGTAGAAAGCCCGTTGATTCCACGTTTGGACGAGGGTTCAAACCCCTCCATCTCCACTTGCGATACCCGACCAAAATCGGAAAGTATCAGACAAACCT
>CAJUSZ010000036.1 GCA_910589425.1 uncultured Muribaculaceae bacterium | reverse complement strand
TCGGCGTCAATTTTATAGACTATTTTTTGAAAGCACTAACTGTCAAACTCCCGAATGGAAACGGGACTTCTCCAAAATGCCGGACACAAACGAGGACAACACCACTCCGGACGACGGGACTCCCCACGATTTCAATTAACGGGAGAAACATTTGGCCGGATGGATAAAAGTTGCTATTTTTGCATCAACTAATGTAATTGCACCGCAAACCAGGTTTCCACAGAAGTCAAGGTAAAGAATCAAGAGCGTGTTTGTTTTCAACCCGCGCCGGAAACGGACGGATTTCCAGAATGAACACTCCCTTGACCATATTTACACCGTGTGTGCCTGAAGCTCACACCCTGACACTGTAGCAAAATAATTAAACATCATAAATACAAATAATTATGGTTGATTACAAATCACTTGGCTTGGTCAACAGCCGCGAAATGTTTGCCAAAGCCGTCCACGGTGGCTATGCCATCCCAGCGTTCAACTTCAACAACATGGAGCAGCTCCAGGCCATCATCAAGGCTGCGGCCGAGACAAAATCGCCCGTGATTCTCCAGGTGTCGAAAGGGGCGCGCAACTATGCCAATCCTATCCTTCTGCGCTATATGGCCCAGGGCGCGGTCGAATATGCCAAATCCCTCGGCTGGGAGAAGCCCCAGATCGTGCTTCACCTCGACCACGGCGACAGCTTTGAACTCTGCAAGGACTGCGTAGACAACGGCTTCTCCTCTGTGATGATCGACGGCAGCCATCTCCCCTACGAGGAGAACCTCGCCCTGACAAAGAAAGTGGTGGAATATGCCCACAAATATGACGTAACCGTAGAGGGTGAACTCGGTGTGCTTGCCGGCGTCGAAGATGAGGTAAGCGCCGACCACCACACATACACCGACCCCGAGGAGGTGATCGACTTCGTTACACGCACCGGCGTCGATTCTCTCGCCATCTCGATCGGCACAAGCCACGGAGCCTACAAATTCACTCCCGAGCAATGCACACGCGACCCGAAGACCGGACTTCTCGTTCCGCCGCCGCTGGCGTTCGACGTGCTTGAGAAAGTCGAGGCCAAACTTCCCGACTTCCCCATCGTACTCCACGGTTCCTCTTCCGTTCCGCAGGAATATGTCAAGGAGATCGACCAGTATGGAGGCAATCTTCCCGACGCGATCGGCATTCCCGAAGACGAACTCCGCAAGGCCGCCAAGATGGATGTCTGCAAGATCAACATCGACTCCGACTCCCGCCTGGCCATGACAGCCGCTATCCGCAAGGAACTCCACGACCATCCCGAGGTGTTCGACCCCCGCAAATATCTCGGCCCCGCACGCGACGAGATGGAGCGTCTCTACAAGCACAAGATCGTCAACGTACTCGGCTCCGAAGGCAAAGCCTGACCGGAGAAACCGACATAGACATAACGCAACTGGCGTTTCCACAGCCGTGGAAACGCCAGTTTTCATTTACTTGTGGTTATCAAAGCCTTGCCGCGTCAGCAGTTGCCGCAGCAGCCGCCTCCGCAGGAGCTTCCTTCATCGCAGCCGTGGCTTCCGCAGCCTCCGCCGCAGCAGCCTCCGCCGGCCGGTTTGATCTCGTCGGGAGTAGCCTCGCGCACCTGCTCGATGCGTCCGTCAAAACGAACGGTGAGTCCGGCGAACGGATGGTTGAAATCCATGCGGACATGCTTGTCGGTAACTTCAAGTACACGGCCGAGGATACGGTAGCCCTCGGCTGTCATCATGGGCAGCTCGGCTCCGGGCTTCACCTCGTCGGCCAGCTCGCCTTCGCGCTCGAAGATCTCGCGTTCGAGACTTACCACATTCTCCTCGTAGCGCTCGCCGAAAGCCGCAGCCGGAGGAAGCGTTACCTCAAACTTGTCTCCCTCGCCGAGATCTTTCACGGCGGCGATCAGACCTGGCACTATCTCCTGGCTGACGCCATAGACCATCACATCGGGGGCTTCGGGCTTTGCCTCGAAAAGCATCGAGCCATCGGCTTCGTTATATAGTTTGTAGGAATAGGCCACAAACATGCCGGGGCCTACTTTCTCTTTCTTTTCCTTAGATTCCATTTTTGTATATTATATTGCGTTTGTCTGTTTTTAAACAAGCTCTTATTCAGCCGGGATCTCGTCGGGATCGACCGTAGCTTCGGGAGCCGGCGGGGCTTCGGGCGTCTCCTCCCCTTCGGGATGCTTAAGCTCATATTGCTCGCCGGGGATCGTAACGTTGAAATAGAATCCTTTGGCCGCCTTGTCGCGCAACCTTTTGGCGGTCTCCGGTTCGGGAACCACTGTCAGATGATCGAATCCGGGATCGATGAAGTCCACATCGGTGGCCTCGTAACCGAGAAGCTGCACCATGTCGTATTCATGCGCGGGATAGATCACATACCATGCGTTGGCCGTGTCCTCACCGGTTCCGGTGCTTTTGATGGCCCCGAGCAGATGCTCCAGACGGTATTCCCAGATCTTGGCGCTCATGTTCTTCTCCTTCTCTTTCAGGACGTGGACAAGGAACGACATCTGGCGCAGGTCGAAAGGATTGTCGCGCAGCGACAGCTCGGCATACTTGCGGATTGTGTCTATCTCCTCGCGCGTATGCTTCGTCTTTCCGCGTAGTTCGTCGGTGCGTCCCGAATAGGGCGACGTGCGGTAGGGGTCGTAGTCCTCCTGGAACATGTAGCCGAGATAGAGATGCCTGTATTCGTCGTTGGTCATCGTCGTGTCGTTGCGCCAGTATTTCTCAAGGAGTTTCGGATAGTAATATCTGCCGCGCGGATTGAGAGTCTCGGTGCGGATCTTCTCGAGATCGGGCTTCTCGACGGTGATCTTGCGCTTGTTGCCGGCCGCTTTTGCCTGGGCGGCACGCTCGGCGGCGGTTATGTCGCGGCGCTGCTGGCCGGAGGCCGCGGCGCCCGATATGATCGAGATGAGGATGAGGGCTATGATCGCTATCTTGTTCATCATGGTTGTCGGTTTCTTTAACTCTTTTACTATCAAAGTATCTGATGCAGCGCCACGGTAAGCACAAGCGCTATGCCGGCCTGCATCACGGTTATCGCCGCCGGGAATCCCTTTGCCAGAAGATACCTGAAAAAATGTCCGCTTCCCGGCGCCAGGGATCTGCCTCGGGGAGTCCGCGTGAAAAGCAGGAATCCGAGAAACACCCCTGCGGCCACGGATATGACCATTATCCCGTAAAGGATACCGAGACCCGCCGCGGATGTGAATCCGAGCAGCCCCACGGCCAGTCCGGTCAACGCTCCCCCGGCTATGTAGCCCATCCCGCGCCTTTCGGACGCCATTTCGCGCGTCTGCATCAGCATCGACATAATGACCACCACCGTTATCGCGAGCCATCCCCACAGAAGATTGCTCCCGATCGGGAGCAGGGGGATCCCGTCGCGGCTGGCGAAGCTGAGACACAGCAGGGCGGCGTAGCTGGCCGCCGGAGCCGCTATCGGACGCAGAAACAGGGCGGCCATCGCCGCCAGCCACAGGGCTATGCTTATGATCACGAGAATTGTAGCCATTGTCTGAGGGTTTTGTCCCGGAATCTCCGGCGGCCTGGGCCGGAAGCCGGATATGGTTCGGTCTATTATAGGAATAACGTTCGGGAAGCCGAAAATATTGAATCAGACCGTCCGCTGGTCGGAATGATCCTCTCCGGCGCCGGAGGGCTGGCGCTTCAGTTCGGGATATGCCACCCGCCCGTGATAGATCGTGGCGAGTCTTTTCTTGAACGTATTCTTGACCACTTCCACGTCATGGAACGAGATAGGCGAATCCTTGTAGAGGCCGTCGGCTTCCTGCGACTCTATTATCTTGTCCACGAGCGTATCGATCGATTTCGGGGAATAGTCCTTGAGACTCCGCGAGGCAGCCTCCACCGAGTCGGCCATCATCAGGATCGTGGTCTCCCTGCTTCGCGGATTGGGTCCGGGATATGTGAATTCCGAACGGTCCACCCCGCCTTCGGGATTCTGGTTGACCGCCGTGTTGTAGAAATAGCGTGTGATCCCGCGCCCGTGGTGTTCGGAGATGAAGTCGCGGATCACCTGCGGCAGTTTCTCCTTCTGGGCGAGATGGAGTCCGTAGGTTACGTGGGAGATTATCTTCTTCGCGCTTGTGGCGGGATCGAGTCCGGCATGGGGATTGATCCCGTGCTGGTTCTCGGTGAAGAATATCGGGCTTTCGAGCTTTCCTATGTCGTGGTAGAGGGCGCCGGTCCGGACGAGCTGCGTGTTGGCGCCTATGGCGCGGGCAGCCTCGGCGCCGAGCGTGGAGACCTGCATCGAATGCTGGAATGTGCCCGGCGCCTCCTCGGCGAGACGGCGCAGGAGCGGATTGTTGATGTCGCTGAGTTCCACGAGCGTTACAGTGGATGTGAAGCCGAACGTCTTCTCGATCACTACTATAAGGATGTAGGCGAAGGAGAGAATGAGGGAGTTGATGCCCACCGACCCGATGAACCGCCATGAGAAATTATGCAGATCTCCGTCGGAGATGAGCAGCACCGAGAAATAGCAGACCGTATAGGCGGCAAACGTGATCAGGCCTGTGCGCAGCAGCTGCGACCGCTTGCTGAGCTGGCGGATGCTGAGAGTGGCGCAGATTCCGGCAATAAGCTCGTAGAAGATGAACTCGAACTGGAACGTGGCCACAACGGCTGTAACCATCACCGACGCAAGGAGGGAGAAGATGGCCGTGCGCGAGTCGAAGAACACCATTATTATCACAGGGACAGCCGCGAACGGAACCAGATAGAGCCCGCTCTGGAAATACTCGAACATGACGACGGCGAATATCTGGAACAGGGACAGGAATGACATCAGAAACGTCATCTTGCGTATGTCGGAGAAGAAAGTGGAGCGGTAGCTCATCAGATAGAGATAGAGCAGCCCGAGGACTATGAGGATGTAGAGTCCCTGGCCGATTATGAAGAATGTGCGCTTCTCCCTGTCGCCGGCCGACTGGCTCACGATCTCCTGATATGTGTTGAGGTTGGTGAATATCTGCGGGGTGATTATCTCTCCGCGGTCCACGATGCGCTGTCCTTTCTTGATGACACCGAGCGCCCCGTTGACCGTGATGTATTCCTGATCCCGCAGCTTGGAGTCGGCGGCCGTGTCGACCACGATGTTCGGGCTGAGACTGATTCCGAGGGCTTTCTGGATGTTTTCCCCGAGGCGGGCGTTCCTGACCCCGGACGAAGCCATATATGCCGAGTCGATATAGTTGAACGCCTGTCCGGGCGACATCATCCCCGAGGCGTCGATCGTGTGGATCGTGTTGTCGCCGTTCGACCGTCCCGCCACCCGCAGGGTCTTCTCCTGGCGTCCGCGCAGATTGTCGGCCAGCTCCTTGTCGACGATCCCGGTCCCGTACACTTCCCTGAGACGGGCCGAGAGAAATGCCTGTTCGGCCGGGGAGACGGTTCCCGACGTGGCTGTCGCGAAACGCTGGAGATTGGCGCGGACCACATTGTCGTCCATCCTCACCACCGGGACAAACGACTTGTCGATGCTGTCGCGCATCAGTCTCGACGAGGCGGAATCACGCAGGATCGGCATGTCGGCCGGAGCCGTGAGCAGCGGATATTTCCAGGGTTGGTTGAGTTCGTATGTGAACGACTGATGGTCTGTCCTGGGCATGACAAACAGCATCACGGCCACTGATCCCAGCAGCAGCGCGATGCGCAGGAGTGCGGTTTTGGATATAAGCTTCTTCATGGTTCGGTTCTGTCTCGGTTTCCGGCAGGAGGGTGGGGAGCGCCGGTCAGGAGACCCGTTTGGCTATTTTCACATCTTTTATTTTCTTGAGTTCGCGGCAGATGACGTCGACCGTCGCCGTCGAATCGGTCTGCACCGTCAGATCGCAATGGAACAGCTCCTCGCGGGCGGTGATGTTGAGGCCGCGGATATTGACCCCGAGCTGCCGGGAGAGAGTCTGGGTTATATCCTCGAGGATGCCGTGGCGGTCGATCCCGTCGACCGATATGGTAACGATAAACTTATCGGCTTTCCCACCCCATTGCGTGGCCACGAGCCGCGATCCGAACGCGCTCTTGAGCCGCATGGCGTTGGGACAGCTCACCTTGTGGAGTACCACATTCTCGTCGTCGTCCACAAACCCGAGTACATCGTCGCCGGGAATCGGGGAGCAGCATGTGTCGAAACGGTAGTTCGGCGGATTTCCGTCGGGATGGAGAATATAGACCTCCTTGCGGTTGACCGGACTTTTCTTCCGGCCCGCAACCTCAGGAAGAGACGGCTTCTTCAGGGAGAAAGAGCTGGAGAAAGGATTGCGCAGCAACTTGGACATCAGCGAACTGCGGTTCTTTCCGAGTTCCCTGATCTTTTTGGCGGAGATGTTGATCTCGTCGTTGGCGAGCATCATGTAGAAATCCGACGGGGCAGGCAGGCGGTAGTTGGCCAGGATCTTCTTCATTATCGCGTCGGAAGGCTCCATCCCCTGCTTGGCCAGAAAGTCAAGATAGAGCTTCTCGCCCCTTCCGGCCAGCGCCTTGCGGTCCTTGCGGAGTATGTTGCGGAGCCGGTTCTGGGCCTTCGCCGTATGGCAGAATTCCATCCATTCGGGCTGCGGGGTCTGGGAGTCGGATGTGATTATCTCCACCTGATCGCCGGAGTCGAGCCTGTAGGAAAGCGGCACAAGCCTGTGGTTGATCTTTCCTGCTATGCAGTGGATCCCGAGTTCGGTATGGATCGCGAAGGCGAGATCGAGTACCGTCGATCCGGCGGGGAGACGCTGCAGATCGCCCTTGGGGGTGAAGACGAATATCTCCGACGAGAAGAGATTGAGCTTTATCGTGTCGAGAAAATCAACGGCGTCAGGCTCCGGATTGGCAAGGATATCCTTTATGGTGTTCACCCACTTGTCAAGCTCGGCGTCATCGTCATACACGCCTGTCTTGTATTTCCAATGGGCAGCATAGCCGAGTTCGGCCACTATGTCCATCTTTCTCGACCTGATCTGCACCTCGATCCATTTTCCTTCGGGTCCCATCGCCGTGAGATGGAGCGCGCGGTAGCCGTTCGCCTTCGGGGTGCTGGTCCAGTCGCGCAGCCTGTCGGGATGGACGGTGTGTCCGTCGGTGAAGAATGTGTAGATCTGCCAGCAGCGGATCTTCTCGAGCGCGTCGTCGTCGTTCTCAAAGATGACCCTGACAGCGTAGATGTCGTAGATCTCCTCGAAAGGCACCTGCTTGTTCTCCATCTTGTTATAGATGCTGTAGGCGCTTTTGACCCTCGCCTTGATCTCATATCTGAAGCCGGCGGCGTCGAGTTTCTGTCTTACGGGTTTCACAAACTGTTCCACGATCTCCTCGCGGTGGCTCGCGGTGGCCTCGAGTTTCGACATTATCTCGGCATATTTCTGCGGATGCTCATACTTGAACGCCAGATCCTCGAGTTCCTGCTTGATCTTGAAGAGGCCGAGCCTGTGGGCAAGGGGAGCGTAGACATAGAGCGTCTCGCCGGCGATCTTGTATTGCTTCTCGGGGCGCATCGATCCGAGGGTGCGCATATTGTGCAGACGGTCAGCCATCTTGACAAGCACCACCCTTATGTCGCTCGACATCGAGAGAAGAAGTTTACGGAAATTCTCGGCCTGGATCGAGGCCTTGTCGCCGAAGATCCCGCCGGAGATCTTGGTAAGCCCCTCCACAATATCGGCGATCTTGGTGCCGAAAATAGCCTCTATGTCCTCGCGCGTATAATCGGTGTCCTCCACCACATCGTGGAGAAATGCCGCGCATATCGACGTTGATCCGAGTCCGAGTTCGGTTATGACAATCTTGGCCACGGCTATGGGATGGAGGATATAAGGCTCGCCGCTCCGGCGGCGCACACCCTTGTGGGCCTCCTTGGCAAACCGGAAAGCCTTCTCGATGATCTCCACCTTCTTCCGGTGGTTGCTGCGCAGATAGGCCTGCAACACCTCGGCGTAGGCATCCTCGATGATTCGGTCCTCCTCTTCGGGTGTATAGCGTGGATAGTCGGACATAGGATAAAATCTAAATATAATTCTGTCAAACAGCAAAGTTACAAAAATTCCGCCTAACAGCCATCACAAATTTCGTTAAAGAAAACCCTTGGTTTCACAGTCAGATAAAAAACATGCGATAACGACGCCCCCACTCAGTACTTCGTACTCTGTACTTCGTCCTTTGTACTTCGTACTTCGTCCTTTGTACTTAGTCCTCTGTACTTAGTCCTCTGTACTTAGTCCTCAGTCCCTGTAATAAACCCGCTTCACTCTCGGCGAAACTCCGGTCAGGATCTCGTAAGGGATCGTGCCGAGTATGTCGGCCATACGTTCCACAGGCGCCTCGGGGCCGAAGACCACCACCTCGTCGCCCACCGCGCAATCTATGCCGCTGACGTCTATCATGCAGGAATCCATGCAGATACTACCTACCGTGGGAGCTTCCCGGCCGCCAACCATCACATTCAGGGCGCCGCAGCCGAAATGGCGGTTCATCCCGTCGGCGTAGCCTATCGGGATGGTGGCTATGCGTGCCGGAGCCGCGAGCATCCCGCGACGTCCGTAGCCCACGGCCTCGCCCGCTGGATATTCGCGTATGGCTATGATGACCGTGCGCAGACGCGACACGGTGTGCAGGCTGCCTGTGCCGCCGAGCGGATCTATCCCGTAGAGCCCTATCCCGAGGCGGGCCATGTCGTAGGCACGGTCGCGGCCGAAACGCTCTATGCCGGCCGAATTGAGAATGTGGCGCATGAACGGACGGCGCGAACGGGAAAGCATATAGTCCGTGTAGCGGTCGAAACATTCAAACTGCCCGGCGGTGTAACGGTCCATATCGGGACAGTCGGCTGTGGCCAGATGCGAGAACACGCTCCGGGCCTCGACCGAGTCCTGGGAGCCGAGCATATCCATCAAGGCCGGAAGCTCATCGCCTATGAAGCCGGTGCGGTGCATTCCGGTGTCGAGCTTTATATGGATCGGATAGCGTTCCATTCCGGCGCGCTGCGCCGCCCGGACCACATCGGCGAGCATTTCCGCCGAATAGATCACCGGCTCAAGACGGTTGACAAACATCGACCTGTAATTGACCACCCGCGGATTCATCACCATCACCGGCATCGTGATCCCCTGGCGGCGAAGCTCAATCCCCTCGTCGGGCACGGCCACCGCCAGATATGCCGCCCCGGCGTCCTGAAGCGTCTTGGCTATCTCGAAACTGCCCGCGCCGTAGCCCGAGGCCTTCACCATCGCTATCAGGCCGGTTCCGGCGGGGAGCATGGAGCGGAACCGGTTGAAATTCTTTACCACCGCGCCGAGATTCACCTCAAGCACCGTCTCGTGCTTACGCGCCTCAAGCGACTCGTAGATGCGCAGGAACTCATATTCAGGCGCACCTTTGAGCAGTACAATCTCGTTGGAGAAATCTGAAGGGTCTATCTCGGCAAGCAGCTCGGCCGTGGAGCCGAAAAACCTCGATCCGCGGGGGAACATACCGCTGTGGGCCTGAAGCTGCGGCCCGACGCCGATAAAACGCGATATGCCCGCCTGCGCCACGGCGTCGGCTATGCCGGCGTAGACATCGGCCGTCCCGCGATGACCCGGCTCATGCCTCAGATCGCTCAGGATCAGCGTCCGTGTCTGTCCCGGAGTGGTGCGGCGGCGCATGAAATCGAGCGCGGGAATGAGTGAGGAGAAGTCCGACGTATAGCTGTCGTAGACCAATGAACAGGAATTGACACCCTCGCTCACATTCAGGCGCGTGCCGATCGGCGTCAGATGCGAGAACCTTTCCTCTATCAGATCCGGCGCATATCCCTCCGAGAGCATGAAAGCGAGGGCATTGGCTGCGTTCTCAAGCGCTCCCTCCCCCTCGGCGGGATAAGAGATGGTTCCCCTGACGCCGTCCATGCTGTAGGAGGCGGTGGCTTTGCGCCCGTGGCCTCCGGAGTCGACAGTCTCTATTCTCAGCCGGGCCGACGGATTGCCCGCCGCCGACCACGACAGGATGCGCCGTCCGGGAGCCATCGGCGCCAGGGCACCGGCTATCAGACTGTTGTCGGCGTTGAAGATCACCGTCTCCACGCTTTCGGGCGCCGCGAGCAGGATCTTCTCGGAGGTCTTGGCCTCCCGCGACGGGAAACCCGCGTCGTGGTTGGAAAGTATATTGGTGAAGATCACCGTCTGCGGCCTTATGATCCGGGCCAGCCTCTCCATCTCCCCGAGGGTGGAGATCCCGGTCTCTATCACGGCAAGCTCCGTGGACGGCTCTATCTCCCAGAGCGAGAGCGGCACGCCGATCTGCGAGTTGTAGCTGCGCGGCGAGCGCACGGTCTCCTTCAGCGGCTCCATCAGCTGGAATATCCATTCTTTCAGCGTGGTCTTCCCCCGGCTTCCGGTGATGGCCACCATGCGCTTCTCGTCATGGGCCGCCGCCACCTGCTGGAGAGCCGCCACCGTGTCGGCCACCACAATCCACGAGGCATCCGGCATCCGGGACAGATCGTCCGGAAGACGGTTCACCACAAAATATCTCACGCCCCTGGCATAAAGGTCGCCAATGAACCGGTGGCCGTCGTTGCCCCGCGTGGCTATTGCGAAAAAGAGTGATTTCCCGGCTGCGGTCAGCGACCGGGAGTCTGTGAGCAAGATCGATATTTCAGGGTCGCCGGTGCTTGTCCGGGAAGCGACAAACTTCATCCCGCCCGGCAATCCCGACGCAAGAATCGACACTATTTTACTGATAGGCAGCTGCATTTCGTATAAGGCAGGGTCATCAGCCGCGGCCCATCGCTTCTGATCTCCGCCGCTTGCCCTCGCCAAATTGCAAAAATACGAAAATATGCCGACATACCAAGCGTCAGTTTTTGATCAGCAGACAATTGCCGATCTGTTTTCATTTTATTTACATTTTTATTGCGCAAAAATTTGGTTTATAAAATATTTTCACTATCTTTGCCGCCGAAGATACTCTCTCCGAGAATTTTTCACTACACAATTGTAACACTTCCGGACAATTCGGCAAACGGCAAGCCTTTCATTTTGCATCTCCACTCTGAATTTCTCTCCAGTCTGTTACTTATCGTCAATCTAACTATTTATAAACACTTTAAAAATAAGAATAATTATGGACAAGAAAAAGAAACGAATTGCCCAGTGGCTGCCGCTGCTGTTTGCCGCCCTTTTTCTTCCTCTCGCTGCAGCTTGCGACAAGGATTCGGAGAAGGAGAAGGAGCCGCCGGCTCCGCCGGTAGAGTTGGGTGCCGAAGTGTTGGGGTTCGAATATTCAATACAGGAGATAAATAAGAATCCGGCGCTTCCGGCCACATGCACGGTGGACTATGACGCTGAAAACCGGAAACTGACCGTAGCTCTGACAAATTTGGACAAGCGTTACCCTTCGATCAAGGATATATTCTATAAATCCCAACCAGATGGCAATATTCTTAAGATCAGACCTTTCATCCTTTGCGACGGAAAAGGAGGATGGACTGATGTGCGGTTGACCTGTTCATGGGAGTTCAAGATCCTAAATCCAGGAGAATATGCTCTATATCTCGGAGACTTCATAGCATATACCGACGACTCAGGAATAAATCCGGATAATATCGATCTGTTCAAGATCATGCTTCCGCTAAAACTGGATCTGACAAAAGATCTGCATTTTGAAATCACACAAAGATTAAACTGGGGGGAATACTTTTTCGACTATGAGATATTCTAAGATTCTATGGCACACTTTGCCATTAATAATGATTCTTATCGGAAGCGCATCAGTTTTGATCTCATGCGACAAAGAGGAGAATGAGCCTGCTCCGGTGCCGGAACAGGAATCGGTCTCAGCTCTGAGACTGCTTGATTTCAGCCACGAGATTTACTCCGTAAGGGCTCCGCTTAAACTGGACATTGAGTACACGGAGGAGAGCGGCATCCTGTCAATAAACCTTGATCATATCTCTGTCCATGAAGGATACGATCCAATTCTGACCAAGATAACCGGTGAAAACGGCGTGATCGCCATAATGCTTGGGCTCAAATGGGAATGGTATTACGACAGTTACTCCCCGGATCGTAACATTAAGTGGCGGATAAAAGTCAACAGCAAGGACTTCAGCAAACTGGTGTTCCATCGTCCCATGACTTACATGCTGACTTCCGATTTCAAATTCTGTCCTTACAGCTATTCGTGGCTCAGTTACGACATTGACCTGACATCGGATTTCCGCATAGTGTATGAGCCGGAGTATCCGGAGGAGGATCCCTAAAAGAGTGTTTAATAACAGAAACCTGTAAAAATGAAAAAATACATATATATTTTTTTCCTGACCCTGCTCACGCTCGCTTTCACAGGGTGCGGCAAGGATTCAGAACCTGACGAGCCAAAAACACCGGACACGGTGGAGATGGATCCGGCACAGTCCGAACTCGTGCCTATCACTTACACGGATACGGAAGCATCCATCATTCTCAACTTCTACGGCTCGACTGTCGGGGTTACAATCTACGGGATCGATCTGCGCACGGATATCTCCCGGATCAGTCTATCCGGAAAGCTCCACGAGAATGGGGAAGTGATGGATCTCACGATCGACTACTGGACTACCGACGGAACAACGGAGACGATACCCCCGGGGAGATACGCCCTGACAAACTGGATAAAGGCTGTCCCCGATGATTTCCTTTCGTTCGGAAGAGTAGTGTGCAAGGTCAATCTGCGCACTGCGAAAGACGGCGTGGAAAATACCACCGGCGGCAAGCCGTTATACACGATGGTCGGGGTGCAACCCGAATCAAGCTATTCGGAAATATTCGGAACCATCATCCTCAATTGACGCGGCAATCACCTTGCGGGGCGGAGAGAAAACCCACTCTCTCCGCCCCGCAATCTTTCTAAGTGCGCGGATAGGCCTTAATACGGTTCAAACTCAAAGAGTGTGTTTAGAAAAAAGAGTGTGTTTAGAAATAGGTCTTGACGGCAAATAGGAATTGATCAATGAATATTCGCTTGAATCGGCTCAAAATTACAGAAATTTGTCGAATTATCAGCTCATTCTGAGCCGGTTTTTACAGGTTTTACAGCTATTTTGAGCCGATCACGGTTCATTTTCCAAATACCCATTGCGAAGTGCTATCCGAAAAATTTAGGCAGCCGCACTCTTACATCTCCGGCGGCAACGTGGCCTCCTCCACCCGGTCGGCGTCGGTAATGTCCCGGATCACCCGGCAGGGGATTCCCGCGGCAAGCACCCGGGGCGGGATCGTGCCGCTCACCACGCTGCCTGCCCCGATCACGGCTCCATCGCCGATCCTTGCGCCGGGAAGCACCGTAACGCCGGCGGCGAGCCAGACATTGTCGCCGATCTCGACGGGACGCGCCGCCATTATTCCACGGTTGCGCTGCTCCGCAAGCAGTGCGTGGGTGATGGTGGCTATCGTGCAGTTCGGACCGATGAACACGTTGTCTCCGATCCTCACAGGAGCCTCGTCGAGGATGCACAGCCCGAAGTTGCCCGTGAAATTGCGTCCGATGCGGATGTTCCATCCGAGGTCGCATCTGAATGGGCTGTGGACCGTGAATCCATCGCCGGCCTCTGCCACCAGACTGCGGAACAGGCGTTCCCGCCCGGACACGTCGGACGGGTGAGTGGAGTTGAACTCAAAGCAGAGTCCGGAGGCGCGCTGAAGTTCATCGCCCACCGAGCCACCCCATCCGCAGACCCATTTCCCCTCGTCGAGGAGCCTGAAGCGTATATCTTTCTCCATAATCAGTGCGGATCAATGCGCGTCGAGCCAGTTGGTTCCTACTCCGGAGGAGGCCGTGAGTCTCACCTGCCCGTCGTAGGCCTGCTCCATAAGCCGCCCCACAAGCTCCTGCATGGCAGGCAGTTCGGACGGCAGCACGTCGAAATTCAGCTCGTCGTGGACCTGCATTATCATCTTCGACTTCAGCCCGCGCTCTTTCATCTCGCGGAATATGGCCACCATCGCCCGCTTGATTATGTCGGCTGCGGAACCCTGGATGGGCGCGTTGACAGCATTGCGCTCCGCATAGCCTCTGACCACGGGATTGCGCGAATTTATGTCCGGCAGGAAACGCTTGCGCCCCAGTCTGGTGGACACGTAGCCGTTCTCGCGTGCGTGTTCGGTAACGTCGGCCATATATTTCTTTATCGTGGGGAACGTGGCGAAATAATTGTCGATCAACTCCTTCGCCTCCGCACGCGGAATTCCCAGCCTGGATGCCAGCCCGAAAGCCGAGATTCCGTAGAGGATTCCGAAGTTGGCTGTCTTGGCATGGCGGCGCTCGCGGTCGGAGACTTTATCCGGCGTGGTGCGGTAGATCTTCGCAGCCGTGATGGCGTGGATGTCGCGCCCTTCGCGGAAGGCCTCCAGCATGGTCTGGTCCGAAGCGAAATCTGCCACAAGCCGAAGTTCGATCTGGCTGTAGTCGGCCGAGAGGAAAAGATGGCCCGGATCCGCGATGAAAGCCCGGCGGATCTCGCGGCCGGCGTCGTCGCGCACGGGAATGTTCTGCAGGTTGGGATTCGACGAGGATATGCGCCCGGTGGCCGCCACAGCCTGATTGTAGTTAGTGTGGATCTTCCCGGTGCGGGGATCTATTGCCGCCGGAAGCGCGTTGAGGTAAGTTGACTGTAGTTTCCTCAGCTGGCGGAATTCAAGGATCTTGCCTACTATCGGATTCTTCCACGCTATCTTCTCAAGCACATCCTCGGAGGTGGAATATTGTCCTGTCTTGGTCTTTTTCGCCTTGGGGTCGAGTCCGAGCCTGTCGAAAAGGATCTCCCCGACCTTGGCCGGCGAGCTGACATTGAATTCCTCTCCCGCCAGGGAATGGATCTCCTCCTCAAGCGTCTTTATCTTCACGCCCATTGCGGCGGAGGCTTCGTTGAGAGCCTCGACATCGATGCGCACGCCGGTCATCTCCATGTCGGCAAGCACGGCGAGAAGCGGATGCTCGATCTCCGTAAGCAGATGTGTCATCCCCTCCTTTTCAAGAGCCCCGGCCAAAGGCCCGCGCAGCCGCAGAGCCACGTCGGCCCGCTGGCAAGCCATCGCGGCAAAGGCTGCAGGATCCGCCTCAGCCCCCGCTCCCTTGCGCGACCGTCCCGACGGAGACGCCGGAGGCGGGATCTCAATGCCGAGATAGGTCGAGGCGAGATTCTCCATGTTATGGCGCATGTCGGGCTGAAGCAGATAGTGGGCAAGCTCCACGTCATAATAGTTCACGAGCGACGGCTCTCCGTCGGCTCTCCGCAGAGCCGCCACCACCATGGCCCGCTTGCAGTCGTGGGCCACTTTCTCAATGTCTCCACGCGCCATCAGATCGAGAATGAAAGCCTCGCCCTCACGGAAACCGGAAGGGATGAAATAGGCCTCCCCCGGAGCCACAGCCACAGCCGCGCCTCGGGCAACGGCAGTCATGTCGGTGTCCCCATCGGTAGGGATAAACAGACCGCAGCGGCTCTTTCCAGCCAGACGGTCTGAAAGAGCCGAAAGCCCCTCTGCGGAGTCGACGGTGGAATAAGAGACCGGCCCGGCATCGGCAGTCTCCGGCACGGCGGCGACATCCTCCTCGCCGAAATCGAACAGGGACATCTGGCCGCCGGCACGCGGCGTCTGCCCGGCGGAAACACCATCCAGACGGCGTCCGACCCGCTCTATCAACGACTTGAACTCAAGCTCACGGAAGAGTTCGAAAAGCTTCTCACGGTCGGGGGCGCACGCCACAAGATCGTCGGGCGAGATCCCGATGGGGAC
This sequence comes from uncultured Muribaculaceae bacterium, assembly GCA_910589425.1. GTDB lineage: Bacteria > Bacteroidota > Bacteroidia > Bacteroidales > Muribaculaceae > Lepagella. Next base: position 6,373 of record CAJUSZ010000036.1, on the reverse strand, counting down.
ATCGGTGCGTATGGTGGCCAGAAACTTGGAGTCCTTTATCTGCGCAGCGTTCTCCTCCACCTTCCTGCGCAAAGCGCCCTTGAGTTCATCCGTGCGTGCGAGCAGCGACTCCACGCTGCCGAAATCGTTGATCAGCTTCACAGCCGTCTTCTCCCCGACCCCGGGACAACCGGGGATATTGTCGACCTTGTCGCCCATCAGGGCAAGCAGATCGATCACCTGCGCAGGCGAACTGAGACCATAGCGCTCACAGACTTCCTTCTCGCCCCGCAGCTCGAAGTCCTGCCCGCGGTAGGCCGGCTTGTACTGATAGACCGACGGGCCGACCAGCTGGCCGAAATCCTTGTCGGGGGTCATCATATAGACCGTGAATCCCTGTCTGGCTCCCTCGGCCGCGAGAGTGCCGATCACGTCGTCGGCCTCGAAACCCTCCACCTCGACGACCGGTATGCGGTAAGCCTTGATAATATCCTTGATTATAGGCACCGACAGCTTTATATCCTCCGGAGTGGCCTCGCGCTCGGCCTTGTAGGCCGGATCGGCCTCATGGCGGAACGTGGGACCCGGCGGATCGAAACAGACGGCGATGTGGGTGGGCGCCTCCTTGCGGAGCAGCTCCTCGAGCGTATTGACAAATCCGAACACAGCTGACGAGTTGAAGCCCGACTGTGTGAGCCGCGGCATCTTGATCAGCGCGTAATAGGCCCTGAATATCAAAGCGTATGCATCGAGGAGGAATAATCTTTTTTCAGTCATTTTTTAAGTCGGATAGAATGTGATGAGCGGTGAAGATCATAGATCTCCTCCATGCGCGCCGCGAAAGCAGGCCAGGCGAGGGTGCGCGAGAAATTTGAAAAAGCCGCCTCCCCCATGCCGCGGCGCAGCCCGGAGTCGGTGGCCAGCCTCACCATCGCGTCGCCGAGCGCCGTGGCGCTCCCGGGAGGGACGATGAGCGAGTCGGTGCCGTTGGTCAGATATTCGGTCTGGGCGCCGTTGCCGGTGCATATCTGAGGCCGTCCGTTGGCCATGTATTCTATATTGGTAAGCCCGAACGCCTCGCTGACCACAGACGGAAGCACACCGAAATGGGAGGCCCGGATGAGCGGATGGGGATCGGCCACATGACGGTGCCAGTCGATCATCTCCATCACCCCCCGCGCCTGGGCGCGCTGGCGCAACGCATCCACATAGTCGGGATGACCCGTGCCGACGATCCTTAGCCTGGTGCGCAGCCCCTTGAGCCGGGGGAGCGCGTCGATAAGCACCTCAAGCCCTTTTCCCGGAGACAGAGGCCCGTGGAACATGGCTATCACCGGACCTTTCTGCGGCTCCGGCACAGGAGGCTCCAGATCGACAAAGATACTGTTGTGGATCACATGCACCCGATCCTGCGGGAAAGGAAGCCGGCGCCGGCGCCACGTGGAGACAAAACGCTCCCTGGCGGCCTCCGACACGAATATCTGCGCGTCGAGATTACGGTACATCCGCCTGTAGAGCCACGAATCGCGCCCGCGCCTGACGATATGGCGCGTGTTGACCACCCCGATGTCGGGCCGCCGGCTGAGCCGCCGGGCCACAAGACAGAGCATGGCGTCCCTGTAGCGGTGAGTGTGGATCATCGTCCCCTCAGGCATCGAGACCATGTCGGAGACCAGCTGCCTGAGAGTGCGGATGTCGGCGAGTCCCTGGAGAGGGGCATGGCGCAGAGCCACCCCAGCCTCGGCAAACAGACCGTCGACAGCCTTGGCGTCGCGCGTGTAAGCCTCCACCCTCCAACCTTTGGAAAGAAAATGGCGGCAGATATCCAGCGCGTAACGCTCGGCTCCCCCCCAGCGGTTGGAAGCGACAACGTGAACCAGGCAACGTTTACTCTGTTCCATAGGCCATCAGATATACGCGCCTGTCAGTTGGATCCGGCAAGAATCATACCCAGATCCACACAAGGCATCGAAAGATAGGCCGCCACAAGCTTGTCGACAAGATTGCCGCGGTAAGCCACAATGCCGCTCTGGACTCCCGGCGTAGTGGCCATCATCCCCGTGAAACCATTCTTGGCGCCCATCTCCTCGAAAAAATTAACCAGGACGTTAGACAGAGCCATAGCAACCGTGCGCGGAACCGTAACCGACGGATGGATCTCGTTGAAATCAAGCACATAAGCGTTCTCCTTCATCGCCACCGTGAGCTTCGCCGGAAACTCAAACGGCCGCGTGCAGTTGCCTATAAGGATCACATCGGCGCTCCTGACCTTGCTGTAAAGCGCCCGCGGATGGATCACAGACGTGTTCAGGCCCGGACCGCACATCTGGCGCGCGCTCTGCAAAGCGGACACGTCATTGTTCATCAGCGTAACATAAGCCCCCGCATCCAGAGCAGCCATAGCCGCGGCACACTCCACATTCCCCTCCCCGATCACAAGCACCTCACACGGATTCAACCCCGCCACCCCCGCCAGAAGCACCCCCTTGCCTCCTCCGAGAAACGACAGCCGATCCTGGGCATAAAGAATGGACGCACGCCCGTCAAGCTCATCAATAATATCGGCAAAGACAGGTATCTCATTGTGGCTTAACATATTGTCAAGACAACCCACCGTAACTCCCCTCTCAAGCATGACACGGACCACATCCTTCTCAAACAGCGTATTGTCCATCATGCAAAGCAACGTTCCGTCCGGACGCATCTTGAGAATATCAAACTCACGCAGAGGAGAATAACTCAACACCACGTCAGCCTTTAGAGCCACATCCCTGTCCGCGATCTCAACCCCGGCATCGGTATAAGCCTCATTCGGGAAACTGACATCAATCCCGGCATCCGGCTCCATCACGATCCTGAAACCCGAAGAGCATATCAGACCGCACGCCTCCGGAGTAAGCAGAAACCGAGTCTCATCGCTGTCGGCATAATTGGCAAGAAGCCCCACGGTAATTTTTCCGCCCGACGACGCGGAAGTCCGCATCCGGGGCGACGGCTCAAGCCTGAGTGTATTCTTTTTCTCTGTCATATAAGAGCTTGTTTAAGAGTGCGTTTGAATTTAATCCGCGCCAAGAGATTGTTTTTAATATTAATTGTGTGTGTTAAATCCCAACACACTCTAAAAACTGCATCCGAAACAACATCAGACCAGGCGACTACCGCCCGCCGCGCATCCGGGAATAATGCAATACTGCAAAAATAGAAAAAAATCCACACACAGCCAAAACCAGCACACCCGCAACAAGCAGGCTCGCACACAAGCGAGCCGCAGGAGTATATTTGCTTATCTCTCTGAAAATCGCTAACTTTGCAATATGGGAACAGAGCTGACAACCAACTTACAAGAGTCACAATTCTACGCCGAGATAAAAGAATTACTTTTACAGGCGCGTAGTCGTGCCTATATGGCTGTCAATTCCATTATGTCGCAAACATACTGGCAAATTGGTAAACGCATTGTTGAACAAAAGTTACACACTGTGTAGCCTTTTAAGTTGGTCACACATTCGTCTGATAAACGCTTGTGAAGTATAGCGTGTTGAATGAAGCTCGCCAAATATTTGCATCTAAATATAAACTTGTTTTGCCCTCGGAGAAAAAACTTATAGAAGCACTTGACAAAAATTTATAAACACTTTGCTTGCTCCATTGGACGGGCACCAAAGTTATAGGCAAGCAAAACGGCGACGGCAAATACACTTCTATCACCCTCGAACAATCATTCAACCTGTACGGCCTGTTCGTCGACTACGCCACCGGCTCAAACACGCCACGCGGCAACCACGCCGATCTCGGCCGTGACCTTGCCGACACCGTCAGCAACGCCCTAACTCGCAACATTTCCCGTCGCTTCGTCACCTGAAAATAGTTTCGTAACTTTGTGCAAAATATTATGTATGGATAATCCTTGGAAAGAAGTAGCATTAAGCGACTATGAAAATCACATGTCGCTATCTAATGTCTACCAATTACAAACTCTGGACGCGATTATGCGTTCTCAATTTGAAGCATACCCTGTGGCGTCTGCCGCTATTCTTGGGGTAGCCGGAGGCAACGGACTTGGCAATCTAATTGCTATAAATAATATCACAACTATTTATGGTATTGATATAAATGCCTCATATCTTTCTGCTTCCAAAGAACGATACCCTGAACTTGACGGTCGCTACCGAACAATTCTCACGGATATAAACGATGATATTTCAATTCTACCAAAAGCAGATTTGGTAATCGCAAATCTTTTTATTGAGTATGTGGGTTGCTCCAACTTTGCTAATGCCATAAAACAAGTATCGCCGTGTTTCATCTCTTGCGTAATTCAAATTGACCCTGCGGAAAGTTTTGTTTCACAGTCACCATATACCGATAAATTGGAAACCCTCGATACCGTCCACTCATCAGTTAATCCAAATGAACTAATTGAAACGCTTGAAAGTATAGGATATAAATCCATTTTGCAAAATAGTACATCATTGCCTAATGGTAAAATGTTCTTGCGTTTGGATTTTGCATTAGAGTAACATTTTCGGTGTCTTTTCACCGCCCAACCGACAGCCATACTTTTGCGGTAAACTCATAAACCATAAACCGCGCCACCGGCGCTTATCGTATGGCTACCGACGTTAAATCCCTCACGCAGATTATCTCGGACTTCCGAAAGCTGCAATCCAAAGACTCCGTTTCCCCGGAGTCGCTCGGAGCTATCTTGCAGCGCATCGCCGACCTGCTCGCCACTGCCGGTACGTCCGACACCATCCCCACTATTCAAATCCTACTCAACGGCTTCAAAGCCGCACAAATCTCCGTGGCCGTCATTAACGGCACGTTGGCACAACCGTCGAGCCACGATTTCGCTATCGCTTCTTCTCTCCCGAAGGTCGCCCCTTGAAACTTGCGAGCCGCTATAGGGTTCGTCGGCAACTACGCCCCTTGTGGACTTTCACCACAGATGCATGACATGCCCGTCATACCAAGTAAGGGGCGTGTCTCACGACATGCCCCTTACGAAGAAAATCATTTAGTTTTCAAGTCTTTATTTCAGGATTACTTTTGCTGTTCACCTTTAATTTGTCGTATTGATATAAACGTCAGTAGAAATAACAGCTACTTCTTAAACCTCACGGCCTGGGAAAGTAAAACCACTATCCCTGTTTATTATCAATGCAAAGTTAAAATAAAAATATCAAAATTCCAAATTTAAAACGTTTTAAATTCACAGCTCCACACCAACACAGAACCCAAAACACTAATAAACAAACGAATAACAAGGTCAAACCGACAAACACACATTTCAGGGACATACAAGCCTCCTGAACTTTACCTGAATTTAGAGCATATTTGATCCCATTTGACCCGCAATAAGCAGGATTCATTCACAACAGGATAAACATCACACCCTGCCACTCCACGCATCGCACTTTTTTCACTCCCACCACTGATTGATTTTCAAATACTTATATTGAAAAACAAGCCAATTTCCACAAAAACAGATAAAAAAAACGCTCAAAAATTTTGTCAGTTGAGAAAAAACGCATAACTTTGCACTCGCAAAACAGCCCGAACCTGAATGACAGGAGGGCGATAAAGCGGAAACACCGCATATCGCGCAAAGGGCATGTAAGGTGCCATAGCTCAGTTGGTAGAGCAAAGGACTGAAAATCCTTGTGTCCCCGGTTCGATTCCTGGTGGCACCACCTCAAAAATCGCCAAGTATCTAAATCACAGATGCTTGGCGATTTTCGATTTAATGAGATTCGGGCGAGTTCCCTATAAAGTTACCTATGCCAATGCCGTCTGAATGGCATTGGATTGAAGCCGACCCAACTGAATGAATCAAAGTTGAATCCTTTAACATTTTATAGTACACTTCGGCCACATCGGTCGGAAATATATCTCCCGGCTCATCATGCTTCGGCATGGCGAGTCGGGAGTTTTCGTTTAGCGGCTATGAGGGGCTGTGAGCGGTCACGTAGTCCGATACTGTCGCGGAATTTGGATTTGGGAGTAATGGGAATGTATCTTTGCATCAAAACCGCGTCACTTTTGGGCAATGCTGGGCAAGATGTGCCTATGCGGCCTGAAAATTTGGATTCGGAATGGATCGAATTGTAACTTTGCAGAGTCGTGTCACTTTGAGGCACTGCGAGGCAAGATAGTCCCATGTGACCTGAATATTTGGATGGTGGTATGACTCTGACTTAACTTTGCATCACAATAATCGACCGCAACAACGAGGTCGCGATTTTGTTTATCTGAGAAATTATTGTTGGGCAATGTTGGGAAAAGTGTGTGCAACCGTGGGAAATGCACGGAAAACCGAAATCTTTTCCTTTTGATGGCTTGTGGAAAACCCAAGCGCGGATGCCCCCTGAGGCCAAAGTTTGTTTGACCCCTG
>CAJUSZ010000035.1 GCA_910589425.1 uncultured Muribaculaceae bacterium | reverse complement strand
AGCCGCCACACTGCAAAAGTGCGCAACTTCACCAACTTCGGCGTATTCGTTGAAATCGAAGAGGGCGTAGACGGTCTCATCCACATCTCCGACCTCTCATGGACCAAGAAAATCAAACACCCCAGCGAGTTCACTCAGGTGGGCAACGACATCGAGGTTCAGGTTCTCGAGATCGACAAGGACAACCGTCGTCTCAGCCTCGGCCACAAGCAGCTCGAAGACAATCCCTGGGATGTATTCGAGACCATCTTCACCGTCGGCTCAATCCATGAGGGAACTGTGATCGAGGTGATGGATAAGGGTGCCGTTATCTCGCTGGCTCACGGCGTAGAAGGCTTCGCAACTCCCAAACACCTTGTAAAAGAGGACGGCTCTCAGGCTAAGCTTGACGACAAACTCAACTTCAAGGTTATCGAGTTCAACAAAGACAGCAAACGCATCATCCTCAGCCACAGCCGCATCGCAGAAGATGCAAACAAGGCTGAAGCTCGTGCCGCACGCGCTGCCAAGCGCGGTCCGCGCCGCGAACGCGAGGAAGAGGCTGTAGCTTCTCCGCAGATCGAGAAAACCACTCTCGGCGACCTCGGCGCTCTTCAGGCTCTCAAAGAGAAAATGCAGAGCGAGGAACAGAAAGGCTGATCTTCCACAAGCTCATACAATCAACAATTGCCTTCCCTTTCCAACGGGGAAGGCAATTTCTTTTGCCGGGAACTATGAATAAACGGCCTGCGGATGAATTTGACTCCGCAGGCCGTATTTTCAATTATCAGGCAAGTCCAGAAACCGCTATAATCAGGAGTCTTTCGGAGTCAGTCCGAAAGATGGCGCTATCGCAAGCACGTATTCCCATGCGGCATCATGCTCATTAGGAACCCGGCCGTCGAATATGGCCTCCTTTACGGCGTTCTTAAGGTCGGATATTACCGGGCTGCCCGAGATTCCGAAATAATCCATTATTTCGTTTCCATTCACCGGATTATGCCATGTGCGCCAATTGTCGGCCTCATTGATCTTGTCTATCCGGTCGCGCAGATCTGAAAACGACGACAGAATGCGGCGCACTTTAGCAGGATTTTTCGACGTGATGTCTGCCTCGGCAAGAATCATCAGATCCTCGATATCCTCTCCTGCGTCCGTTATCATGCGGCGCACACCGGAATCAGACACTCCGGCCTCGGCCACCGACTGAGGGCGCATGTGCAGCCCGACGAGCTTGGCCACATATTTCATCTTTTCGTTCAGCGGCATCTTCATCCTGCGGAACACACGCGGCACCATTTTCTCGCCTATGAAATTATGATTGTGGAATGTCCACCCGAGAGTCTTGTCATACCGCTTTGTGGCGGGCTTGGCCACATCGTGAAACAACGCAGCCCAGCGGAGCCATTCATTGTCGGACTTCTCGGCCACATTGTCAAGCACCTGAAGCGTATGTCTGAAATTATCCTTGTGTCCCCGGCCCTCCTTAGTCTCCACACCCTTGAGGGCACAGATCTCCGGCAGGATCAGAGGCAGGATTCCGGCCATGTCGAGTAGCAGAAAGCCTACCGACGGCTTGACAGAGCGCATTATTTTCCCGAGTTCGTCATTGATACGCTCCCGGGTGATTATCTCCATCCGCGGAGCATTACGCCTGATTGCCTCGAACGTGGGCTGATGAATCCTGAATCCGAGCTGGGAGGCAAACCGTATGGCACGCATCATCCTGAGAGGATCGTCGGAGAATGTTATGTCGGGATCAAGCGGAGTCCTCAGCGAGCGGGCGTCAAGATCCTCCTGGCCTCCGAACATATCCACAAGCTCGCCGAACCTACCGGCATTGAGGCACACGGCCATAGCGTTGACCGTGAAATCGCGCCGGGAAAGATCGTCATCCAGACTGCCGTCCTCCACTTTGGGATTGCGCGAGTCGACATTGTAGGATTCCTTCCTCGCCCCGACAAATTCCAGTTCAAGACCATGATATTTCACCTGAGCGGTGCCGTAGGTGGCAAAGACAGACAGATGCGCCCCTTTCCCGAGGCGTGAAGCCACAGCCTGGGCAAGCTCTATGCCGGAGCCGACCGTAACGAAATCTATGTCGCCGGACTCGCGCCCGAGAAAAATATCGCGCACATAGCCGCCCACCACGTACACCTCACGCTCCATCTCATCGGCGATCTCCCCGATTGTCCTGAAAACCGGGTGTATGAGTTTGTCCTTAAGATTCATCATTTACCACGATGCTCAAAGTTCCTGAATCTCCTCCTCAAACGGGGTGAGACAACGCAGTCCACGGTCTGTAACCACGTAGGTATTTTCCACTCCTACGGCTCCGACTCCGGGAATTACGAACTTAGGCTCTATTGCCAGAGTCATTCCCTCGGCCAGAAGGACTTTGCTTCTCCCCGTGATGGGAGGCTGTTCATTGAGTTCGATGCCCACTCCATGACCGATGAACGCTACCCTCTGCGTATGTCCCATGAAATACCGCTCGAGCTTCTCCTCCTCCACGATCCTCATCGCTTCGTTGTAGAGATCGGCTACGGGGCAGCCGGGCTTTCCTATTTCCTCAAGCCTGCGCAGTATCTTCCGGGAGCAATCGTGTGCCTTAACCGCTTTTTCGGGAATATCCCCTATGCGCCATACACGCGTCATATCGGTCTGATATCCGTTGAAAGCGCCGTTCATGTCCACCATGACCGTATGTCCGGAATGCATGATCGAGCCGTCGGCCCCGACTGGAAGCGACGGATCCGTCCCCGCGCCTCCGAGAGCGAACTCGTAGGGCGTGGGAGCATCGGCGTTTTCCCCGTAGAGGACGCTGCCCATGTTGATCTCCATAAGGCGCCCCGACATACGGGCGCGTCCCAGACAGCCTTCCATACGCAATATATGTTCTATCTCGATCTGGAACTCTACATCGGTCATATCCTCTTTGAACACCCTGGGTATGCGACGGTAGACGGCGGCCTGGTGCAGCCCATCGGCCTCCATCTGGCCGATCTCGTAAGGAGTCTTCCTCATCCGGGCCTCGCGCATTACGGCGCCGCCATCGGCTGCGGTCGCATCGGGGAACACCGCCTGAAGGCGCTTCACCTCGGAGAATGAAAGGTCATCATACTCATATCCTACGGTGGCCGGAAGCGCGATGGCGTTCTCTTCCATTACCGACGGGATCTGCTCCGGCTTGCGTATGGTATATGACCTTACAGAAGATGTGTCGTAAATATCAGGACGCATGATGAAGTAGATTGCCTCTCCCGACAGCGGGATGTATGTGTAACCTCTGAAAAAACGCCCTGAAGTATAGAAGACATTGGCATTTCCTGTCAGCAACAGAGCCTCGACTCCGCTGCGTTTCATTATCTCCTGAATCCGGTTTACACGCAGTGTGATCTCACCGCGCATATCCTCCGGTATAAAATGGTGCTTCTCAATTCCCATGTTGATCTTGTATATTGTACTTCCAAATTGCCGCGACAACGGCCTCGACAATACAAAATTAATGATTCTTTTTAACTAAACTGCCCGGAATATCTTCCGGCAGCCGGACTCTCACCGTGTTTCCAGACTTATTCCGATCTTGCTGATCCCGGACACCGGAATCTTTGAATCCGGACGCACGGTTATCATCCCGCCTCGGGTAGGGATGAAACCGCGCCGTAATGTGTCTGTCATCGTTACGACTCCGTATGAGGTCTTGCCGAGCCAACGGCCTTCTTCATCCGCAAGGCGCAGCACTACGGTATCGGAGGCCTCCCCCGCATTCCCGTCATGAAACCCCACTATCAGCCGCAGCTCCTGCGACGGATATGAATCCGTGTGCCTCACCGTGAGGACTACATCGCACGCCCTGGAGGCACCGGGAATCTCCGTCTTGAAAACGAGTTCATCGAGAGGATCCCACGCATCCGTATCGGACGGAGATTTGAAATCAGCATACACTGAACGGCTGCGAGACGCGCATCCCGAAACCAGCATGCAAGTCAAAAACGCAGACAGTATCGGTCCGGGAAATTTCATCAGATCAGTCCTTTTTCTCTTTTTCGGCCTGACGCGGACCGTTGTTTCTCTTCTGACGTGGCTGCCTCGGTCTGGAATCGGCGTTCCGTTTCTGCCGCTGCTCTGTCTGCTGACCGGCAGGTTTCTCCTTCGCCTGGCGGTTCTGGCGCGGCTTGGAATCCTGGTTGTTCTGCTTCGGCTTATCCTTTTCAGGCTGCTTCTCCTTGTCGGCCGCAGGCTTGCTCTTCTTCTTTTTCTTACGCTTGCTCTTGTCAAAACGTGTGAGGGAATCCTGTCCCACCATATCGGTGAAACCGGTTTTTCCCGCAGCAGCCTTGCTTTGGGTGGAAAGTGCATCCGGTTTCACTCCCTGCTTGTTGAGAGCGATGATCTCGAATGCACGGGCAGCCGGGATTGTAACAAGATTCGCCGGCACCGACTTGTCTGAAGAATAAGTGATCTCACCCTTCAGTATATCAGTCTTGAAGAGGAAGAAATCCCCGTCGGCCGTCTGAAGCTGGACATCTTTGGGAGGAAGTTTCTTTCCCGCCTCGATATAATTGTCCACCTCGAAATTAAGACAGCATTTCAGTTTTCCGCACTGTCCGGCAAGTTTCTGCGGATTCATCGATATATCCTGATAGCGTGCCGAACTCGTGCCTACGGAGACAAAATTAGACAGCCAGCTCGCGCAGCACAGCGGTCGTCCGCACGGACCTATTCCTCCGATGCGCCCGGCCTCCTGCCTGGCTCCTATCTGCTTCATCTCGATCCTGATCTTGAACGTGTCGGCCAGGATCCGGATGAGCTTTCTGAAGTCGACGCGCTCATCCGCGATGTAATAGAATATGGCTTTCGCTCCGTCTCCCTGAAACTCCACATCGCCGATCTTCATGTTCAGACCAAGATCCTCGGCTATCTTGCGCGAACGGATCATTGTCTCATGCTCGCGGGCCATAGCCTCCTCGTATTTCTCGAGATCGGCCGGCTTGGCTATACGGAACACACGCTTGATCTCCGAATCAGACTTCAGATTGGCCTTCCGCATCTGAAGGCGCACAAGCGGTCCGGTCATGATCACCTCTCCGATGTCGTGTCCCGGACTGGCCTCGACAGCCACCATGTCGCCCGGCTTCAGGTCGAGATGCTGGTCGTTGCGGTAGAATCCGGCCCTGGTGTTCTTGAACTGGACCCGCACCATGTCGCAACGCTCCGCCTCGGGGATGGAATGGAGCCAGTCATATCCGTGGAGCTTTCCGCGCGGAGCCTTGACGTTGCCGCAGCCGAAACTCCGGGGCGACGAAGCCGGCATTTCCGCCTCGGTGGCCTCAGTGTCGTCGTCCGCCACCCTTGTGGTCTCCGGAAGCGGAGGAGTGAGATCCGTGTCGTCGCCGTCCTCATCGTCGTCGCCGTCTGCCCCGGGAGCCGGATCTTCCGGCTTACCGGGCGCCATTCCGGCGGCATCGCTGACGGAGTCCTGACGCGGCTCCTCACCTACATTTATTTCCTCTTTTATTTCCATGCCCGGAGGATTTTACTTGGCGTAACTGATGGCTCTCGTCTCGCGGATCACCGTGATCTTGACCTGACCGGGATAAGTCATCTCATCCTGGATCTTCTTGGCGATCTCGGCCGACAGTTTCTCGGTCTCCACGTCGGAGATCTTCTCGGCTCCCACGATCACGCGCAACTCCCGGCCAGCCTGAATGGCGTAAGTCTTTATCACGCCCGGATAGGAAAGCGCAAGCTGCTCGAGATCGTTGAGTCGCTTGATGTAAGCCTCCACAATCTCGCGGCGGGCGCCGGGACGGGCACCGGAAATAGCGTCGCAGACCTGAACGATCGGGGCGAGAAGCGATGTCTGCTCCACTTCGTCGTGGTGGGCGCCTATGGCATTGCATATCTCCGGTTTCTCCTTGAATTTCTCGGCGAGCTTCATGCCGAGAAGTGCGTGGGGAAGTTCCGGCTCATCGTCGGGCACTTTGCCTATGTCATGCAGAAGACCGGCGCGACGCGCTTTCTTCGGATTCAGACCGAGTTCGGAAGCCATCACCGCACAGAGATTGGCCGTCTCGCGGGAGTGCTGCAAAAGGTTCTGCCCGTAGGAGGAGCGGTATTTCATCTTGCCCACCATGCGGATCAGTTCCGGATGCAGGCCGTGGATGCCGAGGTCGATGGCCGTGCGCTTGCCGGTCTCGATGATCTCCTCCTCCACCTGGCGGCGCACTTTGGCCACCACCTCCTCGATGCGGGCGGGATGGATACGTCCGTCCACCACGAGCTGATGGAGCGCCAGTCGGGCTATCTCGCGGCGCACTGGATCAAAGCCGGAAAGCACGATTGCCTCAGGCGTGTCGTCCACGATTATCTCTATGCCGGTGGCCGCCTCGAGCGCTCTGATGTTGCGCCCCTCGCGGCCGATTATGCGGCCTTTGATCTCGTCATTGTCGATATGGAACACCGTTACGGAGTTCTCTACGGCTGTCTCGGTGGCCACACGCTGGATCGACTGGACCACTATGCGCTTGGCCTCTTTGTTGGCCGTCATCTTGGCGTCGTCCATGATGTCGTTGATATATCCGGCGGCGGCTGTCTTGGCCTCATCCTTCAGCGACTCTATAAGCTTCTCCTTGGCTTCATCGGCGCTCAGACCGGAAATGCGCTCAAGCTCGTCGCGCACCGAGAGATGCAGTTTTTTCACCTCCTCGGCCTCGGCGTCGAGCTGCTCCCTGCGGCTGTCGAGATTGCCGCGCAGATTCTCAAGCTCATTCTTGCGGCGGGCAAGCTCGCTCTGCTGCTGGTTGAGCTGATGCTCTCGCTGGCGCACACGCTGCTCTCCGGCTTGTGCTTTCTGAATCTTCTGGCTGGCTGTGCGTTCGGCGTCGTTGAGGATCTTCATCTCCTCCTCCTTGGCCTTGAGGATGCGTTTCTCTTTGATGACATCGGCCTCTCGCTCAGCCTCGTCGATTATGGCACGGGCTCTCGACCCTGCCCTCTTCTTGCTCATGCTGTCGGCCACATAGAATCCTATTGCCGCGGCGGCAAGAGCGATGATAATCCATATTGCGGTATTCATTGCTAATTATGCGTTTAATGTAAAAAAGGTATTGTCTTTGGATTTCTGTTTGATTGTTTTTATCTCGTGTTGGTTATTGCCGCTTGAGTCAGATTGCCCGAAACCGCTGCGGGAAAACCCTGCATGGCGGATATGCGGCAAAGAGGGGGAACAGATTCTTCTTGAACCTGCCCGCCCGAAACAATTTCAGAAACAAAAGTGGAAAATATCTATCCGCATCCGCCCCGGCCTTGGGCCGGCGCCATATCCGGCGCGGGGACGTTCATTCCGGAAGCCTTCCGAGAGCGTCGTCGAGCATCGCGTCCAGGGCTTCGGCATCCCTGGCGCTTTCATCCATGCGGCGGCTCAGCGAAAGATAGAACGACGCATACTGGTATGCTATCATCGCCAGAAGTTCCTGCATAGATTTCCGGGGGAACTTAAGCCGCCACTTCTCATAGAGCGCGCCGACGTTCTTCTCGGTTTCCCTCACGAGATTCTGCTGGTCAAAACCTACCGTGAGAGGGATCCTCTGCCCGGCTATATTTATCGTGATCTGAATATTCTCCTCCTGTTTCATCGCGCTTCGGGCGTCCTCGCTTCCGTCATTCCTTCAGCTGGGAAATGCACCGGTCGATTTCGCGAATCCATCCGGCAATCATGCGTCGGCTTTTGATTATCTCATCGGGACTTTGGGCCAGACGGTGGGACACCGCCAGATAGTCATTGTCCGTCTTCAGCGACTTTATTTCAGCCCTGAGACGCTCGATCTCAGCGGTAAGTTCCGCTATCTGGACCGACTGCTCGGCGTTCTGCCGCGACAGACTCTCTGTCCTGGCCGTCAGCTGGGCCACCTTGTGCCTGATGCTCTGTATGATAGTCGTAAGATTGACTGCCATTTTTGCCGGATTTTTACAAAGTTAGCAATTTTTTTCCATCCGGCCAAATAGTCGCCCCCTTTTCACCGCGACTTCACGGCCTTGACGCGCCCTTATGCCACATTCCTCCGGCGTCAATACCACTTGATTCCGTTTGAATTGGACGACCGCTTGTCATATTTCAGATCCTGAAGCAGCGATGATTTCACCGCTATGTGGAAATTATACGACTTGTAGGGGCCTACCGGAACAAAAGACGCCGTCATAGTGAAGCAATGCAGATCCCTGGAGATGCTGCAATTCATGTAGGCTATCTTTTTCAGGTCGAAGTTATAGGAAGCCGAGAAACTGAAATTCCAGTTGGTCGTGGGGCGGATATTGCCCGAGAACGACAGGTTCTGTGTCCATTTCCCTTTCCATTCCATCTTACGCGTGTCGAAGTCGCCGTAGCCGTAGTTCACCGAATAGTTCACCGTCAGGCTCCACGGGCAGCTCCATTTCGCATAGCCGTCCTCGTCGGACTCATCCTCGTTTTTCTTGCTGCGTTCAGCTCGCCTCCGGGCTGCGGCCGCGGCGAAATCGCCATCCTCGTCCTCATCGCTGTCTTCCCCGCCGTCGTCGCCACCTTTACGGCCGTTGCCTTCATCGCCACCTTTCTTACGGCGGAAAGTGTTGTTGTTGAACGTGTAGGAGAACGATGTGCCGGTGCTTGCCAACCGTGCCCAGCCCTTGCCCACTTTCCAGCGGGGAACATTGACCCTGACCGGAGATCCCGACGAGTTCAGCCTGTATGTGTAGGGATCCCATGTGGCGGAAAGCGAAAGGTTGAAATTCTTGACCAGACGGAGCATCAGCGAAGTGTTGATATTGCTCCAGTTCATCGAATCGGCCGCGAAATTGTAGCTCTGCCCTATGGTGAAATTCTCTATGAGGGAGATCTTCTTGTAGCCCGTCGAATCCTGGTCGCTCTTCACCTTCATCTCAAGATTGTTCGCTATCTGGACGCTCAGCGTGCTTGATGTGCCTCCTGAAGGCGATCCAAGCAGTCCGTGCGAGAAATAGTTATATCGGTTGGTCTGGCGCCGGCCGTCAGCGTCCACATAAGAATATGAGCCGTAGATCCCCCATCCGGGCGCGCTGAAGTCCGGCGCTCCGGAGAAGGAGACCGTAGGCGTGATCACATGACGGACCATCTGCACCTTGTCTCCGAATATCTTCAGCGGCTTGTAGAAACCGTATATCTTTGTGTCGAGCGAGATCGACGCGTTGAAGTCAAACAGATTGTAGAAACCGAATGTGGTGTCCTG
The DNA here is from genome assembly GCA_910589425.1 of uncultured Muribaculaceae bacterium. Lineage (GTDB taxonomy): Bacteria > Bacteroidota > Bacteroidia > Bacteroidales > Muribaculaceae > Lepagella. The sequence goes on along the minus strand of CAJUSZ010000035.1, from coordinate 13,516 downwards.
CACCTCACGCGACGCCTGGGTGTCCCACTGCCGGCGGATCTTGCTCGTATACATCCTGTCGTTGATACGGATGTTGGGCGACACGTTGATATATTTGAATACATTGAACGTGGCCGAGATCGGAAGCGAGTGGCTCAGGCCGTTGCGCCAGTCCTTGATCAGACTTTTCTGGAAAAACACATCCTGCTTGGCAGTGAGCGAATTCTGGAACTGGCCAGTGTACGACATCTTTATCTTCTCATACCAGCGTTCGGCACCGACTGGCCGTTTGCGTTTGAACGGAGCCAGCTGCGACATCGTTACCGTGAAGTTAGGGAAACTCACGGCAAGCGTCTCGTCCTGATTGCGCTGGGTGATGTTGGCCGTGGCCGAGACGCTCCATTTCGAATTCGGGAAGCGGTAGGTGAGGTTGACCGTCGAACTCTTGGTGTTTTCCGTAAACGAATTGTTGTAGTACGAGTTCAGGTCATTTCTCGTGTATCCGCTCGTGGTGAAATTGACCGACGCCGAGAAGTTCAGGTTCGGGTTGGCTTTCGGATCCTGCGTGTGGGTCCAGGCTATCCGGAAATTCTTCTGCTTCTGATAGTCGGGATCGCCCTTGTCGCCATAGATGGTCGTTATGTAGCTCAGATCGAAATTTCCCCGGTAGCGGTAGCGCTTCACGTAGTTGGAATGGGCGCTGACGCCCCACGATCCGCGTGTGTAGATCTCCCCGCGCAGAGCAAGGTCGATATTGTCGTTAATCGCAAAGTAATATCCGCCGTCCCTGAGATAAAACCCGCGGTTGTAGTCATCGCCGAACGTCGGCATGATTATACCCGACGAATACTCCTTGTTGAAAGGGAAGAAGCCGAACGGCAAAGCCAGCGGCAGAGGCACGTCGGCAAGCACCATATAGACCGGGCCGGTTACGATGTTCTTCTTCGGGGTAACTTTCGCGCGTGTGAGATGGAAGCCGAAGTGGGGATGCTCATGGTTGTCGCAAGTGGTGTAGAAACCATTCTCCACAAAAAAGCATCCATCCTCCATGCGCTTTGTCTTTCCTCCTGTGAGATAGCCCTCACCCTGCTGGGTGATGACGTCGGTGATGAATCCGCGCTGCGTCTTGAAGTTATAGGTCATCGTCTCCGACTCATACTCGCCGGACTTGTCCCGGAAGATCGGCGTCTCCACAAGATTGCCGACCGAATCGCGCACGCCCGTGGCATAGACAGTCGCGCTGTCGAGCGACATGCGGATCTCTCCGGAATTAAGTTGAAGATCGGTATATTCCACCGTACTTTCCCCGTAGAGATAGGCATTGCTCTGCCCGAGCATCACCAGCGAATCCTTGGCCGAGAATGTTACCACATCCTCAAGATCCACCTTGTTGCGGTTGAGCCGCGTCATCGCCTGACGCGACGAGTCCGCAGGCATCTCATCCTGACCGCGCATCGCTGCGGGCGAGGAGGAATCCGCCCTCTCCACCCCGGCGCCACGCCTGAGCCTTCCCCCGCTGCGGGAGGGAGCTGCCGTGGGGGCTGCCGCAAGCGAATCAGCCATGGCCGACCGGTCAGGACCGCCGCGTTGCAGGGCAGGGACAGACTGCTCAGAGGCCACTGCCAGAGCAATAGCCGCGACAAGGAATATGTAGATAAACTGGCGTCTCAAGAATGCTTGGTTAATCAACATAGCGGACCGCAGGCAGCGTCTGCCTGTAAAATCCAGCCGAAAGATTTCGCAAATTTACGATTAAATTGCCGAATAAGCCTCAATCAATCCCGAAAATCGCATTCCTTTCACATTTTTTAGAGTGTGTTTTCAGGATCTGCCGACCGCGACAAACAGACACAGAGGCCCGTCCCGGATCGTCGGGACGGGCCTCGCTATCTCGGGAATTCCGGTTATTCGAGGATCACATAGATTACGGGATACATGGTTCCTGCTCCGGGAACAGGCACTTTCGTCGGCAACTCCATGAAGTGTATTCTCTGGTCTGAGATTCTTCCACCGATCTGTTCTCCGTTCAGATAGACGCTGTAATAGCTTCCCCTATACACAAGTTTTGGGTTCAATGCTCCGAGAGACATCATCATGGGATTGTCCGACGACAACTCCACGTCGAAATCTTTGCCATTTTTGACAATAGTCGCCGTGGCCGGGAACGACATTTCACACGTCATCCCTTTTCCAAGTCCGATGATAGCCTTGAGATCCTTGTCCACATTCTTATTCAGAACTGCTGTGATCTCGTCTTCATAATTCAACGACTTGTTGAAATTGCAACGGTACATCAACATGTTCATCTTCTCACCCTTAGGGGTGATGTAGTAGCCGGCAAGAGTTTTTCCGTTGTCGGGAGAGATAAGCTCCATCTTATTGCCGCCCAGATCGATCAGGAGCTTATCTCCGTCCATCGACCACGTTCCGCTAAGGCTATATTGGTTAAATATCTGCCCGGAGGCACTGCCATTGTTCATCATAAAACAAGTGGCAGTTATGAACATCGGTTCCCCCATATCGATATATCCCTGATAATCATCGCATACCTGATCGGCCGTAAGAGGCGCTGCCTCCGGGATCTTGATAGATGATTCCTTCTTGGGTGCGGCTGCTTTCTTTGTGGCAGCGGCCGACTTCGATGCAGTCGATTTGGCTGTGGACTTCTTCGCACCGGTTGTTGTGGTACGCTTCTTGGCCGTCTGTGTAGTGCGGGCTTTCCTGGCCTGTGCCAAGGCCTCAGGCGCCGCTGTCGCCGCCATTGCAAGGCAGAGGGCGGCAACGGTAAATTTCAAATGTTTCATTTTTATCAGATTAGATTAAACAGTATTGTTTCTTTAGCGTATCAGTATAAGATCCAGCGTCAGGCCGCTTGACTTGCCCATCGGCACCGTTACATACATGCCGTTGTCATAGACCGTCCCCTCAACCACCTTGCCGCTCGAATCGGTCATGATGATCTTGCCGTCGCGCACCGCATATTTACCCTGCATCTTGCCGAAGATCTTCTGCATGCTCTGGCTGTCGCAGGTCATGGAGAATGAATGGTCGGCTGCATTGAGTACAAATTCGGATGTGGCCGACATCAATGCTCCGTTAGGCATCGTTACCCGGACAAACGCCGTGTAACCGTCTGACGAACCCACCACGGCGTCAAGCTCACTGTCGGGAAGCGTGCTTGCTGTCTGAGTGGCAGGAACTTTCAGCACCCACACATCGTAGTCTTTCCCGAACGAAGACAGCTTGCCCACGAGAGAGGCGCCATCGTCGGACGAGGTCAGGACTATCTTTGAGCCTGACGTGGTGGTGATGGTTACGGTGGTCTTTCCGTCGGCGGTGGTCTGTTCGTAGGCACCCCTGAACTTGGTGGTATTCGCCATATTTACCACAGCTTTACCGTTATCGAAACTGATCACGGTCCAGAAATCGATCGGCTGGCCTCCGAGCTTGGCGATGCCGTCGTAACGGGCGTCGTTGAAATCAGCGGAGAATGCCGAAAAGACAGCCATGAATGCAAGCACAGCTGCCGCAAAAACTTTTTTCATATATATAATTGGATTAATATGTCATCTCTGTCTTGAAAACATTTATTTCGCAAAGCTCATATCAAAGACATAAAGACCTGATTCAAAGCGGAACGACTGTGCGTCGGCACTGTCGAGAGCAACTGTCATGAAAGTCTTCTCCTTGCTGTCGCCCGAATAGAGGATCAGCTTGACGTCTCCGTATTGCTCCACGACTTCATACATGCCTGAGCTGTCGAAATTCTCGAACATCTGTTTATAATCGTATGTATTGTTGTAGGCGTAGTCCGAAATCCCGGCATCATACTGATCCTTCTTTGTCATCGTCCTGTAATGCTTCACCTTGAGGTCAGCGCTCTCGAAGTCGAAATGATAGCGGCCTCCGGAGAACATTATCGAGACGTCTCCCATGTTCATATATGCACCGCTCTCCTCCATCTTCAGTTTGCCACGGAATATGGCTCCGTCGCGGATATATTTGGCGTTGACTTTCGTTTTCTTCTGGGCTGCCTTCATCTCGGCCTCGGTGTGGCGCATAGATCCCGGGCGGCCACGCCGTTGGGCCGGAGCCTCCGACGGAATTGCCGCCGCCAACGAGACTATGAATGCACCCGCCATTATCTTTCTGAAAAGAGTCATTGTATGATATCGTGTCATGATGCAGTCTTCCGCCCCGCAAGACTTGATGGTGGATAAAAAGAAAAAGCGTGGAGCGGTCTTCAATGTCCGATTCCACACTCTGAGGCCTTCGCATTGCCCGGTATTGTAGAAATAAGACAACGAGACGCCCACGCAAGATATGCCATATCCTGCCGGCGGGAATTCCGGCACTCATGCCGGAACCATGCCGCCTGACAAAACAGATATCTGCACGGCACTACCGTTGCTTTATTCTTGACAATACCTGTGAAAGTTGCGAAGTTTCAGAGTGTCAGGAATAAAACGTAAAGTAACGCTTTTCCATATAATTCAGCAGTCCAGATCAGAAAAACATACGGACCGCCGGATTTTCATGCCTCAGGACAGTCTGAAACCATCCCTCCGGCACTTCATGCTGCCGATCGTGTCGCCTCTGCGACAGCGATATGCAGCACGGCAGAAGTCGCTCTGCTTTTGCAAAATTAGGCAATATTTTCCGTTCTGCAAAAACTACTGCGCTGTAAAAGCGGTTTTTAAGCATTTTTATGCAATAGTCTGCAAAAATCGTCTTGCGCAGGCTTCCCCGTTGTCGGTGCAAAGTTACATCCGGAACTCCATTCCACCAAGAACCACTTAGTCCGTTTTGCAAACCAGTCCTTTTTCACTAATTTTGCAGAACCATGTTTGACGGACAGGAGATCATATCCTCGATCGGGGAGAACGCAATCGGCTCAACGGCCGGACATATCGATCTGTCGCGCGCCACACCCATAGGCAGCGGCAGCACGTGCGACGTCTACCGCACTCGGTGGCGGAGCCGGATGGTATGCGTGAAACGCATCAGACCGGAATATCAGGCCGATCCCGTGGTCCGTCAGGCTCTGCGCAAAGAGTTCGAGCTTGGATTCTCCCTTAGCCATCCGGCGATCCCGCAGTATCTCCATGAAGGGAGCGACTTCATTGTGATGGATTTCGTAGACGGCGAAACCGTCCGCAATCTTATCGGCCGGCATGATACATGGCTCTCGGATCCTGAAAATCAGAAACGGATGATGCGCGAGCTGGTGGACGCGCTGGAGTATCTGCATTCCCACCACATAGTCCACTGCGACATCAAGACCGACAATGTGATGATCACGGACGGAACGCGCCGCGCCATGATAATCGATCTCGGACTCTCCCACACCGACTGGCTGGACTCCACAGCCGGCGACCCATCCCGCTTCGGGCTCGATGCCTCGGACTACAGGGGTGATCCTTCGGTGGACTACCGCGCTCTCGCCATCGTAGCCGAGCGGATCGGAAACGCGGGCTACGACATCCGTACCCTCGACCGCTTCATCAGCCGCTGCCGCAAACCCGGAGTCTCAGCCCAGGAGCTGCGCGAGGCTCTTTCCCGCGACAACCGCCGGAGAATACGCATAATGGCTGCGGCCATAGCGGCTGCGGTCGTGACAACCGCCGGGTTATCCCTACTTCTCACCACAGATAATGCCGGATCGACCGAGGCAGGAACATTCCGGGCGGACTCAACCGCCGCATCGCCTACGCAGACCGCCGCGCCACAGCCGGAACCGACCGAAGCACTACAGTCTGAACCAACCGAAGCCGGCCTCCCGCACACAGACAAACCGGCCGCCAAAACGTCCGGTTTCAAGAAATACATTACCGAAAACACCCCTGGTTTCTTCAGAGAAACGGAGAAACAGATCAAGGAACAGGAACGACGCATCTCCGGAGGGACAGAAAAGGAAATGACCGACTCCGAAATATTCACCGTAATCAACCGGATGATCGCCACATATAACTCGGAATATGCCGCTGCCTGCAACACGCTGCGCAGCCGTTTCCCCGACGTAGATCCCATCGAACTGGAAATGGCGATGGCCACAGATTACCACACTGACCTTTTGCAACGACGCCAGAAAGTCACTCAGGCTCTCATGGAAGTGTCAGTGGCGCGCGACTCAAAACGCCCCTTCCGGCCCGAAACCTAATCCAGCAGTTCAAGCGACGTCAGACCGCCATCCTTGGCCGAATGATACTGACCGAGCCGACTGCCACCGCGCTCCACGTCGGAAGCAAGCAGCTCAAAACCCAGAGCAAGCACCGAAATCCGCACACGGTCGCCGGCGAGTAGTTTGCCATTGACCGATTCAAGCACCTCGAACCATCCATCCCCTTCGTGGCGGAGAAGCAGTCTGCGGTCGGGCCGATATTCCAAACGCACACGCCGCCCGGCACCAAGACTCCGGACATCAACACTTTCCACTGCGGCGAACGCCGAGATATCGGCAGCCTCCCCGAGCCGCCGCTCCATATCGGCCATGTCGGCATAGCCCAGAAAGCGTGCCAACACGTCGAGAGTAGCCCCGCGCGGCGTAACATCCTCGATCGTGAATCCGAACATGCGCTTGAGCGTGGTCAAGCCGAGACGCTCACCCACCTCGACCTCTATGGCCATCGCGAGCATATCGCAGTCGGACGAATACTTGATCTCCCTGCCGAGTTTGGCCTCGATCCTTTTCCTCAATTCTTTGCTAAGTGCCATAAAAAAAGAAAAAAACTTACCCTGAGCGCGCTGTTCTTACGGGAAGCGGGAATGGCATTACATTAACCGGAGCCACTTCGTCGCTATGCTCATCATGCAATTAATCAAAGAGTACTTGCCTGAACAAACACAGGATTTTATTGCCAAGAGAAGTTACGCTATCGGTTTACGTTGGTTATACTGTCAATAATTCGATATACGTGTGTTCCAATAGCCGAAGGCCATCTTTCGGTTTTGTTTATATCAAGGGTTTCCGCACGGTTTCTGGCAATGGATACGTGAGGCATCAGCCGAGACGCATCATAAGAAGATTCCTGATAAGATCCCATAGCTCTACGTACCCTTGATTTCAACCATGTATCGCCTCTGCGGGATACCCTTTTGTTTTCCCGCAAAGCCAGCATTTCATCCTCAGACATAAGCGAGACATCCTCAAAATGCAACAGCAGCCACAGTTCAAAGCAGGGATTACTCATTGAGAAATGCAAAAACCGGTTCTGATTGCATAGTCTAGCTATTTCAGCCAAAGTCTGTGTCTTCCATCTGTCTTTGTCAATGACCATCCATAATTCATCATCATCGTCGAGCTGGTATGTTTCCTGAAACTTTTTCAACTGTGCATAGACTTTATCCGGAGAAGAGTCGGTTGATTCCCTTTCCAAGACCTCTATATGGACATTACCTGCGCATTTGCTGTTTTTGACAGCATTGAAGTAAATCTTTTCAGTTTCCTTGCCTTCACTGGCAATGACTATAAGACGAGCCGTTTTCTTTCCTTCCGGTCTCTCAAAACTTTTCCTGACCCTCATGATTCGTGCCAGTTTAATGAGTCAGGAGCAGCAAAGAATGGCACAGCACCATAACGACCCTGCAAGTAGCCTTTGCGAACGTCTGCCCGAGGTTTATATTCAGCCAGCGATGAGAAGTGCGATGCACCTTCGGAGTCTTTCTCCACAAACCAGATTTCATCTGCACGCATCAATTCAAGATCAAGAAGATTTGACTCATGTGTTGAGAAAATCACCTGAGACTCCACATCCCTGTTGATATTACTAAAGAAAGACTTGATAATTTCGTATGTCATCATAGGGTGCATACTGCGGTCAAGTTCATCTATGAGATACACAACCGGATTGCGCCTTAGGTCAATGAGCATCGGAATGAAATCAAGAAGACGGATAGTACCGTCTGATTCCTCATCCATCTCGAATTTGGTTTCTATATCACCTGAACCGTGAACCGCTATCTGCTTGAAAATTGAGAGCATTCCATCCTCTTTGCGCTCAAAGAAGAAAACATCACTGTCGACATTGGAAGCAAGCATTACGCTTTCTCCCGGATTGCAATCCTTTTCAATGCATTCGAGTACATCATCGGGGAGTCCTGTTTCCTCTTTTGATTTGATTGCTATCCGTCGGATGTCAGTTATTCCTGTATTGAAATGTTGCAACAACTCTTTTGTCTCTATCTGAAAATTGGCATCCTGTTCCGCACGGACTGACAGTCCTTTATACCGGGTATGGGGAAAGATTATTTTTAATTCGCGGGTGAACCAGTTTCTGACTGCTCTTACATCTTCCAATCCTTTGCCGTTACGCTTTACATACTCTGATATAAAGGTACGGTCTACAGGAGTACCTTCTCCGAGAAACTTCAAAAACATCCGCGTTTCCTTATCACCGATTATCTCGCCAAAGTCAAATTCATTGCCGAAATCCGAAACTTTTCGGGCATAAATCTTACGATCACTTCGGCTGTTGATCTCAAATAGCCACTCCTCTTTTATTCCACGCAGGTCAAATTCCACGCCATAAGCAAAATAACGCTTCCCGATTTTTATTTCAAGCTCAATTTTAGATAATGGGCGTCTGCCTTTACCCGACTTGAATGTTTCCATTGCGGTGAAAGGGCCTTTACCCATAACAAGCAACTGGAGAAAGCGGATAGCTTTGATGAAATTACTTTTTCCGGCGGCATTTGCACCATATACTATTCCCGCACGCAGAATAGAGATGTCATCTCGTTTCTCGGCACGCACTACATGCTCCGGGTGTAGACTTTCCTTTCCTGCAACAAAACTTATCTCCGTTTCTTGATTGAACGAGAGTATGTTTTCAAAAGTCGCTCGTAATATCATGGCTACTGTTGATTGTTTAGTTTATTACTGCGCAAAGATACGACAAATAAATCAATAAACAATATTTGTCAGATTAATTCATTTTTAATACTTTATTGATATTCAACTCATATATTAGCCATATCATCGAAATGAATTACGCTGACATTCTATATTGTCATTTTGCACCGCGAAACGAGGCGGATATGCAACGACCCGCTGTGTCGGACATACCAAAAAAGGACAACCTATTCGATTGTCCCTGATTCTTGGTGACCCCGGAGATTTCGGGATTATAAGGTGCTAACTATGCTGAAAATCATACGGTTGAGCAAAGCTGCTTTTGAGCGACTCACGGATAGCTCATTCCGCTACTTCAATGTTCTTCACCGAAATACTAATTCGGTAATGCAAAGTTAGTCAATAACCACCAATCTTCAAATAGCCAACCTGTTAAAAATCCTTTGGACTCATATACCGTAAAAATTAAACGGCAGGTTCAACTGGCAAGTGCAAATTTAGCGATATTTTTGAAGAACTCCTCTTTTGGAGTTGAAAACCCGAGTCTTTTTCGAGGTCTGAGGTTTAATTTCCGACCGACATTTCTTATATATTCATCAGAGAAGTCATTAAAGTTGGATTTCTTGGGGATATATTGCCTTATGAGCTTGTTGACATTTTCAACGGCACCCTTCTGCCATGAACAGTAACTGTCCGCGAAGTATACCTTTACATCCGGCATGCCCTTCACTCTGAGCCCAGCGGTGATGTCAAGGTGAGCAGCGAACTCGCTGCCATTGTCAGTCGTAATGGTCCTCAAGTATTTACGATAGCCGAAAAGCTGGCGTATCACGACTTTGGCCAAAGGTTTTGCCTTCTTGCCATGTTTGAGCCTCTCCAGCATCACGAAGCCCGTAAGCCGGTCCAGAAGAACGAGTATGGCATGTCCGCATGAATCAACGATCAGATCCATCTCCCAGTCTCCGAAACGGGTGCCGTCGGCTTCCTGCGGCCGGTCATGGATGCTGGTGCGATCAGGAATATTGGTGGCTTTTGTCGGCCTGCGATCTCCTTTTTTCCTACGTTTGAAGTTTGGGTGCCTCCGATGTTTTATAAGCTCGCCCGTGGTGTCGGCGTTGATTATGTTGTAGATCGTCTGTGTTGAGACGGAGATGTTTTCTTTGGCCAATACGCCCCTTATCTCTTCAGGAGACCAGTCTTCCCTGATTAATTCTTTTATTCTCCACTCAAGTATATCATCCAGCTTCCTGTTGGATGTGGTGCGTCCGCGCCGGGCCATTGCCTTTGCGTGCGCCTTGTCCCACAGATAGTTGCCTTTTTCCGTGGAGTTCCTTTTAAGCTCCCGTCTTACGGTCGACTCGCTGCACCCCACTATACGGGCTATCTCTTTTATCGGGGTGTTTCTTTGCAGTAAGGCAAAAATTTGCGACCTTTGTTCCGAGGTTAATTGATGATAGTTCATAGACAAAACAAAATTAGTTAATCTCCGGGAGACTTCGGTCTCCTTTTTTGTTTTGCCAGTTATTTCTTTCCTTTCCGCTCTTGGTGGCGGTTTAGGCCGCCCCCGCCGCTCGGGCATCCCCCTCCAGAAGAAGAGAGGTATGGTTTGATATCGTAAATCCCTCCTCTATTTTTGCACTTCGATTTGGAATCTACACCGTAAAAATTAAACTTGCTAATGCTTCAGAGCTATTATGGCCTCTCGAAATGCTTATCAATTAACCGTATCGTTCACGGAGGTGTTTTGTTGTGCTCGTCTGAATAAGATTAACCAGTATTTTGTGAGTTAAATAAAAATTTGTAATTTTGCCTTTGTATTAGTACATTGAAATACTGAGAAGGCTTCTTGGCTAAAATGTAACTACTCATTGAAGTGATTAAATTCACACCCATCCAGGGACCTCTGGGGAGACAAGAACATTCTGTGCCGTTTTATCCTTTCAGCCTCTATCCACTTATTCAACTTATGTTTGAGTGTTTAGAGACCGTGTTATATTGGATTTCTGCATAAATTATGTCTCATCAGAATTATCGCCATCTATTTTATGGCACGTGAAATTTAGAGAGCAATGGAGACAATGCTTATAGTTATATTTTAGCATCATGGCAAATGTCGGTTTTGGCACGTGACGATATTGTCACGCTAAAATTAATTGTATGCATATGAAAAAAAAGAAGCCTTCAAAAAGAGGGATGAAGGCAAACTCAAAGTCCCTCCATTGTTCCTCCGCGATTAACCAGAGAACTTCCAAAGTGAAATCAGTGGCTAAACTGCTGGAAGCCGTCGCATCGGTTGGAAAGAATCTTTATAAGATCTTTGCAATGGCGAAAACCGCTTATGATTTCGTTAAACCTTACGCTATAATGCTTTGGGAATGGCTCAGTCAATCTGCTCTCTAATTTCTTTTTATGATAAAGTCAAAACGACACCTTTTATACATACTCAAAGTTGATTCAGATAGATTGGACTACATTCTATCTCACTTAGATGAGTTTTACTACTCATTTGAAAAAGTGAAAATGGATAAACTCCATGGACACCCGAAGTGTGATGCAAATGGAGTAATTCAAAAACGAGAAATCAACTCATCAAAAGGAGACTTGAAAAGTCTTCAAACACGCATTTACAAATTTCTTTTATCAAAGATAGAGCTGCCAGAGTTCATCTTTGGAGGAGTTAAGGGTAAAAACAATATCCTCAACGCACGATATCATCAGGGCAATAAATATATTTTTACAACCGACCTCAAGTCTTTCTTTCCCTCAATCTCGCACAAACAAGTTTATAACGCCTTAGTGAATTTAGGCTTCTCTGCGGATGTGGCTCACATACTAACTAAACTATCCACAAGAAACGGTGAAATTCCACAAGGCGTACCCACATCAACCCTATTAGCCAATCTTGTATTTTGGCCAACTGGGATAAGGATATCCAACCTAGCAAAAGTAAATGATATTAAATTTACAATTTACGTTGATGATATGACATTATCGTCACCTTCTGATTTCAAAAATTTAATTCCTCAATTCATGCAGATTTTGAAGGATGGAGGTTTTCAAATAAGTCACAAGAAAACTTTTTATAAGACTAAACATCCTGTGGTCACCGGTGTTGTCGTTCATAACAATAGCCTGACTCATCAACGGGAATATAATAAAATTCGAGCTCGTTTGAAACGAGAAGACACCGTTGGTAAAAGTTTTAAAGGTGTTGATGCCTATCTTGGGCGCATAGCCAAAGCATAAGCTGTTATGCTAAATAACTATGCTATTGTCTTATATGACGGGCTATTGCCAAAGTACCTCATCCTGCCAGTCACATGGAAATCCCATCGCTGATACATCGACATTTGGATATTTTGGCAGCAGCAACTTGAAACGTGCAGCAAACGTGTTCTGAGGATTGACAGCTTGAAGGAAATAGAGCAGGATTGACATGATGTAGTACACGCGCTTTGTATCTGCCGGAATATTTATGAATGGCAAATGTGTGCGACGGGGAACAAGCGCGTTAATACTCAACCGACGGTTCCATAATCGACTATGATGTGCGCAAATGTTGCGTACATACACGATTGAGTGTAGCCACGACTCCATCACAGTATCTGTCAAACCATAAAACCGTGCCACCTTTCTGCGTGCGTGACCCGCATTGAGCCAACGGTACATCATGGATAAGGTGCCGAATGAACTTACCTCAAATGTCATCCAACTCGGAGGAAAGGCATTTGAATATCTATGCTGAAAATCCACAATAGCATCATCGTCACTGCGGCGTAATTCTGCCTCCAAATTTGCGAGGAGTCCGGCATGGCGATTGGCATCTCTAAAATTTGATCCGTCTTCAAACCAATATATACCCGCCTCATCTCCCATTATCAAGGACAGCTGTGTACGGATTGAAATTTCGATTTTCTCCATTTCAGAGCAAATCATCTTTCTCAGTTCGGAGTCAAATTTATACAGTGAGTACGCATCATCAAAATTAGCTCCCGGTTTGAAGGTGCGAGATCCGGACTTTCTGAATGGCATCAGGTAACTCTTCATTCTGAAAAGGCTGATGTTTTCAAGAATGTGTTGTGCCCTGTTTTCATCGGAAAATTCAAGACCTTCCGATTTAAGGAGCCGTATTTGTTCAGATACTGAAATCTGAGGTTGATTATAAGTTGGAAGTGTCATAAAAAAGAAAAACTTACCCTGAGCGCGCTGTTCTTACGGGAAGCGGGGTAAGTATGTTGCTGCAAATTTAACGCTTTTATTCCAAACAACAAAATGCCTCCCGGAATTTCATCTGATTTTCAACAGATTTAACTGAGGCGGCAGCACAACGCTTGGTTTCGTTGGGTGCAATTAAATGGAGACGAGTTGTATTACTCTCTTGATTGTGCGTTTCCCTTGGTATAGTTCTATAAAAAATAGTGTGCAAAACACGTGGGAAACCCAAGCACGGATGACCTCTGAAGCCAAGATTGTTTGACCTCTTGCGCTAAAAACTATCTAACCCTTTGTGCCCAAATAAAAACAACCCCTGATGCGGAATGCCTCAGATGAAATAGTGGCTTCGGAATCATTACCACCTTCTTGCACACCCACGGATTCAATATTTTGCGCCGATTGGATAGTATGGTAAAAATCGAGTAGGAGGTGAACACTAATTGAGGTGTTCACCTCTTTCATGTTCACTTG
>CAJUSZ010000034.1:506-23388 GCA_910589425.1 uncultured Muribaculaceae bacterium | reverse complement strand
AAAGCGGAAGAGTAGGTAATCGCCGCCTTAAAGGAAGGGACGGGCATCCGGACGAAAGTCAGGGTGCCCGTCCTGTTTTTTTTTCCTCTGGCTGATGGGTAAGGCAGAGAAGAGCCATCAAGGGCCATTTAGCAGGGAGGGAGGTTAAGGCAGAGAAGAGCCTCAAAGGGCCATTTAGGCGGGGGAGGGTAAGGCTTTAAGTTTTTTAGATTCAGAGTAATGTTGGTTATAGAATCTTTGCTGCGATTATTGAGGCGGAAATTCAATATCTGTAAGGGTATGCCGTTATTATTTCATGATTAGTAGATTCTCCATTAAGTATAGCTTAAATATTCTTTCATTATTACTGGTTGTTTTATCTGCATCGTGCAACAGAAACGACAGGGAGCCTGAATATACTCCACTTGCGATTCATAGACAATTCAATACGCAGTCAAAGCCCGTCAAGTTGTCGGAGCTTAGAGATTTCTCTGGATACAAGAGTAGATTATTTATCGTAAATTCAATAGATGAGTTGCCTGTGGATCAGCATTTCAGTACTGATGATTTTATACGTGCAAACATAAACTTTTCTGACTATTCCCTGATTGTCGCATATCAGCTTATTATCGGCGAGATTGTTGCGTATCATTATGACTGGTGTTACAATAATTGGGATGAGCGTTATCAGCTCAATACAACATACGACCGTGTAAGAGATTCTGAATATGAGGATGGTGAAATCGAGAATTTCACGTATTTAAGAAGTGCGGTTCTTGTCCGTCGTATCCCCTCTAACGCGAATTGCGTTATATCGATGGGTGTCTATGAGCTGTAGCTTTGCTTAAAATGTTTGACAATTTCGGTAGGTATTATAGTAGATAAGGAATATTGATTGTAATATTTTTCAACGGCGCGCCGCCAGGCAGCAGATGGGTTACGTTGATTTGCTGATCTCTGACCCCATGATTGTGTTTAAGCTCTAATATCTAAATTCCAGAAGAATTGGGTTATTTGTTGTTGCAATAATGTTTTTTATAATTTCAGCTTTTGTTATCTGAGGTTCAAAGCTGCGACTTGCAAGAAAATAATCGATTCTATGGCCGTGGTTTTTATCTCTTATTTCTTGATCGTTTCTGAAGAAATAAGAGAAATCCTTACCAAATAAATTGAAATGGCGGTAAGTGTCTATGAGGTTACATTCGCTTAGTAATAAGTCGAAATTTTTGCGTTCCCAGTCGAAGAAGTTTGCTTGGTTACGTCGGTATTTTCCATCCCAACAATCCCGTTATGTGTGAACAATATTAAAGTCGCCACAAAGAATTGTGCGGTCAGGTGTGGAACTGAGAATTTTGAATAGCGAAGCGTCAAAATATTTGCGATGGTTTATTGCTCCATCTACCGCCGGGTTTGAGAATGGGGTGTAAGTATTGAACAGTGTGAAAGCAGGATATCTGAATCTGTGAACAATAAGATGTCCCTTTAACGTATGGGTATTGTCAATGGAGATAAGTTCCGGTGATAAATATTCTTTGGTGTAGGTTGCTACGCCTGCATAAGAAGCGAGTGAGCAGTCTCTCCTATAGCCTGGCAATTCAAAATCGGATGAGCCTTTGTTGTCCTTATATTTTTGAAGGCATATAATATCAGGCTTATACTCTGACACCATCTTTGTCAGCGAGTCAAAATGGGCTTTTATTCCGTCTATATTCCAGCTGATCAGACGCAGCGACATGGGAGGAGCCGGGTGTCTTGTTTCGCCAATTTTAATATATCCGAATGGTTCGCAGAAATATTCTCCATTAAATTGCGGAAGACCCTTGCCTGATTGAACCATGTCAATGATATGGTCAAACCAAGTTACGTATTCCGGATCATGACCTCTGCCCTTATCAAGAAGTGGGGATAGTTCAGCCAACAGGTCTTTTATGTAACGGGTAAGGTGTACGTCTGCTTTATCACGACCGGCAGAAACAGACCAAACATATCCTTTATCGTGATGAACGAGTTCACGATTAGCAAAAATATTGTCCTGAGTTGTTATATGACATCTGAAAGCACTCCCGTTGGGAGCAAATTCCGAAACCCATCTGAATTTTTGATAGCCGGAGTGTAACAGTTGCTGCATAAGCAACATATAGTCTATAACTCCCAAGTTATATATATCTGGATTCTCAGAATATTTCATAGATGGTTTGGTATTTATGTTGTGGTGTTGTTTTCTTGATTCCTGACATATTCTCAATGCGCAAAATTAACGATTTATTTGTATTTTTGTGGACGGAATGTTCCGATTAACGTAAAAAGGTTTGTCTCATGACTGTAATTGATAAGTTCTCGCGCCGCGCTAATCTCCTGATGGTGTTCTTTTTGATCTTGTTCTCCCACCAGTGTGCGCTGTCTGAAGTCGTAGACTGGAGAAGTGTGAAAGAGATAACTGTTCCGGGCGATGATTTAATATTTATCGGATCCGCTGCTTATCGTATGGGTGATTATTCAGCTCAATTGTCGATGGATATTGATAATGACGGAAGCGAAGAAAGCATTTTTCTGATCACAGATCTGAATTCCTGGGGGATAGAGTTCAATAAATCCTGCGGCAAAGGTTCCGTTTCAGAACAAGTCTTTGTTCATGAGGTGGGGGCGGAGAATCTGAGTGAAATAACATTCAACATCTCGCTCCACGACTTTGACAGTGACAATATTCCGGAAATTATCGTCATATCCAATGATGCGGATGGATTTATAAATGGCTACGTGTTCAAGCTCGGTGGATCCGGAGTGGATCTGAGCAAGGGAAACTTACATGATCTCAAAGGCTGGATCAGCTGTGTGGGGTCTTTTAATTCGTATAATAATTACTGGGGGGTAGATGGAAATGTGGTAAGATTCAAGCGTTCCCAAACCGGATATGACTATGGTGTCAAAGTCTATGTTGACGGCAAACTGAGAGATGTTGCCGATTAATAAGAAATTAAAACTATGCGGCCTTTAAGTCTTCGTATCAGACAAGTTGCGATCATCCCGGCAAAAGAAAGAACTTTAGCCGGGATGAGTATGAAAGGCAAGTGTTTTTTATCTGTTGATTTTCGGTGCGGTTTCTTTTTGAATCAATACGAATATAAGAGCTATCACCGCCGCAATTATGTAAGGGAGGAACATAGCGTGGAAGTCCCCGCCTTTTGATTCGATCGACGAGGGAAGGTTTTGCAGTATTCCGCCGAAGATAAACATTATGCCGTTCAGGAAAGCACTCGATGTGCCCACCAGCGCCCCGCCGGCGACATCTCCTCCGACGCTGAAAGCGAGCATGTGGGCTGTGGCGCCCATGCCTATGAGGAACATCATCACAACCATCAGCCACATTGGCATTCCGACGTAGATCAGAAGAATCAGGCCGCCGATCATCATTACCGCCCCTATTACCGACGGGATCTTGCGGCTGCCTATCCTGTTGCTCCATTGAGGCCAGAAGCACGATCCGACCGCAAGGCCGAGCCAGAGAAGCGCTGTGCCGATGTAGCCTGACTGATGTCCGTAATGACTGAATATCTCAGGAGTCCACACTACGCCCAGAGCGAGGTTAAGTCCGAATATGATGCCTCCCCATACGGCAGCTATCCACATCTGCGGTTTCTTGAAAATCTGGAGTAGGTTGTTGCCGACTACCTTGAAGGGGTTTTTAGTGATGGGTACCGGCTGGGGATTGCGCATATAGATGAGCGCAAGCACCACAAGCACGAGTCCGAGGCATCCCAGGCCGATAAATAGGGTCTGGTATGTCATGTGTTTGAGCAGAGCCTCGATTATAGGCTGTTGAACAGCAGAGCCTACCGACGAAAGCGTCTGCACGTATCCGAACATTGTGCCGTAGGCTGCCATTCCGAACCATACGCCGCCGATGTAGCCGGCGCCGACGAATCCGCAGCATGATCCGAGAGCCATAAGCACCTGGGCTACAAGAATCATTGCATAGCTGTCTGCCATTCCATAGAGTAACACACCGGCTGTAACGAAGATGAATGCCGGAATCATCACGCGTCTCGATCCGAAACAGTCCAGAAACGCTCCGCCGAAGAACTGGAAGATGGCGAAGGCCCATGTGTATGTGCTGGCTATGAGAGTGAGATGGTTGATATCAAGGTTGAGGGTCTTTTGTATGTCGCCCTGCACATCGGAGAACATTGTCTGGATATTGAACAGGTAGATCACGAATATAGTGGCCAGTGCCCATACCCACCAGGCCATGCCTCCGCCAAGCCGATAGCGTTCGGCTGCCCGCGTTCCGGGCAGATTGTTTTTCGGTGCCATAATGTTTCTTCGTTTTATCGCTGTTTCTGCGACGGTTTATATTCAGTTTCCGCAAATTCCGAGGCATACATGTACTGCTGCCCGCGTTTGCGGTCAAACACTTTGTTGCCTGCCACATAGGTGGCGATGTTCATGTTGTCGAGACCGAGGGTCATTAGTGCGAACAGTTTCTCGAAAATGTTCTTTGTGAACTTCATGCGCCATCCTGCGAATTCCGACGGACAGAGGGAGAAGACCGCGATATCTGCCTCGTATCCCGGGGCGAGGCTTCCAACCGTGTTCTCAAGATGCAGAGCCTCTGCTCCGCCTCGGGTGGCAAGATAGAAAGCCTTTATGGCATCGATATTCTTCATCTGTAGCATCGACACTTTGTATGCCTCGCCAAGGTTCCGCGGAATCGAGAAGTTTGTCCCTCCTCCGACATCGGTGCCCATGCCGACTCTCACGGGACGGTCCTGCTGCTTGGCTTCCCACATCTTGAATTGCCCGTCGCCAAGGAAGAGATTGGAGCAGGGACAATGGGCAACACCACATTGGCAGTTGTGGAGTGTCTGCCATTCCTCTTCGCGCACAATGCAGCAATGGGCCATTACCGAACGGCGGTCTACGAGTCCGAAATGGCGGTATACCTCCGTGTAGTTCGGCTGATCAGGGAATAGCTGTGTTACCCAGTCAATCTCATTCTGAGCTTCATCAAGATGGGTGTGCATATAGACCCCCTGGTCGATATATCTCTGGTAGAGTTGTCCGGCGAGTTCGAGCTGTTTTGGTGTGGATGTGGGGGCAAAGCGGGGAATCACAGCATAGAGCTGGCGGCCGCGATGGTGCCATTTTTTAAGCAGGCGCTCGCTGACGATAATTGATTCTTCGGGACTCTCGTCTTTTACGGCATCAGGCACATTGCGGTCCATCAGCACCTTTCCTGAGATCATGCGGGTATTGTATCGTTCGGATTCCTCGAAAAATGCATCGACAGATTCTGCGAATGCTGTGGAGAAAACATTGGCTGTGGTTGTGCCCTGTTCAAGCAGCTGACGGAAAAAGATCTTTGCAACCTCGTCGGCGAATTTCTTGTCCTTGAATTTTGCTTCGGTGGGAAAAGTATACTGATTAAGCCAATTGAGCAAAGTGTCTCCAAAAGAACCTATCATGGGCGACTGCACGTAGTGAACGTGGCAATCGATAAATCCGGGCATGATCACGGCATCGGGGTACGAGTCTATGTCGGTCAGTTCGGGGTATTGCGGTGCTATATCATTGTAGGCACCTACATTCAAGATATGTCCGTCCTGAATTACTACCATGCCATCGTCATAATAGTCATAGCATTCGTTTTCATCGTTGAGAAAGGGATCGGCCTTGTAGGTCAGCACGTGTCCTCTTATGCCCTTGAGGGCGGAACCGTCGGGATTGATCGGTAAAGGTGTGTTTTTCATTTTAATTGTGGTTAAGAACGATGGTTGTTAATTAATGTCAGAACAACTGTTTGTTAAGAATGGTTGAGTTTGAGAGCTGGTTTAAAAACAAATGTTAAGAGGTGGTCATTCATTCAGGAGGGAAAGGCATGGCATGAACACAGTGGGGATGTTTCCCGGAGAACAACGAAATATCTTCGGCTGCATGATTGCAGACTGTCGTGCAAAAAATGTGAAAGTTTTTGCCGTGTCGCGGAAA
This sequence comes from uncultured Muribaculaceae bacterium, assembly GCA_910589425.1. Classification (GTDB taxonomy): domain Bacteria; phylum Bacteroidota; class Bacteroidia; order Bacteroidales; family Muribaculaceae; genus Lepagella. The sequence goes on along the minus strand of CAJUSZ010000034.1, from coordinate 17,424 downwards.
ATGTCTATCTTTGGGGCATAAACAGAAACACAAGAAAATAAAACAATATCATCAATGGAAGTAAAAGACCTTAAGCCCAGTCTTGTCTGGGAATGCTTCGACGAGATTACAAAAGTTCCGCGTCCTTCATGCCATGAAGAGCAGATCCGTGCGTATCTGCTTGACTTTGCGAAGAAACACAATATAGATGTACGCACAGACAAAGTAGGCAATGTGGTAATGACAAAGCCTGCGACCAAAGGGCATGAGAACGCCCCGACGGTTATTCTTCAGGCACACATGGATATGGTTGCCGAGAAGAACAACGATGTGCAGCATGACTTCCTCAAGGATCCGATCGACACATACATCGACGGCGACTGGGTGAAAGCAAGAGGCACCACGCTCGGCGCAGACAACGGTATCGGCATGGCCGCAGCTATGGCGGTTCTTATCGACAAGGATCTGACACACGGTCCGGTGGAATGCCTTTTCACCATCAACGAGGAGATCGGTCTCGAAGGCGCCCAGAATCTAGGCGAGGGCATGATTTCCGGCTCTATGCTGATCAATCTCGACTCGGAAGATGACGGCGAGATTTTCGTGGGATGTGCCGGAGGCATAGACACTACCGCAATTTTCAACTACCGCAAGAGCCTGGCTCCTGAGAATTTCAGCTATATGAGAGTGTCGGTCAGCGGACTGCTCGGAGGACATTCCGGCTCCGACATCAACCTTGGCCGTGGAAATGCCAACAAGCTCGTGGCCCGTTTCATCTGGGAATGCTCGCGCAAATGGCCGGTGGAAGTATGCTCTTTCGACGGCGGAAATCTCCGCAATGCCATTCCCCGCGAGGCATTCGCCGTATTCGGAGTGCAGGCACAGCACAAAGAGGATCTCTGCCGTTCGCTGAAACACTACGCCGAGGAGATCCGCAACGAATACAAAGGCGTTGAGCCTTCGATGGAATTCAGCATAGAGGATGTGGAGCGTCCGGAATACAGCATTGATTCAGAGACGTCCGAGGCTCTTGTCCGCGCTATCTATTCAGCTCCTCACGGAGTCTACTCCATGAGCCGCGACATCATCGGCCTTGTGGAGACTTCCACAAACCTTGCCGCGGTAAAAATGATCGACGATGATAAGATCAAGATCACTACCTCGCAGCGTTCGTCGGTTGAATCACGCAAGAACGACATCGCCGGTCAGGTGGAGGCTCATTTCCTGCTGGCAGGCGCCGAAGTGAGCCATAGCGACGGTTATCCCGGCTGGGCTCCCAACATGGAATCGACCATCATGAAGCTTTCGGCAGATGCCTACGAGGAGCTTTTCGGAGTGAAACCGGCTATAAAAGCAATCCATGCCGGCCTCGAGTGCGGATTGTTCCTTGCCAAGTATCCCAATCTGGACATGGTAAGCTTCGGACCCACAATGACCGGAGTGCATTCTCCCGATGAGAAACTTAATATCCCGACCGTAGAGAAATTCTGGAAGCACCTCTGCAAAGTGCTTGAAAAAGTAGCCGCGTTATGAAGCGCCTGATGGCGCCGGCTATTCTGGCAGCGCTGCTTATGTCGGCTTTACCGGCGCCTTCCCTTCATGGGAGGGCGCTTGATCCCGACAGCGTCAGGAGTGAATCCGGTCGTGCGGCGGCGAGAACCATCAACGAGGGGCTTCAGAGCGTCAGGTTCGATTCGCTGCTGCCAAAGGCTGATCAGTCTACACGCTACACGCATCTCACCGAAGAGGACTTCAGGCTTGTGGCCGAGGAGATCGGAGTAGAGGTGGCGGCGATGAAAGCTGTAGTCGCTATCGAGGCCGGTTCGCAGATGAAAGGGTTCTGGGCTCCCGGAGTACCTGTGATCAATTTCGACCGCGCGATGTATAATAAATTCCGGCATTCGGCTCCGTCGAAAGCCGGGGCTAAAGGTGAAACCGTGCCAGCCGGTCTGACCGGCTATGCCCGGAGTGAATGGACTCAGCTCATCAATGCCAGAAAGAGCAACGCTCAGGGAGCGAACATGGGAACGTTCTGGGGAATGTTTCAGATAGGCGGATTCAACTATAAGCTGTGCGGATGCAGCACGGTCGACGAATTTGTCCGTCTGATGGCTTATTCAGAACTCGAACAGCTTGAGCTTTTTGCCGCATTTATCAAAAACACCGGTATGCTCAAGGATCTCCAGAACAAGAACTGGAGCGCTTTCGCCCGCAAATACAACGGGCCGAGCTACGCCCGCCGGGGCTATCATACAAAAATGGCAAACGCATACGCAAAATTTAAGAAGCAGACAGAAAAATGAAAATTACAGATCTTCAGCCGAAACTCCTTTGGGAATGTTTTGATGAAATAACCAAAGTACCCCGTCCGACACATCATCTCGAAAAGATGAAACAGTTTCTTGTGGACTGGGCAAACCGCCACAATATAGAGGTTGCCACCGATGAGGTAGGCAATGTTGTGATGAGAAAAGCAGCCACTCCGGGTCATGAAAATGCCCCGACGATCATTCTTCAGGGTCATCAGGATATGGTTGCGGAGAAGAGAAACGACAAGGAGCATGATTTCCTCAACGACCCGATCACCACAATAGTGGATGGTGAATGGGTCAAGGCCGACGGCACCACGCTCGGAGCCGACAACGGCATGGGCTGCGCTTCAGCGATGGCCGCTCTTCTTGACGACACACTGGTGCATGGCCCGCTGGAATGCCTGTTCACGGTCGACGAGGAGCAGGGGCTGATCGGAGCCAATGGCTTGCAGCCGGGCTTTGTCAGCGGCGACATTCTTCTCAACCTTGATTCAGAGGAGCATGGTCAGCTTGTGATCGGATGCGCCGGAGGAAAGGTTACAGTCTGCACTCTTCCTTTCGACAAGGTAAAGGCTTTTGAAAGCCAGAAATATTATAAGATCCACATCAATCATCTCAAGGGCGGCCATTCCGGAATGGAGATCGGGCTTGGCCGAGGCAACGCCAACCAGCAGCTTGCCCGTTTTATCTGGGAGAGCTTCGACAAATTCGGCGGACTGTCGCTTGCGCAAATCGACGGTGGCAATCTTGCCAACGCCATTCCCCGTGAGGCATGGGCTGTGGTAGGTGTCGATGCCGATGCAGCCCCTGCGTTCGAGGAGTACGGGAAAGAATTCTCCGACATGATCCATGCGGAATTCCTCCTTGCCGAAGGAAAGGATTTCACATTTACTGTGGAACCGGTCGAGGCACCGGCTGAGATCATCGATCCGGAGACAGCGTTCAAACTCATAAGCGCCGTGTTCAGCTGCCCGAATGGAGTTCAGGGCATGTCTAACGCCGTAGAGGGACTGATCGAGACCTCATGCAATCTCGCTTCCGTCAAGATGAAAGAGGACAACACGATCAGGATCGAGATCCACCAGCGTTCGTCGGTCGATTCACGCCGCGACGAGATAGCCGACAGGGTGAAGTCGCTTTTCCGCATGATCGGCTGCATGGTCGAATTTGAGGATGCCTACGTAGGCTGGGCGCCCAATCCTGAGTCGAAGGTGCTTCGTGTCGCAGAGAAAAGCTTCGAGGATCTTTTCGGCCGGAAGCCGAGAATAGAGGCGCTGCATGCCGGATTGGAATGCGGTCTGTTCCTTGAGAAGATGCCCGGGCTTGACATGATTTCATTCGGTCCGACGCTGAAAGACATCCACTCTCCGAGCGAGAAAGCCAATATCAAATCTGTGGAGGAATACTGGCGTTTCCTTTGTGAGATAATCACCCGGCTTGCAGATTGAGGTTCAGAGAGTGTTTTAACGCACACACTTTATTCTATACATAAAAACGGCATTGGAGAAGTATTCTCTCCGGTGCCGTTTCTTTTTGAGACGCACCAGTTGTCCGTATAAAAAAATATGTCTAATTTTGCGGTCGAAAAATGGTGGTCGTCCCGAAGCGCAAGCGGAATGACGATCTCAAAAGGGAACCGGGTGCGAATCCCGGACAGACCGGCTGCTGTGATTTCCGGCAATTTCCCTTCCGCTAATTTAGTTGGGATGCAGGTGTGGAACCGGTCCCATGGTCACTGTAAGACCCAGTCTTGCGGGAAGGCACGGAAGAGAAAGGAATAAGTCAGAAGACCTGCCATTGTTTCATTTCTACCGCAACAGGCTTTCCAGGACTGAGGCCAGACGGTGTCCGATATATATAGTGAGAGGTTTTTCAGACTTCGTGAGTCGAGGCGTTTTTGTCCGGACAGAGGAGTAATGCTGCAAAGGCATGGGAAACCCTGAATATTGGCTGCCCCTTTCCTGATGATGCTCCTATACGGTAGGAATTCAGGAAAGGATTTATATTATTTAACTATAACATATCTAACAGACAGCCAATGAAAAACAAGAGATTTGTCCATACAGTCGGGACGGCGGCCATCATACTGGTCTCGCCGTATGCCGCATGGGCTGGCATCGATGTGCCGGGAGGCCATTTGTCTGGCTCACCAAATGAATCCGAGACCGGAACCTTTATCAGAAAAACACAACAGGAAGAAAATGCAGTTCAGAAATCAGTCAACATGCAGGAGGGACAGCACATTGTAAATGTCGCTGAACCGTTCATGTTTTACGATGACGGAGGTGCAGACGGAAAGATCGGGTCGCGTATCAGCGCCACATATACTTTCGTCCCCTCCCAGGCCGGACAAACCATTACACTTGACACCGAGTCGTTCTCGATAGGGAATGGCCGGATGTATGTTTATTCCGGACGTGAAGCGGACGAGAATTGTCTTCTCGGGACAAAAACCGGCTACAGTACAACTAACGGTCCCTCAGGGCTTGTGTCAAAGGCTGCGGATGGCTCCATCACAATCACTGTTACCGGACCGTCGGGCGCGACGCTCAATGGATTTGCAATGCTGGTCGGAGTGCGCGGGAAGGTGGATTATTCGCTTGAATCTGCCGTAGCGTCAGCAGCCGGCACGGATACAGGTTGGCTCCGCGGATCGAGAGATGTGCCTGTACTCAAGGTGGATATGACTATCGCCGGAGACATGGGTGGTTCAAAGCTGTCGGATTTCAGCTTCTCGATGGATGGAACCGAATCGTTGACGGACGTAAAGGCCTTGCATCTGTATGCCACCGGGGATGTCGAAGGTTTTTCTCCGGCCATAGCACGGAAGCTTGCCACGGTGGAGCCCGCCGGGACGGATGTATGTTTCCGTGTGGAGGATGCAACTGGCGATTTCGGTAAATTCCATTATTGGCTTACCGCAGATCTTGCCGATGACGCGGTTGCGGGACACAATATCGGTGTTTCGTTCAAGTCCGTGAAGTTTAACGGTGAATCATTTGCCGGGACAGGAGTGAAACGCCAGGCCACAGTCAAGGCAGGCCTTAAAGGAGTGTTCAGCGTGGGTGCAGGTGGCGATTATTCCGATTTTGCCGCCATGACAGCGGCTCTTTCAGGAGGAATAGAGGGCGAGGTCATCTTTGAGATACTCGACGGCACTTATCCGCAGAATATCAAGATCGCCGATGTGAAAGGCACCTCGGCGGATCATCCGCTGGTGATCCGTTCAAAAAGCGGAGACCGTGATGCGGTAACATTATCCGGCAAATTCTCCTCGGCTGAGAAAAGCGGGATAGTCCAGATCTCCGGCACCCCGTTTGTCCGGATTGAGGGAATCACGGTTTCTTCCTCATCCTCCAGCTGGGAGAATCTGGTCTATGTGGCCGATGGCAGCCATTCGTTCACATTGAAAGACTGCTCTATTGCAGGCCCGGTGATATCCGGCAACAAAGGCACCAATCTTCTCCGCAGCAAGGCCAAAAACGAGGCTGGATTCAATAATGACGACATGACGGTTGAAAACTGTTCGTTCCTGAACGGTCTGATAGCTGTTTATCTCGGAGGAACCGGATTTGTCGCTCTTCCCAAGGAGAAGGGGCTCCGCATAAACGGCAACGTCATCGACGGGGCATATTCAAAGGGAATATACGTGAGCGACGAGGTGGCTCCGGTTATCTCGGGCAACGTCGTGTCTGCATCCGCTCATAAGAATGGGTATCAGGCTATTGATCTTTATCGTGTCTCAGGCGGAGCCGTCGTGGAACGCAACCGGCTGATAAATTCCGGATCATCCTATTCCACGGGCATAGACCTGCGGGATGCCTGCAAAGGCGAGGCTGGCTCTCCTATAAGGATTGTGAACAATGAGATCGCGATTTCCAAATGCCCCGCATACACCGGGCGTGCGCTTAACATCAACAATTTGGTTAGCAATGTGGATGTCGCCTACAACACATTGCGTGTGGAAGGAACAAATGGTTACGTGCTGGCTACAAACGGCTCAGGATCCGCGTCCGGTATTAAAGTCAGAGGCAACATAATCCACAATGACTGCTCCACCGGATCAATCGGTGTTTATTTCTGGAACAAGACTGACGTAGCCGGTTTCAGCTTCTCCAACAATGCATTCCACAGCAGGGCAGGCGTTGTATGCAAGAATGACAGCGAGCAGCTTGACTTCAACGGATTCACAGCTCTGACTGGCGACGCATCCTCGATCAATGAGAAAGCGGAATTCCTTGCCGCAGAAGATTCCCATCCCGCGTCAGCAGGCGGACTCCGGTGCGGCGAACCGGTGGAAGGGATCGCCACCGACCTTGAAGGAACCGCACGTCCGGCGACAGACTGGACGCTCGGAGCATACGAGTATGCCGAACAGAAAGCAGACAAGCCTGAAATAGCGACAGGCTATCCCAAGGTGATGGAAATAACCGAGTCTTCGGCTGTGGTGAAGACAAAATGGGACATGGGCGGCAAGCTTTACTCTATTGTCAGGGAATGGAAAGAGGGAGACATTCTCCCGGAGGCAGAGACCGTGGCAGGCGGCACGGGCGTTTCGATTTCTGCCAATGTCGAGGTTCGGACCGGATTCCAGTCCCTTAAATCCTCCACGGACTACCGGGCATTCTTTGTGGCTGAAAGCCCCGCCGGGGTGAGAGGCGATGTCGTCGCTACAGATGTGTTTACCACAGCGCAGCATATCGACCCTCTGGAGGTGGAGTTTGCCGAGACAGATATCCCCCGTGTGGAAGCTGGAGCGGAATACGTGTTTGTTCCCGTTGTTTCCGGTGGACTTAAGCCATACACATATATATGGAAAGACCAGATGAACCGTCAGGCAGGAACAGAGTCAACGCTGACTATGAATCCTGATGTCGCAGGATCGTATACATTGACTGTGGAGTCAGCCGACGGCCAGAAAGCAACAGCCACAGCGTCTGTCGAAGTGGATGGGGAGCTTGTCCCCGCGATGTTCGATGACAATTTCCTGGAGTCGGAATCGCATTTCACTCCAGAAGGCGAACATAGATTCTACAGCGGATCGTTTGCATTCAATTCCGATGGAATGCCTGAATATAGCTTCTGGTATGGCTACACACTTTCGTCGGAAACCTCATCGCAATTCACCACTATCGCCGACCAGTTCCGTTCCGCCCCGGGCGGAGCGTTCGCCGGCTCCAACTTCGTTGTGGCATATCCCCAGGGTATGACAATAGATGTAACCAACAGCGAGGAGGGCGATGTTGTCCCGGGATGTTATGTGGCCAATTCCGCTTATGCATATTCAAGCATGAGAAATGGCGACGGATTTGCCAAGCCGTTTGCCGACGGATCCTGGTTTAAGGTTACGGCAATCGGCACAGATGCGTCGGGCAATAGAAAATCAGCTGATTTTTATCTCGGGGACTGGCGTGATTCCAATGCCGACGAACACTATATCCTCAATGGATGGGAATGGTTTGATCTCCGCAGCCTCGGAAAAGTTAAAAGCGTAACGTTCAATTTCGACGGCTCCGACAAGGGCTCGTTCGGTGTCAATACGCCTACTTATGTCTGCCTTGACCGGTTCGGCGCCATGCCGGAGATGGAAACAGAGTCAGTGAGCATAGCTGACGGTTCCTCGATTGATCTCGCGGACCTGTTTGTCCATGACGCATCCTCGACAGCCTCGGAGGTTTATTCGCTCGAGGTTCTTGAAGACGGGCCGTTCACTCTCTCCCTTGACGGAAGCGACGTAAGACTCGACGGCAACGGCGCTGCCCGTGCGGCAGCCGGTCAGGCCGTGTGCATGGCATCCATGCGCCGGGCCGGACATACGGACTATCTGCGCCTTGTTGTCAAGGAAGACAAGGGTGTAGGTGTGGATCGCGTTTATACGGGCGATGTGCGTCTGTATCCTGTGCCTGTAACGGACCGTCTCAATGTTTCAACTGAGCTTGAGGACTACACCGTGGAGATCTATTCATCCACAGGCATGCGCGTATATGCTTCCGAAGGCAACAGCGGCAACATCACCATCAGCCGCGACGGTTGGAGTGCCGGGGTCTATGCAGTAAGGATCACATCAGTTGCGGGAACCTCTGTGCATCGTGTGATAGTGAAATGAATGGGTAATCTATTAAACAGGCTCCAAGCAAGCTCCCGCTTTCAGAGTGTCTCCCCGCCGGCATGCACGGCGGGGAGATATTTTTAGATAGTTTTTAAAATACACACTTTGAGATGGTGGTCCTACTGAACATTAATGTGGATGAAAGGGTTCTAATTGAAAGCATGTCTGGGAGCGGACGGTATGTCTGCGGACCGACTTCCCATAAGGAACTCTTTAAAATTAGCTTATATCAGATTATTCCGGATTTTTGAGGATATTTCAAATTTGAAAGAGGGAGTTTAGCGGGCTAAACGACTGATTGAAAATTGGAAATATACCGGAAAGACAAATAAGATGATATAAGCCCGTAGGGTTGCTGATAAGAATTTTAAATTACAACTAATTTTAAAAAGTTACTTATTAATTAAACAAGAACCGTTATGACAGGATATATATCAGTTGGGGTTTTCATCGACGGAGGATACTACGCTAAGATCAACCGCGCGCTGAAGCAGATAGAGAGCAGCATCATCCGGGTGCGTTCGCTCTTTGAATACATCAGCCGCCGCCTTGCAGCCGACGAGCATGTGAACCCTGCTGATTGCCAGATCACGGAAGCTCATTATTTCCGGGGCCGGTTTCGGGTCAGAGAGGCGTATGACAAGCATCTGCTGTATAATGAAAGGAAATTCGAGGATACCTTGATCGAGAACGATGTGATATTCCACTACAAGCATCTCCGGGAACTGGAACGCGACGGAGAGACGCAAGTGATCGAGAAAGGTATCGACGTATGGTTTGCCCTGGAGGCTTATGAACTCGCCACGTTCCGTAAGTTCGATTATGTGGTGTTGCTGACAGGCGATGCCGACCATGAGATGCTTGTCAGAAAACTCAAGGCACTCAAGATAAAGACTGTGCTGCTTACGTGGAATCTCGCCGGCACCGACGCCACATCTCCTTTGCTCAAGGAGGAAGCCGGCCATCATTGGGAACTGTCGAGACTGACATCCACGGATCCTTCGCTCAAGCAGAAACTCCTGTATCGTCTACGCGACAGCGGAGCCGAGCCATTAGGCAATGATTTTTGAATGAATAGACTTGTGTATCCAATATAACGACAATTATTATGAATAGATTCAGACTGCTGATGATCGGACTCATCGGCTTGATCATGGCTTCATGTTCTTCATCAGAAGAAGCCAAACGTGTCAACGACAGGATTACTGACGGGGAGACGCTGACACAGGAGGATTATTCCGTCATCATAGACTATCTTGGAAACTTCGCGGAGAAAGCCCAGCCTCTTCAGGACGCTATCGATAATCTTCCGGCCGATTCGGAAGAAGCCGCGGCAAAGACCGGCGAGCTTGCCGATCTCAGACTGAAGTATCCCTATTACGATGCCTTCAACCGCGTGCTGTCAAGATCGACCAAGGCCGAGGTCGGGGAAGATAATGTGGCGAAAACGGATGCATACGCGAAGTATTTCTGGTTTACAGCTCCCGACTGGGCATCGGTGGAGACAGACCCTGAGGTGGAGGGGTTGATCGAGGAGATGCCTTCGCCGGACAGCACCTTGTCAGACGAAGTGGTGGCACAGGGAGACGGTGTTGCCGTGAAGTAGAATAGAATAAGTATATGTCGATGTACGAAACCCTGCCAGTAAAGCGGGGTTTTGTTCGTTTTCCCGAATTCCGGCCACATACACATACGCAGATTTTCACAAAGCACAACCTGATTCTTGCATATTTCATCTCTTTGTATTAACTTTGCTCCCGGAGATTCCACTCAGACAATGTATTTGTCTGCTTTATTATTCATCATTCTTAATTATTAACTCAAATGAAAAAGATTACATTTTCATTGGCGCTTGCAGCTTTAGCTGCATCGCAGGTTATGGCGATCGCGCCGACACATCTATCGAAAAATCATCTGAAACTTCATCAGGAGCAGACCAAGAGTCTGGTCAGAAACGCAGAAGCAGTCCCCGCCAAGACACGTTCTGACGTGAAGTTGTCAAGAAACCAGATATTGGGCGACTACGTATACGACGAATACCGTTACATGAATCCCGGAGGGTGGCTCTACTATTACTGCATCCCGGAAATAGTGGCCGGAGAAGAGCCTGATGAGATCATAATGAACGGATTCTGGGCGGATTGGGACACATCCGTCTATCCGGAGGTGCCTATCTCCCGCGTTAAAGCCACGTTCGACTACGAGGCTCAGACAATCTCGATACCGGCAGGCGCAAGCCTTGGAAAATACGGAGACTATCCGGCATACATATACATCAGCGACTGGGACACCGATATTCTTCAGGACCGTCCGATAGTGCTGAATGTCAATCCTGACCGGAGCATTACCTATAAATGCGAAGTGAGGGAATCGGGCTATCCGGTGGAATGTCTCATTGTAACGAGTTTTCCAGATGCGGTTGGCGAAAAGGTAGACAAAGGCGTGGATTTCATCGGCCAGATAATCATGAACAAATTCAACACCGTGATGGGGATATACGACAAAGAGATGGCGAGGACAGACTACTGTCCGGCATATATAGAGCCGTCTGAGTCCTCTTTCGCCATTTATAATTTTGGCGGCTACGGATACGACTCGCGTGTTGACTTCAAAGTTGATTTCTCGGCCGGAACGTGCAAGGCTCCCGTCACATTGTGGCGCAATGATGTCAAAATAGACGACACTACGACTACCGATCTCTATTATGCATCAACGGAGGGCGGAGATATAGTTGGAACACTGACACACGGAGGCGAGCCGGATCTATACAAAGTGAGCATCCCGTCGTGGTCTATTTTTGACCGTAAGGGAAATAAAGCGGTTTCGGAAATATCCACTACGTCGTTTGATGTGTCGTTTGCAAAAGCCGGCACGACAGTGATGGAGATCTCCGGAGATGACGGAGCCATTCCGGAATACTTCACATTCCAGGGTGTGAGAGTTGCCAATCCGGCTTCCGGCCAGCTGCTGATCCGCCGCTGCGGCAGCAAAGTGGAAAAGATACTAATACCATAAACAATAAATAAAGCATTGGATAAATGAAAAAAATCAGTACTCTCATGGGAACTGCGGCCTCGGCTCTGATGCTGACAGCAAATGCCGCAGTTCCCGTATCGACGACCAATCATGTCGCTTTGGCCGGACGCGAATCGTTTGAGACAACCGCTCTCCCGGGAGTGGGATGTGGAACACCGGCAGAAGCCGAGGGCGAGTGGAAATCCATAGGCAAGGGAAAATATACGGATCTCGTGTTCGGTACTTTGGGCCTTCCGTCCCAGACCCTTGAGGTGGAGTTTGAGCAGAATTCAGCCAATACGGACCGCTACAGGATGGTGAACCCTTATAAAAGCTGGGAAAATCCGCAGCCTACGCTGTTGACATACGATTCCACCAAGGATCACTATATCGAGTTTGAGGTTATAAATAACCAGTATGTCTACTTTTTCGACTTCTCAACCGGCTATACGCTCGACATGGATGGAGACGGAGGAGAGATAGCGGTCAAGATGAATGCATCGAGCCTGTATAACAATGGCTATACTCTCGCACAGATCGCCTCCGGCGCGCCTGCTTCTCTCGCACGTTATGAGGAAGGAAACATCACGGCTGAGCAGACTTTCAAAAACGGCACGCAATCCATAGCGGTGTTTGTGATCACTTTCTCAAAGGATACGAAGGTCTATATGGGCAATATCAACAACAACTTCAGCGTCGTAATGCCCGGTGCAAAAGAGATAGATCCGAATGAAGGATGGGAGAAGATAGGCAACGCATCGTTCACTGAAGTGTTTGTGTCCGGTGTGTTTGAAAACATCGAACCGCAGATTCTTCAGGTAGAGGCCCAGCGCAACAAGGAGAACCCTGCCATCTACAGGCTGGTCAATCCGTATCTCACATGGGAGAATTCACGCTATAATCTGTCTTATTCCTCCACTCCGACACGTTATCTTGTGATAAATACGGAAAAAGCTCCTGATGCATGGTTCGACAGCTTTGAGTCCGGTATTCTCTACAGTGCTGATGACGGCGGAATGCTCACAGCCGGATGTCAGGCCGGGCTGCTCGTTGCTTCGAGCGGATATGCGGCCGTGAAATCTGCGGCTCCCGACTGTTTCGGTACGTTTGTGGATGGGACTCTGACTTTTCCGAATGCCATGTTCGACCTCAAAGGTGCGAAATATCCTACGCTTTATTCCCAATTCTCCAAAGACAGCCAGGGAGTGTTCACGGTCAATAAGGAGAATACGTTTAAGGTAGTGCTGCCCGCAACAGACGGTGTGGACATGTCGCTTGCTGATGATAATGAGTCGCCTGCGGTGTACTATACTCTTCAGGGAATCCGTATCGACAACCCCGAAAAGGGACGGATGGTGATCAGAGTCCGTAATGGAAAATCGTCGAAAGTACTGATGGATTGATCAGTCATATCAATGATAAAGAGTGTTGCGCCCGGGATCACATTCCGGGCGCAATAATGTTTTCTGGGGAATGCTGTAGGCACCGGGGAATCGGGGTTGATCCGCGATGTCCGAAAATTAGTGCTGAAAAAATGTTGCCGGATTAAAAAATTTGTTTAACTTTGCGATTGAAAAGTAAATTTTTCCATTTTCTCATTTCAGAAATCGGATCGGCATTGCTATAGAGATCTCACTTCGATCGATTCCATTTTTGATATTTTAAAAGAATTCATCAACCTATACAATTTCTAACCAAAAGTTTCTTTATGAAAAAAAGTTACACAATGATTGGTGCTGTAGCATGCAGCCTTTTCATGACAGCGGTTGCTGCAACGCCTGCAGTCCGTCAGACGTCCACAGGTAAAGTGGAGATGAACAAGCTTACAAAAATCGAATCTATGCCTATGGCTGTCGACACTCAGGCTCCGATGCGTGCTGCCGGATTCACAAAACTCGATGATCTCGTAGGCGATTGGGATGTGAACTATAACAGTTTGCTTGATGGTCAGTCCGGCCCTCAGACACGAACATATACTGTAGCGATAAAAGATGCAGCCAAAGGTGAAGTCTCGGTCTCGGGTATTATCAATGTGTCCGGACTAAAGGACTTTGTCGCTGTGGTTGATCTTGAGAAAGGCACGTTCTCGATCTCAAACAAACAGCTTCTCGGCAAAGACTCTGATGGCGATGTGATGCTCTATTTCAAGGATGTCAGCGATGAGGGCAAGCTTATGGCGGGCGCGTCATCCATGGATGCGCTTGTGGGAACAATCAGCGGCAACACCATTACGTTCCCTGAATTAGCCGTATGGGCACTCGGTGATCCCACCAATGAGAATGCCGGATGGTACTTGCTCGGCCATGCATTCTCGATGACATGCGCTGTGTCGCAGGGCGATCCGAATGAAGGATGGAAAGATCTTTGCAATGCAGAGTTTATCGACGGCTGGATTATGCCAGGAACTGGAAATGATCCCGAAAAGTATCCCTGGACTGTAAAGGTTCAGCAGAATGTCGAGAATCCCAAGCTCCTTCGTCTTGACAATCCTTATGCAGCTTCCGGCAGCCCGCTCAAACAGGCAGCGGAGACAAAGGGTGGCTATGTGGTTATCTCTCTCGAGGACGTGGACTTCGTTCAGGTTGAAGACAAAATTTATACCGGAGTCAAGAACGGTACTGATAAGATCTGCGCTACAAATATCGAGGGTTTCTATGTAGGTCAGGGCTTCTCTGCCGCTCAGATCAAGGAACAGCTCGGCAATCAGATTCCTGCATGGTCCACATACAAGGACAAAGTGATATCGATCCCCACATGTCGCTTCTCAACCGGAGACGGAAAGATGTATTCATGGCAGTCTCAGAATGGGGCGTCGCTTGTTGACAAGATGCAGACTAAGCTGGTTCTTGAGAAAGATCCGTTCGACACCAATTCCGTGGAAATGATAGGAACGGAAGAAAACGCTCCTGTGGAATACTTCACGCTCCAGGGTATGCGTGTGGTCAATCCTGAGAAAGGCCAGATCCTTGTGAAACGTCAGGGTTCAAAAGTAAGCAAGGTAGTGGTTCGTTAAAAACCGAAGTGAATCACAGATAAATTCTGTGAGCCGCTTGGATAATCAACTGAGAAGAATCCCGGCATCGCTGTTCAAGCGGTGCCGGGTGATTTTTTTCTGTCAGTTTCGGTAGACGAAAGAGTAAGAGTGCGTCTCATAAAATTCGGATAATGATGTCTAAAAACAAATATCTTATTTCAGTATGAAATTTTTTTGCTAAATTTGCATCATAAAAACATTATGACAATTGGCTGTTATTTAAACAGTGCAGTGTAGTATACAAATCTTCTTAAGGCTGTTTTTAGCGGAAAGCGTGTGTCTGTTGCGGGTGATGCAATGCGGATTCAGTGCATTTCACGTGGAAAACATAATATAATTACAGGAAAAATATGTGTGGAATAGTAGGTTATCTCGGCGATGGCAATGCATATAATGTGCTGATAGGAGGCCTTCATCGTCTGGAGTATCGCGGTTATGACAGTGCCGGTATAGCTCTTGTGGATAAAAAAGGGAAACTCAACGTATATAAGACAATGGGAAAAGTCAGCGTCCTTGAGAATTTTTGCAAGGACAAGAATGTGGATTCCCATATCGGCATAGCCCACACCAGATGGGCCACCCACGGCGAGCCTTCGGACTGCAATGCTCACCCTCACTATAGCGAGGACGGCAATCTCGCTCTTGTCCACAACGGTACCATAGAGAATTACAAGGTGCTTAAGGATGCTCTTGTCGAGCATGGATGCACTTTCCATTCAGAAACCGACACCGAGGTACTCGTACAGTTGATTGAATATGTGCGGCTTCAGAACGACTGCTCACTGCTCGACGCTGTGAGAGAGGCTTTGAAGCAGGTGATCGGCGCCTATGCTATCGCGGTAATAGAGAAAAACAATCCCGACTGCATCATAGCCGCCCGCAAGAGTTCCCCACTGGTGGTCGGAGTGGGGGATGATGAATTCTATCTCGCGTCGGATGCGTCTCCGTTTGTGGAATTCACCGACAATGTGGTCTATCTCAAGGAAGAGGAGATCGCCCTCATACGGCGTCATGAGCCGCTGAAACTGTATTCTCTGGACAATAAGGAGAATGAGATCGATGTGAAGAAACTTGAGATGTCCATATCCCAGCTTGAGAAAGGCGGTTATCCGCATTTCATGCTCAAGGAGATATTTGAGCAGCCGGCCACCCTGTTGGACTGCATCCGTGGACGCGTGGTGGATCATGGCCGGATTGTAACTCTCAACGGAGTCAGCGACAACCGCGATACATTTATAAACGCGCGCAGGATCGTGATAGTGGCCTGCGGAACATCGTGGCATTCGGCGCTTATAGGCAAGTATCTCATCCAGGATATGTGTCATATACCGGTTGAGGTGGAATATGCCAGCGAATTCCGTTATTCCCATCCCGTTCTTACGCCGGACGATATTGTCATCGCCATTTCCCAGAGCGGAGAGACGGCCGATACTCTCGCCGCAATAAAGATAGCCAGGAAAATGGGGGCGTTTGTCTATGGCATAAGCAATGTGGTGGGGTCGTCTATCCCGAGGGAAACCCATAGCGGAACCTATATTCATGTGGGTCCGGAGATCGGTGTCGCCTCGACGAAAGCG
Source organism: uncultured Muribaculaceae bacterium (assembly GCA_910589425.1). GTDB lineage: Bacteria > Bacteroidota > Bacteroidia > Bacteroidales > Muribaculaceae > Lepagella. Next base: position 1,398 of record CAJUSZ010000034.1, on the reverse strand, counting down.
TTCACAGGGCAGGTGATGGTACTCACTCTGCTGGCCATGACGATAGGGGAGTTGAAGAAGACCCTTTCGCCAGAAGATGTGGCGAAGCTCGGAAACTGGATCCTGAAGCTGCCGTCGCTTGTGGAGAAAGTACTCTCTCTCGCTCCCGAGATCGAGCGCCTGTCGCTGATCTACACCTATGCCCGCAACTTCCTTTATCTGGGTCGTGGTTACAGCTATCCGGTGGCGCTCGAAGGCGCGTTGAAGCTTAAGGAGATCTCCTACATTCACGCGGAGGGATATCCGGCGGCCGAGATGAAACATGGTCCGATCGCCCTTATCGACGCGGAGATGCCTTCGGTGATCATTGCCCCCAAGGATCATCTCTACGAAAAGATAGTGAGCAATGTCCAGCAGGTGAAGGCACGCGGGGGGAGCATCATAGCAGTCGTTACAGAAGGGGACGAGACGATACGCAATATTGCCGACCATGTGCTTGAGGTGCCTGATGTGCCCGAATGCCTTACCCCGATCATCACAAGCGTCCCGTTGCAGCTGCTGAGCTACTATATCGCGATCAACAAGGGCAAGGATGTTGATATGCCCCGCAATCTCGCTAAATCCGTTACGGTGGAGTAGCACTAACGATAAATAATGTTGCCAGGGCGCAGCATCCGACATTCTGCGTCTTGGTTGCATTATCGGCGGTGTAATCGCATTCACAAAGGATATATACGGGCTTTTGGAAATTTTTTGGGATTTTTTTTCTGAAAAATTTGGTGGAATCGAAAAGTCGCTGTATCTTTGCACTCGATTTCGGTTGGCAACTTCAAAGGAGGTTGAAAAGACTGGAAAAACGATGCCTCTTTAGCTCAGTTGGCCAGAGCACGTGATTTGTAATCTCGGGGTCGTT
>CAJUSZ010000034.1:0-458 GCA_910589425.1 uncultured Muribaculaceae bacterium | reverse complement strand
CAGGGGTAGAGCACTTCCTTGGTAAGGAAGAGGTCGCGGGTTCAAATCCCGCCACCGGCTCATTTTTTTATCGGTATCTCTCTTCGGAATCCAGTCTCCTCGATAGAAATCAGAATCATTAAATCAAAATAACAATAGCAAAATTATGGCTAAAGAAAAATTCGAAAGAACCAAGCCTCACGTGAATATCGGCACCATCGGTCACGTCGACCACGGTAAGACCACTCTTACTGCCGCTATCACTAAAGTGCTTGCTGAAAAAGGTCTTTCAGAACTTCGTTCATTCGACTCAATCGATAACGCTCCTGAGGAAAAAGAACGCGGTATCACTATTAATACTGCACACGTAGAGTATCAGACTGCAAACCGCCACTATGCTCACGTAGACTGCCCGGGACACGCCGACTACGTTAAGAACATGGTAACCGGTGCTGCTCAGATGGACGGTGCTATCATCG
>CAJUSZ010000033.1 GCA_910589425.1 uncultured Muribaculaceae bacterium | reverse complement strand
ATGATTGAGTCATTTATATTTTCGTTATTTTTTGAGTGACGAAGTCAGGAAAAAGACAGCGCCGCAAATAATGATATTTGCGGCGCGCTCTTTATTGTATTATTCTGATATCTCAGAGCAGTTTCTTGCGGAGATTGACAAGCATGTCCTGGGTCATGCGGTCAAGGTCATATTCGGGCTTCCAGTCCCATTCCTCGCGTGCGCACGAATCGTCGAGACTGTTGGGCCATGAATCGGCGATCGTCTGACGCAGAGGATCAAGTTCGTATGTCATCTTGAAGTCAGGCACATATTCCTTGATCTTGGCTGCGATTATCTCAGGATCGAAACTCATCGAGGCGATGTTGAAAGAGTTACGGTGTTTCAGGCGGGTAGGATCGGCCTCCATGATCTCGACTGCGGCGCGGAGAGCATCGGGCATATACATCATGTCCATAAATGTGCCGGGTTTCAGAGGACATTTGAATTCCTCGCCCTTCACTGCGGAATAGTAGATGTCTACGGCATAGTCGGTCGTGCCACCGCCCGGAGGAGCCACGTAGCTGATCAGACCCGGGAAGCGCACCGAGCGGGTGTCTACACCGAAGCGCAGCGCATAGTAGTCAGACAGCATCTCGCCGGTTACCTTGGTTACACCATATATTGTCTTCGGCCGCTGGATGGTGTCCTGCGGAGTCTTGTCGCGGGGAGTGTCGGGGCCGAACGAACCTATCGAACTCGGGGTGAAGAGGGCGCATCCTTTCTCACGTGAGACTTCAAGGCAATTGTAAAGTCCGCCTACTCCGATTTTCCATCCGAGCTGGGGCTTTGCCTCGGCCACTGCGCTCAGCAATGCGGCAAGGTTATAGATTGTGTCTACCTTATATTTGTCCACCGCATCGGCAATCATCTGGGCGTTGGTGATGTCTACCTCTTCTGCCGGGCCGCTCTCGAGAAGCGCGCCTTTAGGCTCTGCGCCTTTGATGTAGCCGGCCACTACGTTGCCGTTGGGATATAGCCCGCGGAGCTTCATTGTCAGTTCGGAGCCGATCTGGCCAGTCGCTCCGATTATAAGAATATTTTTCATTCCGGTTTTTTAAGGTTGTCGAAAAAATTTTCTGCAAAATTAATTGTTTTCACTTGAAACTCCGAATAAAATATAAAAAAACCGACCTGCCGGACCAACATTGACGGCTGGACATTAACGGCGGTCGGCATAACGCCTCACAAAAAGAGACAGGCTGTCAGCTGACATCAAGGTCGGAAAGATCATCGGCCAGATTCCGCAGCAAGCCCAAGGCGCGGAATGTATGCCATGTGCGCACCGTATAGACCACGACCATTGCCACCGCGGTGAACATTATGATCACAATAGCGTGGCTACGGTCAATGAATCCCGACAAATAGTTGCACATCCACCACAGATATATCACGCCCAGAATCCACATCGCCACACTGAGCCATATATACCCACGCCTGTACCGGGAAAGGTTGTGCCGTATGCCGATCACCCCTCCGTCCATGCAGCGGATCTTCCGGCGCATACGCGTCTGCCAGACCATATCCGCTATGACGAGCGGACAGACCGCCGCCACGGGCCAGTAGGCCATGTCTACAAAAATGCAGTAGCAAACGGCAAATACGAACATTATTGAAAAAAAGATGTATAAAAACGCCGGCTTCGGCGCGAGCCAGAACGATCTGGAAACTATCGTGTCCTGAAGCAGCCTTCTGTTTATTAAATCAGCGGATTCGAGCCGGGTCCTTTTCTCGGCCCACGAGTTGGCAAGCGCAGTGAATTCTTTATCAGTCATAATTTTATCTATTTGTCTTTTACTTATTTTCCGAGGCCATGCTCTTGAGTTGCAGCCTGATTCTGGTCAACCTCACAGACACGTTCTTGGGAGTCATCCCCATGACCGCCGCAATCTCGGCATACGGCAGGCTTTCCAGCCATAGAAGCACGATGGCCTTGTCGAATGGATTAAGCCGACCGATCATGGCATATAATCTTCTGGTGTTGGCATCATTGCCGCACTCTTCCTCTATGAGATCATGATCAAGCAGCCGGACTGTACGGGGTCGGCGGCTCCGCCGCCTGGAATAGTTGACCGCACAGTTTATCGTAACCCGATAGACCCATGTGTTTTCGGCACAGTCTCCACGGAAATTGGAATATCCCTCCCAAATCCTGGCAGCCACATCCTGGAAACAATCCTCCAGATCCTCCCTTTCCGGAGCATAGGCTCTGCATATCATTATTATACGTCCCTTGTGGCGGTCGAGCAGACTGACCACTTCCCGACGTAATTGCTCAATTGGTTTTGTTTTCATGACAACAAGATTAGACACCGCCTGAGGCGAAAAACTACATCATTACAATGCAAAGTGCAAAAATAAGAAATTCCGTCTTATGCACAGACTTTGACGCATCGTCCATGCGCGGATTCAGCGCACTCGCGCGGCAGAGACACGCAAAAAAACGGTATTTAATAAAAATTTCATCCGTCTTTGAAGATAGTTTCCGTAAATTTTCCCTATCTTTGTAGAACCATGCGGAGAATAGCCGGACAAACATCGCCCGCAAGGCCGCAAGCCGGCTCCGCTAAAAATTTAATGCCAATTCCGTTATGGCCGACTCCAGATCAATCCTCGAAGCCCTGAAGCAATATTTCGGGTTTGAAAAATTCAAAGGTAATCAGGCTGAGATCATCAGCAGCCTGCTTGACGGACATGATGTATTCGTACTCATGCCGACAGGCGGAGGCAAATCCTTATGCTATCAGCTCCCGGCCTTGATGCTTCCGGGCACGGCCGTTGTCATCTCGCCGCTGATCGCCCTTATGAAAAATCAGGTGGATGCCATGAGAAACTACGGAGAGGACGACGGAGTGGCACATTTCCTCAATTCCTCGCTCAACAAGAGCCAGACGAACAAGGTCAAGGCGGATGTGATGAGCGGAAAGACTAAACTTCTCTACGTGGCGCCTGAGTCGCTCACAAAACCGGAGAACATCAGTTTCCTGCGCGAGGCCAATGTCTCTTTCTATGCTGTAGATGAAGCGCACTGCATCTCGGAGTGGGGACATGATTTCCGTCCCGAATACCGCCGCATACGCCCGATCATAAACGACATCGGCTCCAGGCCTGTGATAGCCCTGACGGCGACCGCCACCCCAAAAGTGCAGCACGACATCCAGAAGAATCTCGGCATGCTCGACGCCAGGGTCTACAAGTCATCGTTCAACCGTTCCAACCTCTATTATGAGGTGCGTCCGAAGACACGCAATGTGGACCGCGACATAATCCACTTCATCAAAGCCAATCCGGGCAAGAGCGGCATCATCTACTGTCTCTCGCGCAAACGGGTGGATGAACTTGCGGAAACCCTGCGGATCAACAACATCAAGGTACTCCCCTATCATGCCGGCATGGACAGCAACACACGCTCGGCCAACCAGGACGCCTTTCTGCTTGAGAAAGTGGATGTGATCGTGGCCACGATCGCTTTCGGAATGGGGATTGACAAGCCAGACGTGAGGTATGTGATCCACTACGACCTTCCCAAAAGTCTCGAAGGATATTATCAGGAGACCGGACGCGCCGGGCGCGACGGAGGCGAGGGAGTGTGCATCACATTCTTCGGCCACAAGGATCTTCAGAAGCTCGAGAAACTGATGCAGGGGAAATCTCCAGTGGAACAGGAAATAGGGAAACAGCTTCTCGCCGAGACTGCAAGCTACGCCGAATCATCACTCTGCCGGCGCAAAGTGCTTCTGAGCTATTTCGGAGAGGAATACACAGCCGAGAATTGCGGCAACTGCGACAACTGCACCCATCCGAAACCCAGCGTGGAAGCAACCGAAGAGCTGCTTGCCGTGCTTGAGGCCGTGGTAGGGATCGGTGAAAAATTCAAATCAGACTATATCGTAAATGTCGTAACGGGCCGGAAGACAGACGACATCCGCTCCCGCGGACATGACACCATCGACGCATTCGGCTCGCTTCCCAAGACAGAGGAACGATTCATAAACGCCGTCATCCGGCAGGGCGAAATCGCCGGATACTTGAACAGAGAATTGGAAAACTACGGTGTGATACGCATCACTACCGCCGGTAAAGATTTTTTAAAGCACCCCAAAACTTTTAAAATCGTGGAAGACGCAGAATTTTCAGAAAACGACGCCGAACCGCAAATCAAAGACAGTACGGCCTGTGTGGCCGATCCGGAGCTTTTCGCTATCCTCAAAGACCTCCGCAGAAAAAGGGCTAAAGACCTCGGTCTGCCTCCGTATGTAATTTTTCAGGATCCATCGCTCGAAGCAATGGCTACGACATATCCTATCACCATAGACGAGCTTAAGAACATTCCCGGAGTAGGAGCCGGGAAGGCCACACGCTTCGGTCAGGAATTTGTCGATGTCATCCGCCGGCATGTGGAAGACAACGAGATCCAGCGACCAGACGATCTGCGTGTCCGGACCGTTCCGAACAAGAGCAGCGTTACAATATTCCTCATTCAGGGAATCGACCGCAAGACTCCGCTCGATGTACTCGCGGAATCGAAAGGACTCGAGTTTTCAGAGCTTCTAGACGAACTTGAGACGATCGTGGAGACAGGAACCAAGATTAACATCAATTATTTCCTCGACGAAATAATGGACGATGACCAACAGGAGGATATCATGGACTTCTTCCGACAAAGCGAGGAAGACAATATCGAGGCCGCCATCCAGGAACTCGGGGAAGACTACACGGAAGAAGAGATAAGGCTTGTAAGGGTCAAGTTCCTCTCCGAAATGGGCAACTGACACCGATGGCAGAAAGCGACACACTTCATACCATAGGTAACGGAAGCCACGATCCCATGCGGATCGTGGCTCTTGACGCATACGGCGTGAATCCCGGAGATATAAGCTGGGAGCCATTCAAGGCGCTCGGGAAATTCGATGTGTTCGACAACACTCCCCGGGAACTGCTCGGCTCCAGGGCCGGACAAGCCGACGCGATTCTCGTCAACAGGATGCGCATAGGAGCCAAGGAATTGGATGCCATGCCGCGACTCAGATATATCGGAGCATTCGCCACAGGATATAATTTCATCGACACGACGGAAACCGCGAGACGCGGGATCACCGTTACCAACATCCCGGCCTACAGCACAATGTCCGTGGCCCAGGCCACATGGGCACTCCTCCTTGAAGTCTGCAACCACACGGCGTTCTACGACAAACTGTCCCACAGCGGACAATGGTCCGGAATGCCCGGGTTCGACTATCAGCCGCATCCTCTGATTGAACTCGACGGGAAACAGATAGGCATCATCGGTCTCGGAAACATAGGCCGCGCCGTGGGACGCATGGCAGACGCTTTCGGTATGAAAGTGGCAGCCTACACATCGCGGCCGCAGGAATCTCTCCCTGCCGGATGGACCAAGATGGATCTTCCCACGCTGATGAAAACAAGCGATGTAATCAGCGTACACTGCCCTCTCACGCCCCAGTCCAGGAATCTGGTCAACGCCGGAATGATCGCCTCGATGAAGCCCGGAGCCATATTCATCAACACTGCCAGAGGCGCGATCGCCGACGAGAATGCTCTCGCCGACGCACTCAACGAGGGAAAGATCCACGCGGGACTCGACGTACTCGGCCATGAGCCGCCGGAACCGGGATGCAGGCTCCTTTCAGCAAGAAACTGCATAGTTACACCCCACGTGGCATGGGCCACACGCGAGACACGGAACAGAGCCATCACCGAAGCCGCCGCCAATCTAAAGGCATATATAAGCGGCAACCCTGTGAATGTGGTCGGTTGACCACGACACCCGGCTCAAGTATATATGAACTCATAAAGAATCACGACATGACACAACAGCAGATCGAACTTTTCATCGCATCCCATCCGGGGATGTTCCCGCCGGCAGCGATGCCCCGAATCTACCAGATGCTCCAGGATGCCCCCGAATCAAAGAACCTAATACTTCAAAGTCTTGATTTCAAGAATCCCACAGCAGCACTGATTCTTTCCCTGCTCCTCGGCTATCTCGGGATAGACAGGTTCTATATCGGCGACATCGGACAAGGGGTAGGCAAACTGCTGACCGGAGGCGGATGCGGCGTGTGGACCATCATAGACTGGTTTCTGATCACAGACGCGGCACGGCAGAAAAACCTCACGCTGCTCTGCCAGGCATGCTCATATTGATCCGGCACCGGCCGCAATCCGCGCCACTGACCGGAGGCATGTCAGGTTCTTCTATATTTTTTTTGCGGAAACATGAAGAGTTTTTTCATCTGCATTCATAGCAATTTGAAAAAATATTGGTAATTTTGGGATGTTTTTCAGCCCCGGCTATCCGGAGCATCCTATATTCAGGAAATCTAACCCGATACAGACATTATAATATTATGTATTCCAATTTCAAAAACCACCTCACAAAAGAGCTGCAAGACATCAAGGATGCCGGACTCTACAAAAACGAAAGAATAATCACCACTCCCCAGAAAGCCGACATCGCTGTCGAAAGCTCCGAAGGCGAAGTTCTCAATTTCTGCGCCAACAACTATCTTGGCCTGGCCGACAACACCCGCCTCATAGAAGCAGCCAAGAAAGCGATGGACAACCGTGGCTACGGCATGAGTTCGGTGCGTTTCATCTGCGGCACGCAGGATCTCCACAAAGAGCTTGAACGCGCGATCTCCGACTATTTCAAGACGGAGGACACTATCCTTTACGCCGCATGCTTCGACGCTAACGGAGGCCTCTTCGAACCCCTGTTCACGGAGCAGGACGCCATAATTTCCGACTCACTCAACCACGCGTCGATCATCGACGGAGTGCGTCTCTGCAAAGCAAAGCGTTTCCGCTATGCCAACGCCGACATGGCCGACCTTGAACGCTGCCTTCAGGAAGCGAAAGACTGCCGTTTCCGCATCATCGCCACAGACGGTGTGTTCTCAATGGACGGCAATGTTGCCCCGATGGACAAAATCTGCGAACTCGCGGATAGATATGACGCTCTGGTGATGGTTGACGAAAGCCACTCGGCCGGCGTCGTGGGTCCCACCGGACACGGTGTGGCTGAACAATTCAACTGCTACGGAAAGATCGACATCTTCACCGGCACACTCGGCAAAGCATTCGGCGGCGCGATGGGTGGATTCACAACCGGTCCCAAAGAGATCATCGATATGCTCCGCCAGCGTTCACGTCCATATCTGTTCTCCAACTCTGTGGCTCCCTCTATCGTCGGAGCGAGCATCGAGATGTTCAAGATGCTCAAGGAAAACGACGATCTCCACACCAAGCTGATGGAAAACGTAGCGTATTTCCGCGACAAGATGCTCGCTGCGGGCTTCGACATCAAACCCACTCAGAGCGCTATCTGCGCCGTTATGCTCTACGACGCCAAGCTTTCGCAGGACTTCGCAGCCGAAATGCAGAAGGAAGGCATTTATGTAACAGGATTCTACTACCCTGTAGTTCCCAAAGGACAGGCCCGCATACGCGTCCAGCTCTCTGCCGGACACAACCGCGAGCAGCTTGACCGCGCCATCGCGGCATTCATCAAAGTAGGCAATAAACTCGGTGTGCTGAAATAAGAACCTTATCAACATAAAGCCGGAAAGGTGGCAGGGAATCCGTTTCCCGACATCTTTCCGGTTTTATGTTATGATCCTGCCCCGAAAATATCTTTCCAAATCAGGCTGCATCCACCGGATGCTGATAAATCCAACCGGTCTTTTTTATTATTTTCGCTATATTTCATATATTTTCACTGATTTTTTCGATAACGCTCATTGAAATTCCAACAATTTTCAGTAACTTTGCAAGCTGATTTCCCCCTGTAGGAAATCAAAACCTTATGGACGTATGTTATTCGACTGATTGCCATTGTGATACCCACATCCGGAATACCGTCACATGGCATTCAACCATCGATCAAGATACGTCTGCGACTGCAAACATAAACGGCAAGGCCCACTGCGCAGCAGGTCTTTCACACTTCATGATGACCGCACCGTAAAAAAGTCTTACCGGCAAAAACAACTTAAGGATGAATCCCGGAGGAACTCCGCATTGCCGGCTCCACCGGTTCGTTTAGGCATCGAGAGGCCTACATGGCCTCAAGCTGCAAGATGAAGAAAGAGACAGATATGCATCCGAGGTGATTTTGTCATCGTTTCATGCCCGACCGACAAAGAGCATGAGACGAGGACAAAGTTTGTGTATTCATGACTCATGCCCAGATGTATAGACCCAGTTCAGAACAATAGCAAGAATAATACAATATCAATCCAATGTCAGTAAACATAACCGAAAAACCGCGCGTAAACTTCGCCTCAGTGAAGAATCCGCTACCGTTTCCGGATTTTCTCGAAGTGCAGCTGAAATCGTTCCGCGATTTCCTGCAGCTTGACACTCCCCCAGAGAACCGCAAGAACCAGGGACTCTACAAAGTGTTTGCCGAGAATTTCCCAATCGCCGACACACGCAACAATTTCGTGTTGGAGTTCTTGGATTACTACATCGATCCTCCACGCTACACGATTGAAGAGTGTCTGGAACGCGGCCTCACCTACAGCGTCCCCCTGAAGGCAAAGCTGAAGCTTTACTGCACCGACCCGGATCATGAGGACTTCGACACCACAATCCAGGATGTATATCTCGGACCGATCCCCTACATGACCGAGCAAGGCACGTTTGTGATCAACGGCGCCGAACGCGTCGTAGTCTCGCAGCTCCACCGCTCCCCCGGTGTGTTTTTCGGTCAAAGCGTGCATGCAAACGGCACCAAACTCTATTCAGCCCGCATCATCCCGTTCCGCGGAAGCTGGATCGAATTCGCCACTGACATCAACAATGTGATGTATGCCTACATCGACCGCAAGAAAAAACTCCCTGTAACGACCCTCCTGCGTGCAATCGGACTCGAGAGCGACCAGGAGATAATGCAGGTGTTCGGACTCGGCGAGGAGATAAAAGTCAACAAGACCAATCTTCTGAAAGCAGCCGGACGCAAACTTGCGAGCCGTGTGATCAACACATACGTCGAAGACCGTGTGGACTACGAGACTGGTGAGGTTATCTCCCTGACCCGTAACGATGTGATCGTGGACCGCGGCGACGAGCTTACACCCGAAAGGACGGAAGCCATTCTCCAGAGCGGCGTGAAAACGATCCTTCTCGAGACAGAAAACGCCAACTCTGTGGCCTATCCGCTCATCTTCGAGACTCTGAGAAAAGACCCCACAAACTCCGAAAGCGAGGCTATTCAGCACATCTACAGGCAGCTGCGCAACGCCGAGCCACCGGACGACGCATCCGCGCGCGAGGTTATAACCAATCTTTTCTTCAGCGAAAAGCGCTATGACCTCGGTGAAGTAGGACGCTACAGGATCAACAAAAAGCTCGGTCTCGACACATCGCCCGACGTCAAGGTTCTCACACGCGAGGACATCGTGGCCATCATCAACTATCTCATCGAGCTTATTGGAAACAAGAGCGACGTTGACGACATCGACCACCTCAGCAACCGCCGCGTGCGCACCGTGGGAGAACAGCTCTACAACCAGTTCGGTGTAGGTCTGGCGAGAATGTCGCGCACCATCAGGGAACGAATGAACGTCCGCGACAACGAGGTGTTCACCCCGATTGACCTGATCAACGCAAAGACCATCTCGTCGGTTATCAACACATTCTTCGGCACAAACGCGCTGTCGCAGTTCATGGACCAGACCAACCCTCTGGCCGAGATCACCCACAAGCGCCGTATGTCGGCGCTCGGCCCCGGCGGTCTGTCGCGTGAACGTGCCGGATTCGAGGTGCGCGACGTACACTATACCCACTACGGCCGCCTCTGCCCGATCGAGACCCCGGAAGGTCCTAACATCGGTCTGATCTCAAGCCTCTGCGTATATGCAAAGATCAACAATCTCGGCTTTATCGAGACTCCCTACCGCAAGGTGGAAGGAGGAAAGGTGGATCTCAACAACAACGATGTGATCTACCTCACAGCCGAAATCGAAGAAGGCAAGATGATAGCCCAGGGCAACGCTCCGGTCAATGACGACGGAACATTCATCAACAATAAGGTGAAAGCCCGTCTCGACGCCGACTTCCCGATCGTGCCGCCGGAAAACATCGAGCTTATGGACGTGGCTCCGATACAGATCGCCTCGATCGCAGCATCGCTCATCCCGTTCCTTGAACACGACGACGCCAACCGCGCACTGATGGGATCGAACATGATGCGTCAGGCTGTGCCTCTGCTCCGGAGCGAGGCGCCCATTGTCGGCACCGGAATCGAAGGCCAGCTTATACGCGACTCACGCACCCAGATCATGGCTGAAGGAGCCGGCACAGTGGAATTTGTCGATTCCACAATCATCCGCATAAACTATGACCGCACGGAAGATGAGGATTTCGTATCGTTCGAGTCCTCTGTCAAGGAATACAGACTGCCGAAATTCCGTCGCACCAACCAGGGAACGACCATCGACCTGCGCCCGACATGCAACAAGGGCGACCGTGTGAAGCCCGGCGACATACTGACCGAAGGATATTCCACCGAAAAAGGTGAACTTGCGCTTGGACGCAATCTTAAGGTGGCATTCATGCCCTGGAAAGGATACAACTACGAGGATGCTATCGTTCTTAACGAGCGCATGGTGAGGGAAGACATACTCACCTCTGTCCATGTCGACGAATACACTCTCGAGGTACGCGAGACCAAACGCGGAATGGAGGAACTGACGAGCGACATCCCCAACGTGAGCGAGGACGCAACGAAAGATCTTGACGAACGCGGCATAATCCGTGTGGGTGCCCATGTAGTGCCCGGCGACATCATGATCGGCAAGATCACTCCCAAGGGTGAAAGCGATCCTACCCCTGAGGAGAAACTTCTACGCGCCATCTTCGGAGACAAGGCCGGCGACGTAAAAGATGCGTCGCTCAAGGCCACCCCGTCGCTGAAAGGTGTGGTCATCGGCACCAACCTCTTCTCAAGAGCCGTGAAAAACAGCTCCTCCAAGAAGAGCGCCAACGCCCGCCTGCCGCTGCTCGACGAGGAATACGAAGAAAAACAGGCCTCCCTCAAGCAGGTGATGATAGGCAAGATGGAGACTCTGCTCGGGGGCAAGATCTCGGCCGGCGTCAAGGACTTCCTCGGCGTGGAGGTGATCGACAAGGGTCTGCCGTTCCGTGAGGTCAATTTCGGCACGCTCGACTATGAGACTATCAATCTCAGCAATTGGACCGACGACCAGCGCATCAACACGATGGTCGGACAGCTCATCACCAACTATCTGCGCAAATCCAAAGAGATCGACAGCGAACTCCGCCGCAAGAAGTTCGACATCACCATCGGAGACGAGCTTCCCTCAGGCATCATGCAGATGGCCAAGGTCTACATAGCCAAGAAACGTAAGATCGGTGTCGGCGACAAGATGGCAGGACGCCATGGCAACAAGGGTATTGTATCGCGCGTGGTGCGTCAGGAAGACATGCCGTTCCTTGAAGACGGCACTCCCGTCGACATCGTCCTCAACCCCCTCGGCGTGCCTTCCCGAATGAACCTCGGACAGATATTCGAGACCGTACTCGGATGGGCCGGACGCGAACTCGGAGAGAAATTCGCCACTCCTATTTTCGACGGCGCCTCGCTCGACGACCTCAATGAATGGACAGACAAGGCCGGCGTGCCCCGCTATGGTAAAACATATCTTTACGACGGCGGAACAGGCGACCGCTTCGACCAGCCAGCCACAGTCGGCGTGATCTACATGCTCAAACTCGGCCACATGGTCGAAGACAAGATGCACGCACGTTCCATCGGACCGTACTCTCTGATCACCCAGCAGCCTCTCGGCGGTAAAGCCCAGTTCGGCGGCCAGCGCTTCGGAGAGATGGAGGTTTGGGCGCTCGAAGCATTCGGCGCCGCCCATATCCTTCAGGAGATACTCACCATCAAGTCAGACGATGTGGTCGGAAGAAGCAAGGCTTACGAAGCGATCGTGAAAGGCGATCCGATGCCCACGCCTGGAATTCCGGAATCGCTCAATGTGCTTCTGCATGAACTCCGCGGCCTCGGCCTGAGCATAACGCTCGACTGACCCACCTCTCATCCCCCACCAACCACGAAAAAAGGAAAAAGACAAATATGGCTTTTAGAAGAGACAACAAGATAAAGAGCAACTTCTCCAGAATCACGATCGGACTTGCATCCCCCGAGGAAATCAAGGAAAAATCGAGCGGAGAGGTTCTCAAGCCTGAAACCATCAACTACCGTACCTACAAGCCCGAACGCGACGGTCTTTTCTGCGAGAAGATATTCGGCCCGGTCAAGGACTACGAATGCCACTGCGGAAAATACAAGCGCATTCGCTACAAAGGGATCGTCTGCGACCGCTGCGGCGTGGAAGTTACCGAGAAGAAGGTTCGCCGCGAACGCATGGGTCATATCGAGCTGGTAGTACCCGTGGCTCATATATGGTATTTCCGGTCCCTTCCGAACAAAATCGGATATCTGCTCGGACTGGCTTCAAAGAAACTCGACCAGGTGGTCTACTATGAGAAATACGTTGTCATCAATCCGGGCAACTACGATCTCAAGAAACCCGGCGAGAAAGACGCCCCCCTCGAGAAGCTCGATCTTCTCACAGAAGAGGAGTATCTCGATATACTCGACCAGATCCCTGAAGAGAACCGCAGCCTCGACAACGATGATCCCAACAAGTTCATTGCCAAGATGGGAGCGGACGCCATCTACGATCTGCTCCAGGGGCTTGACCTCCCCCGTCTGGCAGCCGAACTCCGCGACCGCGCGAGCAAAGACGGCTCGCAGCAGCGCAAGACCGAGGCTCTGAAACGCCTCCAGGTGGTGAACTCTTTCATTGCCTCGGCCGACCGCAACCGTCCTGAATGGATGATCCTCAAAGCTGTGCCTGTGATCCCGCCGGAACTCCGTCCGCTCGTGCCGCTCGACGGCGGACGTTTCGCGACTTCCGACCTCAATGATCTCTACCGCAGGGTGATTATCCGCAACAACCGTCTGAAACGCCTGATCGAGATCCAGGCTCCCGACGTGATTCTCCGAAACGAGAAACGTCTGCTTCAGGAGGCTGTAGACTCCTTGCTCGACAACTCGCGCAAATCAAGCGCTGTGAAAAGTGATGTGAACCGTCCTCTGAAGTCTCTTTCAGACAGCCTGAAAGGCAAGCAGGGACGCTTCCGTCAGAACCTGCTCGGTAAACGTGTGGACTATTCGGCCCGTTCAGTAATCGTGGTCGGCCCAGAGCTTAAGATGCATGAATGTGGCATTCCCAAACTGATGGCTGCCGAACTTTACAAGCCGTTCGTCATCCGCAAACTCATCGAGCGCGGAATCGTCAAGACCGTCAAGAGCGCCAAAAAGATTGTAGACCGTAAGGAGCCTGTCGTTTGGGACATCCTTGAATATGTGATGAAAGGTCATCCGGTGCTTCTGAACCGTGCCCCGACTCTTCACCGTCTCGGTATCCAGGCTTTCCAGCCCCGCATGATCGAGGGTAAGGCAATCCAGCTCCACCCGCTTGCCTGCACCGCATTCAACGCCGACTTCGACGGTGACCAGATGGCCGTCCACCTTCCGCTTGGAAACGAAGCGATCCTTGAAGCCCAGCTTCTCATGCTCGGCGCACACAATATTCTCAACCCTGCCAACGGCGCTCCTATCACAGTGCCCTCGCAGGACATGGTGCTTGGCCTTTACTACATCACCAAGCTCCGCAAAGGCGACAAAGGAGAGGGATCGGTATTCTACGGACCCGAGGAGGCGGAAATCGCCTACAACGAAGGCCGCGTAACGCTCCATGCCCCTGTGTCGATCCTCGTTGACGACATCGACGAGGCAGGCAAGCCTGTAAAGGTTATCCGCAAGGACACATCCGTAGGCCGCGTGCTGTTCAACCAGTACGTACCCAAAGAGATCGGATACGTCAACGAGATCATATCCAAAAAGAGCCTGCGCACGATCATCGGCCGTGTCATCAAGAAATGCGGTGTAACACGTTCTGCCCAGTTCCTCGATGACATCAAGAATCTCGGATACCGCATGGCATTCCGCGGAGGCCTTTCGTTCAACCTCGGAGACGTGATCATCCCGGAGGAGAAAGAGCAGTATGTGGCTGAAGGCCATGCCCAGGTAGAGGAAGTGATGTTCAACTATACAAACGGCTTCATAACCGGTAATGAACGTTACAACCAGGTGATCGACATCTGGACACACGTCAACAACAAGCTTGCCTCGACCCTGATGAAACACATGGAGGAGGACCAGCAGGGATTCAATTCAGTCTACATGATGCTTGATTCCGGCGCCCGTGGTTCGAAGGACCAGATCCGTCAGCTCTCCGGAATGCGTGGTCTGATGGCGAAACCGCAGAAAGCCGGTGCCGAAGGCGGCCAGATCATCGAGAACCCGATTCTTGCAAACTTCAAGGAGGGACTCTCGGTGCTGGAGTACTTCATCTCCACACACGGTGCCCGTAAGGGTCTTGCCGACACCGCGCTCAAGACAGCCGACGCCGGTTATCTCACCCGTCGTCTTGTAGACGTGGCCCACGATGTGATTATCACGGAAGAAGACTGCGGCACCCTCCGCGGTCTGGTATGCACCGAAATAAAGAACAACGAGGAAGTTGTGGCTTCCCTGAGCGAGCGCATTCTGGGTCGTGTTTCAGTTCACGACATTGTGGATCCGTTCACTAACGAGCTGATCGTGGCTCAGGGCGAGGAGATCACCGAAGCCGCGGCTGAACGTATCGAGAACTCCGCGATCGAACAGGTCGAGATTCGCTCGGTACTCACATGCGAATCCAAGAAAGGCGTGTGCGCGAAATGCTACGGACGCAACCTCTCCACCCACCGCATGGTTCAGAAAGGCGAGGCTGTAGGCGTCATTGCCGCCCAGTCAATCGGCGAACCGGGCACACAGCTGACCCTGCGTACATTCCACGTGGGTGGTGTTGCCTCCAACCAGGCTGTGGCAAAAGATGTAACATCACGCTATGAAGGCCGTCTTGAAATCGACGAACTCCGCACGATCAAGAATAAAGATGGAGTGGATATCGTAGTCGGCCGCATGGGAGAACTCCGCATCGTGGAACCACGCACTGAAATGGTACTCACCACAGCCAATATCCCTTATGGCGCGAGCATCTTCTTCAAAGACGGAGACATGGTCAAGGACGGAGACATGATCTGCGAATGGGATCCGTTCAATGCGGTGATCATTGCCGAGAATTCCGGTCATATCGTGTTCGAGAACGTAGAGGAAGGCATCACATATCGCGTGGAAGCCGACGAGGCAACCGGCATGAGCGAGAAAATCGTCATCGAGTCCAAAGACCGCAACAAGACTCCGAAAGCGAACCTCGTGGACGCTTCCGGCCAGATCATACGCACCTATTCTCTCCCGGTAGGCGCCCATATCGACGTCAAGGATGGCGAGAAAGTGCTTCCCGGACAGGTCATCGTGAAGATTCCGCGCGCCACAGGCAGCGTCGGCGACATCACCGGCGGTCTCCCCCGTGTAACGGAACTCTTCGAGGCCCGCAACCCGTCGAACCCTGCCGTGGTCAGCGAAATTGACGGAGAGGTCAAATTCGGTGGAATCAAACGAGGAAACCAGGAAATAAGCGTTACATCGAAGCTCGGCGAGGAGAAAAAATATCTCGTCCCGCTTTCAAAACAGATCCTCGTTCAGGAAAACGACTTCGTGCGTGCCGGCACCCCGCTGTCTGACGGAGCCATTACCCCGACTGACATCCTCAATATCAAAGGCCCGACTGCCGTGCAGGAATACATCGTGAACGAAGTGCAGGACGTATACCGTATGCAGGGCGTGAAGATCAACGACAAGCATTTCGAGGTGATCGTCCGCCAGATGATGCGCAAAGTCAACATTCTCGATCCGGGAGACACACGCTTCCTCGAACAGCAGATCGTGGACAAACGCGACTTCATGGATGAGAACGACAATATCTGGGGCAAGAAAGTGATCACCGATGCAGGCGACAGCCAGACATATTTCGCAGGACAGATAATCACAATGCGCAAACTGCGCGACGAGAACTCCGCCCTTAAGCGTAAAGACCTCAAGATCATGACTGTCAGGGACGCTGTGCCGGCCACTTCCGAGCAGATCCTGCAAGGTATCACCCGCGCGGCCCTACAGACCTCAAGCTTCATGTCGGCCGCATCGTTCCAGGAAACCACAAAGGTACTCAACGAGGCTGCCATCAACGGCAAAACCGACACACTCGAAGGTATGAAGGAGAATGTGATATGCGGACATCTCATCCCGGCAGGAACAGGTCTGCGCGACTATAATAAACTTGTGGTCGCCAATCTCGACGAATACGAGGCTCTTCAGCACAACGAGGATCCCGAAGAAATCGTAGAGGTTGAAGCGGAACACATTGCAGCTGAATAATTCCTCCTACGGATACAATCTATCAGAGGCGGAAGTCCATACCCATAAAGGCTATCGGACTTCCGCCTTCAATTTGCTATATAAGCGTTTGTTTAAAAACAAGCGCTTAATTATGTGTTCGATCCAAACACTGTCTAAAGGTTCAGATATTCTTTGAGGGCTTCGACATATTTTTCAAAAGCCATTCTCCCCGATTCGGTAATACGGCAGACTGTGCGGGTCTTTTTTCCGACAAACCCTTTCTCTACAGCAATATATCCGGCAGACGACAGTTTATCGATCTGAACACTCAGATTTCCTGAGGTGGCATCAGTTTTCTCTTTGAGATAAACAAAATCCGCCTCGTCAACATTCATCAGGATAGACATTACCGCAAGACGCAATTGCGAGTGCAGCAGCGGATCAAGTTCTTTCATCTCTTTGCCGATTTAATCTTTCTTGAAATAATGAACGCGGGAATTATGAACATCAGCAGAAAGCACAGGACATAAAGGGGCACTACCCAGGAATAATACAACGGTATCTGACACAGGTTGCAGATTATCACCGCAAAGCCGGAGAATATCGAGAACATGCCTCCGAATATGTATGAATTCTCCCTCAGCAGAATCCCGCTTGCAACGGCTCCGAATCCGACTATTATAAATGCGTAGTATAACATTGCCATCCAAGCCTGCGGATAACCGAGCTGCTGCGCTATAAAGCAGGCTATTGTGAGGCCTATGGCTATGTAGCCAACAGATTTCCACAAGCCATCACTGACCCGGTCAAGATACGTCTTGACCAAATTTTTACTCCGTGTCTTACTCGCGAGGATCAGATTCGCAGGAATCCCTATCACAGGAATGGCAAACCATAGGAAACTGAACAGACTGTTGCGGGTAACAGATATCAGAATCCACACGGAAATTGCAGTTACGATTGCGAGAACGGCCCACATTACAGACACACGCATATCCGGGGCGGCAACTCTCTGTTTCGTGTTTTGGATCATGGAGATTATCAAATCCATGCTTTCCTTTGGACTTAGTTTCTTGTCTTCCATACTCAATAGAATTTACGAGTTTTTAAATCAGTTTATTTTATAAACCATACTTGGCTTAAAAAAGAGTGTTTGCGCGCTGACACTCTTTCATGTTGCAAAGATAATACGGTTTATTTTATAAACCAAATTTTTCGCTAAAAAAATTCATGAAAATAATCAATCGCGCCCATTCTTGAGCGGGTTTAGAGCTGGTTAATCCGCGTAAGCGTCTGTATGGATATAACATAATTTCAGACACATGACGATGATACGGGACAGGCATATCAATACCAACATACTGATAAACAATATAATGACTACTCACACAAAACCATTCGCATCATATTTGCGTTTAATAGGCAGCGCTGGTCGCAAAACATTTTACACACATTATGATTGTTATGGATAATAAAAGACTCACAGCTGAGAACGGCCGTCCTGTCGCCGACAACCAGAATGTACAGACAGCAGGCCTTCGGGGACCGATGACGGTTCAGGATCCCTGGTATATTGAAAAGATATCTCACTTTGACCGCGAGGTGATCCCAGAACGACGGATGCATGCTAAAGGAGCAGGCGCATTCGGTACATTTACAGTTACAAATGATATATCAGAGTTCACCCGTGCCGCCATTTTTGAAAAGGTGGGCAAACAGACTCCCTGCCTCGTCCGCTTCTCCACTGTGGCTGGAGAAAGGGGTGCGGCCGACGCTGAACGCGATATCCGTGGATTCGCCATGAAGTTTTACACCGACGGCGGGAACTGGGATCTCGTAGGCAACAACACTCCCGTCTTTTTCCTCCGGGATCCGTTGAAATTTCCAGACCTGAATCACGCTATCAAACGCGATCCGCGCACAGGGATGAGAAACCCGACAAGCAACTGGGACTTCTGGACTCTGATTCCCGAAGCACTCCATCAGATCACCATCACAATGTCGCCCCGGGGAATACCCGCATCTTTCCGCCACATGCACGGATTCGGAAGCCATACATACAGCTTCATCAACAAAGAAAACAAACGCACATGGGTTAAATTCCACTTCATAACCCAGCAGGGGATAAAAAATCTCACCGATGAAGAGGCTGAAGCTATAATTGCAAAAGACAGGGAATCGAACCAGAGGGATCTTTTCGATGCCATAGAAAGGGGAGAGTTTCCAAGATGGACACTTTTCGTACAACTCATGTCCGAGGAGGAGGCGAAAAAATACAGCATCAATCCCTTCGACCTTACCAAAGTATGGTATCACAAAGATTTCCCCCTTAGGGAAGTCGGAATCCTCGAACTCAACCGGAATCCGGACAATTTCTTCGCCCAGATAGAACAGGCTGCGTTCAACCCGACCAACATCGTAGATGGAATAGGCCTATCACCGGATAAGATGCTTCAAGGACGACTGTTCTCCTACGGGGATGCGCAAAGATACAGACTCGGAGTCAACCATCACCTGATTCCGGTCAACCAACCTAAATGCCCTCACCACTCCTACCACAGAGACGGCCAAATGAGGACAGACAGCAATTTCGGCGACACAGTCGCATACGAACCCAACAGCTTCAATGAATGGAAAGACTCCCCTCAGCTCAAAGAACCTGAGATGGAATTGCACGGTCCTATGTATAATTACGACGAACGGGAATACGACGATGATTACTACACCCAACCGGGCAAACTATGGAGACTGATGCCAGACAAAGAAAAACATGCCACTTGCGAGAACACAGCCCGAAACATGGAAGGAGTTCCATTGTTTATCAAGCAGCGCCATGTCAGAGCCTGCCATAATGCGGATAAGGAATACGGCAGAATGCTTGCGGCTGCGCTCGGCATAGATCTTGACGAGGCACTCATCGCGCCGGATCCGGCGAAGCCCAAATGGGACAAACGCGAGATCTGAATATCCGTCTCACACGAATTATGATGAATACGTAAAGTTCGGAGAAAAGCAATCGCCAGCACTACACAACCATATTCAACTACCGAAGAAATCCCAGATGTAACATAATCATCCTGGGATTTCTCAAGATAGACTGCGTCAAACGTAACCATACGCATATATGCCGGATGCCTGGAGATTACGATTCTGATAGTGTGAAGTCAAGATGACTCCACACTCAAAATTAAACATGGCGTTGTTGACTACAAAATTCGCGGTCAAAAACATCATGTTAAAGTCGCCTTAGTGCGGATGGTTACCATAAATAGTACGGGTGAGAACAAAGTTCCCACCCGCATTATTTTCGTGTGAAGATATCTCTTATTTGAGCTCAACTTCAGCACCAGCTTCTTCGAGCTGCTTCTTGAGGCCTTCAGCTTCAGCCTTGGGAAGACCTTCCTTGATGTTGCTGGGAGCGCCATCAACAAGTTCCTTAGCCTCCTTGAGGCCGAGACCTGTGAGTTCCTTCACAAGCTTAACAACTGCGAGTTTGCTTGCGCCAGCTGCCTTAAGCACTACGTCGAAGTTTGTTTTCTCCTCAGCGGCTGCTGCACCTGCAGCGGGGCCGGCAGCTACTGCTACTGCTGCTGCGGCGGGTTCGATGCCATACTCTTCTTTGAGAATCTGAGCAAGTTCGTTTACTTCCTTAACGGTCAAGTTAACTAATTGTTCTGCAAAAGCTTTCAAATCTGCCATTTTTGTATATGTGTTTTTTTGTTTTTACTTTGGGTTGGTTATTATTTGTTGGAGAGAGTTTCAAGCACACCGTGGATCGTATTCGCGCCACTCTGAAGGGCGGAAATAACGTTCTTCGCGGGCGACTGAAGAAGAGCCACAACGTCTGCGATGAGTTCGTTCTTGCTCTTGATGTTGGCCAGGGTCTCCAACGACTCCTCGCCTACATAGGTTGTTTCTTCTACATACGCACCTTTCAGCATCGGGAGTGTGTCCCCTTTCTTTCTGAAAGACTTCACAAGCTTAGCCGGAGCATTGCCTGTGTTGCTCAGAAGAAGAGTTGTCTCGCCGTGGAGAAGGTCGTAAAGTTCGCTGTAGTCAGTCTCGCTGGCTTCGAATGCTTTCTTGAGAAGAGTGTTCTTCACGCAAAGCATTTTCACATCGCTCTTGAAGCATTCGCGACGGAGCGCGCTTGTCTTCTCTGCGTCAAGTCCGGCGGTCTGAACGAGATACACGCAGCCGTAGTCGGCGAGCGTGGTGCCGATCATCTCTATGATTCTTGCTTTATCTTCCTTTTTCATTGTGAACCTACTTTAAAATTTATTCTGCAACGGACTTGGGCTCCACTTTCACGCCGGGGCTCATAGTACTCGAAAGATAAATGCTCTTGATATAGGTGCCTTTCGCTGTCGCGGGTTTAAGCTTGATCAGAGTGTTGATAAACTCGCGTGCATTGTCGCGCATCTGCTCGGCAGTGAAGCTCACTTTGCCTATGGAAGCGTGAACGATACCGGTTTTGTCAACCTTGAAGTCAATCTTACCTTGCTTAACCTCCTTGACTGCCTTTGCAACATCCATAGTTACAGTGCCGCTTTTGGGGTTAGGCATGAGTCCGCGGGGACCGAGTATGCGACCCAGAGGGCCGAGTTTGCCCATTACTGAAGGCTGGGTTATGATCACGTCAACATCAGTCCATCCACCCTTGATTTTGTCGATATACTCATCGAGTCCTACAAAATCGGCTCCGGCTTCCTTGGCTGCAGCCTCTGCGTCGGCGTTACAAAGAACGAGAACGCGAACCTGCTTGCCTGTGCCGTGGGGGAGCGATACGACGCCACGCACCATCTGGTTGGCCTTGCGGGGGTCAACGCCGAGACGAACGTCGATATCGAGAGATGCGTCGAATTTCGTGAAAGTGATCTCTTTCACTTTCTCAGCGGCCTCCTGAAGAGTGTAGAACTTCCCAGCTTCAATCTTGGACAAAGCCAACTTTTGATTTTTTGTCAGTTTTCCCATTTTGTTGAAGTTTATTAAATTGATTCAGGGAAAGCTCCCTTCACAGTGATACCCATGCTTCTTGCCGTACCAGCCACCATGCGCATGGCGGATTCTACGGTGAAACAGTTCAAATCCGGCATCTTATCTTCTGCAATAGTCTTTACCTGTTCCCATGTGATCTCAGCAACCTTTGAACGGTTAGGCTGAGCTGAACCGCTTTTCAGCTTTGCAACTTCCTTGAGCTGCACAGCCACCGGCGGAGTCTTCACGATAAAGTCGAAAGACTTATCCGTGTAGTAGGTAATTACTACAGGGAGAACCTTTCCGGCCTTATCCTGGGTGCGGGCATTGAATTGCTTGCAAAATTCCATGATGTTGATACCTTTCGAACCCAGTGCGGGTCCGACCGGAGGCGAGGGGTTTGCGGCCCCGCCCTTTATCTGCAACTTGATCTGTCCGGCAATTTCTTTAGCCATTGTTGTTGTTTTTAATTTGTTTGTTTTCACATCGAGCGTCCGGGCCGCACGCACTCCTCCCTCGACCCTGGATGCGTAACACCATCCTCAGGTTCCGGGACAGAAACTGCACTCGGTCTGGATTACTCTCTTTCCACTTGGGAATGTTCCAACTCAAGGTCTGTAGGTCTGTCAAAAATCTTGACCTCGACCTTAATCTTCTGCTTTTCGTTGTTCACCTCTTTGATCACTCCTCGGAAACCGTTGAACGGACCGAAGATCACCTTCACGGATTCACCGACAGTGAACTCCGACAGATACTCGTCTACCGGCTGCTGTAGTTCGTCAGCCGCACCAAGCATCCTCATCACCTCTTCCTCACGAAGCGACTCCGGTTTGCTGTCCTTCGTGCGCCCGCGCAGAAAATCGATGACATTGGTTGTGTTGCGAAGCTCGTAGATCACCTCTCCAGTAAGTATAGCCTCGACAAAGACATATCCCGAATAGAGCGTACGCTCTTTGACAGAACGCTTGCCGTTGTTGTTGGCAACAACCTTTTCTGTCGGAATAAGAACCTGAAAAACATACTTTCCAAGATCGGTTTTAGCAATAGCGGCGTCAAGCACCTCTTTCACCTTTGCCTCCTTGCCGGAAATTGCCCTTAGCACATACCATCCACGTCTGAGTGAGCCGGTCTGCGCCTTTTGAGTTTCTTCCGAAATGTTCCCGTTGGTTGCCATCTTTGTCATTACTGTTTTATTTGGACAGGGGTGTCTTTTTAGCTTCCGATGATAAAGAGAGATTAAACAACAAAATTAGAAGCTGATGCTATAAATCAGCTCCATGAGAAGATTAAAAATCTTGTCTACCGCCCAGATGAACACGGCCAGGATGATGGAAGCAATCAGCACCAGCACCGAGCTGTTGACAAGCTGTTTTTGAGTCGGCCAAGAAACCTTATAGACTAGTTCGCTATAAGATTCCTTTATATCCTTGATTAATTTCATGTCTTGTTTTCGTTTGCACGGGAAGAGAGGCTCGAACTCCCGACCCTTGGTTTTGGAGACCAATGCTCTACCAACTGAGCTATTCCCGTATTTAAAGGAGGTGGAATTCCGGGGAATTCCCCTCCTTATCTTGTTTCCTCGGAACTCGTACGAATCCCTCGGATTGCGTTATCAATCTTCTACTACGGAAGTGATCTGACCTGAACCGACTGTGCGGCCGCCCTCGCGGATTGCGAAACGAAGACCCTGATCACATGCTACCGGAGTGATGAGCTTAACGTCGATCTCTACATTGTCGCCAGGCATTACCATCTCGATACCCTCGGGGAGTGTGATCTCACCGGTTACGTCAAGTGTGCGGATGTAGAACTGAGGACGATATTTGTTGTGGAACGGAGTGTGGCGGCCACCTTCCTCTTTCTTCAGGATGTAAACCTGAGCCTTGAAGTGATCGTGAGGCTTAACCTGTCCGGGATGGCAGATAACCATACCACGACGGATTTCGTCCTTGTCGATACCACGGAGGAGAAGACCTACGTTATCGCCAGCTTCACCCTCGTCGAGGATCTTACGGAACATCTCGACACCTGTAACAACAGACTTGCGGTCTGCACCAAGGCCAAGAATCTGAACCTCATCACCTACTTTCACGCGGCCGGCCTCGATACGACCTGTGGCAACAGTACCACGGCCAGTGATTGAGAACACGTCCTCAACAGGCATAAGGAAGGGTTTATCAACATCGCGGGGAGGCAGGGGAATCCAGTTGTCAACTGCATCCATAAGCTCCATCACTTTGTCTACCCACTGGGGCTCGCCATTGAGGGCACCGAGGGCAGAACCCTGGATGATAGGAGTATTGTCGCCGTCATACTCGTACTGAGCGAGAAGGTCGCGCATGTCCATTTCTACGAGTTCGAGCATCTCAGCGTCGTCCACCATGTCGCACTTGTTCATGAATACAACGAGACGGGGAACGTTCACCTGGCGGGCGAGAAGGATATGCTCACGAGTCTGGGGCATCGGACCGTCGGTTGCAGCAACCACGATGATAGCACCGTCCATCTGAGCAGCACCGGTTACCATGTTCTTAACGTAGTC
>CAJUSZ010000032.1 GCA_910589425.1 uncultured Muribaculaceae bacterium | reverse complement strand
GCATCGCCCCGCTATTCTCTGATGAATTTTGGGTGACACGTTGACGAAGTCAGGAGACTCTTGCTCAACCCCTCTTGCCCAACCTCCTGAAATATAGAAGTCGGGCTTTTTTGTACTTGGACAAGCCCACCTTAATAATTTCCGCTCGTTCCGGGTGGTGATTCCGCGGCCTCCACGAGCATGACTTTGGGATCAGCGTCGGGGTGGTTGAAGAATGTCTCGGGATTGAGTGGATTGAGATAGTACATCAGGACGATTCTTACCATTGTGCTAGTCAATACATGGGCGCGAAAGAGTGCTTTGAAGCACTGACAGCAGCAGATTCGCTATGAGTGCTACCCAGATTTGGATCTTTATGGCGTTGGCACTCTCGCCATAGAAATATCGCAGTGGTAAATTTTGCTTTTATTACTGTCCGGGTAAAAATTTTGAGCGAAGAAAATATTTTTACCCGGACAGTAATAATATAGATACAGTGCAGGCTCTATTCTTCCGCAAACATGCTTACACATAACCGAATAAATGTGAAAAGAGTGCGCTCAAATGATGAACGCACTCCTTATCTATCGGGTATTGTTTTTTTCAGAATATCACTTCATCTCAACACCTTCCATCACGGTCTGTATACGGTTGGCCTTGATTCCTTTAGAAAGCTGAGACTTCATGAACTTGTTGAGACCCTGAAGAGTTACTTTCTCAATGGCTGCCTTGCGGCCTGTGATCATATCTGTGCCACGGTTTGCCAAAGGAATGTAATTGAACCAGTAGTTATTGCTCTTTTCCGTGATGTCGAGCTGTTTGAGCATTGCTTCCTTAACTTTATTGAATTCCTCGTCGGAAGCGCCTTTCTCGATAAGGTTCACAAGCTCATCATAAGCGCGCTTGATCATCACGTCCTGCTTGTCCTTGTTTGTCTGGAAGAAGTAGAGGAGCGACCACTGGCCTGTGATCGGATTCACGCTGCCGCCGCTTGAAGCGCCGTATGTGCCGCCGATCTCCTCGCGGAGAGTCTTGATGTAGATCATATCGAGAATTTCCGATACGAAATTCATCATAATCTCATTATCGATGTTGCATGCGAGATTCTCGCCGCTGAATGTGTCGAACACGAATGTTGCGGGAGTAGCCATCGGGAGAGTGAACTCATCGTTGA
This sequence comes from uncultured Muribaculaceae bacterium, assembly GCA_910589425.1. GTDB lineage: Bacteria > Bacteroidota > Bacteroidia > Bacteroidales > Muribaculaceae > Lepagella. The sequence continues at coordinate 26,375 of CAJUSZ010000032.1, read as the reverse complement.
CGTTGCCCTTCACGAAGTTGATGTTCGAGATTTTCTTAGGAGCGGCCTGTTTGCCGGCTGCGGGCAGCGAAGCGATATACTGCTCTACGAGAGGCTTCAGCGTCTCCACATCCACATTGCCTACAAAATAGAATGTATAGTCGGCCGCGTTTGCTGTGGATTTCTTTATCATCTCAACCATTTCAGGATAGCTTGCCGCATTGAGCTGCTCGGTTGTGGCTATGTTGCGGAGAGGATTGTTGCCATACTGATTCTTAGTGTTCTTCTGGAAGAAGATCGACTGCGGGTTGGTGTCCTTGTTACGGAGATCGATCTCCTTGAGCGATTTTGTGGAAGCCCACTGCTCCTCGTCGGGGCTGACAAGAGCGAAACTTGCGTATACGAGTTCCATGAATGTAGGAAGATCTTTCACTGTAGACTGGCCGGTGAAAACTTCGGTCGCGTTGCCGATGCCGTAGCCAAGAGCCACCTTCTTGCCTGCGAGATATTTCTCGAGTGTGGAAGCCTTGAAATTACCGAGCTTGGAAGAGTCGAACGCATCACCGATAAAATCGATGTTGGCTGCGGCCGATGCCGGATAAGTGGCAAGACCGCCGTTGCGCTGTGCTGAGAAAAGGATCTGGTCTTTCGCGAAATCAGTCGGTTTGATCACGACTTTGGCTCCATTGGAAAGAGTGAGGGTCGTGGTGCCGAATTTGGTGTTCTCTGTGGAAACAACAGAGCCGGCGGCGGGAAGCTGCGGAATCAGAGGATCGGTGATCACTTCGTCCACGTATGCCTCATATTCTGCATTGATTGTCTCCTTTACAAGGCCTGTGATTTCTGTCTCTTCCACAGGAGTCTGTCCGTCCACTTTCTGACGGGCCACAAGAATCACCTGATTCTCATCGGTAAGAATCTGGGCACCGAGAGCATTGTAGGCTTCAACGGGGACTCCGTTCAGGACAGCCTGCGCGAGCTGATACTCGACGTCGATTCCGGGTTCGGGCTCATTGTCGATGAAATGACGGATGATCCCTTTGGCCAGAGCGTCGTTCTTGGTTTTATCGCGCTCGTTATACATTTTCTCGTATGACGACAGAAGATCGTCTTTTGCACGGGTAAGTTCAGAGGGGAGGAAACCGGTCTTGCACGCCTGGGCCACTATTCCCATTGCCGAACGCATGGCCGCTGCTATATCGCCTTTCGGGATGATGATTACAGTGAACGCCGCCTTTGTCTTTGCAATCAGGAACTTGTCGTAACTAACTCCGGCGTAGGCAAAAGGACAATCGGGTTTGCGGGATTCCTCAGAGAGACGATTGTTGATCATCATTGAGAAAACGTTGAGCATCAGGTTGTCTTGTACATAGTATTCCTGTGTGTTGCGCATCTCGACAGGTAATCTGTCGCTCTTGAACATCACCATCACGTTTGTAGCGGAAAGCTCGGGATCCTCGTAATATGCGTAGATCGGAGCCACATTGTCGCTCACCGTCGGATATGTGCGCTCAGCCGCATTCTCGGGCATCGGTATTGTGGAGAACATCTCGACGATTTTCTTCTCCATGGCATCGGCGTCGAAATCACCTACCACCACTATGCCCTGCTGGTCGGGACGATACCATTTCTTATAATAGTCGCGGATCACTTCCGGCGGGAAAGTGCGAACAATCTCCATTTTGCCGATAGGCATCTGCTGATACTGATATTCCTGGAATATTTTCGGGAGGACTGTCTCATACAGACGGAAGCCGGCAGTGTTGCGCTGACGCCATTCGCCTTCGATCACACCACGCTCGGCGTCGATCTCGCTCTCTTCGAGCAATATGCCGCAGCTCCAGTCGCGGATACACAGCAGCACGCTGTCCATCAGTGCCACGTCGGTGGAAGGTACATTGTTGATGTTATAGACTGTCTCATCGAAGTCTGTGTAGGCATTTATATCCTGACCGAAACGTATACCCTTGTCCTGAAGATAGTTGAGCATGTTTTTGCCGGGATAGTGGGTAGTGCCGTTGAAAGCCATGTGCTCAAGGAAGTGGGCGAGGCCGAGCTGCTGGGGAGTCTCGAGTGTGGATCCTACCTTCTGTGCTATATAAAAGTTAGCACGGTTCTTTGGCTCTTCGTTGTGAAGCACGTAATAATGCAACCCGTTGGGAAGCACACCGGTCTTCACTTTCGGATTGAGCGGAAGCTGATGAAGCTGCGGTTGTTGCGGCTGCTGCGCCGACGCTGCCTCCTGGGCGGAGGCGCCGAATACGACGGCCATCGACATTGCAACTGAAAGCAATTTCTTTACCATAGCGTAAGTTAGTTTGGTTTGAAAAGTATTTATTAATTTATTGATATTCCGACTTTTGAATTATATCAGATATGATGGAAGCTTATTAACAGATGCAAAGATAGCTTTTTTTCGCTAAAACGCCAACAATTTATCGAAAAACATTAAATTTTATTCATTTCAGGAAAACTTCATCCGATATTTCGGCTGAACAGGCCGGAGCCGTGAAGCCCATCTTCTTGCAAAAGTAGACAAAAAAACCGAACTTATGTTACAGGTCAGGATAAAAAAATGCAGTTTATCGGAAATATTTTCCTCTTTCTCGTTTGTTAGATCATCGTGTTTGCGCCGGGGAATATTTTTTTGTAATTTTGCATCCGCTACGGAAAGCGGGAAACCCTTTTTTCCGCAGACACATAAATAGAAAGCATGATAATAGGCTCCATCAAATCATTCGGGCGCTACTGCTCGTTTATCACACAAGTGTTCCGGTTTCCTGACAAATGGGGAGTGTTCGGACGCAACACCATCAATGAAATAAGCAAGCTCGGGGTAGACTCGATCCCTTTGGTAATAATAATCTCAATTTTCATCGGCGCGGTAATCACGATACAGATGACTATCAACATCGTATCGCCACTGATCCCCTCCTACTCCACCGGACTCGCCACGCGCGAGATCCTGCTTCTCGAGTTCTCGTCGTCGATAATGTCGCTTATACTTGCGGGGAAAGTGGGAAGCAACATCGCTTCCGAGATAGGCACGATGCGCGTTACCGAACAGATCGACGCACTCGACATCATGGGCATCAACTCGGCCAACTTCATCGTCCTGCCCAAGATTGTCGGCTTCGTGCTTTTCGTGCCTGTGCTGTGTGTGCTATCCATGTTCATGGGCTTGCTCGGAGGCTGGTGTGTGGCTGAATTCACGACAATGATCTCTGTGGAGAACTACGTGTTCGGAATCCAGTCGTTCTTCAACGAATGGTTCGTCTGGTATGGCATCATCAAGACCTACTTCTTCGCATTCATCATCACAAGCGTCGCCGCCTATTACGGCTATTTCGTCAAAGGCGGAGCGCTCGAGGTGGGCAAGGCAAGCACCAACGCAGTGGTGTCAAGCTCAATCCTCATTCTTCTCGCCGATGTAGTCCTCACTAAACTTCTGCTACAATGATCGAAGCAAAAAACGTCAGCAAATGGTTCGACGGCCAGCGGGTGCTTTTCGACATCAACGCCCGGTTTGAAACCGGAAAGACAAATCTCATAATCGGTCAGAGCGGTTCCGGAAAGACCGTTTTCATGAAATGCCTCATCGGCCTTCTGACTCCCGAAGAGGGGGAGATTTTCTACGACGGCCGATCTTTCCGGGCCATGGACACCCGACAGAGAAAAGATCTGCGCACCGAGATCGGAATGCTTTTCCAGGGATCGGCACTTTTCGACAACGAGACCGTACTCGGCAACGTCATGTTTCCTCTGAAAATGTTCTCCCCCCTCTCTCGCAAGGAGCAGCTTGAGAGAGCCCGTTTCTGCATCAGCCGCGTGGGGCTGGAGAACGCCGACGATAAATATCCTTCAGAAATTTCAGGCGGAATGCAGAAACGCGTGGCTATCGCACGAGCCATCGCGCTCAATCCCCGCTATCTTTTCTGCGACGAGCCAAACTCCGGACTCGACCCCAAGACTTCAATCCTGATCGATAATCTGCTGAGCGACATAACACATGAATATGGCATCACTACCGTCATCAACACCCACGACATGAACTCCGTACTCGGGATCGGAGAGAATATAGTGTTCATCAACAAAGGACACTGCGACTGGACCGGAGACGACAAGACAATATTCCGCTCCACAAGCCGCTCGCTCAATGATTTTGTGTTCGCCTCGAAACTTTTCCAGGAAGTCAAGAAATTTCTTGAGAAAGAATACGAGAATTCCAACCGGTAAACCTTTTGCTCTTAATTGATCTTAAAAAATATAATAAGCGAATATATAATAAAGTAGACCATAAGGCGTTAATAGGATAGACAAAACACTTAAACCATCAGCCTATGACGCATGATTCTACTTTGACATCCAAAAAGAAAAACGTGATTAAATCTCCCCGTAAAGCGACAATCGATTTCATACGCCATTTCTCCGCCTCCTACGTATGCATCCAAGGGATGGCTTCATCAGGACTGATCATCAATTGACCCATTTACGGCATCACGGATTAGACTGGCTTAATACCATAACAATCCGGAATGACCCGAGAGAAATCCGCCAACAAGACATCAGCTCCGTCTGCGACACCCGCAGCGGAGCTATTTTCATAACACAAATACCTGATTAATAGCGCATTCATATTACACCCTTTACACCTCAACAATGATTAACAAAAAAATATTGTTAATTATTTTTCAAAATTTGAAATATTTTGTTAACTTTGCGAAATAACAATTAACACACCCGATTATGAAAATCCACTATTTCCACACCTTGCTTACAGTTCTATTCCCGACGACATGCATTTAGACTGTTTTTTGCGGAGATTTTAATCCCAATAATTAATTGCCAGTAAAAGCCAAATCCTATGAAAAAGCTTCAGTTAAATATCTCGGCGATGGCGACAAGACTTTGCGCCGCCGGGCTCGCAATACTTGGATTCTCAGCCTGCGAGTCTCAAGGCGATATGTATGGGACTCCTCCAGGCAGTTTCCGACTGAAAGGCGCAGTGGAATCGAAGTCCGGAGAACCGGTCAATGATGCACAAATAACAGTTAAACTGTTTTATTCAAACGATGTTGCAATACCGAAATGGAACACAGCAACCGGCAACGACGGCAAGTATTCCATTGAGAAGGAGAACTACAATTATGGGAAAATCCGGATTGTATGCACCCCGTCTGTTGAATCAGGGCTGAGAGCCGATTCAATTGATTATAATTCCAATCAATTGGATGCCGCCGAGAAATCCGACGGTTGGACAATACAGAATTTCATTCTTGACAAAAAGAATTGATAATCACCCATCGACTGGAGTGAAACCGTAAAACCATATTATATCCAATTTTGCAGAGACTTTTCCCAAAAATAAACCCTATGAAAAAACTTCAGCTAAATATCCCGGCTATGGCGGCAAGACTTTGCGCCGCCGGGCTCGCAATGCTCGGTCTGTCAGCTTGCGAATCGCAGAAGGCCATGTACGGTTCTCCTGTAAGCTCATTTGAGATAAAAGGTATGGTGGAGACAGAATCCGGCGAATCTGTAAGCGACGCTTCAGTCATAATCCGCAAAACCAGCGACAGCGGCTTTGCCTACCAATCAGACACTATAAAAACCGATGCCGACGGATTGTATAATTACTACGGTGTGGAGGCAAAAACGGTCAGGGTGGTTTGCAAACCTAAAGAAAACTCCGGACTCGAGGCTGATTCCACCGACGTCTATCTCGACTACCGGGGGAAGGAGGCCAAGGCTATCGCGGACTTCAGACTGAGAAAAAAATAATCAGATGGAAAAGATCTCGCTGAGGCAGCGCATAGGACTTGAACTGCACCGGAAGATAGTAAAGGAGAGGCGCAGAAGCCATCCTCTGCGGCAACTTTTCTGGGAATGCACCCACAGGTGCAACCTCTCGTGCAGGCACTGCGGCAGCGACTGCAAGCAATCAGCCACACTCCCCGACATGCCGGCCGAGGATTTCCTGCGGGTAGTGGACAGCATTCTCCCTCATCTCGACACGGAAAGCCGCCACCGGCTCAACATCGTGATCACCGGAGGCGAACCCACAATGCGCAAGGATCTTGAAGAGGTAGGGCTCGAACTATACAGGCGCGAGCTTCCGTGGGGAATCGTCAGCAACGGACTCACACTTTCCGGGCAGCGGATCGATTCGCTTATGAAGGCCGGGATGCACAACATCACCGTAAGCCTTGACGGCACCGAAGACTCCCACAACTGGATGCGTGGCAATCCGGCATCGTTTGAAAAAGCATACGGGGCGATAAAGATTCTTGCCGATAAGCCGGATCTGAATTTCGACGTGGTCAGCTGCGTCAACCGGCGCACACTCGGAGAACTCGTCCAAATAAAGCGGCTGCTTATTGAAGCCGGGGTCAAAGGCTGGCGGCTGTTCACAATTTTTCCTTCGGGAAGAGCGGCCTCGTATCCCGAATTTGATCTGGACAGAACAGAGATGATCAGGCTTCTCGAATTCATAAAATCCACACGGGAGGAGGGGCTGATAGACGCTTCATTCTGCTGCGAGGGATTTCTCGGCGGCTACGAGGGGAAAGTGAGAGACAATTTTTTCCAATGCGACGCCGGCGTGACGGTGGCCTCCGTGCTTCTCGACGGAAGCATCTCCGCCTGCCCGAGCATACGTGCAGATTACAATCAGGGCAACATCTATACGGATGATTTCTGGGATGTATGGCAAAACCGATATGAGCGATACCGCGACCGCGGATGGATGCGCACCGGAGCCTGTGCCGGATGTGAGATGTGGAGATACTGCGAGGGAAACGGGATGCATCTCCGCGACCAGGACGGCTCCCTGATGCACTGCCATCTGAAGAAATAGCACGGCGGGGCTTACGATTTATTTTGCCGATAGCTTTTTTTTTTGTAACTTTGCGGCTTGACAGAGGGGCCGTTACGGCATGGACCACGCCGCCGCGCCCCGGCTTGATAACGTTATCTCAAGAGAACTGAATGCGTAAGTATCTATATATCATGGCAGCACTCGCCATGCTCTGCTCATGCGGAGAATACAACAAGGTGCTGAAAAGCCGCGACGTAGACTATCGCTTCGACTACGCCAAACGCGCGTTTGCCGAAAAGAAATATGTCAACGCCGCCACGGTGCTTGCCGACATCATCACCCCGCTGCGCGGCGGCCCCAACGGCGAGGAAGCGCTCTATCTGCTTGCTATGTCGCATTTCGAGAACAAGGACTATCTGAACGCCGGAATGTACTTCAAGACATATTATCAGCGTTATCCGCGAGGAAAATATGCCGAACTGTCGAGATTCTACGGCGGATATGGCTATTATCTCGATTCTCCGGATCCGCAGCTGGATCAGTCGATGACCATAAAGGCCATCGAGGAACTTACGGCATTTCTTGAGGCATATCCCAAAAGCGACAGAGTAACCGTAGCCCAAAACGCCATATTCGAGATGCAGGACAAGCTGACACTGAAAGAACTCCAGAACGCCCAGCTTTACTACAATCTCGGCAATTTCCTCGGCAACAACTACGAGTCCGCGATCATAACGGCCCAGAACGCTCTCAAATCATATCCCTACTCAAAATACAAGGAGGATTTCGAGATGCTCATTCTCAAATCCAAATATCAGGAGGCACGCCAGAGCGTGGATGAGAAACGGGCTGAACGCTACCGGGACGTCATTGACGAATATTACTCTTTCATCAACAACTATCCCGACACAAAAAACCGCAAGGAGGCTGACAATATCTTCAAGATAGCCGAAAAGCATGTCAGGGACTGAATGGCTCCCGCAGCAGCTGAACATACACACTTTCTACAGAATAAAATCAACACGACACAACATATCAAAACGGTTCTATGGACTACAAGAAGACCAATGCACCTCTCAACACCGTAACACGCGATCTCATGGCTCTGTCAGAGCAGACCGGGAATGTATATGAGACAGTATGCGTTATCGGGAAACGCTCCAACCAGATTGCATCGGAAATGAAGAAGGATCTTGAAAAGAAACTTCAGGAATTCGCCTCGACCGACAATCTTGAGGAAGTTTCTGAAAACCGCGAGCAGATCGAGATCTCACGCTTCTACGAGAAGCTGCCCAAACCGACTCTGATCGCGACCCAGGAATACATCGAGCATAAGCTCTACTTCAGCAATCCGGCCAAAGAGAAGGAACGTCTCTCGGAATAAGAGTCCCCTTAGCGCAGGGAAAGCATTCAATTATAGAACTGGCATCCGCATCCGATTTGTGATCCGGAGGCCTTTCTTTTTCACGGGATCTCCAGACCGCAGATAGAATCCAGCTATTGAACGACCGACGGCATACCCACAAAAGACAAGACCCCAAATTGGAAAGACACATTTTCGTATTCAACCCGGAAACGGACTTTGCAAGGGCCGACCGGTCGGCCAACTTCACACCAAACGCAAAGATCAGATCCATGAGAAAAAGAATGGCTCTGATCCAACATCCCCTTGCTGTGGCCGGCGACATGTTTCTGCTGCTCGACAACCAGACTCACCGCGACATAATCTCCACAGAAGGATATAACGAGATAATGGCTCTCGGATGCGGGACAATAGTGCCTGAGCAACTTGCATACATGGATCTCGACAATACGCGCATCATCCCGTGGGGGTGGGACATGACATTATACCGACGGCTGGAAAAATGGGGTGTGCCGCCATCCGCCATGCCACCGGAGAATCGTGTCGAATCTTTGACCACGCTCTCCCACCGCCGGACTACAGCGGCATTTATCAGCCTGCTCCCGGAATTAACCGGAATGATTGCCGATCCACCGCAGGAATGCCATTCAGCCGGAGAGGTGGAGGAATTTCTGTCATGTCATCAACCGGCATTCCTGAAAGCTCCGTGGAGTAGCTCAGGGAGAGGGATATTCTCCACCACTGAATCCACCACTGAATCCGCCCTGCAATGGGCCAGAGGGATAATCAGAAGACAGGGAAGCGTGATGGCGGAACCCGCATATTCAAAAACAATCGACTTCGCCACCGAATGGATATGCCGCGAAGGAATGGTCTCGTTTGCGGGCTATTCCGTCTTCCATACATCCGGGCGCGCTGTCTACAAAGGCAACGTGGAGGCAAGCCAAAGGGAGCTGACACAAATCATCCAGCGGCACATCAACACCGACATACGCGACATAACAGAAGCCCAGCGTGAGGTTATAGAAAAGCTCATCGCGCCGGCATACTCCGGCCCCCTCGGCATAGACATGCTCGCTGACGACAAAAAAATGGCGGCTCCATGCATCGAACTGAATCTACGCACCACAATGGGACACATGCAGATATGGAAAAGCAACAGTAATCCGGGCGTAATCTGTTGAATTCTTGCAATTTGACCACGACACTGAAAAACGCTGCCCTATAAACTGCAACCACAGCCTTAAAATACTCGGAAAATTCCTCTGTTTTTATTTTGCCAATAAAGAAAAAGTCTATAAATTTGCCCTTGAATTATTGAGAGCATTCCCCCATCTCAATGGCAGAATGCGGCAAATCATTCACTGACCTTAATTTGACAATCCATATAATCAACAACCAAACCCCTTCAGCCGCGAATCCCGACCGACCGGACAAAGGATAACGGCTCGGAAATAATATAAAAACTCACTATGAATCTGACAAATTCTCAAGCCGGAACACTTGAATCCGGCGACATCATGATCCGTATAGCCCCGGGCAACGGAAACGGTCTCGAAATCAACCTGGACAGCACCGTGGCTTTCCAGTTCGGCCGACAGATTGAGAGTGTCATCCGCGAGACCCTGACAGGACTCGGGATCAACGATGCAGTAATCGACGCCACCGACAAAGGAGCGCTCGACTGTACGGTTCGCGCACGCACTACAGCCGCCGCTGTTCGCGCCACTGGCAAAGACGTATGGCAGGACTGATCCATCACGGCACTCCGCACACTTTAGTTAACCGAATTTAAACCAGTCAAAACCCTTAACCATCCCGGAACCATTGTCTAAACGGTCCGGATCATGATCAGGGAAAATCATCCTCTATAATGGAAAGACTCAGAAGAACAATGATGTTCGTCCCCGGAAACAATCCGGGTATGATGGCCGACGCCCACATCTACGGACCAGACTCCATAATGCTCGACCTTGAAGACTCAGTAACGATGGCCGAGAAAGACACAGCGCGTCTGCTGGTCTACAACGCGCTCAAAAGCATCGATTACGGCGACACGGAAATGGTGGTGCGTATCAATCCGCTGAACACCCCTTACGGCAAAAAAGACATCGAGGCTGTGGTCAAAGCCGGTGTCCATGTAATCCGTATGCCGAAGACCGAGACAGCCGAAGAAGTTGTCGAGGTGGAGCGCGAAATCGAACGCGTTGAAAAAGAGATAGGATGCCTCGGCCGCACAAAAATAATGGCGGCGATCGAGTCTACACTCGGTGTAGTGAACGCTTACGCGATTGCCACAGCATCAAAACGCATGATGGGCATAGCGCTCGGTGCTGAAGACTACAGCGCCAACCTCAAGACCCAGCGCACGCCCGGCGGAGAAGAACTCCGTCTCGCCCGTGAAACCATCGTGGTGGCCGCACGAGCAGCCGGAATCGACGCGCTCGACACCGTATACTCCAACCTCAACGACATGGAGACATTCCGCAAAGAGGTGGAATTCATCAAGACACTGGGCTTCGATGGAAAATCGATCATCAATCCCCGTCAGATCGAAGTGGTCAACGAAGTATTCGCTCCGTCTGAGAAAGCAATAGAAAAGGCCCGCACCATCATCGCAGCCATCAAGGAAGCCGAGAAGAAAGGTTCGGGCGTGATCGCTGTCAACGGCAAGATGGTGGACCGTCCTGTAGTGATCCGTGCGCAACGCACCATCGACTTAGCACTCGCATCAGGTATCTTAACAGAGGAGGATTTGAAATGAACACATATAAAGAACGCATCGCACTCGTAGAAAAAGCTGCGAAAGCACTCAATAAGAGCGTCTACGATGACGCCAAACATCAGAAAGACCCTACTGCAAACTGCATGCGCCAGGGCAAAAGTCCCAAACTCGCCACTCTTGAGGAGGCAATCGTAAAGACCGGTCTTAAAGATGGGATGACAATCTCGTTCCACCACCACTTCCGTGGCGGCGACAAAGTGGTCAACATGGTTGTTGACAAACTCGCTGAGATGGGATTCAAGAACCTGCATCTTGCCGCATCGAGCCTGTCTGACGTACACAAACCATTGATTGAACATATCCGCAATGGAGTGATAACAAAGATCTCCACATCCGGCCTCCGCGGTGATCTCGCAAAGGAGATTTCCGAGGGACTGATGGAAAATCCGGTAATTTTCAGAAGCCACGGCGGACGCGGCAGCGCAATCGCTTCCGGCGATCTCCATATCGACGTAGCATTCCTCGGAGCATCATCATCCGACCCGCTTGGCAACGCATGCGGATATTCCCGCTCGGAAAACGCCAAGTCCATCTGCGGATCGCTCGGATATGCTCTCCCCGACGCTGAATATGCCGACAAAGTGGTTATCCTCACCGACGATCTTGTGGCTTATCCCAACACTCCGAATTCAATTTCCGAACGCAACGTGGATTTCGTAGTGGAAGTGGACAGCGTCGGCGACAGCTCCAAGATTTCATCGGGTGCGATCCGCGACACAAAGAACCCGCGCGACATACTTCTTGCCCAGCAGGCAGCAAAGGTCATCATCAACAGCGGATATTTCAAAGACGGCTTCTCCATCCAGACTGGATCAGGCGGCGCATCGCTCGCAGCGGTGAAATACATCCGCAATAAAATGATCGAAGACGGAATCAAGGCTTCTTTCGCACTCGGCGGCATTACGGCCCACATGGTCAAAATGCACGAGGAGGGACTGATCGAACGCCTGATCGACGTGCAGTCTTTCGACAAGGTCGCAGCTGAATCGCTGAAAAATAATCCGATGCACAAGGAGGTTACATCAGTGGAATATGCAGCCGCCGACGATCTTGGATCAGCCGTACACTATCTTGACATAGTGATCCTCTCCGCTCTTGAGGTCGACGTCAATTTCAACGTCAATGTCCTTGTCGGCAGCGACGGAATAATCCGTGGAGCAATCGGCGGACATCCCGACACAGCTGCGGATTCAGCCCTGTCGATAATTGTCTGCCCGCTTCTGCGTGGACGCATACCCTGCGTGGTAGATGAGGTTACTACCCTTATCACACCCGGATCCACTGTAGACGTTATTGTAACCGAATACGGTATCGCAGTCAATCCCCGTCGTCCCGAACTTGCAGAGCGTCTCAAAAAAGCAGGTCTCAAAATCGTCGACATCAATTCTCTCAAGGAAAAAGCAAAGAGCATCATCGGCGATGCCGATCCTCTGCCTTTCGGAGACAAGGTTGTCGGCGTGGTGATGAACCGCGATGGATCCGTTCAGGACGTGATCCGCAACATCAAGCCCTGATCAGAAGATAACCAACCTGTAAAAACCAAATAGCTGCGGGGCGGTCAGACCCTCGGATGCGACCGCCCCGGCAGCTTACAAGACAGCTCCCTCTGCAACCATAAATGGAATCCCGCCCAATCACACTGAGTGAATTGCTCGAGTCGCGCGACAACCGCCGGGCAAACCAGCTCCGTATTCTCAACGAGAACAAAGGAGCAACTCTGATCGTGGCCACAGTCGTGATTCCGGGAAATGTAAAGCGCACCGACGACTCGCTCGCCATAGCCGCGGCTGCGGACAAAGCTATAAAAGAAAGATTCGGAGCCAAAATAAAGAATGTGCTTTCATCTGATCTTCCGACAGGTTTCGAATCGTATTACATCAGCGCGTCGGCCCCGGTTGAGACAAAAGCGCTCACAGTAAGCATCGAGGACACCCATCCCCTCGGACGAATGATGGATATTGACGTGTTCGGTCCTGAGGGAAATCAAATAAGCAGGGCAGACCGAGGAGAAACTGCAAGAAAATGCCTGCTTTGCGACAACGATGCACGGATATGCATGAGGGCATTCACCCACTCACAGGAAGAGCTCCTCGATGAAATACACCGTAGAGTCGTGATGTGGCATTCATCATGCTCTTCGTCATCAGAACCTTAGTCTTTTAATAATTATCCACTTAACAGATGTTTGGAGATTTTGAAATACGCGAAATTCCGTTGTCGCTGAAGACGGCCAGAAGCAAAGTGGAGGCTTTCCTGCTTTCCCAGGGACTGCGCCCCGAACATCTCGACCGCTATTTCGGAATCTTCGACACGTCCGACAATCTCATAGGCGGAGGCGGTCTTAGCGGGAATGTAGTTAAATGCATAGCACTCTCGCAATCAGCAAGAAGTGAATCCCTGACCAATCCGCTCATCTCCCGCATCAGAGAAGCAGCTTCCGAGGAAGGGCTGTCAGATCTATACTTATTCACCAAGCCTGAAAACCGTGCCATATTCGAGAGCCTCGCATTCCATACAGTCGGCACTTCCGACAAAGCCATACTTATGGAAACAGATCCACGGGGCATCAAACGATATTGCGCCGAATTATCCAGAATCAGACAATCGCTTCAGGATGATGGATCTCCCGCCGGCATAATTGTCATGAACTGCAACCCGCTCACACGCGGACACAAATATCTTATAGAAACTGCGGCCGGCAGAGTCGGAAGACTGTTTATCATTCCCGTCTCCGAAGATGCATCGGAGTATTCATATCAGGAAAGGCTCGACATGCTGAGGCAGGCCACTGCCACGCTTCCCAACGTCTCGGTTTGCCCCGGAAGCAATTACGCCGTCTCAAAAGCCACTTTCCCGACATATTTCCTCAAAGACTTAAACGACGCTTCAAAAACACAGATCAAACTCGACCTTGATATATTCGCCACCCACATAGCTCCGGCACTCGGTGCTACAATCAGGTTTGTCGGCACAGAGCCGAACGATAAGCTCACGAGCGAGTATAACGCGGTCATGAAAGATACTCTCCCCGCCCGGGGAATCAACGTCGTAGAGATAGAACGTCTCTCCGACGACTCATCAGGCAGATCCATAAGCGCATCGGCTGTAAGAAAGCTGATCCTTGAAGGAAAAGCAGGCGCAGCAATGAAGATGACACCATCGTCATCATGGCCATATCTTCTTGCACATGCCGCATGCCAGGCATTACGAGATGAGCTTGATCTGACACCCAAACCAGGTCTTGTCGATATTGAAGACAACGGATCCCATACCGACATGGACCATCAGATCATGAGCAGAAGCATCGAGGCCCTGAAAGGCCCGTTCGCCACAATAGCCCGTCTCGGATTGAAACCATCATTGCCAGACCACAATCAGATCCGTGAAGCCGGCATAGAGGCTGAGACCGCCATGATGGAAGCCACCGGCGGGATAAACACACACCGGGGAGCCCTTTTCTCAATCGGACTTACGTTGATTGCAGCAGCAAATTCACTCTTTACCGATGGCGAAATCACAGAATACGGGCTTAAAAGCAGAATAGTGAGACTTGCGGAAGGATTCGGAGGGAACAAAAATTCCCACGGAGCTGAAGTCAGACTCCGGTACGGAATAAAAGGGGCGGCCGACATCGCCCGCGAGGGATATGCCGAACTTTTTCAAACATGGCTTCCATTCTTTCGTGAGCAGATCGCCGGAAAGGAAACCCTCATGCGTCTGTTGCTGAAAATAATGACCTCTCTTGAAGACACAAATGTATATCACCGGGCAGGCAAGCAGGGAGCCGAAATGGTGAAATCTACAGCAGAGGAAATACTTGCCAACTTCAGCATTGAAGCGCTCGAGAAAGCCAACATAAAATTCAAATCAGCCAACATATCGCCCGGCGGTGCGGCCGACATGCTCTCCCTCACCCTGCTTATCCATTCATTGACAAACAACAAACTTAAAAATAACTAACTTAAAATCAACAAAACCATCCCATGGTAGAACTCATCAAAGAAGGAGTGTATCTCCAGGACGGCAAAATTCTTGACAAGAATGCCGCAAATCTTCCTTCCCCTGAAGAGGGACGCGAAAACACCATCGCCTATCAGATTCTCAGAAGCCACGATGTGGACGGAAGCAAGGGCGACAAGATGCGCATCAAATTCGATGCCATGATGAGCCACGACATCACATACGTCGGCATCATCCAGACAGCCCGCGCCAGCGGTCTTGAAAAGTTCCCCCTCCCCTACGCAATGACCAACTGCCACAACTCGCTCTGCGCAGTAGGCGGCACCATCAATGAAGACGACCATGTGTTCGGTCTTTCCGCAGCAAAAAAATACGGTGGCATCTATGTTCCTGCCAACCAGGCTGTGATCCACCAGTATGCACGTGAGGCAATGGTTAAATGCGGCAACATGATCCTCGGATCTGACAGCCACACCCGCTACGGCTCTCTCGGCACAATGGGTGTCGGCGAAGGTGGCGGCGAACTCGTTAAACAGCTCCTTGAGAACACCTGGGATATAAACGCACCTGAAGTTGTCCTTGTATGGCTCGAAGGCACTCCCCGCAAGGGCATCGGCCCCCACGACGTGGCTATCTCTCTTGTAAAAGCCGTGTTCGACAATGGCTTCGTCAAGAACAAAGTACTTGAATTCGCTGGCCCCGGCGTCAAGAATCTGCCCATCGACTTCCGCAACGGCATCGATATCATGACAACAGAGACAACCTGTCTCAGCTCCATCTGGGTTACTGACGAAGAGGTTAAGAAACACTACGACACACACCGTCGTGGCGAGGACTACAAGGAACTCAATCCCAAAGGCACTGCATATTATGACGGCATGATCCGCATCGACCTCGACAAACAGGAAGCCATGATAGCCCTGCCTTTCCACCCCTCCAACGCATACACCATCCATGAGCTTCAGGCCGATCCCGAACGCATCATGCGCGAAGTGGAGGAAGACGCAAAGAAACGTTTCGGCGACAAAGTCTGCGTGGATCTCGTAGGCAAGATCAAAGACGGCAAGGTGATGGCCGACCAGGGAATCATCGCCGGATGCTCAGGCGGAACATACGACAATCTCAGCCAGGCTGCCGCTATCCTCCGCGACAAATCCGTAGGTAACGACTACTTCACCATCTCGGCATATCCCCAGTCTGTTCCCGTTTACATGGCCACAACCCGCAACGGTATAGCCGAAGAACTTCTCGAGGCCGGCGTTGTGATCAAGCCCGCTTTCTGCGGTCCATGCTTCGGTGCCGGCGACGTTCCTGCAAACAATGGTCTCTCAATCCGCCACACAACCCGTAACTTCCCCAACCGCGAGGGTTCAAAACCCGGCAACGGACAGCTTTCGCTTGTTGCCCTCATGGACGCACGCTCCATTGCTGCGACAGCAGCCAACGGCGGCGTGATCACAGCAGCCACCGATGTGGACTTCAACGACGATCACAAGCCTTACGAATTTGACGCAAAGATCTATGAGCGTCGCGTATTCAATGGCTTCGAGAAAGAGAACGCAGAGGAAGAACTCCGCTACGGCCCCAACATCAAGGACTGGCCCAAGATGTATCCCATGCAGGAAAACATGCTCCTTGAGCTTGCCGCAGTGATCCACGATCCCGTTACCACTACTGACGAGCTTATCCCCTCAGGAGAAACATCCTCCTATCGTTCGAACCCCCTCAAGCTCTCTGAGTTCGCCCTTTCCCGCCGTGTGCCTGAATATGTAGGCATAAGCAAGCGCATCCAGAAAGAGGATCTCGAACGCCGCGAAGGCAAATGTCCTGCCGATGTGGAGAAAGTTCTCGGTAAAGTTGGTGCCAAATGCGCTGACACTTCATTCGGCTCATGCGTGTTTGCAAATCGTCCCGGCGACGGTTCCGCACGCGAACAGGCGGCTTCCTGCCAGAAAGTGCTTGGTGGAGACGCCAACATCTGCTACGAATATGCCACCAAGCGCTATCGCTCGAACTGCATCAACTGGGGTATTGTTCCGTTCACGATCGACAAAGACACCAAGTTCGATTACGAGACAGGCGACTACGTGTTTGTGCCGGGCATCCGCAAGCTCATCCTTGACGGGCAGGAAGAAGTGATGGCCAAGGTTATCACAAAAGCCGGAGAGGTCAAAGACATCAAACTCCACTTCTCCAACCTCACCCCGACCGAACGCCAGATCCTCGCCGACGGTTGCCTGATGAACTATTACGCCGCACAACGTGCGAAATAAGAAATAGAACCCACAGAGACAGCTGCCTGCCGAGGCAGGCAGCTGTCAACACAAGAATATTCAAAACCCACCATATTTAATAATCTGAATAAACCCATGGAAAAAATCCAAATGACCACTCCCATCGTGGAGATGGATGGCGACGAGATGACCCGTATTCTCTGGAAGATGATCAAAGATGAACTCATCCTTCCTTTCGTCGACCTCAAGACAGAATACTATGACCTCGGACTTCCCGAACGCGACAAGACATCCGACAAGATCACACACGAGGCTGCTGAAGCCACCAAGAAATATGGCGTGGCTGTGAAATGCGCTACCATCACCCCCAACGCACAGCGCATGACAGAATACGATCTCCACGAGATGTGGAAAAGCCCCAACGGCACTATCCGCTCCATTCTCGACGGCACCGTATTCCGCACTCCGATCACAATCCCCTCGATCAAACCCGCTGTACGCAACTGGCAGGAACCGATCACTATCGCCCGTCATGCTTACGGAGACGTCTACAAGAGCGTCGAGATCCGCGTGAACGAGCCTGGTGTGGCAAAAATGGTATTTGAAGGTGAGAATGGCCAGAAAGAGGAAGTTGTCATCCATGAATTCAAAGGCCCCGGCGTGCTTCAGGGAATGCACAACACCGACAAGTCGATCCGCTCATTCGCCAACAGCTGCTTCAAGTTTGCCCTCGACCAGAAGAAAGACCTCTGGTTCTCGACAAAAGACACAATCTCAAAGAAATATGACGCACGTTTCCGCGAGATCTTCAATGAGGAGTATGAGGCAAAATACAAAGAGCAGTTCGAAGCTCTTGGCCTTGAATATTTCTACACTCTGATCGACGACGCTGTCGCTCGTGTGATCCGCAGCAAAGGCGGCTTCATCTGGGCTTGCAAAAACTACGACGGCGACGTAATGAGCGACATGGTGTCCACTGCATTCGGATCTCTCGCCATGATGACTTCCGTACTTGTCAGCCCCGACGGTAAATTCGAGTATGAGGCTGCCCACGGCACCGTAACACGCCACTACTACAAGTATCTCAAAGGAGAGGAGACTTCCACCAATCCTATGGCTACGATCTTCGCCTGGACTGGCGCGCTCCGCAAACGCGGCGAGATGGACAACCTCGAGAAACTCGTCATATTTGCAGACGAACTGGAGGCTGCCTGCTTCGACACACTGAACGCAGGAATCGTTACAAAAGACCTCGTAAACCTCATGGAGGGGATCGAACCCAAAGCTGTTACATCAGCTGAGTTCATGAAAGCTATCCGCACCCGTCTTGAAGAGCGTCTTGCAAAATAAGATCCTGAAACTTTTCCATACAGCGGCTGCATCGGACTACAGACTGATGCAGCCGCTTTTCTATGTGGTGCCATCAACCCAGCTGAGTGGAAACATCGGCCGAATATTGGCGTCCGATAGGAAGCTTCCGCCCATTTATCAGCTCGATTTCCCTCCTGTTGAATCTTCTGACTTTGGATTTATTAATTATATAAGAGCGATGGATCCTTATAAAATCATTTTCCGGCAACTGGCTTCCCATGTTCTTCAATATCACACGTGAAACCGTACATATACCATTTTCTCTGAATATCTTCACATATCCCTCCATCGCCTCGATATAAAGGATCTCGGAGAGCGGGATGCTCACATTGTTATATTCCTGTTTGACCAATATGCTTTCACTCCGGATTTCCCTTACCACACCCAGACGCCTGACGGCTTTTGAAAACGCAGTCTGAAAGCGTGCGAAAGCAAACGGTTTGTGAAGATAATCCACGGCATCAAGCTCATATCCATCCAGCGCATAATCCAGATATGCCGTCGTGAATATGAAACACGTCTCTCCCGGAAGTTGAGACGCTATATCCAATCCGGATATATTCTCCATCTCAATGTCGAGAAATGCCACTTCCGGCTTCTCTTTCCGGATATTTTCCAGTCCCAAAGCCGGATCGGAAAACACTTTCAATTCGATGCCTCCGATCCGCTGACAAAACTTTTCAATTATTTCAAGCGCCAGAGGTTCATCATCTATTGCCACGCATTTGATAACATTGCCCATTCAGTCAAATCATTTTAATTCTTAATGACACATTAAATTCCCCTTCATTCTCGTATGTGGAAAGAGAATGTCTGTCCGGAAACAGAGTCGCGAGCCGTGCCCTGCAATTTTCCAGACCGACAGGCACTTCTTTCCGGAATTCATCCGCGTGTTTCATTATGCAGTTCCTTGTCTCGAATTCAAGTTCCTTCTCATTCTGTCTCAAAGATATATAAACAGAACAGTCCTTGCTTGTCGACGCTCCATATTTGAATGCATTTTCCACCAACGTGAGCATAAGCATTGAAGGAACCTTTACCCGTTCATTGTCAACATCATATCGCCAATCAACTGATGTGTGGCTATTTAGCCTTATCATCTGGAGGTCTATATAATTCTGGATGTACGCTATCTCGTCTCTCAGCATCACCATCTCCTTATCTACGGTCAGATATGTATATTTCAACAATTCCGTAAATTTTATAAACGCGCTCTCTGCTCTCTCTGATGTGCCGACCACCAGACTGTATATCGAGTTTAATGTATTGAACATGAAATGCGGGCTTATCTGAGCCTTGAAAACCGCGAGTTCCGCCTTGTCGCGCTCGGCCTCGATCTTTTTCTTGAGCAAAAGCTGCTCATACAATTCCTTGACAAAAGATATGGTCATCGCGTAGCCCATCACAAGAGAAAACATAAGCCACAATGTTACGGAAATACCGAAATTTCGCAACCTCGTCTGGTATTCGCTTAACGCCGGGGTTACAAAATCCACATCCGGCAGCGGATAAAGCGAAAGAAGATAAGTTGCCGCCATAAGCACAGCCACAATCACCGATATCCTGATGAATTTCCTTGAAATTAGCAGCTGGGGAATGTTTATCTTCATCAAAAGGAAATATGACCCGTACATAAAAGCACACGCGATGACAAAAAACAGCGGCCACTGCGTGATCCAATAATGCGCTGGCCCCAGCGTAACTATTATTGGCATGAAGACCACGCAAAAGAACAGATCAAAGATTAACGAGGTTTTATTCTCTATTGATTTCATCCTGCAAAGTTAACACACACCGGCAATACGCACAAGCAGGGCGCCGGACTGTTTATTGACACATTCATGCAGTCTGTTTACACTCGCTCATGTCTATGGCAAAAATTCATTATATTTGTATATAGGATCAATCATCGCTTGCAATGAAAAAATTCTTATTTATCACGGTCTCAATCATGATACTCATATCATCATGCGGAAGCAAGGAACAGGCTTCCGGACCGCAGTCTCTGATGGAAGCCTCAAGACAGGAACTTATCACGGCCCTTGAGGAACGTGATCAATTGCTGAAATTAGTAAAGGAGATCTCCATAAGCATGGATCAGATCAAGCATCTGGAAGTTATCATGACAATCTCTGAAGCCAGATCGGATGAGAAACCGGCAATGCGCGCCCAGATACTCTCGGATATAACCGCCATCCAAAACACACTTTCCCTCAGGCGAAAGCAATTAAGGGAACTCGAATCCCGTCTTCGGAATTCAGCACTATATACCGATGAGCTGAAAAGCACTGTCGACGCGCTGGGGAAGCAGATAAAAAGCCAGTCCGAGCAGATAGACTTTCTGAGAAAACAACTGACAAAAGCAAACGAAAAAATATCCACACTCAACTATGAAGTTGATTCTCTGAATTCCACTGTAGCCGAAGTTAACCATAACCTTGATTCCGCAAAAGCTGCTTCGATCCACTTTGAGAATGAACTGAACACCTGCTACTATGTGATAGCGTCAAAATCCCAACTGAAAGAACATCATATCATTGAAACAGGATTCCTCAGAAAGTCCAAACTCATGAAAAAAGATTTTGACCATAGCTTCTTCTCCACTGGCGACAAACGGAATATAAAGGTGATTGATCTGCATTCAAAAAAATACAAACTACTTACAAATCATCCGAAAGATTCCTATGAGATTTCTGAAACAAACCGGCAAAAGATCCTTACAATCCTGAATCCTAAGAAATTCTGGAGTCTTTCCAACTATCTTGTAATACAGACCGACTGACCTGTTCGTTGGCAAATTCATGCTGTCTATTTACACCCGTTTCCATTATATTGAATCAGGGGTTAAATTTGTGCCGGAATAAAGATTTCCGTGATTATGAAAATCAGACAGACAATTACAGCGTTTCTTTCTCTATGCGCACTCATGGCCTATCCAAAGGAAACGCACGACACACTGCCAAACCATACATACAATACCCACAAAACACACATTGTCTCCGGTAAGATAACAGACAATAACGGAGAGCCCGCCGTAGGAGCGACCGTCAGAACGGCCGATAATGCCGCCGTGGCTGACATTGACGGGAATTTCTCGATGCAGGGTGTGTCTCTACCAGCCGAGCTTACGGTCTCATATATGGGATTCAGAACCGAACGTATCAAAGTAACCGGACAAGACGCGGAAAACGTGATGGTCCGTCTAAAACCTCTGGCTTCAAAACTTGACGAAATAGTGGTGGTCGGCTACGCGACGCAGAAGAAAGTCGATTTGACCGGTGCGGTCTCGTCGGTCAATGTCAATGCCATTGAAGACCGCCCGATCACCAATGCGACCAACGCGCTTGCCGGACTTGCCGCAGGGCTGACGGTTACAAACTCCGGCGGCAACACTCCGGGGTTTGAATCGCAGAACATAACGGTGCGCGGTCGCGGCACACTCAACAATGCCGCCCCACTGGTGGTTGTTGACGGAATGACAGGAATAGCCCTCAGCGACATCAACCCGCAGGATATAGAGAATATATCGGTATTGAAGGACGCTGCTTCCGCCGCTATATATGGTTCAAGAGCCGCTAACGGCGTTATTCTTGTAACCACCCGCCACGGCGTGGAACGCGCGCCAAGAGTTACATACAGTGGCAATGTGTCGTTTGAGACCGTGGCCAAACGTCTGAATCTTGTAACCGATTATGCCGATTTCATGGAAATTCAGAACGCCGGATTGATAATCAACGGTCAGGCACCACGTTTCTCACAGGGCAAGATCGACGAATGGCGCAATGATGCCGGACGCAATCCTTCAATATATCCCAACATCGACTGGCAGGACCATATCTACCGCAACCCGTCGGTGGTACAGAATCATAATCTTGCAATCACCGGAGGCACGAAAACGGTAAACTACAATCTCTCGCTCGGCTACGTCAACAATCCCGGCATGGTGTATCATACAGATTATGAGCGTTACCAGATGCGCACCAACCTTGACATCAAAATAAAGCCGTGGATCAGCGTCGGCACAAATCTGTTCGGATATTATGACACCAACAACCCCTCGGCGGAAAACGCTGCGGCAGGAGGCGACGTTATTTTCGGCTACGGTGCGTTCAACACTGTGCCGGGCATGACGCTGTATGACCCTGCCACCGGACTTTATGGCGGCATACAGAATCCGGAGGAGGAAAACGTGAGCAATGCAAATCCATACCGCCGGCAGTGGTTCTACAAGGACGAGTATCCAGTCAAGACCAAACGCCTCGTCGGTAAAATCTATGCTCATCTTATGCCTGTAAAAGGACTTACTGTTCAGGGCGCCTTTTCCATGAACTATTGGGAGCGCAACATCGAACACCATCTGACCGACCGCGACCTGTACCGTTTCACTTTCGATGGGCCGGTGCTTATACGCGAGGGGGTGGTGCGCACATACATCCGCCGTTACAACTACCGCAATACATTCCGTTCTTCTGAAGTAACAGCCCGATATGAATTCAATGTAAGCAAACTTGAAGCATCGGTTTTCGCCGGCATAAGTCAGGAATACAACAAATACGACAAGGACTATTACATAAAATACGACCTCGTAGACCCATCATTAGGCGCTATCGACGGCGGAATGACCAACGGCAGTATCACGGGCAACTATGAAGAATGGGCCATGCGCTCCTATTTCGGACGCATAAACCTCAACTGGGACAACAGATACCTGCTTGAGGCCAACTTCCGCGCTGACGGATCATCGAAATTCGCCCCCGGCCACCGATGGGGCTATTTCCCGTCGATTTCGGCAGGGTGGAGAATCTCAGAAGAAAAGTTCATGCACAGGACATCGTCATGGCTCAACCAACTTAAACTCCGCGCCTCGTATGGCTCGTTAGGCAACAACGCCACGACAAGCTACTACATGTACCAGTCTCTGTTCGCAACCGCAAATTATATCCTCAACGGCAATATTGCCGGAGGTCTCGCACAGACAGTTCTTGCAAATCCTGCTCTGACTTGGGAAAAGACTTACATGGCAAATGTCGGTATGGACTTCGCTTTCCTCAGCAACCGTCTCAGTGGCTCGGTTGATATATACAACAAGGATACAAAAGGTATACTCATCTCTCTGCCGGCCCCTCTTGAACATGGCACGAGCGTTGTGCCCAACCAAAACGCCGGTGAGGTAAACAATAAGGGCGTAGAGTTTGACATCCGCTGGAACGACAAAATCGGCAAGGTGTCTTATAATGTTGGCTTCAACATGGGATTCGTATCAAACAAAGTCACTAAATTTCAGGGAGATGTATCGTCGATAAGCGGAGTTTACAAGACTCAGGAAGGAAAACCGATCAACCAGCTGTATGTGATTACTGTTGACCGTATCGTACGCGATCAGTCTGATCTTGATTATGTGCAGTCACTTGTAGACAGGAACCCTGACTATTTTGCGACATATCAGCGTCCGGAACTCGGCGACTTCCTATATCGCGATGCCAACGGCGATGGCAAACTCGACACTAACGACCGTGTGGAGATAGGCCACGGCACTCTTCCACGTTTCACATTCGGAGCGAACCTCGGATTGAGCTGGAACAATTTTGATTTCAGCATGCTGTTTCAAGGCGTAGGCAATCATCAGGTGTATTACAACAATCAGGCTTTCCGCTTCGTGACCGTAATGGGCCAGTCGTTGATAAAGGACATAACCGACAACGCATGGACACCTGAAAACCCATACAATTCCATCTATCCTGTACTACGAAACAATGCCAACGGCAAAAACAATATCGCCAGCGACGCATTCGTGCATAACGCCGCATATTTCCGTTGCAAGAATATCCAGCTCGGCTATACAGTGCCGAAGAAAATCACACGGAAATTCTTCGTAGAGAACCTCAAAATCTACTGTAGCATAGACAATCTGTTCACAATCACAAAATTCCCCGGTCTTGATCCGGAAATAGGAGCTGATGTCGGCTATCCGGCAATCCGGCAATATTCCGTGGGTGTCAACATATCATTCTAATTCAATGAATCATAAAATGAGAATCAGATATATCTCGGCACTCGCCGCCTGCGCTTTGCTTTTCAGCGGATGCGAGAGTCTCGACTATATTCCGGGAGACCAGATGACCGGTCAGACTTTCTGGAAGACAGAAGAACACGCACGTCAGGCAGCCGTCGGTATGTATGCGGCGATGAAAGCTAACTGGTGTTTCGGCATGGAGTTCACTTTCGACATGTGCAGCGACATTGCCGACGGCACCACACCATGGTCCGACATTTCACGAGGCACATCCTTTGCCTCCAACAGCGAAGGGGTGCAGAATCACTGGCAGTACCTATATGAACTTGTGCATCGGACAAACACAGTGATCCGCAATGTGGCAGGTATGCCTATCAGCCAACAGACGATCGACCGCGTAACCGGCGAGGCGAAATTCCTGCGCGCGATGGCTTATTTCCGTATGCTGAACTGCTGGGGCGGTGTGCCCTACTATGACGAGACATGCGATATAAACGAACAGTTCGCCAGCCTCGACGCTCCCCGCAGTCCGGAAGATGAAATACGCCGTCACATAATCGACGACCTTACGGAAGCCATCGAAAAGCTTCCGGTAAGCTGGGATGCAGCCGACCTCGGCCGCGCCACCAAAGGAGCCGCTTATGCACTGCGTGGAAAAGTATATCTGTTTAACCGCGAGTGGGACAAGGCTATTGCCGATTTCGAAGAGATTGTCTATAACAAGACCGACAACTACGGCTACTCGCTCCATCCGGACTACAACGAGCTGTTCCGTCTCTACAACGGCAACCACAGTCCGGAAATGATTTTTTCCATCCAGTCAATAGACGGAAACACTGCCGGATATGCCCTTGACATAGTTTCCTATTTCGGCAACAAGTCAACCATGCGGCTGATCGCGGGCAACAGCATTGTGCCATCGACTACACTCGTGGACATGTATGAGAACCTCGACGGCTCGCCGTTTGACTGGGACGATGTGTTTCCCGGGTTCAATAACGGAGATTCACAGCTGCGCCGCAAATATATGAGCGTCGCCATCGACCAGGGAAGCACCGTCGTGACATCAACGCTTGACTGCGACACGACAAAAGTGATGGACGCCTATCGTCTTCGCGACCCTCGCCTGTGCCTCAATGTTATTACTCCCTACTCGCACTATCTTGGCACTGACGCCGGTTCAAATCCTATGGACAAGCAGTTTGTGCTTGCTGATCCTACAGAGGGCGGAGCCCCGATGGAGGCAATGGCGTTTATCCGCAACTCCGAAGGCTGGAATTCGTATTTCTGGCGAAAATGGATTCCGACAGGCAACCTCGACGGCTACTGGGGCGAGTATAACCGCACACCATACGAATTCCCCCTTATCCGCCTCGGAGACGTGATCCTTATGCTTGCCGAGGCCTACAATGAGAGTGGAGCTACGGACAAGGCTGTGGTTGAAATCAACAAGATACGAGCCCGCGTCGGTATGCCCGGGCTTAATTCCGGCGCTTCATGGCTGTCAGTCGGAGGCAAGGAGGATATGGCTCTGAGGATTCAACGCGAACGCGCCTTCGAACTTGCCGGAGAAGGCCAGAGATACTGGGATTTACGCCGCTGGGGATTGCTTGAAAAATCAGTTAAGAACGCCACTGATATTTTCGGGGATCTGATGTATACCAGATCCTACCAAAGCCGTCATGAGTTGTGGCCCATACCGTTGGTAGAGAGGGAGCGCAACCTCAACCTTACCCAGAACGAGGGATGGTAAACTTAGAGCTTGTTTAATAACGAATGTGAAAATCCCGGCGGTGTGTCTTTGAGATAAATTTCTCGTTATGAGGAAGGAGTGATGCGGGCATCATGACTGA
>CAJUSZ010000031.1 GCA_910589425.1 uncultured Muribaculaceae bacterium | reverse complement strand
TTGAATCGGGTAAGGGAATTATGCGATTATCTAATTTTTAAATGAAAGAGCCGTGCCCTCGGCCCGGGTCAGGCCTTGGCAGGAGCCGTATTGTGTCGGGAAAAATAACTAATTTTGCGCAAAAGCTCTAAAAGCTCTAAATATGAAACCGTCCACTGATGAATCAGGAATATGCCGTCTGCTTGATTTTCTGCGGCGTCTGCGTGTCAACAACAACCGCGAGTGGTTCGCGGACCACAAAAGCGAGTATCTCGAAGTCAAGAAGATCACGTCGGCCATTGCCGACAGCATGATCGCTGCCGTGGCGGCGGTCAATCCCGAGGCGGCGAGGCTCACTCCGGCCGACTGCACTTACCGCATATACCGCGACACGCGGTTCTCTTCCGACAAGACTCCTTACAAAACCCATATAGGGATATTTGTGAACCCGCCGCTCGGCAAGAAAGGGATCACATGCGGGTATTATCTGCATCTCGAACCCGACAATATATTTTTCGCGGCCGGCACTATCGGACATCCGCCTGCCGTGCTGAAAGCGATAAGGCAAGCCGTCTTTGACGAGATCGATGAATACAGGTCCATCGTGGAGGATCCCGGCTTCAGGAAACTTTTCCCCACGCTCGGAGACGATCCGCTCAAGACCGCTCCCAAGGGATTTCCCAAAGACTGGCCCTACATCGGTTATCTGCGGCCGCGGAATTTCATCGCCTCCGGGCCGGTGGACGAGGCTCTGCTTTCGTCCTGGCCGTTGGCAAAGGTTCTTTCCCCTTACGTGGAGCAGGCTTTCCGGTTCAACCGCTTCATGAACTTCACGATCGAGGATTTTGTCTGAACGTCAGGCGGAATCAGAACATCTCGTAATCGATCGATGTAACCTGAAACTCTGTGCGGCGGTTGATCTGGTCGGCGGCCTCGCGGTCTTCGTCGGAAAGAGTCAGCACGAAATTCTCGTCGAGCAGCGTGCCTTCGGGAAACTGCGGGTATTCCCGGTTGATGCGTTTCGTAACGGTCTTCGGACGGCTCTTGCCGTAGCCCTGCCATTTCAGCCTGTCGGGCGCGATGCCGGCGGCGATGAGATAGTCCACCACACTCTTCGCCCGTCTTTCCGATAGGCTGATGTTGTATTGGTCGGTACCTTTCCGGTCTGTATGCGCCGCCATCTCGATCGTTACGTTGGGATTGTCGCGCAGCATCTGCGCCATCTCGTCGAGAGCCTGCCGGGATTCGGGCCTGAGCGATGCTTTGTCGAAATCATAGAAAATATTCTCCACCACCTGAGGCTTGCTTATCGAGGCGAGTATGAAGTCGACGGCATAGTCGGCATCCTCCTCGGCTGTGTCGGACTCGAATTCCTGCTTCACGTTCAGGTAGCCTTTGGCGCCGGCCATCATCACATATTTCACCCCGCGTTCGAGCTTGAACGAGAACGATCCGTCGTCGCGCGCAACCTCTTTCTGGTTGCTGCCGTCGTCGCCCACGATGCGTATCACCGCTTTGGGGACAGGCTCCTCATCCTTGTCCATCACCCATCCCGAGATCGTGATCTTGAGTTCGGGAAGCTCGAAAGAGTAGATGTGGTCGTAGCCTCTTCCGTCGCCGCGGTTGGAGCTGAAGAAACCGCTCTCCCCGCTGCCGAACGTGATTCCGAAGTCGTCGCCTGGCGAGTTGAGGGGCAGGCCGAGATTCTCCACGCTCCAGCGGTCGCGTGTGGAATTGAGCGTGGCCTTGAACATGTCCAGCCCGCCGAACCCGGGGTGGCCGTCGGAAGAGAAATAGAGCAGTGTGTCGGCGCGCATGTAGGGAAACATCTCGTCGCCCGGAGTGTTGATCTGCGGGCCGAGGTTCTCGAGAGAGCCTATGCGTTCGCCGATAGCCACGCGCCATATATCCTTGCCTCCGTATCCTCCGGGCATGTCGGAGGTGAAATAGAGGAATTTCCCGTCGGGCGAGACCGCCGGATGACCCACGGCCGAGATCGTGTCGGCCGTGATCTCATATTTCTGAGCGGCGCTCCATGTGGCGTCGCTGCGTCGTGACGTGTAGATCTCCACGCTGGTGTTTGACGTGGGCGACCGTCTGGCTTTGGTCAGATACATCGTCTGCCCGTCGGGGCTGAAGCTGACTATCCCCTCGTCCATCTCCGTGTTGAGTTCCCCTTCCGCAGGCTCGGGACGCTGCCATTCGCCGCGTTCGTTCTTCTTGCTGACATATATGTCGCTCTTCTTCATGCCCGTGATCTCGGACTTGTTGTCGCCCATCGCTTTCTCGGTAGACGATGTGAAATAGAGCTGGTCGAGATTCTTGTCGAGAAACATCGGGGCGAAATCCGCCCGGCGGGAGTTGAACAGTTTGGCGTTTTTCACCACATAGCGGCTCTTCGGGGATTTTTTCGCCTGAATCGCCATGCGGCACCCCCTCGCTCCCTCCTTGGCAAGCTCGTCGTCGGGCGAGAGGCGCAGGAAATCGGTATATGCTTCAAGCGCCTGGGCATATTTGCCGTCGGCCTGCAGGGAGCGTGCGAGGTAATAATATGCCGTGGAGTCGGGATATTCATATCTGATGGCGTTCTGATAAGCCGCCGCGGCGCGTGCCGGCTGATTGAGCCGCCTGTAGCAGGTGGCCAGCTTGTAGGCCACTTCTCCGCGCAGGGGGCGGTCTTCCCTCTTGGTCAGTTTGTTGTAGACCTTGCGGTATGTTTTTGACGCGTCGAAAAATTCGCCGCGTTCAAGCTGCTCGTTGGCTGTGGACAGTTTTGCCGACTTGCAGGCGCCCATGGCGAGAGCCAGTCCGACGGCTGCTGTCAGTATGCAGAGACTCCGCAGTATGTCAATCTTCATCTTCATCAGCTAAATAACGTAGCCGGAGGCCGGAATATTGCAGCCCTGAGAAAACGGCCTCTCCCCCGCACGCTCAGCGTGCGGGGGAGAGGATGAATCAGAGAGTGTGTCGTGGCTCAGTCCAGTTTGATCCGCAGGATCGGTTCGGCGTAGCTCGTTTTCCGATGCACGGCGATCCGGTCGCATATTGGATCGTTCCCGCCATCGGTGCCGGCGTTGATGTTCCTGAGGCGCAGGTTGACGGCGCATACGAGCCGGTCGAACGAAAGCATGTCGTCGGGCACATACTCGAAATAGTTCGTCAGGGAATATACGCCGGGCTGGATCGAGGCCGCCGCTCCTTCGGGTGTGCCGTAGGTCAGCTCGAGATCCATGACGTCGCCTGAGTCTGAGAGACCGCCGGCCAGTTTTATGTCCGCCATCTCTCTTCCCACGTCGATCCCGTTGATGGTAACTCCTATCGTGGAGCCGTAGAAGTTGAGGATGATGGTTCCGTACTCACCGGGGTCGGAAATCTCTTTCAGCCGGGAGTTCATCGGATTCATGCTTCTGTATTCCGGAGCGTCCGGTTCTTCCGGACCGGAATCATCGCTGCATGAGTTCAGTGCGATCGGGATGATCGCCAGCAGCGCTATATACAGGAATTTTTTCATTTGTCTGGATTTAAGAGTATGGCGTCTTCGCCTGGATTGTAAACGAAATGGAAGTCTTCGGAGAGGTCGATGTCGAAATCAAGCCATTCGTTGCGGTAGGGATATAATTTGAAACTGTCCGCTGTCAGGGTGTTTGACGGACGATGTATCTTGATCTTGCTGAAATCTTTGTCCCCGACATAGATGCTCCATTGCAGTCTGTAGGCAGGAGGGTAGCTGTCGTGGAGCCATCCCGCGCAGAAAGCTGATAGAATTGAAATCGCATCGCCGTCGTCGATCACTTTTGACACGATCGGATCCCATACATCAGGCATGGAGATAGGACTCAGATCTACTGAAAGGATTCCGGTCCGGACCGAGTAGTCAAACACAATCTTGAAATCAGGCGACAGGTCATAGCCATTGCGATGTTCCTTTACCACCTCATATCTGAAATCAAGCAGATTCAGCGGCTTTACTGTTTCTGTTGGCTCCTTTGCGGGCGGAGCCGGTTCGTTGTCCTCTTTGTCGCAGCTACTGACGAAGAGTGCGCCCGCAAATATCATGGCGAGCATCGGCAGTGTGCGCCTTATTATCTTAAAAATATTCATAACGGAATCCTCCTTGTTCACCATTGATTACACTGTGCAGATCTTTTGTCAGATCAAGTTTCAGGGGCAGCAGCAGACGGAAATATGCATGCTTGATCTCCTCTATCTCGGAATCTTTGGAATATCCCAACAAATTTCCCAGATAGACGGCATACTCGCCCGGGGCTGCGATCTCGATTTCCCATCTGGCGCTGCAAAAGTAATTGTAGGATCCATCCTCGTCAGAGGACGCGATGCGCACCAAAGGCATCAGCTGAAGCACATTGCCGGAATTCTGGAATATGTAGGTCGCATCCGCGATGGGATTGCGGAAGAAGCAGCCGAAGTTGTCTACGGCGATTGCCAGCTTTCCGCTTTCGGCATTGTAATCCACAACACATACCATATTGCGCCGCTCCCAGTTGGTGTTTTCTTGATAAGAACACTTAAAATCCACCACTTCGGCACCAAACTCGACCGGCGGAGCCGGCGGCTCTTTCTCCTTCTCCGAATCCTTGTCGCAAGCTGCGGCGAAAGGAAGGAAAAGGGCGGCAAACAGCAGCGGCAGCCACTGGGCAATTCGCTTCTTTTTCTTGTCCATAATTATTGTCAGTTATTAGTTATTGTCAGTTCTGTTTCAGCGGAGATCTCCGTGCCCGATTCAATAAGGATCTCCGAACCCTCAATCTGAAATTTTCCACGGGAGAAAAATGTACTTACGGAGTCTGTGAAAAGCCATCGGGATGGAAGAAATATTTGAGAGAAACATCGCCAACAAGGTCTATTTTAGAGTCTTTCATCAATGGGGAGTCAAGATTCTTTTCGGATGGTGGACTGTTTCTGATAATATAATGGATGGAAACCGAGTAGGAACCGGGTGCTATATTGTCCAGAACCCATTCTGTCTTTGTCCTGTATGACGCTTCCAGGAGCGGGTCGTAACGTGGTTGCCAAAAGCACAGGCTTATAGAATTGCCGGAGATGAACGCTGAAGGTTTTACTTTATCTATAATCCCTTCTATATCGTAGTTTACAATCTTGACGGTAAGTTTCTGTGTCGACTCCGAAAAAGCGATAGTCACTATCGGAATGTCTTCAAATCCCGGCTCCAATTCTTCATACGGAATCCGTGAACATTGAAAATGCTCAATAGGGACACTTGTGTCCGGCTCATCGGAGGAGCAGGATGGTAGCATGACTGCGAGCAATCCTAAACTCCATAGGAATACTTTCTCTGATAGTTTCATATCATGGATTGTTTAATATTATTTCCGAATTTTCAGAGATTGATACACCTGATTCAACATGTATTTCATCAGCTGAAATTTTATATTTAGATAGGTAGGTTCGAGAATCGCCGGAACCATCTGGAAGAAGAGTTTGCCATAATGATACCGGCGATATTGGGCCCGAACGGATGCCGGTTATTTCAGCGGAGCGATTAATTTTTTCCCGTTCTGGATATAAACAGATCCTTTTGGCGGATCCTTGATCTCCAGTCACTGAAGATTGAAGACATGGTTTGACTCCTGACAAGGATCAGTTGGAGAAAGCACGATTGATGATCCGGAATCGGGGTCGGCAAAGAAGCTGTAGCGCCCCACGGCTCCATGCTGCGGAATAAAGCATTTGTAAAGATATAGAATATAGTCGGGATCAGACTTGGTGGTTTCGTCCGGTGGAGGCAGTAGATCAAGATTGAAATGATCCGGACCAATATAATCGACCCACACAAGCCTGTCGTTGCTGTCGGTTGCCTCCAGCGTGATTCTTTTAAGAGGCCACCTGTCCTTCATCGGGGCGATTGAATCCACCGCTGTGACTACATAATTGCGGTATGAGTCGCCTTTTCGTAAATTGAGGTCCGCAATAAGGATGTCTTCTGTATCGCGCATCAGGAAAAGCCGTCCATCTTCTTCACGGAGAATGTATTTTGTGACGATATTTTCGTGATCCTGAATTGTGCTGATTCGTGCTGTCCAGGCTTTATAGCCCTTGAATACAGTGTCTTGTTTGACAGAATAGATCGCCATAGTTTTACACCAATGTCCGAATCTATCTCCCGGGACTGAGTCGTACATGACCCATATTTTATTATCTGACAGGAATGTCGCTTCGGCGGTTTGCCACCGGAATGCGATAAGCAGAAAAAGAATAAAAATAATCCTATTCATTGGGGTATGATGTTTTTAAAGTTTTTGGTAAAGAGTTAGGTTAACGATAAGTAACAGACGGGAGAGAAATTCAGGGTGGAGATGCAAAATGAAAGGCTTGCCGTTTGCCGAATTGTCCGGAAGTGTTACAATTGTGTAGTGAAAAATTCTCGGAGAGAGTATCTTCGGCGGCAAAGATAGTGAAAATATT
This sequence comes from uncultured Muribaculaceae bacterium, assembly GCA_910589425.1. Classification (GTDB taxonomy): domain Bacteria; phylum Bacteroidota; class Bacteroidia; order Bacteroidales; family Muribaculaceae; genus Lepagella. The sequence goes on along the minus strand of CAJUSZ010000031.1, from coordinate 21,154 downwards.
TTATAAACCAAATTTTTGCGCAATAAAAATGTAAAAATAAAGTTTTTATGGTTTTTAGGGAATGAAGTCATCAAATATTCACCTTAAATTAGCTGTGAATAGCAGATGTTTTTTGCAAAGATTTTTGTAGTAAGTGAGTGGTGGCCATTGATGGGGTGGGAGAGGAGGCGTCATGCGTGCATGATGAGCCAGACCGTGTAGCCGATGAAACACAATACCATCACGGCTCCTTCAGGACGGGTTACGGTGCGTCCGCGTCCGAATGCTGCTCCGAAGATGTAGAGCAGGATTGACGCCCCGATCAGCATACCGAAGTCTATGGCGGAGATGCTTCCGGCTTTGAGCGGACTGACTGTGGCCGAGGCTCCGAGAATGAAAAAGACGTTGAAGAGCGACGATCCTACCACATTGCCGATCGCTATGTCAGGGTTCTTCTTGATTGCTGCCACGATCGATGTGGCAAGCTCGGGCAGCGATGTGCCGGCTGCCACGATGGTAAGCCCGATCACGGATTCGTTTACCCCGAGCGACGCGGCGATGGCCGACGCGCCGTCCACAAACCATTGCCCGCCGAGGAGCAGACCGGCGAGTCCGCCGATGGTGGCGGCTATGGCTACCCACAGTTTCATCGGTTTCACGGCGGTCTGGACGGCAGACGGCTGCTCGTTGCCGTTGTGTGCGATGGAGAAAGTGTAGCGCATGAAGATGAGGAAAAAGGCAAGGAGGATAAGTCCGTCGGCGCGGCTTATCACGTTTTCGGACGCTCCGTCGATAAGCATGTCGGCCGAGCAGAACCATAGCACGAGCGAGGAGAGGATCACAAGCGGAATCTCTTTTGAAAGTGTGGAGCGTCCCATCGACACGGGCATCACCAGGGCGGTGCATCCCACGATCATCAGGATGTTGAATATGTTGGATCCCACGACGTTGCCTATCGCAAGCCCTGAGCTTCCCCTGATGGCTGACAGGAGGCTGATCACAAGCTCGGGCGCCGATGTGCCGAAAGCCACGATGGTGAGTCCGATCACCAGATCGGAGATGTTGAAGCGCCGGGCGATGGCCGAGGCGCCGTCTGTCAGATAGTTTGCCCCGAGCAGAATAAGGCCGAGTCCGATGATCAGAAGTAGATAAGACATATAGATTGTTTGATTGCCGGAGGATAGCCGGATGTGGATGTGCGTTTGTTTTTTAACAAGCTCCAAACGCTTTCGGTTGTAAGTAACTTTTTAAAATTAGTTGTAATTTAAAATTCTTATCAGCAACCCTATGGGCTTATATCATCTTATTTGTCTTTCCGGTATATTTCAAATTCTCAATCAGTCGTTTAGCCCGCTAAACTCCTTCTTTCAAATTTGAAATCTCCTCAAAAATCCAGCATAATCTGATATAAGCTAATTTTAAAGAGTTACTTATAAACGGTTTTCCGCAGCGAAATATTGAGCAGGGGCGGGGATGAACTGATGTTTGAATTGAAGTGTTTAAAAACTGCATGGATAAGTTTACGGAAAGCTACGGTTGCGGATCCTTCCACGGATTTTCCCGGCGGGGGATCCCGTCGCCGTTTTCATGCGTGCGGTATGTGGCGGAGGTGGCTCTTCTCGTTCCGTTCGTTTTTATTCTCACTTCATGCGGACTCATCTATGAGGACAATGACTGTCCTCCGGGAACATATCTGGGATTCAGGATCACCACTGACTGGAGACTCGCTCCGGAAGCGGAGCCCGAGGGGATGACATTCAGTTTCTTCCGGGAAGGGGAGGCCAATCCCTGGATGTTTGACTTTCCGGGGCGGGACGGCGGTCCGGCCCGGCTGCCCGAAGGATGCTACGGAGCCGTGGGCTACAACAACGATGCGGCGGGGGTGGTGATCGTCAATGACGGTTCATATTCCGGCGTGGAGGCAACCACACTCCCGTCCGGGCTTTATCCGGATGCGGAGGACGGCGGTTTCTGGCATGGGGAGAGGGTGATGCACAGTCCCGGGAGGCTTTGGGTGGCCGCTGTGGCTCCGTTCAGGCTCAGCCCGTCGAAGGCGGAATGGACCGATCCTTTCACCGGAAAGACTGCCGCGCTCAGTCCGCCGGAGATAATCATGACTCCGCAGCTCGCCACACCCCGCATCAGGGTTGAGGTGAGAGATGTGGCTAATCTGAAGAGCGTGAGCCGTGTAGACTCATGGATAAGCGGGCTGAGAAGCGGATGCCTGCTTTCGGACATAAGACGGCCCGGCGATCGCGCTACCTGCCCTTTCAGCCTCGGCGCAGCCTCGGAATCCTCATTGCGCGGAAGCCTTTACACATTCGGATTGCAGGATGCGGAATCTTGCTTAAATATACTGACTCTCAGGTTTGTGATGAGCGATAAGACTGTCAGGGAATTCTCGTTCGACATAACATCGGCACTGCGCGCTTCCCCTGATCCGACCGACATGCTCGCCATCGTCTCAGGAGTGGAGCTGCCCGACACCGGAAGTTCCGGAGGATTTGATGTGAGTGTTGACGGATGGACGGTGATAAGAATAGATATAACCGACGGCTCGTCTCCAGGATGATACGCCCTGGGGTTCATGAAGAGAAAAAACAACCAATAAATAAAAGAATTATGAAAACTTTGAAAAACACTATTATGACAGCCATAGCCGCAGGTCTGGCGATGACTGCATACTCCTGCTCGGAAGAGAAAAGCGTGCAGGATGAGCCGGAATCAGGAGCCATCAGATTCGGGGCGGCGATATCGCGGCCTACGCGCACTGCGCCGACCACTACGTCCACAATCAAGAATTTCACGGTCTATGCGTTTACCGACGGCAAGCCATATATGGAGAACGTAAAGGTTACACGCAGCAACGGGACGTGGACATATTCACCGACCATGTACTGGCCCACGACTCCTGTCAACTTCTTCGCATTCAGTCCTGATATCACAAATTCCCCGAATGTGGGAGACGCCGGACTGGGTGAGATGTCGTTTACCAACCACGGCAACATCGACCTTCTCTATGCCGTCAATATGAACGAGACGGCCAGGGAGTCGCCGGTCAATCTCAATTTCAGGCACGCTCTTGCCAACGTGAGGGTTATGCTCAGCAGCGGAAACAGTGCCATAAAGGTCAAGGTGGGGCATGTGAAGCTATGCAATGTCTCGCTGAGGGGCACATTTGAATTCCCGCAGGCCACCACATCCGCATCCGCGCCGGACAATCAGGGAAAATGGAGCGATCCCGGACTCGTTTCCGACATACTGACATTCTATGCGATGGACGAATCCGAGTCTGTTGTCCTGACCGGCACGCCTGCCGATCTGACTGAAAACAATCTGAATATAGCCTATATGATTCCTCAGGCTCTCACCGCGCTCAACTATGACGGCTCGAAATATACCGGCACGGCGATTCAGGTGGATTGCGAGATATTCGATGCCGCTTCCGGAGCGAAAATATGGCCCACATCGGCCACGCCGCAGAATCAGCTCGTTCCTGAATCCTCTTACGGCCGGCTGATGTATCCCGTTACGACAGCCACCCTTCAGGATTGGAAGCAGGGATATTCATACGTCTACAATATAGTGATCGACAACCCTGCCGTGCTTCATCCGATAAATTTCGGAGTAACGGTAGATGAATACAAGGATTTCTGAAAGACCGCTGATGATGAAAAAGAGTCCGCTTCACACTGACGAAGCGGACTCTTTTCCATAGTACTTATGGTTCTTGCAGGGGGATTACATCTTGTGGTAGATCTTCTTGACAGAGCCGTCGGAAAGGCGTACGATGTTGATGCCGTTGACGAGTTCCGGCTGGCGGACGCCGCTGATGGAATAGATTTCCACTATTTCAGCATTGTCGATGTTCTCCTCAATTGATTCAACGCCTGAAGTGTCGATATTGAACTTGCTCCAGAATGCGGCGGCCTTATAGGCCTTGATGGATTCTCCTGGAACCTTGAGCATGCATGTCTTGTAGACATCTTCGTCCACAACATCGGCGGTGAGAGTCTGCGGCACAACCGCCTTGTTGACAATCGAGGCGATCTTCGGGCAGCTCTGTGCTATTCCGTTGCCGAGAATAGTGGCGCTGGCCGGAATCTCAAGGCTCGTTAAGTTCTCGCAATAGCCGAACGCTCCTTCTCCGATCTCGGTAACTCCTTCAGGCACAACGGCAGAGGAGATAAGGCTGCTGCCGAAAGCCCAGGATCCGATATATTCGAGACCCTCGTTGAGCGTAAGCTCTTCGATTCCGCTGTAGCCGAATGCGTTTGATTCCAGACGCTTAACCTTTGCAGGAAGAACGAGTTTCTTGATAGGCACAAACTCGAAAGCCGCTGCCTCCACTGTCTCGAGGTTTTCAGGCATGTTGACCTCTGTAAGCTGCTGGCAGTAGCCGAATGCGAACGATCCGATCTTCTCGATGGAGTTGGCGAGCTTCACCGAAGTGAGCGCCGAGGCGTATGAAAGCACGCTCGGAGGAAGTTCGGTGATTCCTTCGTTGAAGACTGCCGACTGAAGTGAAACGCAGTTGTTGAAGGGGGCGTCTCCCCAGATTTTTACGGTTCCCGGGATCTCGATTGAAGTAAGGGCGGAACACAACATGAATGTGTGAGTGCCGATCTCCTCGAGACCATCGTTAAACTTCACAGAGGCGAGCTGTGAGCATTGTGCAAAAGTCTGAACGTCGCTGAGAGCGCGGAGCGTGGAGGGGAATTCCACGGATTTCAGAGACACGCATCTCTGGAACACCATGCCGCCGATTCTCTCGATTTTGCTGCCCCAGTCGATCGACGAAAGGCTTGTGGCGCCATAGAATGCGGTCTCGCCGATGCTTCTTACATTGTTGAGCTTCAGGCTCTGGATCTGCGGCATGTTGTAGAAAGCGTAGCCTGAGATCGAGTCCACGCTCTCGGGAATGACGATGTTGGCTCCGGGCACGCCCTGGATGAGAGTCTTTCCATCCTTGGTGCAGAGATAGTTGCTGATAGCGGCATAGTTCTTGTTCCCTTCCGCCACCTTGATGGTGTTGAGGTTGGGATTGGATGTGAATACGCGGGATCCGATGAAGGTTACACTCGCAGGGATGTTCAGTTCCTGGAAACGGCACACGTTGAAAGCTCCTGCACGGATCTCCTCCAGACCTTCAGACAGGATCAGTTTGCTCATCCTTGAATTGTTGCGCATCGAGTTCTCGCCGATGTATTTGCAACCGGCTGGAACAGTGTATTCAGCTACATCGCGTCCTATCGGATAGCTTATCAGCAGACTGCCGTCTTTGCTGAACAGCACATCGTCGATGGCCGTGAAAGATTTGTTGGCTTCGGCCACGGTGATTTTCTGCAATCCGGTGCAGCCGCCCCACGGGTTGAGACCGATGGTGGAGACAGAAGCCGGAATCTCGATCTGCCTGAGCGCATATCCGTTGTAGAAAGCATAGCTGCCGATCGACTCCAGACTTTCGGGAAGTGTCAGTTCCGTGGCCACGCGGCAGTTGTAGAAGCCGTTTGCGCCGATGGTCTTAAGGCCGTCGTTGAGTTTGATGACAGAGACCTTTGCAATGCCATAGAACGCATTGTCGCCTACTTCCCTGACATTGCTGCCGAGCTGGATGCTCTCAAGGGTGCTGCTTGCCTGCTGGGCTGCTTTCTCGCCCACGACGGTAACGGGATACTGGGTGCCTTCATATTCCACGGCATCGGGCACCACCAGGTTGGTGATCGCCGCCTCGCGCGGAATGTCCTTGACGGTCGCTTCCTTCGCCGTAGTGTCGATGGTGTAGATCACTCCATCGGGGGCTGTGAAGTCTACTGTCGCAGCGCCGGCGAATAGGTATCCGGACATTGCAACCGTTGCAAAAAGAGTAAATTTCTTCATAATTATTAATTTAATATTGAGTGAGTAAATTTGAGAATGGCCTCAAAAAGCCATTGAAGAGAGTTTTTGTAAAGAAGCAAGTCAATGTAAAACAGCGACTTTTAAGGAGAGACCGTCTGTTTGCCTCATGATTTGGCAGACAATGTGAGGGATTGTGCAACAAAGTTAATCAAATCTCCCCGATTATGCAAAAGATCGCTCCGGTTTAACATTTGTGAATTTCCCGTGGCATATTCCTGTGTTGCGGGAGATGCGTCGCCGGATTCCAAACCCGGACAAGCCGACAGGATTAATCGAAGAGAGATAGTTGCTGGTAAGAACTATTGGCAAATCGTTGGGAATTAATTGTCAGGCCCTTATCTTTACAGAATTGAGCCAAATCTAATCTCATCAGAAGGTTTTTGGTCACGACCCGTTTTGCATCCTTGAAAATCAAAGAATGTAACAAAGATTGTATCTCATTGCTGTTTAGTGCATCATAAATACACTTAGCCTCCTCATAATTGCAGAAATCAAGTTGATAGCATGTGTCGTCTACCAATATGGGTTTTCCTTCTGATTGAGAAACTAATACAAAGGAAATGTTCTTGTATAAAGATGAAATGACAATTTTATATCTGCTGAAAGAATAGTCTCCTATACCAAAAATGCTAAATTTATCTTTATTTTTATATATGCTGCTTTTTCTGTTGCGGAATGCTGTTTCATGTTTAGTGAGATAGGAATATGCGAGAGGATGCGTATGTGCCAGCAAAGATGTGTCTTCTCCTGTTTTTCGCTGTGGCACGATTATGAATCTGCGGATCGGGTTTATCTGACGGTTGTTTATATCTGAACTTTTAAGTAGAGGATAAATCAGATCATCCTCTATCTGGACAATTTCACCAAAGCCATTGATAAGTACGCCATCTGATAGTGTCAGCTCTAAAACAGAAGCGCAGTCATGTTTAATGCCGGAGCGCCAGATATAAGTTGAGGATTTGTCGTATTTGGAAAAGTCACGATAAGATTTTGTGTCAGCGACAAAAGAATCGTCAACCCATCCGAATTCTTTAATAAACTTATCTGAATAAAAGTCTTTAACCCTGCAAATCGAAGACGATGTGCAGTTTAACCTGGCAGAAAAGCATGATGCTTCCACCGAAACATTAAACTCTGAGGATGCGTCAATCAGTCTTTGCTCAATATTCCCTATGTGGATGCTCTCAGCATGTTGTTTTACTAATATATTGCGTATTACAGAATTCTTTAGAAGGAAAGAAATGCCTCCATTGTTTATTTGGGATAGCCTTAACAAATGCAATGTGATGTATTCGCTGATGTCAAAATTGCTTTTGCCTGTAATAGCGTCGATACCTTTAAGTCCGTAATAGTTTTTTTTAATCGGTAGATTGTTGGACTGATTCCTGCCTTGGCGGCTGTTGGTTACCCAGGGCGGATTCCCGATAATGGCTAAATTCCAATTGTTCAGTTCGCATTTTTGTATAATGAAAGAGAAATCAAACTCAAAACAATCGGTGTTGTAAATATAAATATCAGGATGTTTCTGTGAATTGTCGCTTAAGGCATTTAAGAGTAGGTTTATTTTTAATTCACGCGTATATTGCTTATTTATTTCTATTGCGTGTATTTCTGATAAATTGGAGAATTTATGCAACGCGGAAATTACAAATGCGCCTAACCCACAGGTTGGCTCAATTACAACATCCGGATTACCATATCTTGAAATATGAGTTTCACATACTTTTTCTGCCAATGGAATTGGTGTTTGCCAGTCGCCATAGGAACCACGGTCTTCGCATACAATATTATTGCCTATCCCATAAGATGAGATAAACTCTTTTTTCTCTATATCCGAAGCGAAAAAATCGACAATACCGCTCAGCTGCCGTATAATGACGTTCGCGTCGCGGAAACTTATGGTGCGGATCTTATTAATCAAATCATTCATTTTGAATATCTGATTATCTGTTCTATTCCATTTACATTATCCTCCAAAGAAACCACGCGTCCATACTGAAGTCGCCATTGAAGAGCATTTGATATGGTGAGATAGCCGATGTTTGGCGGATCGTTCAGAACATCTTCAGCCATTTTATATAGAGTTATCTCATCACCCGGTATATTATGATCTACCAAAAAAGCGAAGATGTCATCCCTGTTGCCTTGATTGGAGATTATTTTATGGATGCCTGTCGTAGTCTGAAAATCAGCTGTTCTGCTTTTGTCTATGAAACTACACGATACAAAATCTAACATACCCGTCTTTTTTGTAGTGTCGTCATATTTCTTGTAGACAAAAATGAGCAAATTATAACCCAATCCAAAAATCTTCTGTTTGCTGTCTTCAAAAGGACAACTTGATTGAGGCTGTTTGATGGATGTTACTTTAATATCCGTATTTACAGAAGGTAAATCCAGACCACTGGCTGAATTTCCAAGTGTCAGATCATACCGTTGCTCAAGGTGTTGCTGAAATAGATGTTCTACAAAAGTGCCGATAGCCTTTCCATCAGTGACGCCAAATAAATCAGGTTTGTATACACCGGAATTAACCGCACAGAAATTTTTAGCTTCTTTTATTAAAGATTCTATCGTAAGTCTTTCCTTCATAGCACAAAGATAATGATTAAATGCGATGTGGACAAATGAGGCCGGGATTCTTGTGGCAAAGTGTCTGGGTCTAATTTATGGCAGGCCAATGGGTTGCGGATGATATAAAAGAAAAGAGGACTCTCAAAACGAGAATCCTCTTTTCTGTACCCTGAGCCGGGGTCGAACCGGCACGGATTGCTCCATCGGTGTTTGAGACCGACGCGTCTACCGATTCCGCCATCAGGGCCTTGTGCGCTGCAAAGTTAATGCTTTTTTCCGGTTCCACCAAATTCTAACCTGCAGGCGCGGTAAAAATAACATCCCGGAAGACACTGCGATCTTCCGGGATGCTCGTTGGTTATGGTGTTATGGACGGGTCATTTGCGTATGCGCATCTTTGCCGCGCGGGCTTTTACGGATGTCTGCTCGGCCATGTCGTCGCCGTTGACGAGCATTCCGTTGTATTCTCCCTTGATCGAGTGGTTGTTGTCATCCTTGAGATCAAACACGATCTTGCAGTTTTTGCCATACTGGGTGTCGCCCGTGAAGCTGACGGTGAATGTGCCTCCGTTGATCGGAGCCACTTTGTCCTGATAGCCGTCCGCATTGGTCGAGCTGAGGTCGGCATACCATGATCCGTTCAGGTCGGCGCCGCCGTAGCCGGTCCATCCGGGGAGGGCGGTGTTGGCTGTGAAAGTGGTTCCTACGGTGTAGGTTCCTTCGCCGATGCCCTCGCCTGAGGTCAGGATTGTCAGCTGGATATAGTCGCCTTTGTCCATCGAGTAGTCGGTGATCCAGAATGTGTAGGTGTTGAGTCCTTCCACGATTGTGGGTTCGTCCTTGAAGTAGATGCCTACTGTGGTCGGGAGGAATGCGAGAGCCTGGTCTTCCTTGAGAGTTGACCACGGACGTTTGATCTCGCTGATCTCGTTGTTACACTTGTTCTCGATGTAAGGCTTGCCGGAATAGGTGATCTTTACAGGGACACCGGTCTCCGACACGCAGTCGAGTACCATTTTTGTACCGTTGTCCGAGAAAGTTACGGTGCCGCCGGAAAGATAGGCGATCTTGCTGAGGCCTGTGGGATCACGGTAGATCAGATATCCGCCTGTCTCATACATTGTGCCCATGAAGTCGATCACACCGCCTTTGTTCCATGTCATGGGAAGATAAGTGTTCCCTTTGGGGTTGGTGCGGGATTCCATCTTGTAGACGCCGTCGGCTATGCGCGGGGTGGCATTCTTGGGGTCGGCGATCTTGGGCATGTTGAGGGGGAGATTGAGCCAGTAGCCGCTGATCTGGGCGCCGGTGTTGTTGTCGAATTCCCCGGTATAGCCCTGCACGGTTATGTCGTCGGCGAAGGGGAAGAACCAGTTGGCGTAGAAGCGTCCCTGGAGTCCGTCGAGTTTGAGATCCACCGGTTCGGTGAACGACTCGAACTCGCTTGCCCCTACGGTGAAGTTGATCGGTCCTTCATAGACCAGGTTGGCGGCTGTGCCGGCCGTGGTGGCCACCTCCATCTTGATCAGGTATTCCGATCCATTGCGGCTCACGTCGACCGATCCGCCTATGATGGCACCCATTGCGATGTCGTCGGAGCCGGATCCGGTGCGCTCCCACATGGCTGATTTCTCGGGGTTGAAAGTGAAAGGAGTGTTGCCTGCCCCGATTGTGTAGAATCCTTCGGGAAGGACGGCCGACACGGCGTTCTCGCTTGTCGGAGCCACGAAGAAGAAGCTCACCTGCTTGTCGCCTATCTGGGCGGGATCGCCGGAGGAATCGGGCGCGCCTGTGCCGATCTGCACGATATAGTTGCCCATTCCGTTGGATGTGGAATATGAGGCTGAGAGAAGGTAGTTGGCGGGTTTATAATTGGGCATGTCGGAGAAGACCACGCCTTTGATCTGCGATGTCTCGAAGGATTTGGTTGATCCGTCGTTTTGAGTGACCACAAGCGAGGTTGTGGTCTGGGCCGCTGCGGAAAGCGAGAGTGCTGCGGCCAGAACAGGGAATATATATTTTTTCATGGGATGGGTCAGGGTCATTTGATGAATTTGAATGAATTGCCGGCTGTGGCCACTATGTAGGCGCCCGGTGCGAGTCCGGAGATGTCGATTGTGGCTGCCCCGTCGGCATCGGCCTTGGCGTCGGCCATCTTCTTGCCGTCGAGGGAGAATATGGTCAGGCCGGCTTCAGGTTTGAGCCCGGAGGCTGTGATGCTGGTGGCGTCGATGGCGAAAGCGGCTGTGTTTTCTCCGGAGACCACAGTCTCCACGCCGGAGCGTTCTGCCTTGGAGAATGTCATCTTCTCGATGTCGGTCATCGGGTAGAGGACTTTCGCGCCGTTGACGGCTGTCTCGGTTATGGCCATGTCTGTTCCCTCGAAGGTGGCCACCGGCTGGTTTCTGAACATGTATGTTACAGCCTCGCCTGATTTTTTCGTGATCACGAGCGAATAGTCATACAGGGTCGCTGCTTGTGCGGCTGCTGCCGTGATGATGGCGCAGAGCAGTATTATTATTTTTTTCATTTTCGTATAGACTGGTTGGGTTGAAGATTTTGTTGGTTCTCGCGATGGCCTCTCACTTCAGAAAAGGCACCGGCCCGGTCTTGAGACGCGGGGCTGCTGTGGCGCCGGAGAATTCCGGAGTTCCGGAGATAGTGCCTTTGAATGTGGCGTTCACGTGGAGTCCGTCGGCGGTGATGATATTCATGGAGATGTTCTGTTCCTTGCCGGCTTCTCCTTCCACCTTGATCTCCGATCCGGTGGCGGGTTTGAGTTCCACTCGGTTCACGTTCAGGTAGCTCTGCTGGTTGAAGGTTCCTGCGGCATTTGTCTCGGCGTATGTGTAGGTGCCGGCGGGCAGATGTGTCGCGGCGGGATCGGCGAAGAAGACGAATGCAACCTCGCTGTCCCAGTTGGTGTCATTCCCTTTGACGTAGAAGGATCCTTTGGGCTGGGGGTTGGTGTTGTAGTTCATCGCGGATAATTCCACGTTGATATACTGTGAGAACTTGTTGAGCTCGCCGATGAATTTGCCGCGCACCTGGTTTCCGTTCTCGATCGTTACGTCGATCAGGATGGTGTAGACGGAGCCTTCGTTGGTGATCTCCACTTCGCCGGACTTGATGGCGTTGGCGGTGCCGTTGGACTTGTAGTATGTGTAATTGACGTTGGAGGCGTCGATGTGGAAGCCTTCGGATGCGCCGACCACATATTTCCCGGCCTGAAGATAGGGAGCCGATGGCTGATAGAGGTCGAACAGGAATTCGTTATCGCCGTAGGCGTCTTTGAGAGTGAGGCCGACATTGGTGGTGCCGTAATTCTCTACATCTACCTGGGTGAGTGCTATCTGAGGAGCCTGCGGTTGGTTCTCCTTGAAAGTCATCTCCTTGATTCGTTCTGCGCTGAAAGCGTGTTGGGTTCCGTCGTTGAGGACCACGGTAACGGTCTGGGCTGATGCACCCAGCGTCCCGATTGCCAGAGCGGCAAGAAATGTTTTGTAATAATTTGACATATTGTTGTTGTTTATTCTGCGGTCTTTATTGTTACGGGCCGCATGTGTGATTTCCGTGGACAAGTATTCAAGAATCGTATATAGCGGAAGTGTTTGAGTCAGACTGGTGAGCCTTGTTGTCAGGATGCTTTAATGAATCTTGTTTAATTTATCTGGTGCAAAGTTGTGAATTATTTTCATACGGCACAAGAAAATTCACAACTTTTAAGAATTTGGGCAGTCTGTATGCAAAATGACCGTGAGTCAGGTGCCGTTTAGGCACATATCGTGAATCAGCGTGTCTCCCCAAGCTGAATCTTCACCGATTCGGCGTGTATGGCCTGGAATATTCCCCGCATGAACTCCGCGGAGAGGCCGGTGCGGGCTGCTTCGGCGATCCGTTCCTCCATAAGGGAATTGTAGCGTGCTTCCTGCACCACCTGCATTCCGTGGGTGCGTTTGTAGTCCCCTATCTCGGAGGAGGTGGCCATGCGTTGGCTGAGAAGCCTGATTATTTCCGTGTCGATCATGTCTATGCGCCGGCGGAGCATGTCGAGATGTTCGGATTCGACTGATGCTTCCCGAGGATGCAGGGATCTGATCAGGGTTCCGAGATCTGACGGTGTGATTTGCTGGGCTTTGTCGCTCCATGCGCATTCCGGATTGATATGACTCTCTATCATCAGTCCGTCGAATCCGAGGTCGAGGGCCTGTTGCGAAAGGGAGGCTACAAGATCCCGCCGTCCGGATATGTGGGACGGATCCACAAGAATAGGAAGTCCGGGGAGTCTGCGGTGCAGCTCGATCGGCACTCTCCAGTCGGGGTTGTTGCGGTAGGCGTTCTGTCCGAACTGGCTGAATCCGCGGTGGATGGCTCCGAGACGGCGTATCCCTGCGCGGTAAAGACGCTGGAATGTGCCGATCCAAGCCTCAAGATCCGGCGCGAGAGGATTCTTGACGAGAACCGGTGTGTCGGGAGAGGATTTCAGCGCTTCGGCGATCTCGCTTATGGCAAAGGGATTAGCGGATGTGCGGGCGCCGATCCAGAGGATGTCGACTCCGGCGCGCAGGGCGTCGGCCACATGGATCGGAGTGGCCACTTCGGTTGCGGTGAGCATTCCTGTCTCTGATTTGACACGGCGCAGCCATCTCAGTCCGGGCGTTCCGACCCCCTCGAAATTTCCGGGATGGGTGCGTGGCTTCCATATCCCGGCCCGGAAAATGCGGATTCCGGCGTCGGCCAGCAGTCTGGCTGTGCCAAGGGTCTGGCTTTCGGTCTCGGCGCTGCATGGTCCCGCTATTATAGTGGGCATCCCGGGTTGAGCCGGGGTGGGGAACGGGTAGATCAGATCTTGTGGGTCGAACGTTGTTGTCATATCATGTCGGGTGTCAGCATGGACGGATGTCCGGTTCTCCACCGACTGACGGCGGCGGCTGTGTCTGCCGAGAATCTCAACGCTGTTTCTGATCCCGGCATCAGCAGCCGGTGGGAGCAGCGTCTGGCGAGAGCTTCTCCGTCCCGAAGCGTGGACTCATGTTCGGGCGACAGGAACATCTGCCTGAATTTACTGTAGATGTAGGCGGTTGCCTGCTCAGAGGGATGGAGCATGTCGTCCGCGCAGAAACGGTAGTCGCGCAGATCGTCGGTCATGATCTCGAACGCCGGGAAATAGCAGCATCCGGCCACGTCGCGGCAGATCTGTTCGGCAGCGAGGAGCAGTGCCGCTTTTGAGCGTGAGTTGGCTTCGAATCCCTCTCGCACGTGTCTGACGGGGCTTACGGTCAGTATGATCCGGCAGTCGGGATTGATCTCCCGGATGATTCCGGCTGTCTCTTTCCAGATCGCCGTGATCTCGTCTATGTCCATCCGGCGTCTGATGAATTCCTGCTGAGGACGTTTGTGGCAGTTTGCCACGATATGTCCGGGTTCGGATGCGAGTTCGTAGACGATCGCGGTGCCGAATGTGGCGATCACGGCCTGCGTGGTGGCCAGCCTCTCCCTCAGCCGTCCGATGGCAGTCCTGATTCCCGCCATGCATTCATCTTTCCCGGAGGAGGCGAAAGATGTCGGGAAGTCCCAGTTTCTCCATGTTCCGTCGGATGCCTGCCATGCAGGGGATACGGGAATAACGCCGGCGGCCAGACCGATGGCTCTGCCTATCGACGCAGGATTGAAAAGCACCCCGCAGGGATTGATTTCGGCGTCCCACAGGGAGTTCCGCATCATTGTGCCGACATTTTGGGCGAAGCACGATCCGAGAAGCAGCAGAGGCTTCCCGGGATCGAGCATGAACGGAGCCTTGTCCGGCTTGAATTCGGTGCGGAACTGCATTGTTGATGTTATTTCTTCATTGTGAAATGCCGCGATGCGAGTCTGTAGCCGTCGCAGAACACCTCCACGGTGTAGTCGCCGGGCGTCAGGGTGGTGTTCACATCCCAATAGACCGATACCCCGAGTTCGTCGTTGGCATATTCCATGGAGCGTTTTGCGGTGGACGAGAGCGATGCCCCGTCGAAGCTGAACGCCGGTCCTCCTCCGAGCAATGTCCCTTCGGGTGATATTACCCTGATGAAGAAATCTTTCATGCCGGGAGCGGCCGTGTTGTTGGGCGAGACGGTGAAGCTCACTCCGAGCTGGCGCGCTTTGGTGATGTTCTTCTCCTTTTTCCCTTTTTTGTTGTAGGCCATGAGGCTTACGCCTGTGATATTGAGTTTTTTCGCCAGTTTCACTGTCTGGGCCAGTTCCTGATTGCTCTGTGTCGTGGCTGAGACCTGCGATGCAAGTTGCTCGTTCTTTGCGTTGATCTGCTGGATTTCCATCTTGAGACCCTCGTTCTCCTCGCCGAGACGTTTTATCTCCTCAAGGTAATGCTTCACGATCCCTTTCAGGGTGGCTATCTCTCCTTCGAGCTGCTTGATGCGTGCGCGGTTCTGCGAGTTGCTGCGTTTCTCGGCGTTGAGTTCTTTCAGCAGGCCCTCCACTTTCATGCGTGCCTGATTGTATTGACGCACGAGAGAGTCGTTTTTCAGATAAACCTGCTGATCCTCGTATTGTGAGAATTCGGCGTTAAGCTGATTGAATTCGTTGGCAAGCTGGAGCTGGTCGTTCACCAGACGCAGCGAGTCGGCGCGGGCTTCGGCTTCGTTGACTTCGCTGGTGCGCGACGAATTGTTAGCTATGAGGACTATGATCAAGGCGATGAGGCAGATCACAACGCCGCATCCGCCGAAAAGGATGATTTTCTGATTCTTTTGCATAGGATGAGTAAAATCTATTGTTTTTTCTGGAAGATTTCTGAGAACACCCGGTCTGTGGCTCCGAGTTTCGACCGGATATAGTCTCCGGCCTTGCGTCCGGCCTCATGGCGTTTTTTCTCAGGAAGCAGACCGCTGATCAGTCGGGCGAATCCGTCGGCTGACGAGACGCTGAATCCCCCGCCGGCTGCGGTCAGTTCCGCCGCTTCGAGGAATTTGCCGTGGTTCGGCCCGAATATGACAGGGATTCCGTAGACGGCGGCTTCGTTGATGTTGTGGATGCCGGCGCCGAATCCGCCGCCTATATATGCAACGTCGGCATATCTGTAGGCAGAGGATAGAAGCCCGAAGCAATCCATCACGATGCAGTCCGCTTCCGCGGCAAGTTCCGGGGAATCTTTCAGCTGGCTGAAACGCAGGGCTTTCAATCCGGATGTGGCGCACAGGCGGTCGATCCGGCGGCTGTCGAATTCGTGGGGGGCGATGATGAGTTTCGCCTCTTTCGGATGCTGTCCGAACCATTGGAGATAGACAGCTTCATCCGCTTCCCAGCTGCTTCCTGCGATTACAACCGGCCGGCTGTCGCTTTTCCGGAAAATGTCGAGAGCCGGGATCTCCTTCGCGGCGATCCGGATGTCGGTTACGCGGTCGAAGCGTGTGTCGCCGGCTACGGACACATGGTCGATCCCAGCCGATGAGAGCAGTTCGAGGCTTCTCCGGTCCTGGACAAAAATCCGGGTGTACCAGCGCAGCCAGTATCTGTACCATGCGCTGCGCTTCTTGAAGAACGCCTGTCCAGGGCGGAATACGGCCGAGATGAGATATGTCGGGATTCCGCGCCGGTCGAGTTCATGCAGGTAGTTGCGCCATATTTCATATTTGACGAATATGGCCATCTCCGGCTTCACCATGTCGAGAAAGCGTCTCACTCTTCCCGGAGTGTCGAAAGGGAGATAGCTCACGCAGTCGGCTCCTGTGTAGTCTTTGCGCACTTCGTAGCCGGACGGAGAGAAGAACGTGAGCAGGATCTTGTATTCCGGACGTTCGCGGCGCAGACGCTCGATGAGCGGACGTCCCTGCTCGAACTCTCCGAGCGAGGCTGCGTGGATCCAGATGTAGCGTGCGCCCGGATCGAGCCTGTCCCTCAGATGGCGCCAGACCCCTTTCTGTCCTTTTGAAAGCAGGCGTGCCTTGGGGTTTCGGATGGCGGCGCAGTCCACGCAGGCGGCGTAGGCCGAAATCCCGCAGCTGTAGAGCGCGGGTTCAAGTCCTTCGCGGCATATCTCGGCTCCCCTGCGGCGGAGTGCTTTTAATCTTGTGGAAAGTGTCTTGTCCATGAGCTGTCGTTGATCAGCACCGGTGTTTGCTTTCTGTGGGATTGAATGGTTGTCCGTCAGGCTTCGGGGGTCGGTATGGTGTCGATCGCACGGCGGATGCGGGCCTTGACTTCCTCTTTCGGCATAAGTTCCGTTATGTCGAACATGTGGGGGCCGCGGCACGCCCCGACCACGGCGAGGCGGAATGCGTTCATCACGTTTCCGAGATGGTAGCCTTTGGAGGCGATCCAGTCGAGGACAATCTTTTCCGCGTTAGCCGAACTCATGTCGTCGATTCCGTCGAGGACGGAGCAGAGTTCCTCCATTATGGCCGGAGTCTGGGCGCTCCAGCGTTTCTTTATGTCTTTGGGTGCGTATTCTTCGGGTGCGCGGAAGAAGAAATCGGCCTGATCCCATAGTTCGCCGATGAAGTTGACGCGTCCTTTCACCATTCCGGCGGCCTTTGCGATGTATTCCTCGGAGAATCCCTCTATCCCTTTCTGGGCGAGAACCGGGAGGAAAAGGCGCGCAACCGCATTGTTGTCGAGACGCATGATGTATTCGTGGTTGAACCACGCGGCTTTCTGATAGTCGAACTTGGCGCCGGCTTTCGAGCAATGGTCGAATGAGAATTTGTCTACGAGGTCGTCCATCGTCATCAGCTCGGTATCGTCGCCCGGATTCCAGCCGAGCAGCGCGAGGAAATTGACCACAGCCTCCGGAAGATAGCCGCGTTCGCGGTAGCCTGATGATATGTCGCCGCTCTTGGGATCGTGCCATTCGAGAGGGAAGACAGGAAATCCGAGTTTGTCGCCGTCGCGTTTCGAGAGCTTGCCGTTGCCTACCGGCTTGAGCAGCAGGGGCAGATGCACGAACTCGGGCATTGTGTCGGTCCATCCGAAGGCTTCGTAGAGCAACACATGGAGCGGAGCTGACGGCAGCCATTCCTCGCCGCGGATGACGTGGCTCACTTCCATGAGATGGTCGTCCACGATGTTGGCCAGATGGTATGTCGGCAGGTTGTCGGCGGTCTTGAAAAGGACTTTGTCGTCGAGAATGTCGCTCATGATCCTTACTTCTCCCCGGATGAGATCGTTGACTATCACTTCACGTCCCGGTTCGATCTTGAATCTCACCACATGCCGGTGGCCCTCGTTGATGAGGCGTTCCACCTCTTCTTCGGGCATGGTCAACGAATTGCGCATTTTTCCACGGGTCGATGCGTCATACTGGAAATTGGGAGTGGCCGCGCGTGCCGCCTCAAGTTCCTCGGGAGTGTCGAAAGCGATGTAGGCCTTTCCTTCGGCAAGAAGCTGATCCACGTATTTGCGGTATATCTCCTTGCGCTCACTCTGTTTGTAGGGGCCGAACGCTCCCCCCTCGCGCACGCCCTCGTCTATGCCGATTCCCAGCCATGCGAGAGACTCGTTGATATATTCTTCAGCGCCGGGCACAAACCTTTGGCTGTCGGTGTCTTCTATGCGGAGAATCATTTTGCCGCCGTTGGCGCGGGCGAATAGATAGTTGTAGAGAGCGGTGCGCACTCCGCCGATGTGGAGCGGACCTGTGGGCGACGGTGCGAAGCGCACCCTTACCTGTCGTTTCATATAGCGGTGTTCGTTTCTGTGTGTGTTTGTTTTCCTGATATGCGGGTGTGTCAGTCTTTGCGGAACCGGAACTTAGATCCGTCCCAGTCGAGAATCAGCCCGGGTTTTTCAAAAAGTCTGATCACGTTGTAGTCGTCCTGATTCATGAATCCCTCTATTGTCAGCCTGGCCGAAAGGGAGTCTGAATCCGGCGATGCCTTGAATTCTATTGTGGGGAAAGGAACAGTCTGTTCGATCTCCTTCATTGTGGTTACCGAGCCCCGTGGAATCTCGAAGAAGTGCTTGAGTTCCATCCGTGGCATGAGTTTCCCGGCGGGAATGCTCTTTAATCCCTGATCGTAAAAGCGCAGTTCGCTGTCCGGTGCCTGTCCGGATCCTCCCACGGTGTAGATCGTCGCTATTATCTCGCCGTTCTTGCGTGAGGGAAGCAGTTTGATCTGCATCGAGCTGACGTCGGTGATCTGAACCTCAAGGAAGCCGGGGCCGACTTCCCTGAGGAAAGATTTTCCTCCCATTGCGTTGGTGGCCATGTAGACGCTGTCGGCTTTGAAATATTCCAGCATGTCGAACCTTACGGTACGCGGCAGGATGTCGAGCGCGTCTGTCTGTAGCTCAAGGAAGCAGCTTGCCGCATCAGGCGTCCGGGCGGCGTTGCCGTCGCTGTCGGCAAGAGCCGCCGCTGGAAGGAGAGCCGCTGTCGCTAAGATGATGATATGTAGCTTTCCAGTCAGGATGCTTCGGATGCTTCGGATGCTTCTCATGGCTTGGTCTGTTATTTTTTCTTTGATATGAAAATGTCGAAATTGCCGTTATATTCGGGTTTCTTTGCCGCTTTCGGATATTTCTCCTTGCGCTCTTTCTTCTCCTTTTTCTCTTTGCGCTCCTTGCGGGGAGATTCCCCCTCTTTCCTGTCGCGGGAGAATCCTTTCTCCTTTTTGGGATACTTGCGTTTTTTCGAGTCGGAGGAATAGTCGCGGTCGGATGCTATCTCGGGGCGCAGCCTTACGCCGAAGAAGTCGCAGTTGCGCAAAGCTGCGATCACACGCTGTGAGTCGTTCTTGCGCACGTCGAAGAGCGTGTAGCCCGGCATAAGGTCTATGCGGCCTATCTCCGGCTTTACGTGTCCGGCGCAATTGCGGTTGATGATCTCCATGAGGTTGCCCGGGAAAAATCCGTCGGCTTTTCCCACATTGAGCATTATCCGCTCGTAGCCAGCCTCAGCCGTGCGCCTGTCCTTGTCTTTCTTCTCCCTGGGCTCGCGTGCTGTGTCCTTCTTTCTCTTTTTGGTGTCGGCCTCGTTGAGGTCGATGTCGGGCATGTCCTGATAATATGTCAGCAGGCGGTTGAATTCGAGCGACAGCACTCTTTTCAGGAGATCCACTCCGGAGAGCCAGTCAAGTTTCTTCCTGATTCCGGGAAGATACTTCTCGATCTCGGTCTCGTTGACCTCTACCCGCTCAAGTCTGTCGGCGAGATTGTAGAGCTGTTTCTCGATGATATGCTCAGGGGTTGGCACTTTACGGTATTCGAAAGTCTTGCCAATTTTCTGTTCTATCAGGCGAAGGCGGCTTTTCTCGCGCGAATGGATGATTGCTACCGAGACGCCTGTCTTGTTTGCCCGGCCTGTGCGTCCGGAGCGGTGGGTATAGACCGCCACATCGTCGGGCAGACCGTAGTTTATCACATGAGTCAGGTCGTCGACGTCAAGACCTCGGGCAGCCACGTCGGTAGCCACGAGAAGCTGGGTAACGTGATCGCGGAATTTCTTCATCGCCAGATCCCGCTGGGCCTGCGAGAGATCGCCGTGGAGACAGTCTGCGTTGTAGCCGTCGTTGATAAGCTTGTCGGCAATCTCCTGCGTCTCTTTGCGGGTTCGGCAGAAGATAATTCCGTAGATGTTCGGATTGTTGTCAGCCACACGCTTGAGGGCAAGGTATTTGTCGTGAGCCTTGACCATGTAGTAGATATGCTTCACGTTGCTGGAGCCCTCGTTTCTTGTTCCTGCCACGAATTCCACCGGCTCGTGCATGAACTGTTTCGCTATGCCGGCGATCTCGCGGGGCATGGTGGCCGAGAACATGAGCATCTTGCGGTCTGAAGGCACATGTGCCAGGATCTCCTTGATGTCGTCGAGGAAGCCCATGTTGAGCATCTCGTCGGCCTCGTCGAGGATCACGGTGCCCACATTGCCGAGATTGACCTCGCCTCGTTTTATCAGGTCTATCAGGCGTCCGGGGGTGGCCACTACGATCTGCACCCCTTTCCGCAGGGTGCGGATCTGACTCTCTATGCTCGATCCTCCGTAGACGGGGAGGATCCGGACGCCGTCGATATATTTTGCGAAGTCGGCCATGTCGCCGGCTATCTGGAGGCAAAGCTCCCGTGTCGGCGCGATCACGAGCGCCTGGGGGACGGCCTCCGACGGATCGGTGCGCTGAAGCACCGGAATGCCGAATGCGGCTGTCTTTCCTGTGCCGGTCTGCGCCAGTCCGACCACATCCCCCTCTTTATGGAGCAGATGGGGGATTACCATGCGCTGGATAGGCATCGGATGCTCGAATCCGAGTTCCTTGACCGCGCGTAGCAGATTCGGCTCTATTCCGAGGCTGTCGAAATCGGCCGGTTCTTCCGCCGACGTCAGGAGCGCGGCCGGCTCTTGGGCGTGGGGTGTGTCTATGTTGTCTAACTCCTGTAGTTCTTCTTCTTTCATAATTAATTTGGGTCTATACGTCTGAATGCGGAAGCGACCGGATCTTTCAGGCTGTCCGGTGTGGATGACCCGGGGTCTTCATCTTCCGCTATCTATATTAACGTATGGAAAACCAAGTCGGCTCACTGCCGCAGGCGAAAAACAGCTCAATCCGAGACATCATGGACTGTTTCATGTCGAGTTGCTTCTGGTTCCGTCGCTTTCCTGCGACGGGTGCCTAATAACATGCAAAGTTACAAAAAACATCCCGACCGAGCAAATCTCCTGACTTCGTCAATGCGTACCCCAAAATTCATCAGAGAATAGCGGGGCGAT
>CAJUSZ010000030.1 GCA_910589425.1 uncultured Muribaculaceae bacterium | reverse complement strand
ATTCGGCGTCAATTTTATAGACTATTTTTTGAAAGCACTAACTGTCAAACTCCCGGCCAAGAAAGGATTCTCATCGCTGCGCGACATGATCCTCAAGACCACGGAGACCTGGGAAGTGAAATAATCCTCTCAGGCCGGTCAGGCACATACACGCACTGAATATTTTCAGGACGCCACGCGAAATCCGCAGGCGTCCTGATTTTTTCAACCCGGATTTTTTTACTAATTTTGTGCTTTCATTTTTTTCAACCCCGCGCCGCCGGCATGGCCTCGCGGGAATAAAGACAGATAAAAGACTATGGGAGGTTTCTTCGGGACAGTGGCCAAACGTCCTTGTGTGACGGATCTTTTCTACGGCACTGACTACAATTCACATCTCGGCACACGCCGCGGCGGCATGGCTACCTTCGACGCCGAGAACAATCGCTTCGCCCGCTCTATCCACAATCTGGAAAGCACTTATTTCCGGACTAAATTCGAGGACGATCTTGAGAAATTCACAGGTAATTCAGGAATCGGCATCATCAGCGACACAGACGCGCAGCCGATCATAATCAACTCTCATCTCGGACGTTTCGCTATCGTTACCGTGGCCAAGATCGCCAATATCGACGAGCTTGAGCAGGAACTCCTTGACCAGGGGATGCATTTTGCCGAACTGAGTTCCGGACAGACCAACCAGACCGAACTCGTGGCGTTGCTCATCAATCAGGGCCGCGATTTCAAGGAGGGGATAGAGAATGTCTACCGTAAGGTAAAAGGATCCTGCTCGATGCTGATTCTCACCGACGACGGAATCATAGCCGCGCGCGACCGTCTCGGACGCACACCCATAGTGATAGGCCGCAAGGATGGGGCTATGGCCGCCTCAAGCGAAAGCAGCTCATTCCCCAATCTTGATTTCGAGACAGTGCGTTTCCTCGGCCCCGGAGAGATTGTCAGGCTCCGTGCCGACAGCATCCAGCTCATAAAGGAGCCCGAAAAGGAGATGCAGGTATGCTCGTTCCTCTGGGTATACTACGGATTCCCCACGTCAAGCTACGAAGGACGCAACGTGGAGGATACCCGTTTCCGGTTTGGAGAAGAGATGGGCCGGGCCGACAAAGAGGAGATAGACTGCTGCTGCGGTATTCCGGATTCGGGAGTTGGAATGGCGCTCGGCTATGCCTGTGGAAAAGGAGTGCCCTATAAGAGGGCGATAGCCAAATATACCCCGACATGGCCCCGGAGTTTCACTCCTCCGCGTCAGGAGCTTAGAAATCTTGTGGCCAAGATGAAGCTCATCCCCAACCGAGACGTTCTCAGCGGACAGCGTGTGCTGCTTTGCGACGACTCCATCGTCAGGGGAACGCAGTTGCGCGACAACACGCGGGTTCTCTACGAATACGGTGCCCGCGAGGTGCATATACGCATTGCATGTCCGCCGCTCATCTACAGCTGTCCGTTCATCGGATTCAGCGCCTCGAAGAGCGATCTTGAACTGATCACGCGCCGTATCATCAAGGATCTCGAAGGGGATCCGGACAAGAATCTCGACAAATACGCCACCACCGGTTCGCCTGAATATGAGCGGATGGTAGACATAATCCGCCAGAATTTCGGACTGACCTCGCTCAAGTTCAACTCGCTCGAAACGCTGGTGGAGGCCATAGGCCTTCCCAAGTGCCAGATATGCACCCATTGTTTCGACGGAAGCTCACGGTTCTGACCGACTGCTGATGGCACGCCAGACTCCACTGCAACTCGACATAAAGACGATATTGCGCCGCCGTCTTTCGCGCGGCGCAAACCGTCTTTTGCCCGGAGTGCTGATCAATGTGCTGGCGCGGATCATACGCCAGAATGACCTCAATCTGCTCCTTAAGGGGGCTTTCCCGGCTGAGGGCTCAGCATTCTCAGCCTCGGTGCTTGATCAGCTCGGCATATCGGTTGAGACTGTAGGGCTTGAGAAGCTGCGCGGAATGAGCCGGCTTGTCTTCGCATGCAATCATCCGCTCGGCGGACTCGACGGCATAACGATGGTGAGGCTCCTCGGCGAGACATTCGGCGACGGTAATGTCAAGGTGCTTGTCAACGACATGCTCATGCATGTGGAGCCGTTGGCTCCGGTCTTTCTTCCTGTGAACAAATACGGTTCCCAGGCACGGGAATCGGCGCGGCTGATCGCTTCGGCTTTCGCTTCGGAATCGCATATATGCGTCTTCCCGGCCGGGCTTGTCTCCCGTCTGGGCGCCGACGGAGAGATCCGCGATCTTGAATGGCAGAAATCATTTGTAGCGAAGTCGATGGAATCGGGACGCCGCATCGTGCCGGTACGTTTCGAGGCGCTTAATTCCCCGCGTTTCTACAAGGTAGCCAGGCTGCGGAAGCGGCTTGGATTGAAAATAAACATAGAGCAGGCGCTTCTTCCATCGGAGCTTTTCAGCCAGAAAGGGAAACGGTTCCGTGTGGTTTTCGGCGATCCTGTAGACATCACATCGTGTGGCGTCCGGGATTCATCACCGGCAGCCATAGCCGCAGAACTGCGCCGCGCAGTCTATTCACTCTGAAGCGGGATATCTTCCCAACGCGATTGTCATCAGGACGCTTTCCGTGCCGTTGGGGACGTGTACCCTGCGCTTCTCAAAGCGGATCATTCCCGCCCCGAAATCGTACACGCTCATTTCCGTGTCGTCGTCATCGTCATATTCGGAGCTTTCTATGATATTGCTCCTGTCCAGTCCGAGTCCTTTCACAATGTAGTCCTCGAGCTGGTCGGGGAGAAGATCGCCTGTGTTGAGATTCCTTATGGCCGCCGAGCTGTCCGTAAGCACATCCACCGACCATTCACCGGGATTGCCCTGGGAGTCGGTATAGATGGGCCGGCCAAGTCCGTCGGTCAGGATTCCCTCGAAATCATAATCCGCGCTGTCGAGCGCCTCCCCGACTTTTAGCGCGTCAACTATGCTGCTGACCGACATGGCAATGTCGGCGTCGGCATGGAACTGTTCCTGACGGGATGCTTCGCCGCTGTCCTGAGCTTGATCTGTTTTCATTTTTCCGCATGAAGACTGGATCACGGCTATGATTATGAAAGCTGCGGTCATCATCGCATACGATGCGGAGACAGTGGCTGATGAATTTAGTGGATTGTTGCTGAGCTTTTTCACGATCTGATGTTTCGGAGAAATACTATGATTTTGTCCTCCATGCTGAAAAGCGGTGCAAACTTAGTCAAAATTCCTGAGACATCAATCTAAAACGGGTAAAAACTTGCAACGTGCCCCACTCAGGACTTCTTTTGTTTCTTCGCCGGGGGCAAAACGACAGGGGTAAGCACAGCCGATACCAGTGCCCCGAGTATCATCACGGCTATGCAGACCACCAGCACGAGCCTTATTCCTCCGCTTTCGAGAAGCACAGGCATCAGGAACACTCCGAGGATAGCGCCTACTTTGCCGAACATGGCGGCGATTCCGTCGCCCGCTCCCCGGATCTCGACAGGATATATCTGCGAGGGGATGATGAATGTAACAAGGTGCGGCCCGGCGTTGAGCGCTATCTCGAATGTCATGAACGCCACAATGGAGATCCACACGGGCCACCGGTCTATGTAAGCCCAGAGCAACACTGCCATTCCCAATGCCGAGATCAGAAATCCCCATGTCATCATCTTGCCATGATTCAGTCGTCTGACAAGCAGCAGACCGATTATGAATCCGGGAATGATGAAGAAGTTGATCATGGTTGTCATCTCCACGGAGTTTATGATCTTGTCCATTCCCTCTGCGTGGGATCGGTCGAATCCGAGGGCTATTATAAGCAGCGGAAGGAAGACTCCGACGCCGTAGACGCCCACTCCCTCGCAAGCCCACGTAACACCGCTGAAAATCACTTTCAGAAGGTTTCTCCCTTTGAAGAATGATTGTTTTGCCGGCGTGCCTCCTTTTGAGGAGACTGCGGCCGGTCTGGCGGAGTCTATTCCGGCATCAGGCCCGAGCAGGGTCTCGGCGGCCTTAAGTGCAGCCTCACGGTGTCCGTGGTCGGCGAGCCAAACGGGAGATTCCGCCCAGCGCAGGCGCAGAAGAAAAGTGATGAGTCCGGCCGCGGCCGTGATGTAGAAGAGATAATTCCAGTGGTCTGCCCCAAGACCCGATCCGAGCCACCACCAGGCTATCGCGGCGAATCCCATGAATCCGAGCGAGCAAGTGGCTTTGGCCGCGCCGACCATCATCAGCTTCCATTTGGATGGCATTGTCTCAGAGATGTAGGCTGAATCGAGCGTGTAGCCGCCTCCGACTCCGAATCCGATCAGGAACAGGGCCGGGATAAGTACAGCCTTGTGAGGGAAGATGACGGCGAGCAGCGATGCAACGAAAATCAACGCGGGGCATATCCTGAACCAACGCAGATAGCCGTCGGCGTCCGAAATCCGACCGATGACCGGAGATCCGACCGCGATTCCGAGAAGCCCGGCGGCTCCGATTGTCCCCTGCAGCAGCCCGGGCATCCGGTGTCCGGCAGAGGCCAGCTGCATCATAGGGATTATTATTCCGACGATCGTGGAGAGTCCGGCGCCGATTATCTGCTCCATGCTGCTGACAGCCCAGACGCCGATCTGCCGGTGTCCGAGCTGCATTTGGGATATTGGAATTCTGTTCTGCATAATGGTGTGGAATTAGGGCTCTATACGAGCTTTCGGTCTATTCTTTATTCTTGTCCTCTCCGGCATGATCCCAGAGGGTGTGGTCGGGGAAATGGCGGTTGTCCAGCTCATAGCGGGGGAGAAGGAAAAGCCATGTCGCTATACAGAAAGGACCGGTGAGGGTCGGGATGCCGTAAGGGAGCATTATGCTGTCCATAGCGGCCTGGATGAAGACAGTGGTGAGTACTCCGGCGAGAGCCCAGAGGGCGGAGCGCCATGTAACTTTGTAGAAAGTGCATCCGAGCGCTATGCCGGTCAGCACAGGGCTGAATCCGAACAGTCCGGCCGAGATCGTGTGGGGGTCGCCCTGAAAAAGGATCGCCACGGCGAGCGCCACGGCGGAGGCGACGGCCGCCCATATCGCCGCCCAGCGGCTGCACAGGGCGAGACCCACGAGGAAGAATATGCCTGTAACCCAGTTGTCGATCAGGAACACCTGCGATATCCCCTTGAGCCACCAGACCACAAGATCGCCGAAATCACAGACAAGCTGTCCTGTCTCGGGGATCGTTATCTCCGGAGTGGACAGTCCGAAAGGATCGAGGCTCTGGAAATAGCGGGCAGCGAAGAGAAACATCCATGTCATGAAGACAAAGGGGAATGTGAACGAACTGACTTTCCATGCGGCCATGACATTGTTGAAACCCTTGCGCACCCATGTGGTGATCATGGCGCAGAGGATCAGCGAGACCCACATCATCCAGTTGTCGCCCAGGAATGTAGGGAACGCGCAGCCTACGAGGATTCCGTTGAATCCCCACAGCCCTTCGAGACCGTCGCTCTGCGACGAGTTGAGTCCCATCATTTTCCCGGCCACGGTGGCGGCTACGAGTCCGACGAGCGCTCCCCAGCCTACCTGGGGCGTTCCGCTGGCGTATGCACCCCAGAAGATTCCTGCGAGAAACAGCAGTCCGGTCCAGGCGCTTTGCTGGAACATCACCTGCCCGGCGCCGCGCAACACTGTGCGGACAGCGATCGCGACGGGATTTTTCATAAGAGTATTGGTGTTTTCCATAAGTGTTTTGTTTTGTCAGATTTTACTGATCTTTATCGCCAGGGAAATTCCTTGGGAAGCGGCACTCCCTTGACTGCTATTCTCACTGCCGAGCAGAACTCCCTGACCACTTCCTTGACTGGACCCGGTTCCATCCCCAGCACCTTGAACAGAAGACCGGCCTGGTTGGGAAGATGAGTGATTCCGGCGGCGAGCCGTCGGGCCGGGTCGATGAAAGGTGTGGTGCGCCCGTAGATCTGCTCCATTTTGTCGGGCGGAGTCATGACGATGACGTTGGCGAACACGTCGTAGCCGCCCATCACGCCGGTGTCGCGGAGATTCGCCCGGTCGGGGGAGATGATGAATTTCTCCCGGAAAAGCTCCTCGCCTCCGGGCCGGCGGCCGTGGGAGCAGACAGACAGGATGTCGAACTTGAAGAGTTCGCCGCCGTTGTAGTATTTCCGCCCGCCCATGTAGATCTCGGAATAGACCACGGTGGCCGTGGGATCGACCGTAAGCGTCGTGTCGCAGATGAATCTGGTGCCGGCGTGGGGGATCACAGGCTCAGGGAGAAACTCAAGATAGGCGTCGGGTCCGAGAGTGATGTTCTGCACCATTCCCGAATAGTTGTATTTCATCGTGGCGAGCTTTGTGGCAGCGCCTGTCGAGACCCATGCCTTCGCGCCTTTGCCTACTGAAATGTCCTGCCTGTAGCGGTCGCCATCCACATTCGGCCCTCCCGAGGAGAGGATGTAGACACATGGCATGTCGGGCATCGACTCGTCGAAATAGAGTTCCTGCTGCACCACCAGCGGCGCACGTCTGTTGAGCCTGCGGAGGATGGACTTCCCGTCCGGGTCGAGTTCGAAGCCGAGGTCGAGGAAGCCATGCTTGCCCGGACAGCCCACGTACATGGCTTTCGGTTCGGAAAGATAAGGTTTCATTTCCCGTGCCTTGGAGAAATCGACGGCAGGGGAGTCGGAATATTCGCGGTTGATCTTCGGGTCAAACATATCGGGTGTGGAGATTAGGTTATGTGATCGGTTTATGATTTTGCGTCAAAGAGAGCCATTTTGTCGAGAAGCGAGATCAGCTCGTCGATTCCCTCTCCTTTCATGGAGTTGGTGAACACGAATGGCTTGCCGGGACGCATACGCTCGCTGTCGACTCTCATCACTTCGAGCGATGCTCCCACGTAAGGGGCGAGGTCGGTCTTGTTGATGACAAGGATGTCGCTCTGCGAGATTCCGGGACCGTCTTTGCGGGGGATCTTGTCGCCGGCCGCCACGTCGATGACGTAGATGAAGAAGTCCACCAGGGCCGGGCTGAATGTAAGCGTGAGGTTGTCTCCGCCGCTTTCTATGAACACGATGTCGGCATCCGGGAACTTGGCCTCCATCTCCTCGACGGCGGCTATGTTCATCGACGGATCCTCGCGCACCGCCGTGTGGGGACACGCTCCGGTTTCGACTCCGATTATCCGGTCTTCGTGAAGAATGCCCTTGAGCGTCTTGCGCACATGTTTGGCGTCCTCGGTTGTAACTATGTCGTTGGTTATTATAAGCACCTTGTGTCCGCGTTCGATCAGACGCGGGGTGAGAGCTTCTATCAGTGCTGTCTTTCCGGAGCCTACGGGGCCTCCGATGCCGATTCTGCAAGTTGACATTTTATCGGGATTTTTTTTGAGTGTTAGATAATAAAAATAAATTTTTCCGTGTGGAGATCAGCTCATGAACATCCTCATCTGTCCTTTTTCGTGAAGCGAGGCGAGTATGTCCATCTCAGGCACGAAGCAGTTCATGTCTTCGAATGTCATCTCGCGTGCCTCGGCGAAGAGATCGGGAATCTCGCCGGCGAGCTTGAAAAGGATGGCCTGGGTGTCGTAGTGGCTTACGCGCACGCAGCGCAGCGCGGCGCCCAATATCATGTTGATGACGCCATATTGCGAGGAGGCATACAGATCCTCCTCCGTCAGCCCGGCAAGCCGGAACACGATCCCCTGCGCCACGGGATAGCTTCCCGGGGTGGCGTCGGACTCGATGTCGGCCAGCCACCGGCGCAGGATTTCCGATTCAGGGAAGAGCCTGCGTCCGAGTTCGGCCAGTTTTTTTCCCATTCGCCGGAGCATCAGGCGCGCCTCGTCGTTCATTTTGAAGAGCATGAGTCTTCTGTCGGCGCCGCAGAGAGCCTCGTAGTCTCCGGCGCTGACCGCACGGTGGGCCATAAGAGCGGCCACGCCGTCGCTGAAGGCCGCCTGACGGGCGGCTGCGCGTGCGAATTCCTCGAGGGTGGCCGCATCGTGGACGATCTTTTTCTCGGCCGCTGTCTCCAGCCCGTTGGAGAAGGAGAACGTGCCAACGGGGAAAGTCGCGTCGCTGAACTGGAGCAGGTGGGTCAGGGGGATGATTCTTTGGTTCATGGTCTGTGGAGATGGTTGGGTGGTGGATCGGTTGTTAAGAGTGTGTTTACTTTTCACACACACAAGTTAATTTTTAATTAAGAATGTATTTGTTTTGAGAGTTTCGCATTAACTCCGAGGTCTTTTTTGGTGCTTTCCGCCAAGTCTCATCAGTCGCATAGCCCGCTATGCTCCTTCTTCAGCTTGCGGAAATCATTCAAAAAATACTCTCAGCCTTAACGCGAGTTAAAAGTAAACACATTCTAAGAGTGTATGTGATGGTGGTGTTCTCCGTTGGGATGCGGGTGGGCGTGGCTATGATGGCCTGCGCCTCCGAAGAGCCTGCGGATCTCGTGGGGGGCGAGATAGGGGATCACTCCGCTTCCCTCCTCGAATTCGTAGGATATGTCTTCGATGTGGTGGGTGTCGAGGACGGCGAGCATCACTTTGCGGTCTACGGTCATGGGCACATATACCTTGGTGCCCTTGACCACTGCGGGCCAGTGCTGGTTGCCGATGGCATGTCCGAGTTCGACAGATATTCTCACTATCTCTTCCGGAGGCATGGATTCGAGCTTTGCAAGATCGATCACGAGAACGGGATTGAGATTGAGCCTGATCACGGTAGCGGTTTTCTTTTCCGGATCGAAGGCCACGATGTCGCCGTCGGCCACTTGGGAATGCCTCTTCAGGGCTATCGGGTATTCATTGCCGTGGTCTCCTTTGCCGAGAAACCTGCTTTTCTGTGCCGTCCACTGGTCGAGGAAGATTGTCTCGATGTGGCAGTCCGCGAGCCGTTCTTTCCATTCGGGAGAGTGGCTGTTGCCTAAGATTTCGCTTATTATTTCCATATAGGGTGTGGATATGTTATGTATTTATTCGATGATTCTTTGCGGACAGGAAGCCGGTCAGGGCTTCCTGTCCTTTACAGACTGCTGTGATCAGCTGAAGAAATAGAGCTGTCCGAGCGGCAGGGTCTTTGCTGGCGGGACGGTGGCGAGAACTCCGTCCACGTAAGTGTTGAATGTCTCGGGATCCACCTCGATCTGCGGGGTGGCCGAGTTGCGGACCATGTCGGCTTTGGTGATCTGACGGCATTTGTTGACACCGTAGAGCTGCGACTTCAGTCCGAGTTTCTCTCCGATGCCGAGGGCTAAGGACGCCTGCGATACGAAAGAGACTCTCGTGGCCTCGATCTCGGGACCCCAGCTTCCGAAGTTCTTGCGCATCGAGATCGGCTGTGTGGTCGGGAGCGATGCGTTGGTGTCGCCCATAGCGGCCCAGTTGATCATTCCGCCCTTGATCACCATCTTCGGTTTGGCGCCGAACATGGCGGGTTCCCAGAGGACGAGGTCGGCGATCTTGCCAGGCTCGATGGATCCGAGAATGTCGGATATGCCGTAGCAGATGGCGGGGTTGATAGTGATCTGGGCAAGATAGCGCAACACTCTGAAGTTGTCGTTGCCGGCGCTGTCTTCCTTGAGCTTTCCGCGGACGCTCTTCATGTAGGACGCCATCTGGAATGTGCGCATGAACGATTCCCCTACGCGGCCCATCGCCTGCGAGTCGGAAGAAACCATCGATATGATTCCCAGATCGTGGAATATGTTTTCAGCAGCCTGAGTCTCCGGACGGACGCGGCTTTCTGCGAACGCCACATCGGAGGGGATCTTCGGATTCAGGTTGTGGCAGACCATGATCATGTCGAACAGCTCGGCCTCGGAATTGATTCCGAAAGGCAGGGTGGGGTTTGTCGAGGATGGAAGCACATTCATCATCGAAGCCACTTTGAGCAGGTCGGGGGCGTGGCCGCCGCCGGCGCCTTCGGTGTGGTACGTATGGATCGTGCGTCCGTCGATGGCGGCGATGGTGTCTTCCACATATCCGGCCTCATTTAGGGTGTCGGTATGGATTGCCACCTGTACGTCGTTGCGCTCGGCGTTTTCCATGCAAGCTCTGATTGCAGCCATTGTCGATCCCCAGTCCTCGTGGATCTTGAATCCCATGGCTCCTCCGTCGATCTGTTCCTGGAGTGTCGGATCGTAGGAAGTGTTTCCTTTTCCGAGGAATCCCATGTTGATCGGGCATTTCTCGGCTGCGCGCAGCATCTGCGCGAGATTCCATGCGCCGGAAGTGATAGTGGTTCCGTTGGATCCGTCTGTCGGGCCTATGCCGCCGCCGATCAGGGTGGTGATGCCGTTCGACAGGCAGTCGAAAGCCTGGTAGGGGCTGACGAAATGGACGTGTCCGTCGATTCCGCCGGCTGTCAGGATGAGATGCTCGCCTGAAATAGCGTCGCAGCTCGGTCCGGTGCAGAGCGAGGGCGTAACGCCTTTCATCACGTTGGGGTTGCCGGCCTTTCCGATGCCGGCGATCTTGCCGTCTTTGACACCGACGTCGGCTTTGACAACGCCGAGGATCGGGTCGAGGATAGTAACGTTTGTGATCACCAGGTCGAGCGACCCGTCGTTGGAGGTTACGGTGTTGGCGGTGCCCATTCCGTCGCGCAGTGTTTTTCCGCCGCCGTAGACTGTCTCGTCGCCGTATACACGGAGATCTTTCTCGATTTCTATATAGAGGTCGGTGTCGCCCAGACGGATCTTGTCGCCTGTGGTCGGTCCGAAGAGCATATTGTTCTCTTGTCTTGAAATAGTAGCCATCGTATGATTGGTTTTATTTATTGTTTTGATTAGAGGTGAATTCGGCGTCGGCTTCCTCCTCGGGAATGTCTTTGAATCCATATTCGGCCATTCTGCGGTAAGCCTCGCGCTGCTTGGGGTAGTAGGTCGGGGTGTCTTCGAGTCCGGTGTATCCGTTGACCAGATCGTTGAATCCGATCACACGTGTCTTTCCGGCATACTCCACGATCTCCACCTCTTTCTCCTCGCCCGGCTCAAACCGGATGGCGGTCGTGGCGGGGATGTTGAGATGATAGCCGAAAGCAGCCTTGCGGTCGAACTCCATGTAGCGGTTCACCTCGAAGAAATGGAAATGCGATCCAATCTGGATGGGACGGTCGCCTGTGTTGCGGACCTTCAGTTTCTTCGTGCGCCGGTCAGTGTTGTATTCGATGTCTCCGTCGGCGAGGATTACCCCTCCGACCGGCACCGGTTTCTGCGGTGCGTAACCGGGTGTGTTGGGATAGAGTATGTCGGGCACGCCTGAATAGACGCCGACAGGAGTCGTATATTGTTCGGTAGCCGGGGTCGGTTTGTTGCCGGCTTTGTCGGTAGTGTTCATAGTAATTATTTTTTAGAGTAGGGTCATTTGATGGGATGGTGGATGGATACGAGGCGTGAGCCGTCGGTGAACACGGCCTCTACCTGAAGCATGCCGATCATGTCGGCCACTCCGTCCATGACATCGTTTTTTGTAAGCACGGTTGTGGCGGAATGCATCACCTCTTCGACGGTTTTGCCCGCCCTCGCCTCCTCGAGGGCGAAGGATGTGATGTATGCTACCGACTCTGGATAATTAAGCTTTAGCCCTTTCTTAAGGCGGCGCTCGGCGATCAGGCCGATTGTGAGGAGCTGGAGCTTCTCAATCTCCTTTGGTGTCAAATGCATGTTGTTGTGTTTTTATAAATTTAAAGAAAAAGGGAATCGGGGTGTGTCTTTCATTTCTCAGGGCCTGGCGGAGATCCGGTCGCCGCTGGCTGGCCAATCAATGTCGGCGCATTCCGACTGCAAAATTACAACATACATAGGCGCGGCAAAGTTCATTCGCCACGTCACGGGAGATGGAAGAAGTCTGTTAGTTACGGGACGGGATCCGTGTGTCGGGCAGGAAGCATGCCACGGCTCCCAGCAGCGGGAGCAGGGTGCTGATCCGGAAGACGTACTCGATCCCGGTGTGGTCGGCCATCCATCCGAACAGCGCCGACCCGATCCCTCCGAGACCGAACATCAGTCCGAAGAAGATCCCCGACACCATTCCGACACGCGTCGGCATCAGATCGGTGGCGTAGACGATGATCGCCGAGAAAGCCGAGGCTATGATCAGTCCGGCTATCATCGAGAGGATCACGGCTCCCCATAGCCCGGCGTAAGGCACGGCGAGCGCGAACGGCGCCGCTCCGAAAATGCTGCCCAGGATCACATATTTACGTCCGAAACGGTCGCCGAGGAAGCCGCCCGCCACGGTGCCGGCGGCCAGAGCCGACAGGAATCCGAAGAGGCAGAATTGGGCGAACCGGACTGAGACGTCGAATTTGCCGATCAGGTAGAAAGTGAAATAGTCGGTCATCGACGCTATGTAGAAGTATTTTGAAAAGAGAAGAACCACAAGGAGGATCATGGCCATGCGCACTTTCCGCCGGGAAACCGTGGCTACACCTGAAGCGCCCATAACCCGTGAGTGCATCCCCGCAGCTATTGCCGCCGAATACCACCGCCCCACGGCCGTCAGCAGCGCGACAGCCGCAAGAGCCGCCAATGCGAACCATCCCACGGCTCCCTGCCCGAACGGAATCACTATAAGTGCGGCCACAAGAGGCCCTAGTGCGCTTCCGCCGTTGCCTCCTACCTGAAAGATTGACTGCGCGAGGCTTTTGCGGCCGCCCGATGCAAGCTGGGCCACGCGCGACGCGCCGGGATGGAACACCGAGGAGCCGCATCCGATCAGGGCTACGGCCATGAGGATGGTGGCGTAGGATGAGGCCGAGGCAAGGAGACAAAGTCCGGACAGGGTGAGACACATTCCGCTGGCGAGCGAATAGGGACGCGGCTTTCGGTCGGCATACCATCCGGTGAGCGGCTGGAGCAGCGACGAGGCTGACTGGAACACGAGCGTGATCAGGCCGATCTCGCCGAATGTGAATCCGTAGTTCTCTTTTATGACCGGATAGATGGCGGGGATCACCGACTGTATCATGTCGTTGAGCAGGTGGGCTACGCTGATGGCTGCCAGTATGGCGAAAACTGTCTGCTGCCCTGATGATGCAGCCTTTTCTGAAACTTGACTTTCCTTCTGCATGATTGACGGCTGTCCCTGGAGTTTGGCGGGACATGGTTGTTTTCCGGAGACAAAGGTAGCAAAAAGTTCCTGAAAAACGAACAGACCGGGATATTTCCCGGCCTGCAGCGATGTCGATAGTCTTCTTATTTTTATTTGCGTCGTTTGTTCCCGCCGTGGGTGCGGCTCTTCTGTTTCCCTTTTTTGGAGCTGGAAGGCTGGTTGCGTCCGTGGTTTTTGGCGGGACGCAGCGTGCGGTTGGGGTTGCCGTTGTCCGAAATGAGGGCGAAGTCGAGCTGTTTGCGGTCGAGGTCGGCTCTTGCCACCTGAACTTTCACCTCGTCGCCGAGCGTGTATTTGTTGCCGTGTTTGCGGCCTATGAGGCAGTAGTTCTTCTCGTCGAGGTCGTAGTAGTCGTCGGCCAGATCCCTCACCGGCACGAGGCCTTCGCAAAGGTTCTCGGCCAGTTCCACGTAGAATCCCCATTCGGTAACGCCGGAGATCACCCCCGTATATATCTCTCCGAGGCGGTCGGCCATGAATTCCACCTGCTTGTAGCGGATCGAGGCACGCTCGGCGCTTGCGGCGAGCTGTTCCATCTCGGATGAGTGCTTGCACTGGTCTTCCACTTTCAGCTTGTCGGCGCTGCGTCCCTTGTCGAAGTAGCGTTGCAGCAGGCGATGGACCATCATGTCGGGATAGCGCCTGATGGGGGATGTGAAATGGGTATAGTAGTCGAGAGCCAGTCCGTAGTGGCCCACATTCTCGGTAGTGTAGACCGCCTTGGCCATGCTCCTGATGGCGAGGATCGAGAGCATGTTCTCCTCACCTTTCCCCTTGACGTTCTTCAGAAGCCTGTTTAGACTCTTGTTCACCTCTTTGGCGCGACCCTCGGCGTTGACTTTATATCCGAACCGCTGGGCGATCAGCGAGAGGTTGGCGATCTTCTCGGGATCCGGATTGTCGTGTACGCGATAGACGAATGTCTTCGGTTTCTTCCCTTTGGGAGTCTTCCCGATGAATTCCGCCACCGTCAGGTTCGCAAGGAGCATGAATTCCTCGATCAGCTTGTTGGCGTCTTTCGATTCCTTGAAGAACACGCTTACCGGATGTCCGTCCTTGTCGATGTCGAACCGGACTTCGGCCCGGTCGAATTCGAGTGCGCCGTTGTCGTACCGGCGCTTTCGGAGTTCCTTGGCGAGGGCGTCGAGCGCGAGTATCTCTTTTGCGAAGTCTCCCTCGCCGGTCTCGATGATCTGCTGGGCTTCCTCGTAGGTGAATCTGCGGTCCGATCTGATCACGGTGCGTCCTATCCTGGAATTGATCACCTCAGCCTTGCGGTCAAGCTCGAAGATGGCTGAGAATGTGAGCTTCTCCTCGTCGGGACGGAGCGAGCAGATGCCGTTGCTGAGATGTTCGGGCAGCATGGGGATGGTGCGGTCCACGAGGTAGACGCTCGTGGCTCTCTGTCGGGCCTCCTTGTCGATGATGGATCCGGGAGTTACGTAGTGGGTAACGTCGGCGATGTGGACGCCGACCTCGTAGTTGCCGTTGGCAAGCTGGCGGATCGAGAGCGCGTCGTCGAAATCCTTGGCGTCGCGCGGGTCGATGGTGAATGTGGTTACGTTGCGGAAATCCTCGCGTTTCGCCACTTCGTCGGGTGTGATCCCGGCCGAGATCCTGTCGGCGGCTTTCTCCACATTCTGCGGGTATCTGTATGGCAGGCCGAACTCGGCGAGGATCGCGTGCATCTCGGCGGTGTTCTCGCCCTTGCGTCCGAGGATATCGACCACTTCTCCGCGCGGGTTCATCTCCTCGTCGCGCCACTGCACGATCCGGGCCACAGCCTTGTCGCCATGTTTGCCCCCTTTGAGCTTGCTTCTGGGAATGATTATGTCGGCGGCGAGAAACTTGGAGTCTGTGATCAGGGCGGAATAGTTCCCGTCGATGTGGAGCGTGCCGATGAACACCTGTTCTTTCGGTTCGATGATCTCCACAACCTTCGCTTCCGGCTCGGCTCCCCGGCGTCTTGCCGATACCATCACCCGGACTTTGTCTCCGTTGAGCGCGTGCATTGAATTGCGTTCGGCCACGAGGATCTGCTCGTCGTCGACGATGACCGCGTTGCGGCCGTTGCTCCGGCGCGAGAAAATGCCGACATTCTCTGAGCCCCGGTTTGCCATGGCCTTGTATTTCCCGAGCGCCACTTCCTGTATCTCGTCGGCCGCGGCGAGCGTGTCGAGCATGTTGATTATGTCGATGCGGTTTGCGGGGTTGGTGGCTCCGATTCCGAACGCGATCTGTTTATAGTTGAAAGCCTGCCGGTTCTGTCTCGACAGAAAGTCTATGAGTTTGTCGCGGAGTTCTGTTTTCCTGAGCCTCGGCGCGTGTTTTTCTTTTTTTGTCATAATGTGGGTTTGTGAGAGTGTGTTCGGTATCTGAAGAAAACACACTCCAGTATCTTGATGTTGCTTTTTGGGTCAGATAGTGGCCGGATATGGTTTTCCCGTAACAATCTTGCGGAAGCAAATATCCCCGGCCTATAATAATAACGCGGAATTGCGGAAAAAATATCCGCAGGAGAGAAAAAATATGAAATGCCGTCCTGAAAACACACATGAAAGCACACTCTTATTTCAAAGTGAGGCTTCCGCGTCTCACGACGCAGAAGCCATCATGCGCTTTAAATTTAACTGAAATTTTCAGTCACCTAAATTTATTTACACCTAATTATCCATTTTCTTTTAAGATCATGTCGTGGAATCCCAGGCATGTCCATTGCGACGTATATATCACATACGGCCGCTTCGGAGAGTTTCTTGCAGTCGGGAGATGTGTGTTCCGGCGGCAGAGAAAGTCAGTTTAATCTCCATCGTCGGCCGGATTGCATTCCCCACTGTTGCAAATTTAATAAAAACATCATCCCTTTTCCAAATTTATTAAAAAGTTCGGCCGATATTTTTAATTTAAAACGTTTGAAATTTTTGCAAACGATTTATTTACACTTTTCTTGTGCTATGTTTTTTGCAGAGAAAAATTTATTTATTATCTTTGCGCACTGAACAGGCATTTCTGTCCTGTTTACTCACTTCTATTATCAGGGGCTTATGAAACGTGTTACTCTCAAAGACATTGCAAACCGTCTGTCATTATCCGTCTCCACCGTGTCGAGGGCGCTGTCAAACGACGTCAACATCCGCCGGGAGACAAGGGATAAAATCCTTCGTGCGGCTGAAGAGATGAACTACAAACGCAACACGGTGGCCGCCCATCTCCGCAATGGCTACACCGGCGCGATCGGTGTGGTGGTCGACGAGATGTTCACCCCCTACGTAGCCCAGGCTCTCCGCGGGCTTCAGGAGGTGATGCAGCGCGAGGGGATAAGTCTGCTGATAGCATGTTCATACCACGACCCGGCGCAGGAGGCGCAGAATCTCAGGGCGATGGAGAGTGCGCAGGTGGACGGTCTCATTGTCTGCCCATGTCATGATTCGGCAAACCGCGACATCATGCGCCGACTTTTCGAACGGGGAGTCCCGATAGTCTTCTTCGGCAGGAACCCCGGCGGGATAAAGGCTTCGGAAGTGGTGGCCAACGACTATTCCAAGGCATTTTATCTCGTGGATCATATAGCCAAGCTCGGCAAGAAACGGATAGTCCACGTTACGGGAGATGTCGAATCGCTCTACTTCAACAATATCTCCAAAGCGTATACCGATGCAGTGGCACGAAACGGCCTGATGCCTGACGGACGCTATGTGATCCGGACAAAACCTACGTTCGAGGGGGGCGTCAGTGCCGTAGACGAGATGATGCGTCGCGGACTGGAATTCGATGCGGTCTTCGCCGCGGCCGATCTCCAGGCCATAGGGGTGATGAACAGGCTGTTGGAGAAAGGCTTCAGAATTCCGGGTGATGTCTCGGTGGCGGGATATGCCGGATCATATCTGTCGAAGATGGTGTTTCCGCAGCTGACCACAGTCGAACCGCCGCTTGTGGAGATGGGGGAGAAGGCGGGCTATCTTCTGCTGGAGAAGATAAGGGATCCGGAGGCTCCGAACCGCTCGGTTACGGTGGATGCGAGGATTCTTCTTCGCAACTCGACCCATATCCCGTGAGAATTTATAGTTAAACACACACTATAAAAGCTTCTTTAATTATTTTCGGCCTGAACATAGTTTTTTCAACTATCTTTTTGCTACTTTCAGGCACTGGTTTCAGGTGTCGCCCTCCCCGCCGGATTGCATTATGATAATTTCAGGGGCGATTATTAAAACTTTGTCAATTATACACGCTTTATTCACTTTTTATACGGAAACATTTTCTTGATAAAAGTTTACATATTATTTGTAAAATCTCTCCCGTTGTATTATCTTTGCTGCCGGAGAGGGACCGAATCCTCTTCCCTAAAACTCATCTCCTATGAAGAAAATCTACTTTTTGACATCATCCCCACAGGTTAACCGAGTACGAAGTACGGAGGAGTGAGCTATGTCCTGGTGTCTGCGGTTATCCATGTACTCACAGACTGAATGTTCACCCGAGTTTTTTAACAAACCATAAAAACATGTCATCATGAATCACAGCATACTCACACACAGGATACGCCTTCTGCGCGCCTGCGCCATACTGATGGCGGCCGTCACGGCTCTCGGGCTTCCGGCGCATACGGACGCGAAGACCGTAACGGTACGTTTCGACATCGGTGATTTCCGTCTTTCGGAAAACGGGTCGGGCAAGACGTTCATCTCGACACACGCGCATACCGCCACCTACGATACGGATCCCGACACACCGGCGCTGCCGTTCGTCAACATGAAAGTGCTGATCCCATCCGACAGTATTTGCACTTCGGTAAGCTACCGTCCGGCAAAGAGGATCATCTCGGACAACATCGACCTCGCGGGCGTCCCGCTTGTCGTCCCGACGGACGCCTTGCCGGAAAGCATTCCCGAAGTGGTGCCCGATTTCAATAACGGGTTCTTCCCCGACTCGCAGGTGAGGCTCGCCGGCAACTCCATGCCCGGAGGCTTCTCCACGGTCGAGCTGCTTGTCTCCCCGTTCGAATATGACAGCGGAAGCGGCAGACTGTGGTTTGCGGACGAGCTGGAGATCGAGCTTGAACTTTCCGGATCCACCGCCACCGTCCCCATGTCTTCCGCCATGGAACGGATGGTGCGCGACCTGTGTGTCAACGGCACGGAGATGGAGCGGATAAAACTGCACAACAGATCCCTGGCGATCAACCCTCCCCGTCAGCCGAAGAATACCATGGATTATCTGATAGTGACAAACGACTCCCTCGCCCCGTCGTTCGAAAGACTCATCACATGGAAGAGGATGAGGGGTCTGAACTGCGAGCTGAAGACGGTGGAGAGCATACACCAGGAATACTTCGGTCTCGATATCCCGTTGAAAATCAAAAAATACATCCACAAACTCTACAAGGACAACGGACTCAAGTACGTTCTTCTCGGAGGCGATGACAATGTTGTTCCGGTGAGGGGATGCTATGGAGCTGCTGATTCATGGAATGAAGAAACCTTAACAATAGATATATATGAAGATACAAAAATCCCTGCAGATCTGTATTATGCCTGTTTCGGCGGCAATTTCGAGTGGAATGCTAACAGCGGGGGTGCATTCAACCAAATCTATGGAGAGGTGAATGACAGTGTGGATCTTACACCGAGTGTGTTTGTTACCCGTCTGCCTGTCCGCACCCGGGATCATGCCGACATTTGCGTGCAGAGGTTGCTCAACTATGAGTCGAACCCTAAATCGGTGTTAGCGAACAAGGCCATCCTCATGGCGGGAAATAAAATTTCCAAATTTATTGAAATTGATAGTGTCAGTCACAGCGATGTTGAAGTATGGGGTGAGATCTTCTATGACCGCTACATCAAAGACTACTGGGATGGCCGACGTGTGAGACTCTATGACACGGCCACTGATTTTCCGGGCGGAAGAGATTATCCGTTTTCAGCTAAAAATTTATCAAATGAATTGCAAA
Source organism: uncultured Muribaculaceae bacterium (assembly GCA_910589425.1). Lineage (GTDB taxonomy): Bacteria > Bacteroidota > Bacteroidia > Bacteroidales > Muribaculaceae > Lepagella. The sequence goes on along the minus strand of CAJUSZ010000030.1, from coordinate 9,234 downwards.
GGGGATATCCGTTTGTCAATATAGACACACACGGAAACGGCCAATCCTTTAAAACAGAGTTGGATAATTTTTCAGATGTAGACGTTTTATTGTTAAAATCAGGCACTTATAGCATATTGACGACAAGTGCTTGCGAAACCAATCAATTTGATAATACGTTGAAACCAATGTATTATTTATCAGATCCCTGTCTGAGCGAGGTTTTTATTCGAAATAAACGTTGTAATTTGATCGGCTATATAGGTTCTTCACGATATGGTTGGAGTAATCGCGATTATACTACTCTTGGACCATCGGATCAAATGAACGCGATTTTCTATAAGAATCTGTTCAATCAGAATCTCATCTCCGTTCCTTTCGGGGAATTGATCGCAAAGGCGAAGCTGGCACAGTCTCCGAGTGCGCAATGGGATGGATACAACCGCTGGCTGCAATATTCCGTCAATCCGATCGGGGATCCTGAGATGCCGGTTTTCAGAGAGGCACCAGGCAGCACACATGACATCGCGGTAAGATATCTGTCGGAGGATTCGACAATAAATATATCAACCAAAAGCAAGTACACTATCACAGTCACGCGCATTGACGGGGATAAGCCCGAGGTAGACAGGCGCAACGCTGATAAGATAGACCCTGCCGGGACATATATTGTATGCGTGTCGCAGCGGGGAATGGTCCCGGCTATCTTCCCGATAGTCAGAGGAACGCTTTACTTACAGAACGTAAGCATCTTCAGAAACTACAACGAGGCGTTTGATCCGAGCATCATCACATTCGAGGCCGACCGGATAGTCGCAGGAGCGGATGTCACTCCACTTGCACCTAAAGGGGAGTTTACCGCAGCCGGAGGCACGATAGTCCTTAAGGCAAGGGAGATAAAGATGGCAGCCGGAGCGAGGATAGAGAAAGGGACGCAGTTCAAAACAATTAAAAAATAGCTAAATCATGAGAAATATATTGTTATTTTTGGCAGCCGCTACGGTTGCGGTTGCCTCGGCGATAATGCCCTATAAGCCGATGTTGAAAGAGGGCCGGGAATGGCTGGTCGGTACAGGAGTCCCCGGATTCACTCTTCGGGACAGCTGTCATGTGAAATGCATATCAGATACAGTGGTGGATGGGAAAATTATTCACAGATGGTATGGAAATTCCAGGGAAGAACATGATAAGGATGCGGGATTTATCATTTACTGGGAGCTTTATGAAAAAGATGGAGCTGTCTATGCTTTCAGTACAAAATATCACAAATCTTCCAAATTAATAGACTTCAATATGGCAGTCGGAGATACATGCCATTGGAATGGATTGGTCGGAGATGGCATGGTAGTTGTCACCGGCGATTCCATCTCGGTCAGAGGCAATACATACCGCAGGTTAAAATTAAAGAAGCCCTATGAATCCATCGGAATGACCTGGGTGGAGGGTATAGGATTCGACAAATTTGAACCATTTGAAAGTGTTAATGCCCCTTTCAGCCAATTTAAATGGGTTATGTCCGTATGGGACGATGGAGAATGCGTGTTTACTGAGGATGATTTTAATGCTCCGGCCATCACCGCGGGTGTGATCACCGCGGAAGCGGAACGTCCCGCCGACAACCGCATCTACGACCTGATGGGGCGGGAGATCCACGATCCGCAGCCGGGGACTGTCTATATCCGCAACGGAAAAAAATACGTACGAAGTACCAAGTAATGAGTACGAAGTACTGAGTAGAAAGTATTGAGTACTGAGTTTTTGTGGCGGAGTGTGGTCTGCGGACTTCACTCCGTCATCTTTTCTGTTTTAGGCAAACTCCCACAATTCTGTACTCCGCACTCCGTACTCATTACTTTGTACTCCGTACTCAATACTTTGTACTCAATCCCCAAAATTGCGTATCAGAAACCATCCGACCACCGAAAGGGCTATCGATATGATGACCGGGAGGGAATAGAACCGTGCATAGAGGGCTGGATAGCGTGTGCGTCGCATCTCGAGCCATCCCATGAAAACCAGCAACGGTATCATCAGGAGCAGAAAGGGATTGTAGCCCCACGCTCCGAGGAGATCGCCGTGCAGAAGAGCGTGGAGCATCCTTTGCGCCCCGCATCCGGGACACTCAAGTCCGGTCAGGTGCCGGAAGAAGCATTGGGGCATCCATGAGTGATCGGCCGGGTCGGCGAGCAGGTAGAGCAGGCATACGGCTGCTCCGGCTCCGACGGCTGCGAGTCTTTTGACGATCCGTATGTTCACTCTCAGAGTCCTACCAGGGTGAGCGGGATGTAGAGCGACGCCGATATGACACCAAGCACGAAGGAAATGATGATCCATATCTCGGCCCATTTCGATGCGCGTCTGGCTCCCTCGAAGTCGTTGCGGTTATAGCGTGAGCTGACCATCGAGGAGAAGATTACGGCGGCTATTCCGGGCAGGAAGCAGCATAATATGGCCGACAGCACGGCCCAGAGCATGTATGTGGGCGGCATTGGCTCGCGTTCGGGCATCTGCACGGGTGAGCCGGGCGCCGCAGGCTGGTGGAGTGCCGGCCGGATCGCCTCGTCAGGTTTTCCCGGCACCGGAGGAGGCACCGATGCTCCTGACGGCTCATATTTCACTTTCAGCACTTCGGCCCATTCCTGCTCCACGCTCTTGGGGACAGCTGGAGGATTGCTGCCGCCCGGTGTCCCGGGATTTTCCGCAGCGGTCCGCTCCTCCGGGTCTGAGCCGATGCGGCGCAGGGCGGCGGCAATGGCGCGTGGGTAAAGCTCGTATTCAGCTTTGTGGATACGCTGTTCGAGCGATTCGGGAGTGTCGTCGGGCAGGACGGGCACTCGCTGCTGCATGAGGATCTCGCCGTCGTCGAAAATCTCGGTAACATAATGGACTGTAACGCCGCTTTCCTTCTCTCCGGCTGCCACCACGGCCTGATGCACATGGTGGCCCCACATCCCTTTGCCTCCGTAGGCGGGCAGCAGCGAGGGGTGGATGTTGATTACCCTATCGGGGAATGCCTTGAGGATCACAGGACTGACGTAGTGCATGAATCCGGCCAGGACCACAAGGTCGATCTGGCGGAAACGCAGCATCTCCACGATGCGTTCGGGGCATTCGTCCCAGACGCGGTTTGGCACATACTCGGTGTCGATGCCGAGTTTCTCCATACGGTCTATGACTCCGGCGTTGCGGCGGTTGGTGATGACCAGCGCCACCTTCACTTTGTTTCCCTCTCCGAAGAAGCGGGCTATGTTTTCGGCGTTGGTGCCGCTGCCTGAGGCGAGAATCGCTATATTTTTCATAATTTCATCTGTTTTTCAAACCTGTTGCATCTCGACCAGTCGCCTGTAGTGGCCGCCGAGGGCGATGAGCTGGGCGTGGGTGCCGCGTTCCACGATCTCGCCTTCGTGCATCACGCAGATCTCGTCGGCGTTGACGATCGTTGACAGCCGGTGGGCGATGACCACGGTGGTGCGGTTTTTCATCAGGCGTTCCAGAGCCTCCTGGACGAGCCGCTCGCTTTCGGTGTCGAGAGCCGACGTGGCCTCGTCGAGAATCAGGATCGAGGGATTCTTCAGTATGGCGCGGGCTATGCTTATCCGCTGCCGCTGTCCGCCGGAAAGGCGGCATCCGCGGTCGCCGATATTGGTCTGGTATCCATCGGGTGTGGCCATGATGAAGTCGTGGGCGTTGGCGATCCGTGCGGCCGCTATCACCTCCTCCATTGTGGCTGATTCCACGCCGAACGTTATGTTGTTGAGGAAAGTGTCGTTGAAGAGTATGGCTTCCTGGTTGACATTGCCCATCAGGCTCCGCAGATCGCCCACACGGTATTGGCGCACATCGTGGCCGTCGATCTCCACCGATCCGCTGTCCACATCCCAGAAGCGCGGGATGAGATCCACGAGTGTGGATTTTCCGGAACCCGACTGCCCGACAAGTGCCACGGTCTGGCCGGGTTTCACTTCGAGGTTGATGTTTTTAAGCACCTGCACCTCGCCGTCGTAGCTGAAGCAGACGTCGCGCAGGCGGATGTGGCTCTTGCGCGAGGCGTCAGCCGGAAGATCCACCGGGGATGTGGCATCCTGGATAGGATTCACGGCGTTGAGTATCATGTCGATGCGCTCAAGGCTGGCCATTCCTTTCTGGATCGAGTAGGTGGCTTTCGAGAGATCCTTGGCCGGGTTGATGATGCTGTAGAAGATCACGAGATAATAGATGAACATGGCCGCGTCCATCGACGACTTGCCGGAGAGGATGAGCGATCCTCCGAACCACAGGACGATGGCTATGGCGATGGTGCCGAGAAACTCGCTCATCGGGTGGGCGAGGCTCTGACGGCGTTCGATCGAATTCGACATGCGGAGATATGCCCCGGTCTCGCCCCGGAAACGTGCGTCCATCTTCTTCTCGGCGTTGAAGGCCTTTACGATGCGGAGGCCGGAAAGGGTCTCCTCGGTGGTAGACAGCACTTGCCCGAACATCTGCTGGGCCTTGAGCGACTTGCGCTTCAGCCGCTTGCCCACCTTGCCCATGATAGTCCCGGCTATCGGGAGTAGCACGAACACGAAAAGGGTGAGCTGCCAGCTGATGACGATCATCATCCCCAGGCAGACTATGATCATCACCGGATTCTTGAAGAGCATGTTGATGCTCGACATCACCGACGACTCTATCTGGTTGACGTCTCCAGTGAGCCGGGCTATTACGTCCCCCTTGCGCTCGTTGGTGAAGAATCCGATAGGCAGGGTCAGGATCTTGGCATACATGGAGTCGCGTATGTCGCGCACTATGCCGTTGCGCATCGGGATGGTGAAGAAGTCGCTCAGATAGGCGCTGCACGTCTTGAACATCGTCATCACCACAAGAATCAGGGCCAGACATCCGAGTGCGGTGGCGGATCCGTATTGTTCCACGATCTGCCCGTTGTAGTAATAGAAGTTGTTGATGATCACATCTTTCATGTCGCCGTCTTCGAGGCTCATGTAGTTGTAGCGGGCGTCGGAGATGTGGAAGAGCATCTCCAGGATGGGCGTTATGAAGGCGAAGGAGAAGAGAGTCAGGAAGGCGGTGAGTATGTTGAACACTACACTCCAGACTATGTTCCATTTATAGGGGAGGGCGAATCGCCTGAGCAGTTGCAGAAAATCGGTCATTGTTTTAGAGTGTGTCTTGATTTAACACACAATTGATATTTAGATTAAAGAATCGTCATTTTCAAGAAGTTCCACGTTGATCCCGAGGTCTTCATTCAAAAAATCCTCTCAGTCTTAACGCGGGTTAAATTCAAACACACTCTTGAAAAGCTCTTATCCGCGCAAAGTTACAAAAAAATATCCGAGGGGCAAAAGCTCTCGGATTCCAACCGTAGATTTCAATTATCAAAGCATTTCCTGTAATTAGCAAATTTGCTAATTAAAAAACGTTCATTAACTTTGATTGACTATTTGCCAGTTGAACCTACCTTCTTAAGAATATTTGGAAGATGGTAAATCTTTTGTCATCAAGAATGCGTTAATCTCAATAAAAATGATTAACTTTGCAAAGCCATGGCACGCGAGTATGTGACTATACCAAAAGAAATGTACCTGTGGGCTATAGAACGCGCAGGCTACGACGTAGGTGAGTTTCTTAAGACTCATCCAGATATTGCTATGTATGTTGAAGATGAAAAGAAACCTACCATTAAGCAGCTTGAAGGGTTTGCATCTTCGGTCCATGTGCCTATGGCATATCTATTACTCCCATCTCCACCAGTTGAAACATCTCCCATCCCTATGTTCAGAGGGAAAGCGGGAAGTGGAAAATTCGATTTAAACGTTTATCAGACAGTTCTTGATGTTCAAGGTCGTCAGGAGTGGCTGTCCGATTACCTTGCTGAAAATGAGCTTGACCCGTGTCCCTTTGTAGGTAAATATGACATCAATACACCTATCCAAGACATGGTTGTTATTATCCGTCAACATCTAAATTTAGAGATTGATTGGATGATGAGTTTTAATACTCCCGAAAAAGCCGTAAATAGTCTTGTAGAAAGGATGGAGGAAGTTGGCATATGTGTGTTTTTCAATGGCATTGTAGGTAACAATACCCATCGCGCTTTAGACGTGGAAGAGTGTCGTGGGTTTGCTCTCGTTGGAGAAACAAACGCCCCAATGATTTTTGTAAACAACAGCGATAGTAAGAATGCCCAAATGTTTACATTGGCGCATGAATTTACACATGTGCTTGTTGGTGCAAGCGCTGGATATGCAGGTTTTGATGGAGAATACCATGACCAAATAGAAACCTATTGTGATAAGGTTGCCGCAGAGTTTTTGGTACCCAGCGTTCTCCTAAAAGAGAATTGGACTACAATAGAGGAATGCGCTAAGAAATTTAATGTTAGTACCCTTGTTATAGCTCGCAGGGCACACGATTTGGATATAATAAGCGATAGGGGATATCGTGAATTCTATTTGCGTTACAGAGCAATAGGTAAAGTTAAGAAAAAAAGTTCTGGTGGCGCATTTTATCCAACCGCTGTAAAGAGAGTAGGAAGATTATTTGCGATACATGTCTATAATGCTGTGCGCTCTGAGCAAATCTCCTATACTGAAGCGTATAGACTTACGGGATTATATGGAAAGACTTTCGATAAATTTATGACAACTTCAATCTAAGCGGACATGACATATTTACTCGACACAAACATATTCATAACCGCTAAGAACAAGTTGCCAATGGATGTATATCCCTCATTTTGGCAAGCGTTATCACAATTAGCAGCCAACGGAAGTTTTCGATCAATTAAGAAAGTTGAAGACGAGATTCGTAAGGGCAAAGACGGATTAGTTGATTGGATAGATAGAAGTCTGCCAAAAGATTTCTTTATAGCTGAAAATACATATACTCTTACAGCACTATCTACTGTGTCGCAGTGGACAACTCTTAATAGAGCCTATTCTCCCGCCGCTAAAGCAGAATTTGTCTCTGTTGCAGATTCTTGGATTGTAGCAGAGGCACTTTCTCAATCAGTGACAGTAGTAACTCACGAAACATCTGATCCATTATGTAAAAAACGGGTAAAAATACCGGATGTGTGTAATGCTGTTGGAGTGAAATTTTGTAATCTCAACGATGCTTTTAGAGCATTAGGTGTTACAATCTGATTTTTCAACGTGTCAAAATGCCCTTGATTTGGAGGACTGGGGAGGATTCGACTTGTCTTTGCGGAGTAATGAGGGTTCTGTCTGAATAATTCAGAGTCATGACAATAACATTAAAGGGTGTCGATCCCCGGATGATAGCAAACAATCTCACTCCAAGCCAGCCCATCCATCCCGGAGAAATGATAAAGGATGAGATAGAGTACCGTGGTATTTCTCAAAAAAAAATTAGCTGCGGAGATAGGCATGCCTGCGTCAGTATTGAACGCGGTCTTAAATGGCAAACGGGCTGTCACCACCGAATATGCCCTGCTGCTTGAAGCTGCGCTTGGCATTGACGCTGATATTTGGCTGAGTATGCAGGCCGACTATAACAAGCAGGTTGCCAAATCAGACCCTTCTTTCATGGATCGCATCAACCGCATCCGCAATGTGGCTGCATTTCTTTGAATCTCTCGAAAACAACGCCGGGATTGTCGCTGGCACCGGGAATCATAGTAGAGGCTGCCTGACAATCAGAGTCAGGCAGCCTCTCTTGGCGGGACGCGGTAGCCGCGCGGTCTGAGTGTTACCGGATCACGATTTTTGTTGTCTTGCCGTTTTCCTTGAGGATATATACGCCGGGTGCTGGCGATGACGCGGCCCGACGTCCGTCGATGGTGTAGAGGCGGGCGTCAGCAGGCTGTGTCTCCAGGATGGATTCCACTCCGACGGGCACTCCGCCGCTGAGAATGTCGTATTCGAAAGTGAGTGGCTGGAATGTAACTTCCCTCGCGGAGCCGTCGGTCGCTGTGGCCTGGGCGTCGCCCGGTGTCCATCTGAAAGAATATTTGCCGTTGAACGACAGATATTCCTGCGGGATCAGGAATATGATCTGGTTGCGTCCGGCCACGAACGACGAGTGGCTGAACGTGGTTGTGGTTCCCCTCGGGTCGGTAATTGTCAGTCCGGTGTCGCCTGCCGGTTCGGCTTTGAATTTGAAGCCGTCGAGTATGAGGCTGATCTTGGCCTGGTTGTCGGTGAATGTCCATTCAGTGGTGGATTCCGGATCGGGGTTTATGGTCATCGGCGGCACGATGCAGTCGGGATCGGGTATATTGTACTCGAACGTAAGGTTTGAGAGAGGCACGATCACAGAGGGATCGTCCGTTTTTGTCGCCGCGTAGCCTTCGAGTTTCCACACGGCCTTGTATATGCCGTATTCCTTCAGTCCGGCAGCCTTGACTTTAAACAAACATTTGCTGTTGCTGCTGTAATAGGTGGATATTTTGTTGTCAATTTTTTGTCCTGACGGAGTCTCGATCTCGAGATGTGCGTCGGCCGGCCTGTCGCTGAACACGTATCCGTCGGGGATGATGGTGAAGTTGACATATTCGACGAGGCTGCGTGGATCCTGATACACTTCCCATTCTGTGGTCGAAGCGGGATCGGGAGTGATCGACACCGGTATTTCATATCTCTGGATCCCGGAAGGATCGGGGATATTGTACTCGAATGTAAGGTCAGAGAAAGAGACTGTGGTGTTGGTGTCGGCCTTGTCTATGGCAGTCATTCCTGCCGAATGCCATGTAAAGGTGTATTTGCCGTATTCTGTCAGCTGGCTTATGGGAACTTCAAAAGAACAGTAGCTGAAAGATTTGGATGCTTCGCTTTCAAACAACTCGAAAGAAACAGTATTGCCTGTAGGTGTTTTTACTGACAGCTGTGATTCAGTCGGTTCGGCTGAAAAGTAGTAGCCGTCGAGTTTTATCTGGATTTCTACGTTTGAGCCGGATGGATGCCAGGCGATGGTGGTGGCCGGATCCGGAGTGATTGTCACAGGCGGGACGATTGTTTCCTGTGCGGCGGCGGGGACTGAAGCGAGCAGAAGGGTTGCAAGAATCAGTGTGTGCTGTTTTTTTGCATAACGAAGTGGTTTAGGTTAAGAAATTGATTGTTTTGTGAGATAAATAATTACATAATGTCAAGTTTAGTAATCCGGACATTGACGCAAATATTGTGTGTGAAAGAAATTTCGTTGGCAAATGTACGAAAAAATATTTACATAGTAAAATTTAAGAGCTTGTTTAAAAATAAATGTTAATATCCCGGTCGAAAAGCCTGAGGGAGA
>CAJUSZ010000029.1 GCA_910589425.1 uncultured Muribaculaceae bacterium | reverse complement strand
TTAGGCCGCGTTAGGGACTTCCACCCATTAGATTATGCCCATGTCGGGCGAACATTAAGGAGGCCTCATCCGCGATGATACTCGCTTGATGAGGCCTCTTTCATTGACCGGAAATATCATCCGGTTCTATCTGATCAGCGGTAGATACGCTTCTCAACGTTGATGGTGCCGTCGGTATAGTAAGTGCGGACTATGTAGACAATGCCGGGTTGCGGCGTGGCGACGCGCAGGCCGCTCATGTCGATATAGTCGATGCGGTCAATCACTTTACCTCCGTCGATTGTTTCCACGCTATTCTGGAATCCTTCTGCCACGGTGAGCTTGAATGTGCGCACATAGCCGGTTGGGCCGGTACACTTCAATGTTGTGGTGCCGATTGCTGTAGGAGTGGCTACATTGCCGGAAACATACAGACAAGGCGAAGCGCCAGAAGCCGGAATCTCGGTCCATACTGAACCAGCCGGAGCATGAAGTTTGAACCAGCTCAGGACATTGTCGTGTGATTCAGTAGCCTCATTGCCGAGCTGCACCGTTGCCGAAGCCATAAGCGATGCCTCATGGTCGGCGTTGAATGCTTTCAACACAGGATAACCACCATGCTCAGGCTTGACAAACCCATCGAATTCAGCCGCACAGAGTTCAGAGGTGGAGAGGTCAGAACCGGCGATATGACGGTTGGCCTTTCCGGAATTGACGTTGCGGTCATAGCGCACGTTGGTCATGCTCTTTGAGAAAATTATCGAGTCAGGTTTCACCCAGAACTTCTCATCGTTGGCACCAACAGTGAAACTGCGGCGGCCACCGGTTGTAGACGGATCGGAACATTCCACACGTCCGGCGTTGAAGCAGTCGGCCACAACAATCCGGGGGTTGAGTACATTACCGATTATACCGCCTGCCCACACACCTTTGGCACACTTGCCGCTGACGTCGTTGGCTGTAACAGTTCCTGCATTGTAGCAGCGCATGATTCGGGTATCGCTGTTGGTCGGCGAACCGGCCACTCCTCCTACCGCGCCGTAAACGGTGCTGGAGGTCACTTTGGAGTCTACAGTGACATTACCGAAGTTGAAGCAATCGACAAGGCCAGTCTCCCAGTCGATTTTGTCTCCGCCGGGACGACCCATCACGCCGCCTGTGCAATGTCCCCATGAATAAACATCGCCTGCGTTGAAACAACGTTCCAGACGTCCGTCGCCGGTAGCGACCACTCCGCCGCATCCGAGGCCGTTATGCTTCTGGGTAACGTCGCCAAGGTTGTAGCTGTCAGTCAGTGTGGCGAAAGCCTTGAGCTGACCGACCAGACCTGCACATTCGGCATAAACACCTGAGATGTTGCCGGTATTGTAAAGACCGTAAGAAACATTTCTGTATTCCGAAGACTTGGCTGCATTATCCTTTTCCACACCAAGTATTACAACTATTCCGGCCGCACGCTGCAATTCCGATGTAACATCACCGGTATTGTAGCAATCGATCATCGGCATATAGCAATCATTGCCAAGACCGGCCACGGCAGCTTTGCCGGAGATATTGCCTGTGTTGTAGCAACCTTTGATATAGCCTGAGCCTTTCTCTGCGGCCGAGCCGAAGAGTCCGTATACGTTGGTTACATCAGGAACTATGAAATCCGCCGTGTTGCAGCAGTTTTCCATTATAGCATCTTTACCCAGTGAGTAAGCGATGCCGTAGATGTTGGTAGATCCGAGCGGGAGTCTCTCATTGCGACAATCTCTGAGCGTACCCATCGCTGTGATCGCGATGCCGCAGTTGAAACCTTTGAGACGATGACCTACCATGCCTTTGTTGACACATCCCTCAACGAGCGTGCCAGCTTCAGTATAATAGACAATTCCGGCTGCGTGGGTTGATCCGCCGTCGCTGCCGTTATCAGCGAAGACAGTGCCTTCGTTGACACAGTTACGGATTACACCGCCTTCAGCCAGACGATAGGCGATGCCGCCTACGGCTGTGCTTGAATTAGTGCTGACTGTCCCTTTGTTTACACAGTTTTCCACAGTGCCATAGAGATATCCTGCGAAACCTCCTATGCTGCTGTGTCCGCGGATAATTCCGTCGATGGTAAGATTTTTAACCACACCGACGCTGCCTATGTTGCCGAACAGGCCAGTGCCCTTGCCTACGAATTTGTTAGGATTGTTGGGATCGATGCGATTCTCGAACCCGTTGGGATTATCATAGATAAATCCTTTAAAGGTCTTTCCGTTACCATCCAGTATGCCCTGGAAACGCACGCCGTTGTAGGCAACGGGCTGAATCGAGTCGCCTCCGAAGTCAATGTCGGACGTAACGATGAAATGTGAGCTGGGATATTCCCACTTGGAAGCGGCCACAAAGTCTACAAGCTTTTTCCAATCGGCCTTGTTCTCAATGCGGTAAGGATCCTCAGCCGTTCCCTGACCTGCAAATACGATAGGCACAGAGTTGATAGCGTAGGTTTTTGTATACTTCCCGCCGAGCGATGCGGTAAGAGTGTCGGCAAGCACAGTTGTTCCGGATGGAGGTGTAACCGTCAGCTTTGCCCCTGAGATCGCGAAACCTGCATTGTTGGTCAGCTTCCACGAAAGATTGCTCCCTTGCGAGAGTTCGACATCGGAACGGATATTTGTGCGTATCTGACCGTCGGCGAGCTTGAGGAAAATGGAGCGTAGAGCCTGGGAAGCCTCCTCACCCGCGAACTTCTTGAGTACGGGATATGCGTTGGCTTTGAAGTCGAAGATTTCAGAACTGAGACCGGCGAGAGCGGTACCCTTGGTGAGTTCCATGGTCGAAAGCGGAGAGATGCCATTGATGTCATTGCTCTGCACTCCGCCCGTAAGGTTGATGCTGCAATCATAGTAATTGCCGGAGATCTCGTTAGAGGAACCGCGCTGACCGATGATTGCACCGCGTGTGGACGTTTGTCCGGTGCATGTGATCTGACCGATATTCACGCATTTTCTGACAATGCCCTGACAATATTTGGTGATTGGTTTCAGAGGATTGACCGGATCAGCGGCCAGATAGGAATTGACCGTGTAGGCCGCTATACCGCCCACAATCTCAGCGCCGATGATCTCGCCGTTGTTGAGACAGTTTTCCACAGTGCCATAGTTATCGGAAGTGATTCCACCGGCGGAGTTTGCCTTATCTGCCGTAAGAATCACATCGCCGTCGTTCTGGCATCCGCTGATGAGCGCGCTGTCATAGTTTAAACCGGCGATTCCTCCAGCCACACTTCCATCGCACTCAATGCGACCGGCATTGTAGCTGTCGGCGATCACGCCTGAATGGTTGATGCCGGCGATACCGCCGATCTGACGCTGGTGTCCCTTGACGGGTGCATAGTTGCGGCAATTCTCTATACGTCCGCGGTTGAACGCGACGATTGTGCCGGAGAAGATGTTGAAGTCGAATTTGCAATCGGCTGCAATTACAAGATTCTTCACTGTGGCCTTTTCGCCAAGCTGGTTGAAGAGACCGTTGTAGCCATTGGGACACTTGCTATCGAACGTTCCGTCGGCATTATATGTGGCCATATCGAGGTTGAGGTTACGGATCGAATGACCGTTGCCATCGAATGTACCGCTGAACTTTGTGGCAAGCTGAGTGCCGAAACCGAAACCTTTGAACTGGTCGAAACCCTTGAAGTCAACATCGCGCGTCATGACGAAATAGTCTCCGGCATGCGGCTGTTTGTGGACTGATATGGCGTCGTTGAGTTTGACGAAGTCAGCGGGTTCGCTGAGCTGATAAGGACTGGATGCGGTTCCGTCGCCTTCGAAAACTTTCGGCACCACGTCGAGCATATAAAGCTTCAGGCCGAGGCCGTCTTTAGTGGCGGCGGCAATGATCGCTGTGTCGTAGATATCCTTAACGTATGCAATGTTTCCAGTCAGCCTTATGGCGTCAGACTCCGTGTTGCCGAGTTCGCCGTCCACTGCCCACTCCACTTTCGAGGAATTGCCGAGGATAAACATCTCTTTTACTTTGTTGGCATCGTTGCCGTCGGAAAGAATCACGGGAACTGAAGCGAGAGCCGATGCATAAGTGTCGGCAAACGATTTGAGTACGGGATACTTGTTGGAGGTAGCCTCCCAAAGTTCGGAACTGAATCCTTCAGGAACTTTGCCGAGGATCGCACGTGTGTTACGACCGAATTTGGCGCTCTCGTAGCGGTTAACCTGCTGATCGAAGAAACAATTGGATAGACAAACGTCTTCCGGATGATCGGGATAACCCTCGAGGGCGAATGCTGTTCCGTAGATTCCTTTGTGTCCCTCTTCGGAAGAGGACATTATCTGGCCGGAGTTATAGCAGTTCTTGAAATATGTCTGCTGAATCATCGTCGTGATGTTGCCGCTCGTCTGATAGGCGATCATGATCTGTCCGGTCAGGCCGCCTACGTTGTCGTTGGTGCCGGCCATGATGATTGTTCCGGAATTCATGCAGTCGGCCACTTCACTGCTCATGCAGACACCGAATAGTCCGCCGGCGTATGAGCTGGTATCAGAACTGTAACGGCGTGCGCTGATTGACGCGGTGGTCATGCAATTGCTTACTGAGCTTTTGGACAGCAGCCGCCCTACGAGACCACCCGTGGAGCCACGTCCGTAAGAGTCGGTAATCGTACCGATCACCATGCAGTCGGAAAGTTTTCCGCCTGAGAACACACCGGCTATGCCGCCTATATCATGGGCTTTGGTCGAGATATAGCCATCAAGCACGAACTGACCCTGCACGGTGCATCCTGTGATGTCTGACGCGGATGACTGACCCGCGATACCGGCTACAGATCCTTGTCCGGTGAGTCTTCCGTGGAACGAGCTGTTGCGCACGCTGCCGTTCAGCAACGCACCGCAAATGCCACCGGTCAGAAGACCGTTGGTCTGCAGATGGCTGTTGCGCACGGTGATGTTCGTCAGTGATCCTTCGCAGCGGCCGGCAAGGCAACCGATCTCATCTCCTGAGCCTACGGCGATGAATGTGTCGAGAATAAGGTCTTTCACTGAAGATCCGGCGCCGAGATATCCAAACAAACCGATGTGGGAGAAACCTTTGCCGTCGATCTGCAAACCCTTTATTGTATGCCCCTTGCCGTCGAAAGAACCACGGAAAGGGAAAGTTACGCTGCCGATCGGTGTGAAATCAGTGCGTCCTACTGAAAGGAGATTGAGATCAGATCCGAGTGCGAAATGCTTGCCCTCATAAGTCTCCCCGGATTCCACTTTCTCCGAAAGGGCTTTCAGATCTGTGTAGCTCGAAATAATCCACGGATCGGCCGACGTACCGCTACCTTTGAAATTAGCTACGGTAGGCTGCGGGAAAGTGATATTGTATGTGCCGCTGATAGTTACATCGGCATAGGCCTGAAGCACGTATGACAATGTCTGCTGGTCGGCTACATAGAAGCCCGTGAAAGACATCGATCCGTCGGAAGAGGGGGTGATGACAATCGGATTGCTCGAATCCGGCTTTCCGTTGGCAGGATTTATGCCGTATAGATAAAAATCGCCATAGATAGTAGTCTGCACCACTTTCTGCGGCGAAACCATCACTTTACCGGCAGGAGTCAGGCGTGCGCTGACAACGGCCGTCATCCCGTTTATCATATTGTAGACAATAGCTTCGTTTGCCGACTCCTGCTCAATATAGATAGGAGCGACAAGCTGCTTGCCTTGTGGGTCAGTGCCGCGGAACTTTCCGTTTGGCAGCGCCCATTCACTCTTGTTGAAAATATTGAAAGTGGCTTTCACTTTCTTCGTGGCCTCGTCGAGGGCGACTATCGCCCACGATCCGAGAGTAACCTCACCTTTCTCGTTGATGGTGCCGCGGATGGTGCGGTCGGTCGGTATGCTGTATTTTCCCTCAGGAGTGATAGTGATCGCCACCACATCGATATTGCCGTATGTAGCATTGTTCTCGAGAGTCTGCTGAGGTATCGCAACCGTTCCGGCCGCCTCATTGACACCCATCTTGACAATCGCATTATCGCCCCATTCGTAAAGGTTGGCAATTGTCATCGTATCGGCTGAAGCCGTATTGGCAACGGTCAGTAGAGCGCTCATTTTAGTGTCTGCTGCTGCCGACACATCGCGCGAGATGAATTTTCCAGCCACAGCTTTTCCTGCTGCCAGAGCTTTTGGAGCGGCTGCTTTTGGCGAGTCATCGCCGAATATGACAGATATTTCCGGAAGCGGATCGGGGATTTCCGGAAGTTTCACACTGGGAGCCTCGATAGAAACCGTCTGACCGACAGTTTCAGAAACCGGAGCCGCTGAAATCGCCATTTCGCCTATCCCTTCTTCAGGGACGGACAATGCACAGGAGGCGTTTCTGACACATGCTGCTTCAGTAGGAGGAGCCTCGATCCCGGATGCGACCGGCTTGGCGTCCGTTTGCCTGGCTGCGGCAGCGGCATTGCGCAGATTTCCCGCCATCTGCAATGGCGGAGAAATTGCAACAGCACCGACAGCAGCAAGCAATGTTCCCGAAGCAAGGAGCAACAGCTTGTAATAATTATTGTTCATATATGTTAGGATATGGCCGATTTTATAGTGAAATGATGTCGTCAATACAGGCAACCGGCCCTAAAACCTGCAATCAGGCATTATGATCAAGCGAGTCTTAAGAATTGCAAATATAATAAAAATTTAATCTATATGGCGAAAATTCTGCATTATTTTTTCAACAAGATAAAAAAAAGTTATTCTATATTCATTATTTGGAGCGTGTTTAACAGAGCCCGGACACGAACCATACGGCAACGAAAAACGGGGAACCAGGCATCGCGCCTGACCCCCCCGCTGAAAATATGGGCTTTTATGCTATGGTAGATCAGTATTTTCTGGCTATCTTCTTATAGCCATATACTGCGTTGTCGCCGAGTTCCTCCTCGATGCGGAGAAGCTGGTTATATTTGGCCATGCGGTCCGAACGGCTGGCCGAGCCGGTCTTGATCTGGCCGGCGTTGGTAGCCACGGCAATATCGGCGATCGTAGCGTCTTCGGTCTCACCCGAACGGTGGGAGATCACTGCGGTGTATCCATTGCGCTGTGCCATCTCCACTGCACGGAGAGTCTCTGTGAGAGAACCGATCTGGTTCACTTTCACAAGGATTGAATTCGCGCACCCCTCGGATATGCCACGTTCGAGATATTTAACGTTCGTAACGAAAAGGTCATCACCCACGAGCTGGCAGCGGTCGCCTATGAGCTTGGTGAGGATGCGCCATCCCTCCCAGTCGTTCTCGGCCATACCGTCCTCGATCGAATCGATGGGATATTCGTTGATAAGTTCCTCGAGATATTTGGCCTGCTCCTCACTTGTCAGCACCTTGCCGTCGGCCTGCTTCCATGTGTAGTCATATTTGCCATCTTTGTAGAACTCCGACGATGCGCAGTCGAGACCGATCGTAACGTCCTTACCGGGTTCGTAGCCGGCGTCGCGGATAGCCTGCATGATCACATTGAGGGCATCTTCCGTGCCTTCAAGTTTCGGCGCGAAACCGCCTTCGTCGCCTACGGCTGTGGAAAGGCCACGGTCTTTGAGGACTTTCTTGAGATGATGGAACACTTCTGTACCCATACGGATCCCCTCGTGGTAGCAGCATGCCCCTACAGGACGGATCATGAATTCCTGGAAACAGATCGGCGCATCGGAGTGAGCGCCACCGTTGATGATATTCATCATCGGCACAGGAAGAACGTATGTGTCTGTTCCGCCGATATATTTATAAAGCGGAAGATCAAGATAATCAGCGGCGGCTTTTGCCACGGCAAGCGACACGCCGAGGATAGCGTTCGCGCCGAGGTTGCTCTTGGTGGGAGTGCCGTCAAGCTCTATCATCTTGCGGTCTATCGTGATCTGGTCGAGAGCGCTCATCCCGATGAGAGCGTCGGCTATCGGGCCGTTGACATTGGCCACAGCCTTGAGGACACCCTTGCCCATGTAGCGCTTCGGGTCTCCGTCGCGCAGCTCAAGAGCCTCGTTTACGCCAGTGGAAGCGCCAGAGGGAACAGCTGCGCGTCCGCGAGCGCCGCTTTCGAGCATTACGTCTACTTCAACTGTGGGATTGCCGCGGGAATCAAGCACTTCGCGGCCTGTGATTTTGGCTATTTTCATCTTTTTTATCTAAAAAAGGGTTATTAAATTTTATACCTGTTGCTTTTGAGGCTGCAAAGATAACAATTTCAACCGAGATTAAGGATACGGATTTAACTATATTTAAACCACGCGTCGCATTTTTGATCTCTTTTTACCTTTGCCGGGCAATATTAATAAGCGACGGATTGTTTATCGGATATGAACACAAACGAAAACAGACAATCCGGCATACACCAGGCGGTGATAGGCCGATGGATCCCGGCTGCGTTGCTGGGGATAGGAATGCTGTTGCTGGGACTATGCA
This sequence comes from uncultured Muribaculaceae bacterium, assembly GCA_910589425.1. Classification (GTDB taxonomy): domain Bacteria; phylum Bacteroidota; class Bacteroidia; order Bacteroidales; family Muribaculaceae; genus Lepagella. The sequence goes on along the minus strand of CAJUSZ010000029.1, from coordinate 20,058 downwards.
TCCAGAATGGATTCCGTTCCATGGCAGACAACTCGCGCGTCATAACAGTGCGTGGACTGTGCGACTCGACTGTGATGGCAGACAAGGTTACATGGCCCATCGTAAGCAAAGAGGTCGGGAACGACCTTGCGACCATATACGCCAATATACAGCGGACAAACAACGCCATAACCGACTTCCTGAAACGCAACGGAGTCAGACAGGAAGAGATAGCGGTCAACGCCCCGGCGGTGATCGACATGCAGGCCGACAGATTCAACAGCCAGCCAGCACCTTTCCGTTATAATGTAACGACTGTGGTCGTGGTAACCTCCGACAGAGTGAAGGAGATCAACGCACTCATATCAAGGCAATCAGAACTGCTCAAAGAGGGCATCGCGATAGTAGCCGGCGATTACCAGTACCAGACCTCATACGAATTTACCGGGCTCAACACCATCAAACCTGGCATGATAGCCGAAGCCACGAGAAACGCCCGCGCCGCCGCCAGAAAATTCGCAGACGATTCCGACAGCCGGCTCGGAAAGATAAAGACCGCGCAGCAGGGACAATTCTCCATCGAAGACCGGGATCAGTACACCCCCTATATGAAAAACATCCGGGTCGTTACCACTGTGGAATACTATCTCAAGAACTGACACCGTATGCGAATCAGAGAGATTGATAATCTTGAGGAGGACCCGTCGGTTGCCATTTTCTCACACCTGACGGAAGCCCAGCTCCGGAATCGGCTTGACCCTCTGCATGGCATATTCATCGCAGAAAGCCCGAAAGTGATAAAAGTGGCTCTTGAGGCAGGCTACGAGCCTGTGTCGATCCTATGCGAGCGAAAGCATATAGCAGGGGACGCAGCCGAAATAATAGGCATGGCCGGCGATGTGGAGATACTGACCGGAAGCCGCGAACTGCTCCAGAGCCTGACAGGCTACAGACTGACTCGCGGTGTTCTATGCGCAATGAGACGCAGACGTCTTCCGGAGGTGGAGGAGATATGCCGGGGTGCAAAAAGAATTGTCGTCATCGACAGCGTCACCGACACGACCAACATAGGCGCGATTTTCCGTTCGGCCGCCGCCCTTGGCATAGACGGAGTGTTGCTTACCAGGACTTCATGCGATCCTCTCAACCGCCGCTCGGTGCGTGTGTCCATGGGGAGCGTTTTCCTGGTTCCATGGACATGGCTGCCAGACGGTGCGGAAGAACTGCACGACTACGGATTCAAGACCGTGGCAATGGCTCTCACCAAAGACTCGGTACCGCTCACCGACCCCGGACTGAAAAGCGAGCCACGGCTTGCCATCATCATGGGCACCGAAGGGGAAGGGCTTCCCGTGAATGTCATAGCCTCGGCAGACTACCGGGTAATGATCCCCATGTCCCACGGAGTTGATTCGCTGAATGTCGCTGCAGCCGCAGCCGTGGCTTTCTGGGAACTCAGGGTCTGACAACCATATCTTTCCGCGTCAGACATAGCTTCCGGCAGACAGCAGCCCGAACATACTTGGCAAAAACCGCAAATGAGCCGTATTACAATAATAAATGCCGCCCCGTGAATTATCTTTTGCACATTAGTTAAAAAATTTATATCTTTGCATGTTAATTCGCTTCCGGTCGCGACCGGAAGTGGATTTGCATGTATTCTGCAACAGTATCTGAATAATTATAGCGTAACTATTATGTATAGAGACAAGACATGCGGCGAACTGCGGCTGTCCGACAAAGGCGAGAGCGTAAAGCTCGCCGGATGGGTTCAGCGCAGCCGGAAAATGGGTGGGATGACATTCATCGATCTCCGGGACCGCTATGGCATCACACAGATAGTCTTCGACCAGGAGAACAATCCCGACCTCTGCTCTGAAGCCAACGGCCTGGGCAGGGAGTACGTCGTACAGGTAACAGGCAAAGTGATCGAACGCGCGAGCAAGAACAAGAATCTGCCCACAGGCGAGATCGAGATAATGGCCGACGGGATCAGGATTCTCAACAGGAGCGAGATCCCTCCTTTCACAATTGAAGACAACACTGACGGCGGCGACGACCTCCGCATGAAATACCGCTATCTTGATCTCCGGCGTCCATGTGTGCGCAAGAATCTCGAACTCCGCCACCGCATGGCATTCGAGATACGCCGCTATCTCGATTCAAAGGGATTTCTGGAGATCGAGACTCCGATTCTTGTAAAATCGACTCCGGAAGGCGCACGCGACTTTGTCGTGCCATCGCGCATGAACCCCGGGGAATTCTATGCACTTCCACAAAGTCCGCAGCTTTTCAAGCAGCTCCTGATGGTGAGCGGATATGACCGGTATTTCCAGATAGCCAAATGCTTCCGCGACGAGGATCTGCGCGCGGATCGTCAGCCTGAGTTCACCCAGATCGACTGCGAGATGAGCTTTGTCGAGCAGGAGGATGTGATCGATATGTTCGAGGGGCTTGTGAAACACATATTCAAATATGTGAAAGGAATCGACTTCACCGAGCCTTTCATGCGCATGACCTGGGCTGACGCCATGAAATTCTACGGAAGCGACAAACCGGATCTCCGGTTCGGGATGCCATTTGTGGAGCTGACCGATCTCGTGAAAGGCAAAGGGTTCTCCGTCATGGACGACGCCGAACTGACCGTCGGCATCACCGCGAAAGGCTGCGCCGCCTACACACGCAAACAGATCGACCAGCTCACCGACTTCGTGAAGCGTCCGCAAATCGGAGCCAAAGGACTTGTCTGGGTAAAGATCGAGTCTGACGGAGCGGTGAAGAGTTCCGTTGGCAAATTCTTCAGCGAGGAGGATCTGCGCGGCTGGGCCGAACGTATGCAGGCCGAACCCGGCGACCTGATGCTGATCATGAGCGGCGCGGCCATGAAGACCCGCAAACAATTGTGCGAACTCAGACTTGAGATGGGCAACCGTCTGGGGCTCCGCGACAAGAATGTGTTCGCCCCCCTTTGGGTAGTGGACTTCCCCCTCTTCGAATGGGACGACGAGACACAACGCTATTATGCGATGCACCATCCTTTCACATCGCCTAACCCCGAAGACATCCCGCTGCTCCACAGCGATACCGGGAAAGTGCGCGCAACCGCCTACGACATCATAGTCAACGGCACCGAACTCGGCGGCGGATCGATCCGTATTCACGATGCAGAACTTCAGGACACCATGTTCGAGCTGCTCGGCTTCACCCAGGAACGGGCACAGGAACAATTCGGATTCCTGATGGACGCTTTCAAATACGGCGCTCCCCCTCACGGAGGACTTGCGCTCGGATTTGACCGTTTCGTCTCCATTCTGGCCGGACTCGACACGATCCGCGACGTGATCGCGTTCCCCAAGAACAACTCCGGACGCGACGTGATGAACGAATCGCCGTCAGCTCTCGATCCCGCCCAGCTCGATGAGCTGAACCTGCGGATCGAGCTGAAAGACTGATCCGTTCCTGCGCGATTCCATTCAGAAAGCACCACACACATTCATTCTCTTACGAGACATAATGACAACAAAACTGACCGTCAGAGAGATTGCCTCGGCAATAGAGGAGTTTGCACCGCGCAATCTTCAGGAAAGCTATGACAATGCCGGACTTCAGGTCGGCGATCCGGAGATGAAAGTCAACGGAATTCTGCTTTGCCTCGACGTTACGGAGGATATTCTTACCGAAGCCATCGACAGGAAATGCAACCTGATCGTGAGCCATCATCCGCTGCTTTTCAAGGGCCTGCGCCAGCTGACAGGATCCACGCCCGCCCAAAGGATCGTGGCCGAGGCCATCCGTCATGACATAGCGGTCTATTCGGCACACACCAACCTTGATTCCGCCCTTGACGGAGTCAGCTATGAGATCGCGAACATAATCGGTCTTTCCGACGCCAGGCCTCTCGATCCCCACGCTGGATCAGACACGGAGGGGCTCGGTGTGGTCGGCGACATAAATCCCGTGCCGGCCATCGAATTCCTGCGCAAGCTCAAAGAAGCATTCGACGTCAAATGCCTGCGCTATTCAGACAGATCGCCACAGCTCGTGATACGCCGCGCCGCCGTATGCGGAGGCTCCGGAGCCTCGCTGATCGGCAAGGCCATCGACGCCGGAGCCGACGTGATCGTTACCGCGGACGTGAAATATCATGACTTCACGGACAACGGAGACCGTATACTGATCGCCGACATCGGCCACTATGAAAGCGAGATCTGCTCGCGCAAGATCCTGTCAAGAGCCATCAGGCAGCGCTTCCCCGAATGCCAGACACTTTTCGCGCAGTCGGACCGCAATCCTGTCAGCTACATGTAATGACATCACGTAAAGAGAATACCAAAACACAGAAACAAACGAAGATAGACAAAAATATATGGCAACCGAAAAAAGATCAGAGAAAGAACGCAGCGTAGAGGAACGGCTGAAAGCGCTCTACCAGTACCAGGCGCTGCTGTCTGAAATAGACCGTATCAAAACGCTGCGCGGTGAATTGCCTCATGAGGTGAAAGATCTGGAGGATGAGATCGTAAGATTCCAGACCCGTATCCAGAACCTGAAAGATGAGATCGCCGAACTCAAGGCATTTGTCAGCCAGAAGAACGGAGAGATTGCCGACCGTAAGGTTAAAATCGAGAAATACGACGAGCAGATCAACAACGTCCGCAACAACAGGGAATACACATTCCTTGAGAAAGAGAAGGAATTTGAAAGCCTTGAGATCGAACTCGCCGAGAAGAACATACGCGACGCCCAGGCGCGTCAGGAGCAGAAGAAAGCCGACATCGCCGCTGCAAAAGAGGAACTCGCCGACAACGAACATATCCTTGAGGAAAAACGTCGTGAGCTTGAGGAGATAGTGAGTGAGACCAGACAGGAAGAGGAGAATCTCCGCGACCAGGCCAAGGCTCTCGAACCGCTCATCGACGACTATACACTCGCGGCTTTCAAACGCATCAGGAAAAACGCCCACAACGGTCTCGGGATCGTAACCGTGCAGAGAGGCGCCTGCGGAGGCTGCTTCAACAGAATTCCTCCTCAGCGCAGACTTGAGATCAAGATGCACAAAAAGATAATAGTCTGCGAATATTGCGGCCGTATAATGATCGACGGAGTTCTTGCCGGCGTTGAAATGCCCGAGGAACAGGCAAAACCGACAAAAACCACAAGAACCCGCAAAGCCAAGATCTGAATCCTGGTCAATCCGTGTTTCCATTATAACTGTTAACAATCAACCTAAATCAACAACATGCCATCAATTTCAGAAAGAGGCAATGAAATGCCGGCCTCACCGATCCGCAAACTCGCTCCGCTTGCAGCTCAGGCACGCGCCAAGGGTGTGAAAGTGTTTGGTCTCAATATCGGCCAGCCCGACCTTCCGACTCCGGCCGAAGGCCTTGAGGTACTGAAGCATATCGACCGGAAAGTGCTTGAATACTCGCCAAGCGACGGCATCCCCTCGCTGCGTGCGAAACTCAAGGAATATTACTCCAGATTCAACATCTGCGTGGAGCAGAACGAGATCATCGTAACGACCGGCGGCTCCGAAGCCGTGATGCTCGGCTTCCTGGCCACACTCAATCCCGGCGACGAGATCATCATTCCCGAACCGGCATACGCCAACTACGTGGCTTTTGCTAAAATAGCTGGAGCGAAGATCGTCGGAGTCCCGACAAAGATCGAGAACGGATTCGCACTCCCTCCCGTCGAGGAGTTCGAGAAGCGCATCACTCCGGCCACAAAGGCGATCCTTATCTGCAACCCCAACAATCCGACAGGAACAGTCTACACTCCCGAGGAGCTTCAGCAGATCCGCGACATCGTAAAGAAGCACGATCTTTTCCTCTTCTCCGACGAAGTATACCGCGAATTCTGCTATTCAGACTCCCCCGTGGTCTCCGCCCTCCAACTCGAAGGGATCGAAGACAAGGTTGTGGTGATCGACTCCGTATCGAAACGCTACAATGAATGCGGAATCAGAATCGGATGTCTCGTTACACGCAACAAGGATCTCTACAACACCGTGATGAAATTCTGCCAGGCGCGTCTCAGCCCCCCGCTGCTGGGACAGATCGTGGCCGAAGCATCAATCGACGCTCCCGAATCATACATCACGGAATCAATCGGTGAATACCACCGCCGCCGCGATTTCCTTGTCAACGGACTCAACAAGATCCCCGGAGTTTTCTCTCCGATGCCAATGGGCGCATTCTACACCGTGGCAAGCCTGCCGGTGGAGAACGCGGAGGAATTCTGCAAATGGTGTCTGTCTGAATTCAGCTACGAAGGGAAGACCGTATTCATGGCTCCCGCAGCCGGATTCTACTCGAACCCCGGCATGGGTCTTGATCAGGTACGCATGGCCTACGTCCTTAAGACAGAAGATCTCGCCGACGCACTGACGGTTCTTGAGAAAGCGCTTGAAGCTTACCCTGGCACACGCCGGTAAAAAAACGCCACACATATCATCGGCCTGGCCGGACTAAATAAGTCCGGTCGGGCTTCATTTTATGGAGAAAACCACGAATAACGCAACCGTCGCGCCACGCGGACGCTTCGCCCCCTCCCCATCCGGAAGAATGCATCTCGGCAACATCTACACCGCGCTCGTGTCCTGGCTATCGGTCCGTGCGGCAGGAGGGAAATGGATACTGCGGATCGAGGATCTTGACCCGTTCCGGTCCAAACCTGAGTATGCGCGACTGATCGAGGAAGATCTCGGACGCCTCGGTCTCGACTGGGACGAAGGGGGAATAAACGGGAAAGGGATGGAATCCCCGTGCATGCAAAGCCTGCGCCACCATCTATACGCCGACGCATCTCGACGCCTTGCCGACGCGGGACTTACATACGGATGCCGTTGCCGGAGGGCGGAGATTCTCGCCACCCAGGCTCCCCATCAGAGCGACGGAAGAATAGTCTACAGCGGCAAATGCCGCCCATGCCCTGAGCCACCGTTTCCCCGCAAAGAGGCAGAAGGAACCGCGACAAGGCTTTATGTACCTGACATAGAGATCGGTTATTCAGACAGGATGGCCGGCTACGTAAGCTTCAATCTCGCCAAAGAGTGCGGCGACTTCGTGATCCGACGCACCGATGGCGCATGGGCATATCAGTTGGCCGTTGTAGCTGATGACCACGACATGGGAATAACCGAGGTGGTGAGGGGATGCGATCTTCTCCTGTCCGGGGCACAGCAGAAATACCTCTACGGACTGCTTGGCGCCACCCCGCCTGAATTCGCGCATCTGCCGCTGATATGCAACGAGAACGGACAGCGCCTTTCCAAACGGGACAAATCGCTCGGGCTTGATGAATTATTCAGCAGACACAATCCGGAAGAAATCATAGGAATGACAGCCCACTTGGCAGGCATTACGGAGCGTGCGGAGCCATGTCAGCCGAAAGATCTAATCGCACAGTTCGATTGGAAATCTCTCAGACGCGGAAACGCCATCATCGTTGACGCGGAGGGGAGATTTTGCCGGACGGAAGTTTTTTCGTAACTTTGTGGAGGATGACGTCCTACGCCGGAGCGTGATCTGACAAAAGAATTCTTTTTGACTCATCCTGAATATATATGGCCGAACAAGACGAAAATATTTTTACCGATGCGGAACATTTCATGACTGACAGCCAGGGGACTTTCTCTGAAGAGGAGATATTCCGGAGTCAGGAGGATGGATCGGAGATATCCGGATCGATGACCGCAGCCAGCTCCCCTGCCTACGAATACAATGATGACGCTATCCAACAGTTGCCCTGGAACGAGCATATACGCAGGCGTCCCGGAATGTATATAGGCAAACTCGGCGACGGATCACACACCGACGATGGCATCTATGTACTCATAAAGGAAGTAATCGACAACTCCATCGACGAATTCAACATGGGTGTCGGCAAACGCATCGACATAGACATCACACCCGAGGGGGAAGTCTGTGTGCGCGACTACGGCCGAGGCATCCCGCTCGGGAAAGTGAAAGAAGTAGCTTCCGAAATCAATACCGGCGGAAAATTCGATGACAAGTATTTCAAGAAGTCAGTCGGTCTGAACGGCGTCGGACTCAAAGCGGTCAATGCCCTCTCGACTCTCTGCGAAGTCAGCAGCGTGCGCGACGGGCAGCGTGTCCGTGTAGACTTCGAACGGGGAAATCTCATCGGCAAAAGCAAACCTACGCCCACACGCGAACCCAACGGGACACTTGTAAGATTCAAACCCGACAACACGCTTTTCAGAGGATTCGCCTACAATCTCGACTTTGTCGAGACCATGGTGAACAACTACACTTATCTGAACGCAGGCCTTCAGATCTACTTCAACGGCAAACGTTATTGCAGCCGCAACGGCCTTCTCGACCTCCTAAGAGAAAACCTGACAGCCGAACCACTCTACCCGATCATCCATCTGAAAGGGGAAGACATAGAAGTGGTGCTGACACACACCGACCAATATGGGGAGGAATACTACTCATTTGTCAACGGACAGCACACCACTCAGGGGGGAACCCACCTGACTGCATTCCGAGAACATGTGAGCCGCACCATAAAAGAATTCTCAGGAAAGGGCTATGAATTCTCCGACATACGCAACGGCATGGTGGCCGCCGTCAGCGTGCGCATCCAGGAGCCTGTGTTCGAGAGCCAGACAAAGACAAAACTCGGAAGCAAGGAGATCGCTCCCGACAGTCCTGTTACGGTCAATAAATTTGTAGGCGATTTCCTTAAGAAAGAACTCGATGATTATCTGCACAAGAACACATCTGTGGCGGAGATCATGCTCAAGAAGATAGCCGACAGCGAGCGAGACCGCAAAGCAATGGCCGGAGTGGCGAAACTCGCTAGGGAAAAAGCGAAAAAAGTCAGCCTCCACAACCGCAAGCTCCGGGATTGCCGGATCCATTACAATGACTCGCTGAAATCCAATGCAAAGGAAGATCTGCGGCCGCAGACAGCCATATTCATAACCGAGGGTCTGTCCGCGACCGGGACAATCACAAAAGTACGCGACGCCGAGACCCAGGCTGTGTTCTCCCTTCGCGGAAAACCTCTGAACTCATACGGGGAGAAGAAAGAGATCGTATACCGCAACGATGAATTCAATCTTCTTCAGGCCGCCCTCAACATAGAGGAAGGAATAGATGGGTTGCGCTACAACAAAGTCATAATCGCCACCGACGCCGATGTCGACGGGATGCACATACGGCTTCTTATCCTGACTTTCTTCCTTATGTTTTTCCCGGATCTTGTAAAGAAAGGGCATGTGTTCATACTCCAGACTCCGCTCTTCAGAGTCCGGGACAAGAACGCCACCCGCAGATCAGCAAAAAAGAGGAAAGGCAACACCGACGGCGAACGCGACACAATCTATTGCTACTCCGAAGAAGAAAGAGTGGCAGCCATAGAATATTTCGGCAACAATGCTGAAATCACACGATTCAAAGGACTCGGTGAGATCAACGCCGCTGAATTCGCTGAATTCATAGGCCCGGAAATGAGACTCGATCCGGTAGACATAAAGCCAGGAGACATGCCTGACAAACTGATGGAATTCTATATGGGCAAGAACACGATGGACCGTCAGAACTTCATCATAGACAACCTCGTCATCGAAGAAGAGGCAGAATGAAATAACAGTTTACAGCATACCGACATATACCGTAATGGCAAACGCAATCTTTCCGGGAAGTTTCAATCCATTCACAATAGGGCATAAATCCATTATCGACAGGGCGCTCCCGCTCTTCGACAAAATATACATAGCAGTAGGCTACAACGAACAGAAATCAACAACGCCTCCACCCTTAGACCGCGTAAGAGAAATTGCCGCTGTCTACGAAGGCAATCCGAAAGTGGAGGCATGCGCCTACAGCGGCCTGACGGTGGAATTTGCCGCCGGCCACGATATTTCTTTCATAATACGGGGGATCAGAAACAGCATCGACTTCGAGTATGAGAAAGGTATGGCCGACATCAACCGACGGATCGGAAACATCGAGACCATCTTTATCCCTACTGTCCCCGAACTTTCAGACATCAGCAGTTCCGTTGTCAGGGAACTAAGTCATAACGGCTACGACATCACCCCGTTCATACCATAACATAACATTGACAGAAATGAGAAAAACCAGCATACTTTCCCTGACCTTAGCCGCCGCGGCCATAGCGACGGGAATTCTCGCATCCAAAGCCCAGTTCTCAGCCAACAACAAACTCCGCATGGCTGAAGCCGCCATCTCCCAGCTATATGTCGACACTGTCGATGAAAACAAGCTCGTCGAGGAGGCTATACGCGGGATGCTCGAAAGCCTTGATCCCCACTCATCCTATTCCACACCAGAGGAGACGAAGGAACTTAACGAACCGTTGCAGGGCAATTTCAGCGGGATCGGAATCTCGTTCAATATGAACAAAGACACGCTTTATGTGATCCAGACAGTGGCCGGCGGTCCTTCAGAGCGGATAGGGATTCTTGCCGGCGACAGGATAATCGCGGTCAACGACACTGCGATTGCCGGAGTAAAGATGAAAAATTCCGACATCATGAAGCGGCTCCGTGGTGTCAAAGGCACAAAGGTAGATGTGAAAGTTCTGCGTAAACAGCGGGAAGCCACCGACACACTCGACTTCCGAATCACACGCGCCGACATCCCTATCTACAGCGTGGATGCCGCGTATATGGCCGATCCGAAAACCGGCTATATCCGTATCAACCGTTTTGCGGCCGAAACCCATAAGGAAGTGGAGAAAGCCATTAAAGACCTGAAGAAACAGGGGATGACCCAGCTTATACTGGATCTCGTGGACAATGGCGGAGGATACCTGAACGCAGCGGCCGATCTGCTCGGTGAATTGCTTCCGGCCGGAAGCCTGGCTGTGTATACAGAAGGTCTCAACTCACCCCGGTACAATCTCCACGCATTGCCCTCTGGAAAAGATCCTCTGTTCGCCGACGGCAGACTTGTGGTGATGGTCAACCAATACTCGGCGTCAGCCGCCGAGATCACATCGGGCGCTATCCAGGACTGGGACCGCGGCGTGATTGTCGGCAGACGCACATTCGGCAAAGGTCTCGTCCAGCGTCCTGTCCCCTTTCCCGACGGGTCAATGATGCGGCTTACCGTAGCCCACTATTACACTCCCACCGGACGCGACATCCAGAAACCATACAGCAAGGGGGATCAGAAAGGATATGCGAAAGATATTCTCGACAGATTCAATCACGGCGAACTCATGCATGAGGACTCCGTTAAATATGTGGATTCCCTGAAAGTGGAAACTCTCGTGAGCCGCAGACCCATATATGGCGGAGGCGGGATCTCGCCCGACAAGTTCGTGGGACTCGACACAACCGCCAACACGCTCTATTACCGCAAGGTAATGGCCAAAGGACTGATCAATCAATTTGTGGTCGGATATGTGGACGCCCACAGAAAACAGATCAAGAAGGACTACAAGACCGATGCCGATTTCATCAGGGGATTCAAAGTCAGCGACACCATGATCGCCGAACTCAAAGAGATGGCCGATAAGGAAGGAATCGAATATGACGCGGAACAGGCCGAAGCTGCGCGCCCGCTCTTCGACATGGTGATAAAAGGACTTATAGGCAGAGATATATACGACAATGCCACATATTTCAAGATCTACAACGACTTCGATCCTATCTTCAAAGAAGCTCTGCGGCTGATCAATTCGCCTGACTATGACAGAATTCTGAAAGGGGAAAAACTGTAAAATACAAAAATGAGACTGACACGTGTTCTGCTGCTTGCCACAGGCCTCTCGTTCGCTTCGGTTGTTAACGCGGGGACTGTCCATCCACGGTTCCGCCACGTGCCGTCGCACAATTTGCGTCCGGCGAGAACCGAACAACAATCCACACCCAAGACCGACTCTGTCGCCCTGAGTCCAGCCCAGATACTTGACACAATCACCCCACAGAGGGAACCGTCTGTATTTGCCTACGCATCGACGCTCGCCCCGTGGGTAGTGTCCGGCTATAGACATATCACACCTGTCAGATTCGATCTCCCGGCTCCGCGCTACAATCTGCCACCAATCATTGAGGAGTCAGCCCCATTAACTGACCGGGAGATCCCGGAATGGCAGGCAGCAGAAGAAAACGCGGTGCTTGCAGAGCTGTCAGATTTCAGTTCCCCGGAATGGCTTGTGTATGCAAAAAAAGACACCAGGATGACTCTCGACATAATCCATCAGATGATGTCTTACTCGCCGTCTACAATCGAATATACATATTGGGATCTCCCCGGTCCTATCCATGTCCCGGAAGACGACCCCAGTTTCTCGGCTTTTCTGAAACGTCTCGATCTCCCTGCAATAGACACTTCAAAAGCCGAGATCGAGATCGCTGAAATAGAAAAAAGACACTGGCTGCATTCCTTCAATTCAGGGCTGCATTTCTCGCAGGCCTATCTCTCGCCCAACTGGTATCAGGGAGGCAACAATTATCTTGCCTTGCTGATCAATTTCCTCTGGGACGTAAACCTCAACCAGGTCTATCATCCCAACCTCATGTTCCAGAACACCGTCAGCTACAAGCTCGGGCTTAATTCAAATCCGAGCGGCCAGCTTCATAAATACAACATATCCGAAGATGTATTCCAATGGAACATGAAGACCGGTGTGAAGGCATTCAAAAAATGGTTCTATTCCTTCACAGCCCAATTCAAGACCCAGCTTCTCTGCAACTATCCCTCAGACTCGCGCACGAGAATTGCCTCGTTCCTTTCCCCTTCCGACCTCAACCTTGGTGTCGGTATGACATATTCTACAGAAAACAGAAAGAAGACGCTCAAATTCAACGCCTCCCTTTCTCCAGTTTCATATAATCTCCGCACATGTATCGATCCCAAAATAGATCCGACACTTTTCAACATCGACAACGGCCGGAGATTCCGCAACGAGATCGGTAGCAATGCCGAGCTGACACTCGATTGGAAATGGGCTTCCAACATAACGTACAAATCCAGGCTGTTCCTTTTCACCAACTATGAGTATTTCCTCGGAGACTGGGAAAACACAATCTCATTCACCATCAACCGTTTCCTGTCAACACAGATCTACGTCCACATGCGCTACGACACATCGGCGGAAAGCTACGGAAAGAAATGGAAACATTTCATGCTTAAGGAAATACTCAGTTTCGGATTCACATACGCATTTTCCACCAAGCAACCCGTAAAGAAATGACACTCATTCTCCTCCTCACGGCTGCCATGCTCCTGATGCCGGCCGCCGACGCATCCGGACAATCTTATATCGACATGGAAGCCGCCATCGAATGGTGCGACATTCATGCCACGGACGATGTGGAGGGAATCTGGCGTTATCCCGACGATGGGGTAACTGTCCTCATCAAGAAAGTAGGCGGTGAAAACCATAGTCATGAAATCATCGTGGTGGAAAGCGACCGCATGACCCTGACACCGGGAGAAGAGATCGGCAAGCTCTATGCCACAGCAGGTCCCGAGAGCTTCAGGATGAAACTCTTCACAAAACGCCGCAAAGGAATTCTATGCCAACCGCGGGATTGCTCGGCGACTCTTACAGCGCAACGCAACGGACTCAGGGTAACGGACCGCGGCAAAAACTTCGGACTGAGGATCAATCCGCTCGGGCTATTGCCCGGCTTATGGAAAATTGTTCGCATGTCTACAAACAAACCAGCAGAATCCCTCCCGGCAGGGATGCACAAACTCTATCCCACAGGAGAGATCGGAGGGACTCCATCTTTCAACAAGCGCTATCTATGAAACAGACAACGAGTTTATGGAAAATCGCTCTGCTGCTCGCGTCAATGATTGCAGCTCCTTCCGCGATGGCCCGTAAGATCAGCACCCGCATCCCATCAAAAGACACAGAAGACAGCCAATCCGTGATGATCAAAGGGTCGCAGGCCATAAGCACAGACTGCCAGACCTGCGGCGACGGTTACTCCCTGACAGACATAGGCTTCAGCGGATACGACAAGAAAGCGACTTCCGACAAGGAGTCTTTCTTCGTAACCAACCGTTCCGACCGCACTCTGACGGGCTTCTCGCTCTACATCATATACCATTCCGCAGCCGACACTTCCCTACAGCTCCATCGCCGCTGGGTGCATGTAAGTTGCGAGATTCCGCCCGGAGAGACACAGAAAGTAGACATCAGCTCATGGGACAAACAAAAGTCGTTCCACTATCATCTCTCACCGCCGTCGCGAAGACGGCAGTCCACTCCTTACGGCGTACGTTTCGATCCCGTAACCATCTATCTGCGCTTTAAATGAAGAGGTCTGACGGATGACAAAAGCAATAATTACATAAGCGTAATAACATCCACAATCGGAATGACAAATATTTTTGTCTGTCCAAAAATATTTTTGTAACTTTACGCAATAATTCAACGCAAACGAATCCTGATGAAAAAAGAGGAATCCATCAAGATGTTCCAGGATGCCTACCTCGAAGGGAAAGGGGAACAGGCACGGGCCGCATTCTTCGCCAAATCAGTGGCCAAGCAATATTCGTGCATCATGGCATGGCGCCACAGAATGCGCCACAGCAACAAAACCACCGACGGCTCGGAGATCATCGACCATCTGCGGATGGCACGCCGCCGTCTGAACGGAGCGACCGAGATAACCGAACAGGAACTGCGCACTGTAGACAACGAACTCGCCGCCCTCCGCGACGGCGTCGAGGTGTTCCGCACAAACCGCAAGGCCCGCGAGATCGAGGAACTCGAACAGCAACAGGCCCAGATTCTCCAGCGCCTCAGAATGCTCAAGGAAAATCCTGATCAGGAAATGCATTGATTCCAGCTCAAGCCAATTCCAAAAACAAAACAATCAGAAAAAGATATGACACTCGTAGAACGCTTTCTCGACTATGTCAGCTATGACACTCAGAGCGATGAAGAGACCAACATGACCCCGTCCACCCCAGGACAGATGATTTTTGTCAAGCATCTCCGTGATGAGGTGGAAAAGATGGGACTTGAAGATATTTCCCTCGATGAAAACGGCTATCTGATGGCCACTCTCCCCGCAAACACCGACAAGGATATCCCCACGGTCGGATTCATAGCCCACGTGGACACCGCCCCTGACATGAGCGGCAAGCACGTCAACCCACGCATCGTGAAGAATTACGACGGGAAAGATATAACTCTCAATAAAGACCAGGAAATCATCCTGAGTCCGGCTGACTTCCCGGAACTCCTCGACTATGTGGGACAGGATCTCATCGTAACCGACGGAACCACACTCCTCGGAGCAGACGACAAAGCCGGAATAGCGGAGATCCTCACGGCCGTGGCATATCTCCAGTCTCATCCCGAGATAAAACATGGCAAGATCCGCATAGCCTTCAATCCTGACGAAGAGATCGGCAAAGGCGCCCACAAATTCGACGTAGAGCGGTTCGGATGCGATTTCGCCTATACGATGGATGGCGGCGAGATCGGCGAACTCGAATTCGAGAATTTCAACGCCGCCTATGCGAAAGTTACTATAAACGGACGCAACGTGCATCCCGGATCGGCCAAACACAAGATGGTGAATTCCATCCGCGTGGCCGCCAATTTCATCGAGATGCTTCCCCGTTGGGAAACACCCGAACACACCGAAGGCTACGAAGGCTTCTATCATCTTATAGGCATACAGGGAAGTGTGGAGCAGACCGTGCTTACATACATCATCCGCGACCACGACCGCGCCCGGTTTGAAAGCCGCAAGAAGGAGATAGAGCATCTCGTCAGAAAGACCAACACCGAATATCCCGGCTCCACCACCGTGGAGATAGGCGATCAGTATTACAACATGCGCGAGAAGATCGAGCCTGTGATGCACATAATCAACTATGCCGAGGAGGCAATGCGCATGGCTGGCGTGCAGCCTAAAGTCCAGCCCATCCGCGGCGGTACAGACGGCGCACAGCTCTCGTTCAAAGGCCTCCCCTGCCCCAACATCTTCGCCGGAGGACTGAACTTCCACGGACGCTATGAATTTGTTCCAATCCCCTCGATGGAGAAAGCAGCCCAGGTGATCGTGAATATCTGCAAGATAGTAGCTGAGAAGTAAGAGCCTGTAAAAAAGGTTCTGAAAGCTACCCAATGATCAAAACAGGATGTCTGGCTCCAGCAAGACTCTGATAGTAATCGCAGGGCCGACTGCCTCCGGCAAGTCGGCCCTCGCCCTTTCTCTCGCGGAGACTCTCGGCACGGAGATAGTATCAGCCGATTCACGCCAGATCTACCGCGGAATGCCTATCACCACAGCCGCCCCCACCGAAAATGATCTACGCCGCGTGCGCCACCACTTTGTGGGAATCCTGCCGCCGGAAGAATACTACAGCGCTTCCCGGTTCCGCGACGACGCCACCGACACCATCAACAAGATCATGACGCGACACGACTTTGCTGTCGTATGCGGAGGATCTATGATGTATCTGGATGCACTTTGCAATGGAATCGACGATATACCCACTGTTCCGGCAGAGATCCGCACCAGTCTTCAGAAAGAGCATTCGGAGAAGGGGAACACCTGGCTTCTCGAACTGCTTGAGAAACTCGATCCTGAGTACTATCTGAAAGTGGATAAGGCTAACATCAAACGTGTGTTTCACGCCGTAGAAATCTGCATCACCGCCGGAGTGCCATACACAAGTCTGCTCACAGGACAGAACAGACGTAAAGCCGATCATCTTCCGTGGGACGTGGTCAAGTTCGGAATCAGAATGCCCAGGGCCGCGCTTTTCGACCGGATCAACCGGCGCGTGGAGAAAATGGTGGCCGACGGAATGGTGGATGAAATCAGATCATTGAGCCATCTGCGCCACCTCAACTCGCTCAACACAGTCGGTGTCAAAGAAATTATCCGTTATCTCGACGGGGAATGGGACCTGGAGACAGCCACGGCGAGACTGGCAAAAAACACTCGTGTCTACGCGAAAAAGCAGATCACATGGCTGCAACGCGACGAAGATATAAAATGGCTTGACACCGACGGACATGAACACACGGAAGAACTCACAAAACAGATAACAACATTCTTAGAGTGTGTTTGAATTTAACCCGCGTTAAGACTGAGAGGATTTTTTGAATGGTTTCCGCAAGTTGAAGAGAGAGCATAGCGGGCTACGCGACCGAAGAGACTTGGCGGAAAGCATCGGAAAAGACCTCGGGATTAACGTGGAACTTCTTGAAAATGACGATTCTTTAATCTAAATATCAATTGCGTGTGTTAAATCAAGACACACTCTTAAACATATAAATCTCATGAACACATTCCTATTCACTCTGATCGCCGCAACGGCATTGACAGCCTCTCCCGGACAAGATCTATCAGGGAAATGGCACGGACATCTCAACCTCGGGATGAACCGGATGCGCATAGCATTCAATATCTCCGGCGGACAGGCCCCGACAGCGACTCTCGACTCTCCCGATCAAGGGGCTTTGGGTCTGAAAGGGGAAGTATCCCATCTTTCCGGCGATTCCGTCAGCCTGAAATTCCCCAACATAGGGGCTGCCTACAAGGCCCGTCTGTCAAACGATTCCCTCAAAGGAACATTTTCCCAGGGCATGATCAACATTCCTCTCGACATGGCACGGGGAGATTTCGACCTGAAACGGCCTCAGACTCCACTGCCTCCATTCCCGTATTCCACAGAAGAGATCACGATAACGAACCCTGATTTCCCGGATGTAAGTCTTGCCGGCACACTCACTCTGCCTGAAGAAACCACAGACTCCACCCCGGTTGTCGTGTTCATCAGCGGCAGCGGACAGCAAAACCGCGACGAGGAAATGTTCGGCCATAAGCCTTTCGCGGTTATCGCAGACGCACTCGCAAGGCAAGGCATTGCGTCATTCCGATATGACGACCGCGGCACGGCTGGCTCCACCGGCAACGCCAAAGATGTCTCGGTAGAGAGCGACATATCCGACGCCTCGGCTGTGTTCGATGCCATACGCAACATGAAGCGTTTCGGCAAAACCGGCTTGCTCGGCCACAGCGAAGGGGGACGGATAGCTTTCCGCCTCGCCGCTGACGGGAAGAGCCGCCCCGATTTCATAATCGGCATAGGAACTCCGGCCATGAGAGGGGATTCCATTCTCGCCGACCAAAACATGGCGCTTCTCGGCAAGTCAGGAATGCCGCGGGAATGGACCGAAAACTATGTGCGCTCCATGCTCGGCATATATGCGGCTCTTATAGAGGGTAATAGGGAAAAGGCCACAGACATGGCAAAGAAAGAACTCGAACGGACAGCATCAAATCCTCCGGAACATCAACTGGCAAAAAATCTGGTCAGGATTGCGGAACTTGACAACAAATGGCTTTCACAGTTCATCTCCGATTCACCGGCTGACGACATTGCCGCTTCAACATGTCCGGCTCTTGCAATTTTCGGGGAACTCGACACTCAGGTTCTCCCTGTCAACGCTTCGGAAATGCGACGCCTTAATCCCGGCGTCGAAGTCAGACTCTTTCCCGGGCTCAACCATCTGATGCAACATGCCTCGACAGGAACCATAGCCGAATATGGAGAAATCGAGGAGACCATATCTCCTGAAGTAATCAGCACGCTGATACATTTCATCGAAGCTCAAAAGCAGAAATAGCGTCATCCTTTCCTTGATCCAATACAATCAAGAACTTACAGCCAAAATTCTTCAGAAACTGAAAAATCTGCGCTCCGGCTTTCTCGATTGAAAACCGGAGCGCATCTTATCTTACCTAAGCTCACAAACAGGATCTGCCTGCTTCACGGAGCTTCACAGATTGTTGACAATGCCGCCAAACACTACCGTACCGGTGCTTGATTCCTTGATCATGAACAGGAACGGACGATTGACCACCATCTCGGATCTTATCGGAGGCGGCGGTGCGCTATAACCCGACGTCGCTGTAACAGTCGCCGCCTTGGCTCCGGTCTCCGTTACCTCGATCCGCGATTTCTGTATTATGTCGTCGAAAGTTACATCCGAGTTGCTGATGCCGGAATAGTCTGCACCCTTGCCCAATATCTTGTCCATCCCCTTTGATTCAATCAAGGTGCCGAATTTAGTGGTGCAGTCGAGCGAGAACTTTGGCAACTTCAGATCTATGATGCCTCCTGCTCCGAAACATTTGGCGTTGGCGTCGTAGTATGTGTCATAGTCAAGACAATCGGCGAAAGTCTTCCCTTCCCGCGGAAGGATTATCATCATCTGATAGGCCATGTTTCCGAAAAATAGAATTCCCATCTGCATTATGTCGTTTTCATGATATGGCATCGACATTTTATCCACAGACATCATGCCCACCTTGTTGGTCGCGCCTGATTTGCTGTAGAAAGTCTCGGCAACCGTTCTGGACGGATCAAAAGGAAGAAGCCATTCACCGTCGAAATAACTGGCATTCATTATGACGGCTTTCCCCAGCGGAGGAGTGGTGAAGAAGTTCTGGATCATGCCGCTTGTGTTGTCCGCACACCACCGGTTCATCACGTCCATCCCGGTTTCAAAATTGAGCGAACGGATTTCGGCATTGTAGTAATCATTTACCGCCGATTTGAACGGCTTCAACGGATCGAAACCTGAATTGAGCCATATCGCGTTGGCCATATACATCTTCACGCGCTTGTCCATTCCCGGAAGCCTCGAGACGATGGTCTTGTTCAGCTCGTTCAGCTCAGCCAGCGAAGCTCCATCCTCCATCGACAGAAGTTTCAGGATCTGTTCGCGAGTCTCCCCTTCCGCTCCGTTGGCGAGCATGGAAAGAACCATGTTGAGGCTAAGGGGAGATATGAACTCGTTCTTGTCGGTAACGGCGGCCATATCATCGAGAATCTCCACGGCCATCCGCGAATTTCTGTCCACTATGGTTTTCTGATTTGTGTCGAGCTTGATAGGCAGGAATTCATTTGATCCTCCATCCGAAGGCTCATCGGAGCTGCACGATCCGAGTATGCATAATGCAGCTGCCAGCATGGCATACATTTTTCTTTGTATCTTCATAATAGTAATTTTTTAATATCCGTCGGTTAGAAACTGTTTAAATTTGATGTTCAAAAAATGTTATAGGGCATAACAAACCCT
>CAJUSZ010000028.1 GCA_910589425.1 uncultured Muribaculaceae bacterium | reverse complement strand
TATAAAAAATAACTTGCGTACCCCAAATTCGGGGTACGCAAAATTACAATTTATTCTGATTGAGTCATTTATATTTTCGTTATTTTTTGAGTGACGAAGTCAGGAAAAAACATCCCGACCGAGCAAATCTCATTTCCCGGGGCATCGGAAAAACGCGCCGGCACGCCGCTCCATTGCTGGGAGGCGTGCCGGAAATGACATCGTTGCGGGGTGTGGTCAGAAAGGGAAGTTGAGGCCTACATTGAAGCTTGCGTTGGAATTGAGAGGCACGCCGGGCTTCGCGAGCTTGCCGAGCGTATGGTCCATTCCTGCGAAGAAATTGATTCCCTTGGTGTAGATGTTGAGAAGCCATCCGAAGCCGACGCCGTAGGATCCGGCTTCCATGTTGACGGACGCCGAGAGGAAGCGCAGAGGGCTGACATTGGCCGATATGCGGGTCTGGTTCCATGTGTATTTCCCGTTGATCACAGTCGAGTTAAGCACGCCGAACCTGAGTTTGCGGTAGAGCGGGAATTCATATTCCACGCCGAAATTGAGTGTGGCGGCCATGGCTCTGGTGCGCGATGAAAGCTCGCCCATGTCCGAAAGCTGATAAAGATCGGCGAGGTCGTCGCTGAGACGGTCCCATTCGTTGCTGAAGGAGTTAGGCGCGTCGTCGTCGGCATTGAATGTGTAGGCGCCGGTGTCGATGGTGCGGTCGCCGTCTGTAGACGCCCACTGGGTCTTTCCCCAGGATATGAAGCCGAGGTCGAGAACCGCTACCGAGAACCGGAAATCGTTCCATTTATATTCCGCGCCGAGGTCGAGACCCATGCCGAAGCCGTTGATCCCGAATCCGTCGATGTTGGCTCCCGACACATATTCCCGTCCTGACTTGTCGTTGGTCTTATGGTCGAATTTCAGTCCGCCCACGGAGGCGTAGACATTGGCGTTGGTTACGGCACGCCATGATTCTGTCCCGAGAGTCAGGTCGGCGCGGTTGAACTGGAAGTCGAGATTGCCGACCCCGACATAGAATTTCAAGGCGGCTCCTGCCCTGAGTCCCGGCACCTGCTTTATGTCGCGCGAGTGGTTGAGCGCTATTTGTGCGTAGGCATTGGCGTTGCCGAACATGTCGCGTATGTCGTATGTACGGTTTTCCACACCCTCTTTCGCAAGCGAGAAGAATGCTTTTGGGATGCTGATGTTGGCGTTTGCCACCGCGCTTACCGTTATGGCGTTGAATCCTCCCCAGGCTTTCCATCCGGCGCTCAGCAGATCGAATTTGGTGGCCAGACCGATCCTGTTGCGGTCTTTGATTCCGCTCATGACTTCGGAGGCGGAGACTCCGGGATTGGTGAAGAGTACGGTCTTGCCGTCAACATTGTAGATCACATCGCTTACGTGCAGATTGCCGCGCATGGCGAGATTGAAGTTGCCTATCGCTGGCATTCCCGCAAATCCGCTTTCGGGGGCGAAAGCCGGGTTGAGCTGGTAGCGGTAGGTGTAGTTGTCGAGGAAATAGCCAGAGTATGTGGTCTGTGCCGTTGCAGCCGAGGCGCAGAGCAATGCGATTCCGGCGGCTGCGGCTTTTATATGAAGTTTCATGGAATATCGGTTTGTTCAGTGTGATTACAGTTTTTTAGTGTAGGTGCCGGTTACTTTGGCCTGGATCTCCTTGAGGACGATGCGCTGGTTCGGGGCGAGAACCTCGTCGGAGCCGTCGGGGCGCACGGTGGCGATGAATTCCACTCCGTCGAGATGGCGGATCTCACCGTCGATGGCTATGACAAGTTCCGTGTCGCTGGCATTGGCCGGGATGGTTGCTGTTCCTTTGACGTCCATCCGGTGTCCGTCCGTGCCGAGGGGATAGACTGTCAGTTCGGCGCCGACAGGAAGATCACTGCTGACTTTGGTACTCAACGAGAGATGAGAGATGACGATCGCATCCACATCCTCGTCGTTCCATCCGTCCTCACGTTTGGTGTAGACTATCACCGAGCCTTCCGAGGAATTGCCTTCCAGGGCGAGTGGAGCCAGGAAGCGGTAGTTTCCCTCCACGGGATCCAGATCGCGTCCGAGGGCGAATTTGCGATGGAGTTTCTGAAGCGGGATCTGTGGCTCGACGAGATTGATGTCGATCTGTTTGGGCAGACCGTTTCCGCTGAGTACACGTCCGAGATTCGGGTATGTCACGCGCGAGAGATTCTGTGCGAACCCGTTGGGGATGTCGGCCACATCATCCGGCTTCGGAGCGAGAAGGAAGCTGTAGGGGCCTTTGCCTCCGGATGCCGCCACGGTGAAAGGGGAGAGCGGGAAGCTGGCCGAGGGCTGGGACTCGCGGACGGCCTGGATGTCGAATCCGGTGGTGTATACGAGTCCTTCATTGCCGACCGGGTTGTTTATGCTGAGCCATATCTCGGGGTTTGAGATGATAAGGTTGGTCTCCTCTCCGGCGAGGAAGTCGGGAAGATCGTCGAGTGTGATCGGTTCGATGTTGAGACCGTCGCCGTCTATGTCATATTGCACAGATCCGAGGAATGCTGTAACGTTGATCGGATCTGCCGCGTAGGTTATGTCGAATTTGATTTCCTGTGGCAGAGCCGGGGCTGATCCGCTGTTGGCAGTGAAGATCAGGTTTCCTTCGTGGATCGTGATGTCGGAATCGAGATGGAATGTATGGTTGGCGTAGGAGAAGGCGTCTTTATAGACGGGATATTTGGCAGGGTCGAGGTCTACAGCGTTGGAAACGACCGAGATCCGTGCCTCTCCGTTGCTGTCGAGATTCACTGTGGAGAGCTTCAGGCGTCCGTCGCGGACAGAGTAGTCGTCGGGTGAGAATGTATATCCAGGGGCTGAGGCCGCGATTACGTCCATGCCGGCGGGAAACGCGATCACCACGTCCGTTATCCGGGAGTCGTAGCCGGGTGTGGAGCCCGACATTTTCAGGTGGATGTTGAAGCTGAGGTTATTGAAATCGATGGCGTCGATGCTGTGGATAGCTTTGTCAATTCCGGTTGCTTCGTATTTCAGATCTCTGACAACCTTATTGTCGAGAATGTATTTGATTTCTCCTGCAGCCTCTCTGCGTCTGCCGCGCAAGCCTGCCGGAGTGCCTGGTCTGAATAGGGCCGAGGTGGGGTGGAGTTCTCCGGGATTGGCCTGGAAGCCGTCTATGTTTATGGGATCTGACTTGAAAGTGCCGCTCTCTTCCACGGCATAGAAAGTCTTCCCGTTGATCGTAACCTCATGGAGCTTGTCTCCCTCCTCGACCTTGATTATGTCTGACAGCTCGACAGGATCGATGTTGACGGGAAGGACGAGATTGTTGACCTTGATTTCCGTTGTGGTGTCGATGTCGGTAAGGTCATAATTGTCATCTATGCATCCGGATAAGGGCAGGCATAGTGTAGCCGTCGCTAAAGCGGCTAAATGGGAATGTTTCATTGGCAATGTCGAAAATGTTTCCTGATGTTAATTTGTGTGCAAAATTAGCAAATTTTTCTCATGCCGCAAAAACGATGGCCCTTACGGGTGTCAGTTTGTATATAGGAATCTTTTTATAGATCGTTTTGGTGTTTTCTCGAATTCATTCGGAAGAAGCTGGATGCGGCTTATCTGTTCGTAGGGGGCGAGAAGACTGTTCAGTTCCCTGCGCACATTCTCCATTGTCTCGGAGAGATCGGCCGCGGCCACCCCGATCCGGTCTGCCGCCTCGTAATCCGGATAGACCAGGGCGACAAGCCGTCCGTCGCGTTC
This sequence comes from uncultured Muribaculaceae bacterium, assembly GCA_910589425.1. Classification (GTDB taxonomy): domain Bacteria; phylum Bacteroidota; class Bacteroidia; order Bacteroidales; family Muribaculaceae; genus Lepagella. The sequence continues at coordinate 26,842 of CAJUSZ010000028.1, read as the reverse complement.
CACGACCAGGCTCTCGGCCACGAAAGGCATGTTGTTGAGCTTGGCCTCTATCTCCTCGGGATATATGTTCTGTCCGGAGGCCGACAGGATCATTGTCTTCGACCGGCCGCGGATGAAGAGAGTGCCGTCGGGATCCAACGTGCCGATGTCTCCGGTGCGCAGCCATCCGTCGGGAGAGAGTACGGCGTCTGTCGCTTCCTGATTGCGGTAGTAGCCTTTCATGACGTTGGTTCCTCTGACGCATATCTCGCCCGGCGTCCCGGCGGGATCGTCGCTCATGATCATCGCTTCCATGCCGGGAAGAAGTTTTCCTGAACTTCCGGGTATGAATTCCCTCCATGGGGTGTAGGAGATGAGTGGGCCGCATTCGGTCATGCCGTAGCCGACGGTGAATGGAAACCTGATCCTGTGCAGGAAATCCTCCACCTCATGATTGAGCGGCGCTCCCCCCACGATCACCTCCTCGAACTCTCCTCCGAAAGCGTCTGTGAGCTTTTTGCGTATTTTTGAATATATCAGGTTGTCGAGGAAAGGAACGGCGAGGGTCCATCTCATGGTTCCTTTGGAAATCAGCGGGAGGATCTGGCTTTTGTAGATCTTCTCGAGGATGAGCGGAACGCAGATCACCAGATGGGGCTTCACCTCGCCCAGAGCCTTTACCAGCACTCTGGGCGAAGGAGTTTTGCCGAGCAGCGTGATGTGGGAGCCTACGGCGAGGGGAGTGAGCATGTCGAAAGCGCATCCGTAGGCGTGTGCGAGCGGCAGGAATGCGAGCGCCCGGGAGGATCTGAAATGAAGTTCGGATCTGATGCCGAAAACCACGTTGCCGGCCAGATTCTCTCCGGTGAGCATCACTCCTTTGGAGAATCCGGTGGTGCCCGAAGTATAGTTGATCTCGGCCAGCTCGCTGTTGTCTCTGTCCGGATAGCTGATATGGGCCGAAGAGTAGCCGTCGGGATAGCGGCGTCTGAAACGGCGCCGCAGCAGGCGCAGGTTGCGCGCGAACTCGTTGCCGGAGCGTTCGTGAAGAAGCTCCCGGCTGTCGAGGGAAAGGATCGCCCTTGTGTGCAGGAGAGATTCGGGATCGATATGTTCCCACACATTCTCTCCGATGAAGAGAAGCTCGGCTCCGGAATGGTTGGCTACGTGGACAATGTCCACAGGGTTGAAGTCGGCGAGAATGGGGACGGCCACCGCGCCGTATGTAACCGTGGCCATGTAGGCGATGATCCAGCCGATTGAATCCCTGCCGCAAATGGCCACTTTGGAACCTTGTCGCAGCCCCGACGTCTCGAAAAGTGTGTGGACGAGTGCTATCTCCGTAGCGAGGTCGCCGTAGGAGAGCTGACGCCGGGATGTGTATTCCGTCAGAGCCGGGAGATCCCAGTTCTCGATGAAGCTTTTCTGATATAGTTTTATGAAATTTTCCATAGCGGGAGGGATTGTGTTCTGAGAGTGTGAAGTCAAGATGACTTCCCACTCTGAAAGAATAACCCGCGGTGGACCGAAAAGTTTCAGGGGACAGGAATGTGTGTTTGGAAAAACGGGCTCTAAATCAGTTCGGCGTCAAGAAATGTCAGCAGATCCCGCAGCGATGGGTTGTTGGTCATGACGTTGGTTATGAATTCCCGTGTGGTGAGGATCCTTGTCTGTTCCCTGTTCTGGGAAAGGGCGAGCCGGAGGGTGAAATCGTCGTTCTCGAGCCTGTCGCGGATAAATCCGGTGATGGTCGGCATGGCTTTCTCGAATTGCTGCCGTTGTCCCTCGTTGGCGAGTTCGAGCCTGTAGGTTGTCTCGTCCAGTTTCTCGGGTACGGATGTCTGCATTGTGGTAACGACGATTGTCAGCTGCGGATTGGCCGCGATGAATTGCTGCCAGGCGTCGGCGAGGCGGTCGGGCGTTATGGGAGTGTGGCGGGCGGCAGCGGCGCCCTTCTGGCCGCCGCCCTGACTGTTGGGGAGTGAGTCCGGGGTCTGGCTGTTTCCTTGTCTGATACGGACTGTGGCTGGAGCGCCCGAGCCGAGCTGTATTTTCCCTACAGGGCGCGGAGCGGCCTCGGTGCGTTGTTGCACAGCAGGGTTATGCGCCGGCCTCGGCTGCTGGACAGGAGGTTGCGGGTGGGCTTGCCGTGGCGGTTGCTGCGTTCCTGCCGCTGGCGGTTGCTGTTTCGGCGGAGCGGGTGCCGGGGCGACGGGAGTCTGTTGCGGCGTCGGCGCCTGAGGCTGCTGCGTTGTCTGGGGACTGCGCAGCGACGCGATCCTTACAAGCGAAAGCTCGACCAGAAGCTGCTTGCTTGACGCCGACCGGTAGTTGACGTCGCACTCGTTAAGGATGGCGAGGGCATGGTAGTACCATTGCGGGGGGAGCGACGCGGCCTGGGCTATGTAGCGCGGTCCTACGCTGCTGCTCACTTCGAGAAGTTTTATAGTGCGCGGATCTGCGGCCACCATAAGGTTTCTCAGATGCGCGGCCAGTCCGTTGACAAAGAATAGGGAATCGAATCCTTTGTCGCGTATTTCATTGTAGAGCAGCAGGGCTGAGGCCACATCGGCTTTGCAGAAAGCCTCTACGATGCGGAAATAATATTCATAGTCGAGTACATTGAGGTTCTCCACCGTGCCGGCGTATGTGATGTCGCCCATGCACGATGCCGCCACCTGGTCGAATATGGAAAGGGCGTCGCGCATGGCTCCGTCGGCTTTCCTCGCTATAACATCGAGTGCCTCGGGCTGGGCCGAGATCCCCTCCTGCGAGGCGACGTAGGCCAGATGCTCCACCATGTCGTTGACGGTGATCCGTTTGAAGTCGTACACCTGGCAGCGGCTCATGATTGTCGGCAGGATCTTGTGCTTTTCTGTGGTGGCGAGGATAAAGACCACATGGCGCGGCGGCTCCTCGAGAGTCTTCAGGAATGCGTTGAATGCGGCTGATGACAGCATGTGGACCTCGTCGATGATGAACACGCGGTAGCGTCCGTTCTGAGGGGGGATGCTGACCTGGTCGGTGATGTCGCGGATGTCGTTGACAGAGTTGTTGGATGCCGCGTCGAGTTCGAGAAGATTGAACGAATTGCCCCTGTCCACGGCCTTGCATGACTCGCATTCCCCGCATGCCTCGCCCTCGGGCGTGAGGTGCTGGCAGTTGAGGGTCTTTGCGAATATCCTCGCGCATGATGTTTTCCCGACTCCCCGCGGGCCGCAGAAAAGATATGCCTGGGCCACCCGGCCTGTGGTTACGGCATTGCGGAGCGTCTCCGTCAAGGCTTTCTGCCCGACTACTGTATGGAAATTTGCCGGGCGATATTTTCTTGCTGAGACAATGTAGGGAGTGTTCTGATCCATCTGGGGTGTTTTTTTGTAAAGCGAAGCCATCAGGCCGCAATTCTGATGCAAAAGTAATAAAAAAAATCGATGCGCGGCGGAAATGGTTTTGGCCGCGTGAGGATTATTTCGTATTTTTGCCATAATAATGCCGCCTCGGCCAGCCGCCGGTGGCACACCTGAACATGATACACTAACTAACCTTATACGATTAATTTATGAGAATCAGAAAGATAGCATTCGCTGTCATGCTGGCTGCCGCTATGGCGGCGCCTCATGCCGACGCCTGCACGAACCTTATAGCCGGGCGTAAGGCCACGACCGACGGCTCAGTGATGGTTACATACGCCGCCGACAGCCATACGCTCTACGGAATGCTCACCCACACGCCCGCCGCCAAGCATGCTCCCGGGGAGATGCGCAAAGTGGTGGACTGGGACAGCAACAAGCCTCTGGGTGAGATCCCTCAGCCGGCCGAGACCTACAATGTGGTGGGTAACATCAACGAGCATCAGGTGGCCATCGGTGAATCGACATGGGGAGGCCATAAGGAGCTTGTCGACACCACGGGCAACAGCATAATCGACTACGGATCGCTGATACAGATCGCGCTCGAACGCTCCAAGACGGCGAGGGAGGCCATCGATGTGATGACGTCGCTCGTTGACAAATACGGATATGCAAGTTCCGGGGAATCATTCTCGATAGCCGACAAGAACGAGGTCTGGGTGCTGGAGATGATCGGGAAAGGCGCTGAGAAAGGTGCGGTCTGGGTGGCAGTCCGGATCCCCGACGACGCCATATCCGGCCATGCCAACGAGCCCCGTATACGCAAGGTGGATTTCAAGGACAAAAAGAATGTACTCCATTCAAAGGATGTGATCTCCTTTGCCCGCAAAAGAGGCTATTTCAGCGGCAAGGATGAGGATTTCTCCTTTGCCGACGCGTTCGACAACCATGATCCCGCCTCCCGCCGCGGATGCGATGCCCGGGTGTGGAGTTTCTTCCGCCGCTACAATCCGGAGATGGAGAAATATTACGCATGGTGTGCCGGAACTTCCGACGAGCCGATGCCGCTTTACATAATTCCCGACAGGAAAGTGAGCCTGAAGGATATGCAGGAGCGTATGCGTGATCATTTCGAAGACACTCCGTTTGACATGACAGGCGACATCGGCGCCGGTCCGAACCATGTGCCTTACCGCTGGCGTCCGATGAGCTACGAGGTGGACGGCAAAGAATACGTGATGGAACGTGCCATCGCCACCCAGCAGACAGGCTGGAGCTTCGTAAGCCAGAGCCGTGCCGATCTTCCCGATCCCGTGGGCGGAGTGCTTTGGTTCGGTACAGACGACACCAATACATCGGTCTACATGCCTTTCTATTGCAGCATGACCGAGGTGCCTGCCCAGCTCGCTCACGGCGACATCAACACTTTCGACATGAACTCCAATTTCTGGATGAACAACTGGGTGGCCAATCAGGCATATAACCGCTACGATCTGATGATCCCCGACATCCGCAAAGTGCAGGGTAAGCTTGAGTCCAAATATCAGGATTCCAGAGCGGCCAAAGAGGCTCAGTATGCCGCTATGGCAGCCGCCGGCGACACGAAGGCTCTGACCGAGGCCGTCAACAAGGAGGGAGCCGAGATAGCCCGTGAGGCGACGGACGCCTACCGCGACCTCGCCCAGTATCTCATGGTGAAATATATGGACGGCAACATGAAGAAGACCGATGCCGACGGTAAATTCATCTATACCGAACACGGGCTTCCTGCCGGACCCAAATTCCCGGGCTACGACAAGCGCTACTACGAGGAGATTGTCCGCACCACAGGCGACCACTTCCTCGCTGATCCACGCAAAAAATAAAAAAACCGACCGGGATAAGTAACTCTTTAAAATTAGCTTATATCAGATTATGCTGGATTTTTGAGGATATTTCCAATTTGAAAGAAGGAGTTTAGCGGGCTAAACGACTGATTGAGAATTTGAAATATACCGGAAAGACAAATAAGATGATATAAGCCCATAGGGTTGCTGATAAGAATTTTAAATTACAACTAATTTTAAAAAGTTACTTATAACATTTATTTTTAAACAAGCTCTTAATTTCCTACCATGTCTAACCAGCGAATCAATGATTCCTACGTGCGCCGGATTGAAAAGGACCGGCGTCTGCTTGAACTTCTCTCGCAGACATTCGGCAATGTGTCGGCCGCTGGCACGGAAATAATCAATCTCGAGGCTATTCTCAATCTTCCGAAAGGCACCGAACATTTCGTGGCCGATATTCATGGCGAGCATGAGGCGTTCACCCATATTCTGAAGAACGCTTCCGGCAACATCAAGCGTAAGGTTACCGATCTTTTCGGAACCACGATGCGCTCCGACGAGATACGCGAACTCTGCTCGCTGATATACTATCCGGAGAAGAAGCTCGAATATATCCTTGCCTCCGAGGAGAATATGGATGATTTCTACAGCATCACGCTCCACCGACTCGTAAAGGTGCTTCAGACCGTATCGGCAAAGTATACACGCTCAAAAGTAAGGAAGGCTCTTCCGCGTGAATTCGCCTACATCATAGAGGAGCTTCTCCACGAAGTCCCCTCTGAAAAGAAGGCCGGATATTACAACCGTGTCATCGAGACCATAATATCCACCGAGCAGGCGCCGAGCTTCATCATTGCTATATGCAATGTGATCCAGCGGCTGAGCATCGACCGGCTGCACATTCTCGGCGACATCTATGACCGCGGTCAGGGTGCGCACATAATAATGGACACTTTGCTCAACTACAAGGACTATGACATCCAGTGGGGCAATCACGATGCCCTGTGGATGGGCGCGGCCGCCGGCAACGACTGCTGCATCGCAAATGTGCTGCGCATATCGCTCCGATATGACAATATGGCTACCCTGGAGGATGGCTACGGAATAAACCTCGTGCCGCTCGCCACGTTCGCTATGGAGACATACGGCGACGACCCGTGCAAGATCTTCGAACCGAAAGTCCCGACAGGCGACAGCTCGCTGTCGTTGAAAAACAGGCGCATCATCGCTAAAATGCACAAGGCCATAAGTGTGATCCAATGGAAGCTTGAGGCCGCGCTGATCGCCCGCCATCCAGAGTGGCAGATGGACGACCGGAATCTGCTCCATCTGATCGACAGGGAGAAAGGGGTGGTGTGCATCGACGGGAAAGACTATCCGATGCCGGATCTCAATTTCCCCACGATAGATCCAAAGGATCCATACAGGCTTTCCGAAGAGGAGGCTGAACTGGTGGAGAAACTTGTGCATTCGTTCAAGATCAGCGACAAGCTGAAACGGCATATCGGCGTCTTCTTCTCCCACGGCTGCATGTATAACGTGTGCAACGGCAATCTGCTTTTCCATGCCTCAATCCCGATGAATGCTGACGGCACGCTGAAGGAGGTAGAGGTGATGGGTAAGAAATACAAAGGCAAGGAGCTTCTCCACAATGTGGGAATGCTCATGAGGGCAGCGTTCAATTCAGACACGCCGGCCGAGATCCGCGACTATGCCGTCGATTATTATTTCTATATATGGTGTGGTCCGGATTCCCCGCTCTTCGACAAGTCGAAGATGGCTACATTCGAGCGCTATTTCCTTACCGACAAGGCTGTGCGGCACGAGGAGAAGGGACATTATTACCGTCTGCGCCAGGACTCGAAGATCTGCGACATGCTTCTCGACGCTTTCGACGTCAAAGGGAAACACCGCCATATAATCAACGGCCACGTTCCGGTGAAAGTCGGTGCTGGAGAGAATCCTGTGAAAGCTGATGGAAAACTGATGGTGATTGACGGTGGTTTCTCGAAAGCCTACCACGACACCACAGGCATAGCCGGCTATACGCTGATCTATCATTCAAGAGGTTTGCAGCTCGTGCAGCACGATCCGTTCACATCTGCCGAGGAGGCCGTGCGCAACGGATCAGACATCAAGAGTACCACTCAGATCGTGGAACTGAACGCTGATCCTGTATGCGTGCGCGACACAGACATAGGCCGCGAGCTTCAGGGGCAGATCGACGAGCTGATGGAGCTTCTCTATGCCTACCACCACGGCATAATCAAAGAGCGTAAATAAGAATAAGTCTCTCGACAATAAAGCATCCCGGAAGCATTCCGCAGCGTGATCAATGGACGCCGGAATGCCTCCGGGATGAGTTTTTATCGTGATGTCAGATGGAATGGCTGATCCATGCGTCTATCATCCGGCGGGCTATGCTCGGAGGAGACGGGATGAGAGGGAGATCGTCGCGGCTGAAGAATCCTCCAGATGTAAGTTCGCCGTCGGCAAAGCGTATGTCGCCTGATTCGTAGCGTGCGGTGAATCCGAGCATGAGCTGAGACGGGAACGGCCATGACTGGGAACCGAAATATCGGATGTCGGTTATCTCCAGGGAAGTCTCCTCCCTGACCTCGCGCCTTACGCATTCCTCAAGGCTCTCTCCTGTCTCCACAAACCCTGCCACAAGCCCGTAGAACGGACCTGAGAATGTCTTTGCGTGGACGAGCAGCGCCTTGTCGTCGCGAAGCACAAGCACGATGATGGCGGGGGAAATGGCCGGCCAGATCTCCCGGTGGCATGATGCGCAGCTTTTGCTTATTTCTGTGGTACGTTCCATTTTTGCGCCACACACGCTGCAATATCTTGAAGTGGAATCCCAGTGGATCAGCTCAGAGGCTTTCGCGGCCGCGGAATACTGGCATTCAGGGATAAGAATGGCCGATTCGCGCAGCGGCACCCAGCGCTGTCGGCTGTCGGCCCCGCAGATGGTGTCAGGATCGACGGATAGCGCTTCGGCCTCTACGGGCTGTGAAAAACGAAACCGTCCCTCCTTTTCCGGATCGGCTGTCAATGATATGTCGGCGGGCGATGGAAGTGTGTGCCTGCCGTTGCCGTCGTCCTGGATCAGGATCCTGCCTGAATTCAGCAGTATAAGGAATTTTGCGTCGGATTCCATAGCGTCAGATCTCTGTCTCCGGTTCTGGCGGCAGGAGGGCGAGCATCTGGCGCGCCGTGAGTCCGGTGGCCGGATGTTTCCACTGCGGGGCAATCTCTTTCAGTGGCTCAAGGAAAAACCTGCGTTCCGCCAGCCGGGGGTGTGGCACTTTCAGCTCAGGGGAGTCGATCGTCATGTCGTCGATTGCCACGATGTCGATGTCTATGATCCTGTCTCTGTATGTTCCGTCGGGATTTCTGTGGGCTTCGGGTGAAAGAGTGTGTTCTATCTCCTGAAGCTTGCCAAGCACTTCCGTGGGTTCGAGATCGCTCTGGAAGAGCATCGAAAGATTCAGGAATCGATGTGGAGAGTCGAAGCCGGCAGGAGCGGATTCCACGGTGTGGGACATTTCAAAATCTCCGAACTCCATCCCGACCGCACGCATCGCGCGAGAGAGATTCAGCCGGCGGTCGCCGAGATTGCTGCCTATGTTGATGATGTAGTATGCCATAAGCTCTAAAAAGAATTATAGTTTTTTCAGACAGAGTCCGGAAGCCGGGATTTCCAGGCTCCCGGACTCTGTCTGAAATCGGGATTGTCAATGTATATGCTTGTGCATGATCTGTCCTCAGAGCGTCTTCTTGACGGCGACTTCCTCGTAGGCTTCGATGATGTCTCCTTCGCGGACATCGTTGTAGCCCTGGATTGAAAGACCGCAGTCGTAGCCGCTCACCACCTCCTTGACATCGTCTTTGAAGCGTTTGAGCGACCCGAGTTCGCCGGAATAGACCACTATGCCGTCGCGGATCAGGCGCACCTTGCTTGTGCGCTTGATTTTGCCGTCGCGCACGATGGCGCCCGCGATGGTGCCGACTTTCGAGATATGGTAAGTCTGGAGTACTTCGGCGTTGCCGGTGATCTCCTCGCGTATCTCTGGAGCAAGCATTCCTTCCATCGCGTCTTTCACCTCTTCTATTGCCTTGTAGATGACGGAATAGAGTCGGATTTCCACGCCCTCTTTCTCGGCTTCCTTGCGGGCGGCGCCTGAAGGACGCACCTGGAATCCGATTATGATGGCGTTGGATGCGGCGGCGAGAGTTACATCGCTTTCAGAGATGGCGCCGACTCCTTTGTGGAGTACATTGACCTGAACCTCAGGCGTCGAGAGCTTGATAAGCGAGTCGGAGAGTGCCTCGATGGATCCGTCCACGTCTCCCTTGACCACAAGGTTGAGCTCGTGGAAATCGTCGAGTGCGCGGCGGCGTCCGAGTTCTTCGAGTCCGAGGCGTTTCTTGGTTCTCAAACCGAGTTCTCTTTGTAGCTGCTCGCGTTTGCCCGCTATCTCGCGTGCCTCCTGCTCCGTCTCGAGGACATTGAATGTGTCTCCTGCTGTCGGGGCGCCGTTGAGGCCGAGAATCAGCACCGGGGTGGCCGGGCCGGCCTCTTTGACGCGCTGGTTGCGTTCGTTGAACATGGCGCGGACCTTGCCGTAATGGGTGCCGGCGAGAACCACGTCCCCTGTGTGGAGTGTGCCGTTTTGCACAAGGACTGTGGCCACATAGCCACGTCCTTTGTCGAGGCTCGATTCTATCACCGATCCGACGGCTGCGCGGTCCGGATTGGCCTTGAGATCGAGCATCTCGGCTTCAAGAAGCACTTTCTCCATCAGCTCGTCGACTCCGAGGCCTTTCTTCGCCGATATATCCTGCGACTGGTATTTGCCTCCCCATTCCTCGACAAGATAGTTCATGGCAGAGAGCTGCTCCTTGATTTTGTCGGGATTGGCTGTAGGTTTGTCGATCTTGTTTATGGCGAACACGATTGGTACGCCTGCGGCCGATGCGTGGTTGATAGCCTCCACGGTCTGGGGCATCACGTCGTCGTCGGCTGCGACTATGATGATGGCGAGGTCGGTAACTTTGGCTCCGCGGGCACGCATTGCTGTGAAAGCCTCGTGGCCCGGTGTGTCGAGGAATGTTATGTGGCGTCCGTCGGAGAGTTCCACATTGTAGGCGCCGATGTGCTGGGTTATGCCTCCGGCCTCTCCGGCGATCACGTTTGCTTTGCGTATATAGTCGAGCAGAGACGTTTTACCGTGGTCCACATGTCCCATCACCGTAACGATCGGCGAGCGTGGCTGGAGATCCTCGTCGGCATCCTCCTCGGTAGCGATCGCTTCCGAGACGTCGGCGCTGACATATTCGGTGGAGAATCCGAATTCCTCAGCCACAATGTTGATGGTCTCGGCATCGAGACGCTGGTTGATGGACACCATAACTCCGAGATTCATGCACGTGGCAATGATCTTGTTGATGGGCACATCCATCAGTTGGGCGAGGTCGTTGGCCGTAACGAATTCGGTTATCTTTATTATGCGGCTTTCGGCTGCCTCACGCTCGGCGTTCTCCATCTCGCGGTGGTGCATCTCCTCGCGTTTCTCCTTGCGCCATTTGACGCTCTTCTTTGTGGTCTTGTTGGTGAGACGGGCCAGTGTCTCTTTCACCTGACGCTGCACGTCCTCGCTGCTCACCTCGGTCTTTGCCGGAGCCTGGCGTTTGCCGCCACGTTTGTCGGCTCTGGCTGCGCCACGGTCGTTGCGGTCGCGGCGTCCGTTGCGGTCTCCTGGTTTGGAGGAGCCTGCCGCTCCTCCGCGGTTCTCGGAAGTGCGGGCAGCTTGGGCTCCGGCCTTCTCGATATCCACTTTCTCCTTGCCGATGCGCTTGCGCTTTTTGCGGTCGGCGGAATTTGCGGTGCCCGATGCGGCAGCTGTTCCGGGGGCACCCTGGCCGCGTCCTGTGCGTTCGCGGCGGCGTTCCTCCTTGCTCTTTTTCTTGGGTCGTGTGTTCTGGTTGAGAGCCGAGAGATCGATCTTGTCGACTACTTTCAGCTGTATGCCGCTTGCCGGGGCATTGAGCCGGAATACTCCGTCGTCTGCTTTCTTCTCTTCCTCGCCGGAGGCCTGTGCAGGGGCAGGTTCAGCCGGTTCTGTCGGTTCCGCCGGCTTGGGCTGGGGGGCATTCTCTTTCACAACTGGCTTGGATTCCTCTGCCTGTACGGTTTTTTTTGCCGGTTCCGGCTCGGAATGTCTGTCAGTCTCTTTCTTTTCCGCCGGATTCTTCTCAGCCGGAACTTCCGGTTTTTCAGTCTCGGGGGCTTTCTGCGGAGCCGGCTCTTTCTTTTCCGGTTTCACTTCGGGAGCGGCAGCGGTTTCTGGAGCCTTTTGCTGTGGGGCCGGTTTCTCGGCCGGCTTTTCTGATATGTCGGCAGCCGGAGCTTTCTCCTCTGGCTTTTCCTGAGATTTTACCTCGATTGTATCTGTCGGTTTCTTGACCGGCTCGGACGCGGGTTTGTCGGCGACAACCTTCCCTGTGGCTGGGTCGATCTTGCCGAGAACCTTGGGTCCCGGGGCTTTGGGTATTGAAGTCTTGATTTCGTCGGGTTTCCGCGAATCGGTGCGTGAACCTTTCTTGTCGGTCAGACGCGAGCTTGTGAAAATGTCTGAACGGGTCTTTATGTCCTTGTCCTTGCTGTATTCTTTGCGCAGGAGGTCTACAGCGCTTTCGTCGATGCGGGCGTTCGGGCCGTCGTCGACTTCAATGCTGTGCTTGCGCAGAAACTCGGCGGCAGTGCTGACCCCGACATTGAGTTCTTTTGCTATTTTACTTATTCTTATTGACATATACTGTTTAGAGGTCTTTACTTGGTTAATTTGAGAAGAGTTTTTTTACGCTCCGTCTGTCCGTCGGGGATGTCAGTCTTCAAATTCAGCACGCAGCACATCCATGACGTGCTGGAGTGTGGCGTCTTCGAGGTCTGCCTGCTCGAGAAGTTCAGGACGGGCGTTCAGCACGGCTTTGGCTGTGCTGAGACCGAGGTTCTTGAGAGCCTCTACCACCCAGTCGTCGATCTCGTCGCGGAATTCATCGAGGTAGATGTCCTCTTCCCCTTCCTCGAGATCGCGGTATACGTCGATGGTGTAGCCTGTCAGCATCGATGCCAGACGGATGTTGAGGCCCCCCTTGCCGATGGCGAGCGACACTTCGTCGGGATGGAGGAATACCTCGGCTTTGCGTTCCTCTTCGTTAAGGCGGATGGACGATACTTTCGCCGGGCTCAGCGCGCGCTGGATGAAGAGCTGCTGGTTGTTGGTGAAGGGGATCACGTCGATGTTCTCGTTCTTGAGTTCGCGGACGATGCCGTGGATGCGGCTGCCTTTCACGCCGACGCAGGCGCCGACCGGATCAATGCGGTCGTCATAGCTCTCCACAGCGATCTTGGCACGCTCTCCCGGAACCCGGGCCACGGCGCGGATCGTGATCAGTCCGTCGTGGATCTCGGGCACTTCCTGCTCGAAAAGCCGGCGGAGGAAGCGCTCGTCGGTGCGGCTTACAATGACCTTGGGATTGTTGTTGGTGTTGTCCACGCGTTTCACCACGGCTCTTACCAGATCCCCCTTGTGGAAGAAATCGGACGGGATCTGCTCCTCTTTGGGCATCATAAGTTCGTTCTGGTCATCGTCGAGAAGAAGCATCTCCCGTTTCCATATCTGATGCACCTCCCCGGTGATGATCTCTCCTTCCAGTTCCTTGAATTTAGAATAGATGGCGTCTTTCTGGAGATCGAGGATCTTGGATTGCAGTGTCTGGCGGAGATTGAGGATGGCCCGGCGTCCGAACTTCTCGAAGTAGATGCGTTTTGCCACATCCTCTCCGATCTCGCATTCGGGGTCGATCTCGCGTGCCTCTGCAAGCCCGATCTGCATGTCTTTGTTATCGACCTCTCCGTCGGCCACCACTTCGAGATTCTGATATATCTCGCAGTCGCCTTTGTCGGGGTTCATGATCACGTCGAAGTTTTCGTCTGTGCCGAACATTTTTGCCAGCACGTTGCGGAACGATTCCTCCAACACGCTTATCATAGTGGTCTTGTCGATGTTCTTGAGTTCCTTGAACTCGGCGAACCGGTCGACCATGTTTATTGTCTCAGCTTTTTTTGCCATAATCTATAGGGATTGTCCTGCCTCTCTATCCGGCCGATTCGCCTGATCGGGGAGCGGACACTTGTCAATATTTAAAACTGTTGAAAGTCAGAATTTCAGATCGTATTTTGTATATTTCACGTCGCCGTAGCCGAAACGCTCCTCGGTCTGCTCCAGTACGGGACGTTTGGCGCCTTCGGGTTTCACTTTCCTTTCGGTCAGTAGCGTGAATCCCTCGGGATCGGCGGCTCTCAGCATCCCGTGGAGCTTCCGTCCGTCAGCTGTCAGCACCTCGACGTCGTGGCCGATATGCTTGGCGTATTGCCTGGGGTCTTTCATCGGGGATGTCAGTCCGGCCGATCCGACCTCAAGCTCGTAGTCTTCCTCGTCGCGGTCGAACGCCGATTCGATGGCGCGTGTCAGGGAGATACACTCGTCGATGTCGACAGCCCCGGAGCCGTCGATCTCCACTGTTATCTCATTTTGTGGAGTGATCTTGAGATCAGTCAGGAAATATGCCGTCTCTTTCAGCTGGTCGTTGATAAATGCCGTGAGCTTCTCTTTGTCTATCATAACGTGTAAAAAGATGGAGGAGACTTGCGTCCCCTCCGGAATTCTGTTGCAAAGATAGCAATAAATTCCGTTATCTGCACCCTGATGTATGGCGTCGTACTCTTGAAAGCTTGTTGAGTTAATTAAAATTTACTAATTTTAACATGAATTAACCGAAATCTGACTCACGAATTTTCCTCCTTTCCTTATTTTTGTCCAAAAAATCAGATTGATCATGAAAAACGGTTTTTGCAAGGTCGTTGTTGTGGCGGCGGCGATAGCGGTTTCGTCCTGCGGCGGAGGCAGGGGTGGAGACGATGCTGCCGACTCGGATTCTGTGTCTGTTTCCGTTTCGGTCGGGGAAGCTGAGGTTCTCTCTCCGGACCTGGCTTGGAAAGAACTATCGGGTCCTGTGGAAAGTGTCGTGTTGTTTTCCTCAGGTACGGGGGACGGTCAGGTGAATACGGCCGACAGTCTAAGTTTTGATCAGACAGGGAGACTGGGTTCTGTCTGCTCATATATTATGGAGGGCACGCGAAGAAGAATGCTTATGAGCGCTGTGTTGCGTTATGATGAGAACGGCGATGGCGCAAGCGACAATGCCGGCGACGGCATGAGGCTTCTTGTCGGTCGCGACGGTGCGGGCCGGATTGTGCGGTACGTTTATGAACGGGCAGACGGCGGCGAATCTGACGGGGCATATTCGGAGCAATATTCCTACGATGAACAGGGGCGTGTGGCGTCGGTGACGCTCAGCGGCTGGGAGTTTTTCAGCCGTACTGTCTATGGCTATGATGAACGCGGCCGGATTGTGCGTGCTGTGGTTGAATCTTCCGGACCAGGTTATGAGTCTTCCGAAAGGTGCGGTTATGAATATGTTGACGAGGATTCATACGGCAACTGGACAAGGCGCGAGGTCAAGGTGCGTATCGCGGAGAGATCCGATGAGTCGGAGGATGAATCGGTGGAGTCCACTGCCACTCGCACCGAGCGCCGCAGGATTCATTACCGGCGATGATGCTTTCAGGCGTGTGAAAAATGCGTGAGGCGTCCCGGTCTGATGACCAGGGGCGCCTCACGATGTAGTGTGATATGGTTTGGTGAAGATCAATCGATCTCTTCGTCTGCTTCGTAGCCTCCCATCTCACGGATGGCGTTCTTGAGCATCACGTACTGCTGGAAGAGGTGGTTCACGGGGATCTCATCCTCTGTGTAGTCGTGCATCGGGCTCTTGAGGAAGAAGCTCAGGAAGCGCTGTATGCCGTAGCGTCCGTCGCGGGCTGCGAGGTCGCTGAGCAGCACGAGGTCGAGGCAGAGCGGGGCTGCGAGAATCGAGTCGCGGCAGAGGAAGTTGATCTTGATCTGCATCGGATAGTTCATCCAGCCGAATATGTCGATGTTGTCCCATCCCTCTTTGTTGTCGTTGCGCGGGGGATAGTAGTTGATGCGCACCTTGTGGTAATACTGGGTGTCCTCGTCGTTGCCGTGGCCGTAGAGATCGGGCTGATCCTCGGGCACGAGGATTGATTCGAGTGTGGAGAGCTTGCTAACCTCCTTTGTGCGGAAGTTGGCGGGTTCGTCAAGCACGAGACCGTCGCGGTTTCCGAGGATGTTGGTCGAGAACCATCCGGAGAGACCCAGACAGCGGGTGCCGATGATCGGGGCGAAGCCTGATTTCACGAGAGTCTGTCCGGTCTTGAAGTCCTTGCCAGCGATCGGCATCTTGGTCTTCTCGGCGAGTTCCCACATGGCGGGGATGTCCACTGTGGTGTTGGGGGCGCCCATGATGAAGGGACATCCCTCTGAGAGTGCGGCGTAGGCGTAGCACATCGAGGGGGCGATGTGTTCCTTGTCGTCGGCCTTCATGGCCTCCTCGAGGGCTGCGAGAGTGCCGTGGATCTTTTCGTCGACCGGAACGTATACTTCAGTTGAGGCGGCCCAGAGGACAACCACGCGGTCAACTCCGGTCTCTTTCTTGAAGTTGCGGATATCCTCGCGCAGACGCTCGGTCATCTCCCAACGGTTGATGTCGCCCATGATGTTGTCGCCGTTGAGGCGCTTGGCGTAGTTGTGGTCGAAAGCGGCTTTCATCGGCTTGATGGCGATCAGCTCATCTTTCACCGGCTCGATATCCTTCTCTTTAAGAACCTCTGCGTTGAGCGCCGACTCGTAGGCGTTTGCGGGGAATACGTCCCATGCGCCGAAGACGATGTCGTTGAGGTCGGCCAGAGGCACGATGTCTTTGTAGTGGAGATATTTCTTGTCTTTGCCGCGGCCTACGCGGATCTTGTCGTATTGGGTCATGGAGCCGACAGGTTTGGCGAGACCTTTGCGGGCCATGAATACACCTGTCATGAAAGTTGTCGTAACGGCACCGAGTCCCACTACGAGGACGCCGAGTTTGCCATTGGCTTTTTTAGCAGTTGGAGTTGCCATTTTCTGTTTGGTTTGATTTATTGTCAGATTTTAGGTTGTGGCCGATTCCATGACTCAGCGGTCATGCCGGGCCTCTGAATTTGTATGCCAGCTTTCGGGCTGAACGAAATTCGGCGTAAAAGTAGGCACAATTTTGCATTTGACAAAGAGTTTTTGAAAAAATATTAGTGGGATATTGTTTAAAAAGTATGTATAATGCGATAGATAAGCAAAAAAATAATTAATTCTATAAAATATAGTAGTGTATAAATGTTAATAAAACTAAACGATGCATATACGGTTTTGTTGTAAAACTATATGCTCCGCGGGAAATAATGATTGTCGTCGGACGGAGTCTGGTGATGCCGCTCGATGGTGGGGTGTGCGCGCCATAAAGGCTTTGAACCCGGGTGCCGGCGGAAACCATACCTATATTATATTATATATATATTTCAATAATGAAACATGCTGGACGGATGTTTCCGGAATGTTTTTTACACGCCTTGCGATAAAAAGTGTGGTAAAAGTTGTTTGAATGGATATAAAGTGCTAATTTTGCATAGAATTTCTCGCCGGGGATTCTTCCCTGATGCGAAGGTGGACAAATTTGGCTGCTTGCAACCACCCGAAAAAATGCTAAAACTGCACAGAAGTCTGTGTCCCGGTTCGCGCCGAACCGGAGACTTCCGACCTCGCCGCAACGCATTCACGGAGCAAGCGCCGCCCCGGGAATGCGGTTTTTTATTGCCGGTTCAGGAATTGGTGGCATAGCCGGATTGTCCGGATCATCCGGCGGGTCGGACAAAACAAACAAAACAGACAAACGATATGAGTTATCTTTTCACATCGGAATCAGTATCCGAAGGGCATCCCGACAAGGTTGCCGACCAGATCAGCGACACGCTTCTCGACGAGTTTCTCGCGCGGGATCCGCAGTCGAAAGTGGCCATCGAGACCCTCTGCACCACAGGGCAGGTTGTAGTGGCGGGTGAAGTAACAAGCAAGGCATACGTTGACATACCGGCTGTTACACGCAAACTTATCAACGACATTGGCTATAACCGCGGAGCCTACCGTTTCGACGGGGATAGCTGTGGAATTCTCAGCACGATCCATGAGCAGAGTCCCGACATCCACCGTGGAGTGGCCCGCGGTCAGGAGGAAGAGCAAGGAGCCGGCGACCAGGGGATGATGTTCGGCTACGCCACAAACGAGACCGAAGATTTCATCCCGCTTTCACTTTTCATTTCCCATCTTCTGCTGCGCGAGCTTGCCGACATACGCCGCGAGGGATCGGCCATGAACTATTACCGCAAGGGGAAGCTCGTAACGTATCTCCGTCCCGATGCCAAGAGCCAGACCACAGTCGAATATGGCGACGACGGCAAACCGTCAAGGATACATACAATCGTCATCTCCACACAGCACGATGAGTTTGTGGAGCCGATGAACGACACCCCGGCGGCGGCGGAAAGCGCAGACCGGGAGATGCTGGCCCAGATCGAGAAGGATGTGCGCGAAGTGCTGCTGCCCCGCGTGATCGCCAAGCTGCCCGATGAGATCAAGAGACTGTTTGACGACAAACTTATACTGCACGTGAATCCCACAGGCAAGTTTGTGCTTGGCGGTCCCCACGCCGACACCGGCCTTACAGGCAGAAAGATAATAGTGGACACCTACGGTGGCCGCGGAGCGCACGGAGGCGGCGCGTTCTCGGGCAAGGATCCGTCAAAAGTGGATCGTTCGGCGGCCTACGCGGCGCGTTTCTTAGCAAAGAATCTTGTGGCGGCCGGGGTGGCAGACGAAGTTCTGATCCAGATCTCATACGCGATCGGAGTGGCCGAGCCGGTCAACATTTTCATCAACACCTACGGCACTTCGCATGTGGATATTTCAGATGCTGAAATCGCCGCAAGGATCGGGGAGATTGTTGATCTTCGTCCTAAGGCCATAGAAAGCAGACTGAATCTGCGTGCGCCGATATATAGGGAGACGGCTGTTTACGGCCACATGGGGCGTAAACCCATGATCGTGAAGAAGCATTTCGAGTCAAGGTATGACGCAGACGGCGGAACAGACGTTGAAGTCAAGCTTTTCCCCTGGGAGGAGATTGATCCCGGATTGCAGGGGAAGATCCGTCAGGTATGTGGCTTGAGATAAGGGCATTTATTTTTAAACAACCTCCAAACACACCCCAAGGCTCCGTTTTTTTATGAGACGGAGCCTTAATTTTGCGAAAAAATATGCAAGTTGCTTGGCAGATTCTTCATAAAGTGTTATCTTTGCGTGCTTAAAAGTATCTCCCGCTGCTGCGGGAGAAAGGACGTCTCCTTTCCGGCAACTTGTTTCAAAGATCGTAAGATTTTGATTTTTAGTCGTGTAATGGTGATTGATCCAGGCGCTTTCCAAAAGAATTAACCAATATCAGCTATATTATAGAATGGCAACATTAGAGAAAATCAGAAGCAAGTCGGTCTTCCTAATCATCGTGATTGGTGTGGCTCTGCTTGCTTTTATCGTTGGCGACGCATTGACCAACGGCAGCAAGCTCTTCGGCAACCAGACTACGGTGGCCAAGGTGGGCGATCAGAAAATAGACATCACCGAGTATCAGCGTAAGCGTCAGGAACTCAACGATCAGCTTGAGGAAGCCCGCAAGCAGAATCCGCAGCAGTATGCAAATTTCGACACCCAGATCCTTGCCGAGATGGCGCTTGAGCAGCTTGTAGGAGAAAAGCTTCTCGACAAGGCGGTGGCCGACGCCGGCATACGCACTTCCGGCAATCAGCTCCGCTTTTACATGCTCGACAATCCTATCAACGACAAGATCAGCATCATAATGCGTCAGCTTCAGGCCAGCGGAATCTCTGTCTCAACTCCGGCCCAGGCTTATGAGATCATATTCAATCCGAAACGCAACGGTCTTTCCGACGCCGACATGCAGCCGTTCCAGCGCAACTGGCTTGCGATCGAGGAGGAGACTAAACAGCTCATCGCCCGGCAGACATACCAGCGTCTTGTATACGGTGCCGTGAAAGCCAACGAACTCGACAAAAAAGCCATGTATAATGACTACATAGCCACAGCGGACGTGGATCTGGCTTTCAAACCCTACGGACAGCTCGACGAAAAGAAATATCCCGTAAGCGCTTCCGAAATCGGCGAAAAATACAAGCAGGAGCGTTATCGCTTCAAGGTGATGGAGCCGACCAAGGAGGTTTCGTTCATCGCAGTCGGTATCGTTCCCTCCGCAGCCGACGTCAAAGCTTCCAAGGAGCTTGCGGCAAAGGCCGTCAAGGCTCTCCGCGACAGCACCATCGGCAAGGATATGCGCCGTCAGGGCATCGTGGTGGAACGCCGTCAGCTCAGAGGCGCGGACATTTCCGATGCAGCCGTCAAGAATTATGTGGCTTCAGCGCCGGCCGATTCTGTCTCGATCATCTCCGACACCCAGAGAGGGTTTTCAATCGTGAAGATGGGACGCCGTCATACCGAGGTTGACTCGATCATGCTCAATATTGTTTCGGTGGCCGGTTCTGCTCTTCCCTCTAAAGTACTCGCTACTCTCTCCTCGGGAATCCCTGTGGATTCAATCAAATCGATCTATAAGTCCGACAGCGTTGTGGTTCAGCCCAAGCAGTGGATCCAGCTCTATGCAGCCGGAGGCCCGACAAACGCCCTTCCGCAGGGGCAGCTCGACACATTGATGAATGCCGGCAGCCGCTACGTGGAGATCTTCAAGAGCGCAGAAGGTGCTGTCTACGCCCAGGTGGCCGAACGCAAGTCTCCGGTGGAGATCTACGAATATGAGGAGGTCAACTACGAGGTGAAGCCCTCCGCTAAGACAATCAGCGACGAGCGTGCCAAACTCGACAAATTCCTCGCCGCGAACAATACCGCTGCCAAATTCAAAGCCAACGCCGCAAAAGCCGGCTACAATGTGCAGGAATTCGATCTTACGCAGTCAACTCCGGCAGTGCCGCGCTTCCAGGGCATGAACCAGTTCTATCCTGAAAGCCGTCAGGTGGTGCGTTGGGTGATGATCGACGGTGAAAAAGGAGATGTAAGCCATGTATACGAGTCGAAGGATGCCAACGCTCCGGCACTTTACGCAGTGGCTGTCGACGATGTATATGAAGAATTCATCCCTGTTGAGAATAAGAAAGTGAAAGACGCCCTCACAGCCGAGATCCGCGCCTCCAAGGCCGGCGACGCAATGGTCAAGCAGTATCAGCCCAAGGCTTCCTCCGTGGCTTCCGCTGCTTCGGCGATGGGTGTGCAGCCCAGCAATGTGGCGTCGTTCCGCTTCGGACGTAATTTCAATGTGGCCGATCCTGCCGTGATAGGCAAGATCGCCGGCACGGCTCCCGGATCGAAGGTTTATGTGATCAAGGGAACCGACGGAGTCTATGCTTTCAGCGTGAAGAGCCGTAAAAACGAAAGCTTCCCCTACAATGCATCCAACTACGAGCAGCAGTACTATCAGTTTGTCAATCCCGACTTCCAGGCCATGCTGCGCGGAGACAAGAAAATCAAGAACAATATCTACAAATTCGAGGCAGGGGAATAAAACCTGTCAGACCTATCCATAAATCAAGCGGGCTCGGGCTATTGCCTCAGGCCCGCTTGTCGGTATCATACCCAAATAACAAACTCTTAATCATGACAGAAAAAACACCCCTGATCGGATTGTCCCTCTCAGAACTTGAAGATGTGGCCAAAGCCGGAGGAATGCCCCGCTTCGTAGGGCGCCAGCTCGCCGAATGGGTCTACGGGAAGCGGGTCTCATCATTTGATGAGATGAACAATATATCCAGGAAAAACAGAGAATGGCTCTCGTCCCATTATGATGTGGGGAGATACGCGCCCTCGCAGCGTGTGCGCTCTGTGGACGGGACTGTGAAATACCTTTTCGAGGCAGGATCCGGACGCTCGGTCGAATCGGTATATATTCCCGACAAGGAAAGAGCCACGCTCTGTGTCTCGTCGCAGGTAGGGTGCAAGATGAATTGCTATTTCTGTGCCACAGGCAAGATGGGATTTAAACAGCAGCTTTCAGCATCGCAGATAATAAACCAGATACTCTCGACAGGATCTTCCGACGGATTGGCTGAATTGACCAATGTCGTCTTCATGGGTATGGGCGAGCCGCTCGACAATCTTGGGGAGGTGATGAAAGTCATAGAGATACTGACCGCTCCCTGGGGATTGGCCTGGAGCCCGAAGCGCATCACAGTCTCTACAGTGGGCAAACTTCCGGAACTCAAGGAATTGCTCGACAAGGCATCGGTCCATGTAGCCATCTCGGTTCATACGGCGGATCCGGTGGAGCGCGGTCAGCTGATGCCCGCTCAGAAAGCGTTTCCAATATCGTCGGTTATGAAACTCCTGTCGGCCTACGATTTTTCCCACCAGCGCCGCCTTTCGCTCGAATATATAATGTGGCGTGGATTGAACGACGATATACAGCATGCCCAGTCGCTGGTGAAACTGATCGGTAATAACAGATGCCGTGTCAATCTCATCCGCTTTCACTCGATTCCGGGTGTGGAACTGCATCCGTGCAGCGAGGAGAGAATGCTGATGATGCGCAATTATTTGAACGAACACGGAATCACGGCGACAATAAGGGCTTCGAGGGGTGAAGACATACTCGCGGCATGCGGCATGCTTTCCACCAGCAGAAAAGGCTGACTGTAGCAGCCGGCGGGAACGCTGTCGTGCGCACTGGCTTGCCGGACGTGTGCGGCACTCTAATAAATATTCCTGCAAAGAGGGATATTCCGCATATTTTTCGTAACTTTGAAGCCACTTATCAAATCTTATGACGAGACCTGTAAGAGTGGGGATAACCCACGGAGACATAAACGGTGTGGGCTACGAGATAATTCTCAAGGCTCTTTCGGGCGAGGGGTTTGCCGATCTTTGCACCCCTGTGATCTTCGGATCCGTGAAGCTTATATCTTCTTATCGCAAGATGCTGGGGATAACAGACTTTTATTTCCGTCAGATAAGCTCTGCCGACGGAGTGGAGGACGGTGAGATCAATGTGGTGAATATCGCGAACGAGGACGTGAGGATCGAGCCGGGATCTCCATCGCCTGAAGCCGGCCGGATGGCTCTGCTTTCGCTTGAGAAAGGGGTTGAGGCTTTGTCGGCCGGAGAAATTGATGTACTCGTTACCGCCCCGATAGACAAGAACACGATCCAGAGTGAGGAGTTTCATTTTCCAGGGCATACGGAATATCTTAAAGACAGGATCGGAAATGGAGCCGAGTCTCTCATGGTCTTGTTCGCCGGCAATCTGCGCGTCGCTCTTGTTACGACCCATCTGCCCGTCGGGGAAGTGGCAGCCTCGCTGACTAAGGAGAAAATCGTGGAGAGAGTGGAAATCTTTGCCCGCTCGCTAAAGGCTGATTTCGCGTGCGAACGCCCCAAGATCGCCGTACTTGCCCTTAATCCGCATTGCGGAGACAACGGACTGCTCGGATCCGAGGAGAAGGATGTGATCGCCCCTGCCATCGAGGAGTGTGTGTCAAAAGGTATCCTCGCTTTCGGGCCATACAGCGCGGACGGGTTTTTCGCAAACGGAGGGGCGACAAGATTCGATGGCGTTCTGGCCATGTACCATGATCAGGGTCTTGCCCCGTTCAAAGCAATAGCAGGACAGACCGGGGTGAATTTCACAGCCGGATTGCCGTTTGTGAGGACATCTCCCGATCATGGCACCGCTTACGATATCGCAGGGAAGAATGTGGCCGACCCGACTTCCATGAGGGAGGCTATCTACAATGCTATAGATATTTTCCGGCGTCGTAAAATATATGAGAAGGCTGCCGAGAATCCATTGCGCCATCAGCCTGATCCGAGAAAGTCGGACAAGGAGCGGCGGTCGCCGCGCGACAGGCAGAAGGATGGTCAGGCTGAGGAGAATGGCAAAGCCTCCACAGCCGGAGAGTCTGCTCCGGATACGGCCGAACAGGCAAAGCAGGCGGCTGATTGAGGACTGAGACTCCGGACGAGCCCGGCTGAAGATGAACATATTCATGCGGGCTAATTGGTGATTTCCTTTAATAACAGACAAAAGGCATAACTGAATTTTTAACAATGAGCCTATTGATTTTTTTTGTATTAATCAGGCTCTTAAAAATACGCTTAGATGCATTACGGAATTATTGCGGCGGGCGAGGGTTCGCGTCTGCGACAGGAGGGAGTGGAGCTGCCCAAACCTCTCGTCAACCTTGATGGCCGTCCGATGATAGAGCGATTGATTCGTATCTTTATCGGGTGTGGAGCAGAATCTATCAGTGTGATTGTAAACGAACAGATGACCGAAGTCCGGCAGTTTCTTGAAGATCTTGTCCCCACTCTCGGAGTGCCTGTGAATATTGTGGTTAAAACCACGCCCAGCTCGATGCATTCGTTTTTTGAACTCTCGCGACTCATGGAGGGTAAAGGCCGGTTCATATTGACAACGGTCGATACGATTTTCCGTGCCAGGGACTTTGTGTCATACGTAGAGGCATTCCGCGACGCTCCCGCGGATGTGGACGGAATGATGGCGATGACAGACTTTATCGATGACGAGAAGCCGCTCTATATAGACGTGGATTCAGAAATGAACATCACGGCATTCCGCGACACGGCATGGGATTCGGCGAAATATATCTCCGGTGGAACCTACGGCCTTTCCGGACCTGCTATCGGCGTGCTGTCGGAATGCATGGACAACGGTGTCAGCAGAATGAGGAACTATCAGAGGGCATTGGTTGAGAAAGGGTTGAGACTCAAAGGATTTCCGATGGGAAAGATAATTGATGTGGATCATGCTGCGGATATCCCTGTGGCACAAGATTTTATTAATTCCTGAAAAGAACTACAGTTACAGATGTCTGAAATTCGTATTGCCGGCGTAATGCGGGCCGGAGCGTATTCCCCAAATCATATCGGCAATGACGCCGCTATTTTCAACGCCGCAGCCGATGAACTCAGAAAGAGGGGATGCATCGTCGATATATATAGCGAGGAGAAATTCATAGAGTCCGGCGTTGAAGCGCCGGTTATACTCAACATGTGCCGGGAGCAGGCTTCCATCTCCAAGCTCCAGAGACTGGAGCAGGAGGGAAGGATCGTGGTCAACTCAGGCTTCGGCATAGAGAACTGCACCCGCGAGAGAATGACAAGACTGCTTATAGGAAATGACATCCCGTATCCCGATTCGTTGATAGTGAATACAGACGAGTCGATAGGAAAGCGGCTGAATGAGGCCGGATTCAAATCGTGCTGGATCAAAAGGGGAGATTTCCATGCGATGCACAAAGAAGATGTGAGCTATTGCCGTCATCCTGAGGAGGCGCAGGATATGCTTCAGGAATACTGGTTGCGGGGAATCCGCAGAGCCGTTATCAACAGGCATCTCGAGGGAGACCTCATAAAATTCTATGGCGTGTCGGGGCAGCCGTTTTTCTATTGGTTCTATCCTTTCGACATGGGACATTCCAAATACGGATATGAGGCTGTCAACGGCAAATCGCAGGGTATACCGTTTTCGGAAGACTATCTGAAAGATATTTGTCAGCGGGCTTCTGATGTGCTTGATGTGAAGATCTACGGCGGAGACTGCATAGTCGATCAGGACGGCTCGATAAGGATAATTGACTTCAACGACTGGCCGTCGTTCGCTCCGTGCCGCAAGGAAGCCGCGCCGTTCATTGCAAAGTGTGTACTCAAGACTATAAAGGATTCCATGAAATGACGGACAAGATGCAGAGCAATGACGAATTTCGCGAATCCCTAAAATCGCTCGACACTGAAGAGTGGTTTGACCTGGCGTTCTATCGCCCGATCGGCTACAGGTGGGCGTTGATGGCCCGGAAATTGGGGATAACCCCTAATGCCATAACCATTGCATCGATTTTTATCGGTGTGGCGTCCGGTGTGCTTTTTTATTTCTCCAATATCTGGCTGAATCTTCTTGCATGTCTGTTGCTGATGCTGGCTGATTCTTTCGACAGCGCTGACGGTCAGCTTGCGAGAATGACAAAACAGTATTCCAGAATAGGGCGAATATTGGACGGAGTCAGCGGCGATTTCTGGTTTGCAGCCATCTATGTAGCCATTTGCCTCCGGGAAAATGAGACATCCGCTTTCTTCTCGTTATATCCATGGCTGATATGGGCGATAGCGGTTCTGACAGGTGTTTTTCATGGAGTTCAGGCAGCCATGGCGGACTATTACCGGCAATTCCATCTCTATTTTCTAAAAGGAGAGGATGGATCGGAACTGGACACAGCCTCCGACTTGTGGAAAAAATTCCATGCCTTGTCATGGAAAAAGGATTTCTTTAAGAAATTCACTCTGATGTTCTACACAAATTATACCGTAGGGCAGGAGAAACGTACCCCGTGGATGCAGAGACTTCGCGGATTGCTCGCGGCGAAATACGGAAACAGGATACCCCGGAAATTCAGGGATGAATTCCGTGCCAAGTCTAAGCCGTTGATGAAGTATACCAACATACTGTCGTTCAACACAAGGACGTTCGCGCTTTTCGCCGCAGTGCTTGTTTTCAGAATGCCCTGGCTTTATTTTGCTTTCGAGCTGACCGTTCTCAATATAATTCTCATATATATGATGGTGCGTCACGAACGGATCTGTCGCGATTTTTCCGTTGAACTTAAGAACTGATTCAGCTTTTGTCTTCAAACAAGCTATATTAAGTATGAATAGATTTCTCGAAGGAATAAAAGGTGTGATATTCGACTATGGTGGCACGATCGACTCTCGTGGCGACCATTGGAGCGAGGTGATATGGAATGCATGGCAGGAAGAAAAGGTGCCTGTTTCCAAAGACCAGTTCAGGGAGGCGTACGTTTATGCAGAGCGGGAACTGGCTAAAACACGCCATATTTTCC
Source organism: uncultured Muribaculaceae bacterium (assembly GCA_910589425.1). Taxonomy (GTDB): domain Bacteria; phylum Bacteroidota; class Bacteroidia; order Bacteroidales; family Muribaculaceae; genus Lepagella. Next base: position 683 of record CAJUSZ010000028.1, on the reverse strand, counting down.
CTGAGCATAATTTTCATGATCTGCTCTTGATAAAGATGAGACTTGAAATCGGGTGGCTCGTGCAGAATGGCATATTGGCCGATGGATCCGTGGAAAAGTATGCCGGGCCTGTTGCCCGAAGATGCTATGAAGCCGCAAAAAATGCCGTGGAGGATGCTCGTCCGGTTCTCGAGGCTCTTTCTCAAAATTATCCACTCGTCCTTGTGTCCAATTTCTATGGGAATGTGGAAGCGGTGCTTGCCGACTTCGATCTGAAAAAATATTTCAGGCAGATAGTGGAGAGCGCTGTGGTCGGAGTCAGAAAACCGGATCCTGAGATATTCAGGATAGGAGTCAGGGCTCTTGGCATGCCCCCGTCTGAAGTGCTTGTGGTCGGGGACAGCTTGAAAAAAGATATTCGCCCGGCCGAGTCCATCGGTTGCCGCGTGGCATGGATCAAGGGTAAAGGTTGGACTCCCGAAGAAGATGCGCAGACCCATCCGGCGATAATTTCATCTCTCGGAGAATTGCTCTGATTTAAGAATTTCTTGAAAATGGAGATTCATAAATCCAAGACAGGCTTTTCGCCTCATAAACCGTCGGATTATTGAGATTTCTGCATAAAACAGAAAGTCAGGAAATTTTCCTGAAAAAAGTTGTAAAAATATCTGTGTGGTATTCAGGGGCTTGTGGTTTTGTAAACA
>CAJUSZ010000027.1 GCA_910589425.1 uncultured Muribaculaceae bacterium | reverse complement strand
CAGTTTTTCAGTTTATTTTCACGATCGCGCCGGTCTCGGCCTTGAACCCCGGAGCAATCCTCACTTTCGCAGCCTTGACAGTCAGCTTTCCTCCGGATTTGACAGTGCCGTTGAGAACCACTTCCTTATCACATTCAAGGATGACTTCTCCTCCATCTTCTATTATCAATCCATTATGAAGAGTTATGGAATTATAAGCTGCTACGCTGATCTTGCCTTCAGATCCGATAACATATTGACTTGAATAAGATGATGGACTGGTCAATGACTGACCGATAACAGCATCCTTGACAATATAGCGTTTACTTTTTTTGGCGACTCTGCCCGGCAATGTAAACATTTTGATCTCTGGAATATAGCCATTCTTCCAAACAGATATTGCAAAATCAGATCTCACAAGATTACTGCTCAGATTATAGCTGTTTGAGTTGCATTCCCAACGGAAGGATCTGCCATCTCCCGTATACACAGAGAGTATACTTCCAGGCAGATCTCCGCCGGAAACAGATAGGCCGGCTCCGCCGAAATCCAGATCAGAGAATTTTTCAGGAATATCCAGCCACATCTCAAACTCAGGTTCACCGATAAGATGATGCGTAAAGATAGTATGACTGTCAGGATATCCGATTTTACAAAGAGTTTCAGCAACTCCAACTTTACTGTTTTTGTATAGTAGACTGCCAAATATTCTTTCTAAACGTGGTGCGTCATAACGCCAAGCCCATCTAGTACTTCCTAGAAAAGCAGGGCCACCGAAGTCTCCGGCCACAGTAAATGATGATCCGAAGTTGTATGGAATATCGTATGAATGTCCATCAACGCGATCAAGCAATTCATTGCCATTCTTAATTACATGAGGTAAAACATAAGTATCGAAGGGAGTCGGCGCACAAGCTACTGTGTATGCGATAGATGGCCTACCTGTGTTTCCGAGCTGATCAACTCCGTTATCGGCATCCCACCATTGGCGTTTCTTATTCATTTGATCATCGGTATAATCCCTTATCGGTGTAATAAAGTATTGCCAGTTACAACAACTAACAACTGCTGGACTTCCATGTCCATGCCAACTACTAAAACCGACTTTGCCTATGGCCTTTATAACATCGCAACCTTGATGAGGGAGTAAGTTACTTACATTATCATAGTAGCATGAATCTGCTAATACTATAGTAGATTCAGGGAATGGATCAAATACTTCACGAACAATATCCGCATCCTTTAAAAGCTGATAACCGCTTTGTCCATCTATATGTCCTTGTGTGAAAAACATAGCACTATTAAGATATGACGGATCTCCTTTGCCAGGATCTGCTTCGTAGATTATCAGTTTTCTTATGTAATTCCCAACTTCATACGGCCTGTTACAGAGCAATCGACCATTGTAGATGTCAGGATTGTACGATGTTCCGTTCTTGTCTGCACTGTATATGACTTCTCTGTCTCTTTGGGTAAGATCCCATCGTGTAGTCAAATCTGAAAAATACGCGTCAGTTGGTGTATAGAATTCTCCACACGGATTAAAGTCATATGAGTAGGAATATGGATTTTTGTGCTCATAGAGGGCTCCTCTTACTCTCCTTATCGGCATTGACGTTTTATCGTCTCCTATGATCAGGCAGAAGAATGCTCCATTCTCAATGAACTCGTCGCGGAGATATGCCCGGAGGGAAGCAGCCGAATCCACAAGTTCCTCAGTGACCGATGAATCACCCGAAATGTATGAATTGACGGAGCCAACCGTATAAGAAGCACATATACTTTCGATTGTCTTTACCACGACGTTGTAGCCTTTCTGACGTTTCCAGATCGCCAGATCCTCCACAGCCTCCTCGAGTGTCTCCGGGACTATGATGTAGTAGTGATCCGGAGTTTTGTCTATATCGGATACTATGCGCGCCGGTGAATATTGTGGGGCGAACGCTACTATATCAGGCTCATTGACAACGCTTGCCGACAGATCAAGATGGCGTGATGCACGGGGTGGAAAGACAGGACGGGAACCGGTCAGCGCGTCAGCGGTGCATTCGTCGTAGCTGAGGCTTACCGTGAGGCTTCCGGCAACTACGGCAGTTTTACGTAGGTTACTGTATGTGACAGGACGTACCGCAACGGTTACGATATGGTTGCAGCCGTCGATATAGCCGTCGCCGACCACCCATGCTGACATGCTGGTGGCTACACTGTAGGCTTCCTCGTCAGGATAGACGAAATCAGGAGCCGGTGAGCCGTCGGTTTTCTGCGGAGGTTGAACCGGATAGACACACCCTGATATACCGATCCTCCTGACGTCGGACACTTCGCTGACCGTGGCGCGGAAATTGTTGGAATAGACCGGGACGATAAACCGCACGTATTCAACCGGAAGCTCGGGCGAGCCGATCTCCCCGCGATTGTAGGTGCCCGGAAGGCTGATTGTCTGGAACACCGTTCCGTCGGGAGCGGTTACGGAACCGAGCGTTACGGACGAAATGTCGTATGTCCGCGTCGCCGTTACTTCTCCGGCATGAGCCGCGAGAGCCGTGACGGCCGCCATCAGTATGGCGCAGGCGCGCAGAAGGCGTATCCTGTGTGTGAGTATGCTGTGATTCATGATGACATGTTTTTATGGTTTGTTAAAAAACTCGGGTGAACATTCAGTCTGTGAGTATCATCCGTCGCGACTCGATCTCCACGCCGTCGGCGATCAGGGCGTAGACATACATCCCCGGCTGGAGGCGCGAGCCGTCGATGCTGACGCTGCTTCTGCCGCGTCCGGCGGCGTCCGCCTTGAGTACCTGCTTCCCCTGGAGGTCGTAGACCCGGATCGAGGCCTCGGTTACATCCTCGGGCAGCGTGTAGTCAATGACTGTCACGGATGTGAACGGGTTTGGGCGGTTCTGCGACAGCGAGGCGACAGTGGCGCCGTCCTGACGCATTCCCGGGGCGGAGCGGCGCTGCTCCTGTGCTTCAGGCGCCGTCAGCTCCGCGACCTGCGCCCGCAGATCCTTGACAGCCTTGACAAGGATGGGGATGAAGCCGATGTAGTCGACGCTCAGATAGCCGTCGGCGTCCTCGCTTACAAGATCGGGGAAGACCTCGCGCACCTCCTGGGCCACGAAGCCGTAGCGCGTGCGTGGGTCGGGGGCGGCCGGAGGAGGAACGACGGAGCCGTCGCCGGAGGCGGCTTTCATGACGCCCTGCGGCGAGGCCGATGTCAGACGGTAGCTGACCGGGGTGATCCCGTCAAGGTCGGAGGCCGGGGAACCGATCTCCTCTATGTCGCTTTTCAGGCGGCTGTCGGAAGCGATGCGCACGCCGTTGACACGCAGGTCGGTGAAGAAAGTGAAGAAGTCGTTGTTGGTCAGGCAGCGGAATATCTCGCCGCGGCTGTCCTCGTAGCGTATGCCCGAGGTGCCGCGCAGAAGCAGGCGGTTGGAGTCGGCGGTGCCGCCCCATTCCCCGACCGAGACATTGCGCCGGTCGCCGAACGTGATGTAGCCGCCGCTGTTGTTCTTCATCCTGCCGAGTACGTTGATGGCGGCCAGGGTGTCAAGCGGGACTGTGGCATCTCCAGCCGAAGTGCCGGGAAAACCCTTTTCCGCTCCTGTGGAAAGTAAAAAAGGAATGCTGTCCGGAAAATAGCTGTTTGTCTGGTCAGGTCCGGCGACGAGCTGGCCGCGTTCGTTGACTGTGATCTGCGCCGAGGCGGCCACGGTGAACAGCAGTGAGGCTGTCAAAAAGTAGATTTTCTTCATAGGACTGTGATTTTTAGGGAAGAGGATTCAGTCCCTCTCCGGCAGCAAAGATAATACACCGGGCGGGATTTTGCAAATAATCTGTAAACTTTTATCGAGAAAATATTTCCGTATAAAAAGTGAATAAAGCGTGTATAATTGACAAAGTTTGAATAATCACCCCTTAAATTATCATAATGCAATCCAGCGGGGAGGACGACACCTGAAACCAGTGCCTGAAAGTAGCAAAAAGATAGTTGAAAAAAGTTTAGAGTTCGTTAAAAAAAATGACAAAAGCGTCATCACGACGCAATCATTTGCGGCTCAGATAGATCGTAACGACGCCGAATGTGAGCGAACGCCAGCTGCTGCGCGAGAATCCGGCACGCTCCATCACCGCTGTCATGTCGCTCCGCTGAGGGGCGGCCGCTATGCTCTCGGGCAGATAGCTGTAGGCACGGCTGTCGCCGCTCACCATGCGCCCCAGGGCCGGGATCAGATGGCGGGAATAAAGGTTGTAGAGAAAGCGGGTGAGACGCCTGTCGGGAACGGAAAGCTCTATGACACAGAGTGTGCCGCCCGGACGAAGCACCCGCTGCATCTCGCGGTAGCCGCTCTCGAGCTGCTGGAAATTGCGCACGCCGTAGGCCACGGTTATGGCGTCGAACGAGCCGTCGGCGTAGGGGAGCGAGAGGCAGTCGGCCTGCTCGAAGCTCATCCGGCGGCGCACATCCTCAGGCATGGCGGCGAGCTTGCGCCGGGCCACATCGAGCATCCCCGCCGAGAGATCGGCGCCGACCACGCATGCCTCGGGGAAACGGCGGCTGAGGTCGAAAGCCACGTCGCCCGTGCCGGTCGCTATGTCGAGAAGGCGCAGTCCGCGGCCTCCACGCCCGCCGAGTCCGCGCCCCAGGGCGTCGAGCGCGCGCCGGCGCCAGATGTTGTGCAGACCGAAGGTCATGGCCGTGTTCATGAAGTCGTAGGCCGGGGCGATGGAATCGAACATCTCCTCCACCTGCTCGCGTTTGCCGCGCTCGCGGTCGTAGGGCATTATCCTCTCAGCCCCCTCTTTAGCTTTCCCATTCATAAGACTATGCGGACGGTTTTCTCAGCCGCTCCTGATTATTAACGCGGATCCGGCGGTTTTCTTGTCCCGGGGCTTACAGGAAACTGTAACCCGGGCCGGGATCCGGGGAATCAGGACGTTAATCTATATGAAGAAATATTAAGAAATAATAGGCCGTTACGATTTTTTTGCGTATTTTTGTGAAACTAACACTTCAAACGGGACCGGGCGGATGATGGAGTCCTGCCGGCCGCGACCGACAACCGTTGATACGGACTCCCGCTTCATCTTCACTATAATACCATGATTAGAAAACTTTTACTGTGTGGTATGCTCGCGTCAGGCATAGCCGCCGGAGCGTCGGTTCCGCCCGCGCCCGCCGCGGAATGGCAGACGCAGCGACGGGAGGCATACACCCCGGGCTTCACGCCCGACGCGGCGCCGCCGGCCAGAAAGGCTCCGGCCAGGGCTGCGATCAAGGAGGCCGACATCCCGGGGAAATATCTGGCCTACGGCTACACCACAGCCTCGGTGGCCCAGAAATACTGGCTCGACATCGAGATCGACGCATCCCGCAACGTCAGGATCTTCAACCTGATGAACAAGGGGACGACCGTAACCGGCACCTATTCCCCCGACAAAGGGGTGATCTCGATCTCTCCGCAGACGCTTTTCAACGATCCCGACTACGGCGATTTCATCCTCTACGAGGCCGACATCGAGAAGAAGGCCTACTATTCCAACCGCGACCTTGAGTTCCGGCTGATGCCCGACGGCACGATCACCACCGGCAACTGGGGAGCATTCATCACCTCGGGAGCCAACCGCGGACTCGCCACGATCCACCACCGCGAGATCCTCTATCCGGCCAAAGCCACCATCACGGACTATTCGCTGACCAAGACCGGCGAGGAGGCCGTCAGGTCATATCCGGCGGTGTTCATCCGCGAGAACGACAACAAGATCCTGATAAAGAATTTCTACAACTACGGCGCCGACGTGGTGCTGACCGTGGACTCGGCCGGTACCGTAAACGCCCTCAGGAGCCTCGTAGCCGAGGGGATGACATCTTCCGGAGCGATCACGAAATATTACAACTACGCCGTAACCGACTTCGTCTCCGAAAGCTCCTACAAGCTCAACGCCAAGGGGACGCCCGGCACATACAAAGGGAAGGAGATCCAGCTCGGGAAATGGGCCGTGGCATCGTCGACAACCCTGAAGTCGGTCTACGAACTGCTCGACAAGACCGTGATCTCCGTGCCCGACGAATTCATCCCCTTCTCGTCGGCACTGACCCTGAAAGGGGAGGGGACTGCCGCGAAGCCGTTCCTGGTGGAGACCGCCGCCGACCTGCTCTCGCTCAGCTCGGCGGTGAACTACAGCGGAAGCTACACCGTCTCCAAGAAGGCTTTCACCGGGATCCATTTCCTCCAGACGGCCGACATCGACATGTCGGGCGTGCCTAATTTCGAGCCGATCGGATTCGCCACCTCGTCGGCGTTCAACGGAACCTACAACGGCGGCGGCCACCGGATAAGCAATCTCAATGTGGACCGGCGCGACGACCAGTATGCCGGCCTGTTCGGAATCATCGAGACCGACGGCCGCGTCAGCGACATCGTTTTCGACAATCCGTCGGTCAACAGCACCAAGACCCATATCGGAACAGCGGCCGGACTCAGCAAAGGCTCCATTTCCGGGATCCATGTCTCGGGCGGCAACGTAGGCTCGGGCACAGCCCAGGTGGGCGGAATAGCCGGCAACGCGTCGGGACCGGTGAGCGGATGCTCCTTCCGGGGGACGATCAACGCCGGAAGCAACAGCGGCGGAATCGTCGGCCTGGCCAACGGTTCGATAACCGACTGCGTCAGCATGGCCGAGATCACGGCCAACCGCAAGTCGGCCATCATCGGCGGAGTGGCAGGCTCAGTCTCGGGCGACACCGTAAAGGTGAGCGGATGCCATTTCGGCGGTGAGATCTCGGACCGTTTCGGATCAACCACCATCGGCGGTATCACAGGATATTTCCAGCGCGGAGTGATCAGCGGCTGCATGAACACAGGCCACATCTACTCCAAATCGGTATCGACCAACACCACCAACATCTCCGGAATCAGCGGACTGCTGTCGGCCGGCACCGTAACCGACTGCCTCTTCTCCGGATGGATCGAATCGCCCGACGCCAAGACCATCACCGGACTGGTGGGCACCGTAACGAAGCTCGTGGGATCCGCCACGAAGCCCGACGAACCCAAGATTCTCAACTCTCTGGTAACGGGACTGATCGTCTGCCCCAACTCAATGACAGGCAATGAGTTCGTCGGAACCACCATAGTGGACTATACCGAGATCTCCGGACTCATCTTCGACTCGCAGACATCAAACCGCCGCAGCGCCACGGGAGGGATGACCACCCGCCAGCTCACGTCGGGACAGCCCGTGGGCCAGCTCCAGTCCTCGGCATGGGATTTCACAAAAGAGATGTATCCCTCGCTGAAGAGCCTCGCCGGGACAGACGCCGCTATCCTTGCGGCATCGCCCTTCTTCCTCGCCGACGGCGACGAGGCGGGCGCCGTGAAAAACGACATCATCCTCTCCCCCGGAAAAGAGGGCAAAGAGATCGAATGGCTTCTCCTCGCCGGCGGCAAATACGCCAAGACCGGCAACGGACTCCGGATCGAGGACCACACCGCACGCATGACCGCCACCCGGGCCTGCAACGACACGCTCGTGGCGTTCCTCGGCAAGGACCTCTACAAAGTGGCCGTCCTCAAGATCGTGCCTCCCGAATTCGAGGGCGACGGAACCGAACAGTCCCCCTATCTGCTCAAGAACCGCGACGACATAATCGCTTTCCGCAACGCCGTGGACTATCAGGGGATGCGCTACACCGGCGTCCATTTCCAGCTCGCGGCCGACATCGACATGAACGGCGACACGGGCTTCATCGGCCTCTCATCGCAGGGTCCCGACGGAGCGTTCAACGGCACTTTCGACGGCAACGGACACGCGATCAGGAACTGGATCGTGGACCGCGCGCGTCTTGAGAACGGCAAGCCCGCGGAGAGCGGTGCCTCGCAGCTGATGGCCGGATTCTTCCTCTACACAGGACAGGAGGCCGTGATCAAAAACCTCACGATCGACAGCTCATGCCACATCATGGCCGGATCGCACGTGGCCGCGCTCGTCAGCCAGAACAACGGCACGATCGTCAACTGCCGCAACAACGCCCGCGTAACCGGACTCTACAACGAGGCCGGCGGACTCGTGGCGGCCAACAACCCGACAGGAATCATCCGCGACTCGCAGAACAACGGCGCAGTCGAATGCGGACGCCAGATAGCCGGAGGAGTGGCCGCGGCCAACCTCGGCCTGATCGAACGCTGCCAGAACGACGGCACGGTAACCAACGACGTATTCAGCACCCTCTCGCCGACACGCAACCTCATGGGCGGAACCGGCGGAATCACGGGCTACAACTCCGGAACCGTGGCCGACTGCCTCGGAGCCGGAACCGTCGACGGTCCCAAGATCGTAGGCGGCCTCGTGGGCGAGAACCGTGAGAAAGGACGCATCCTGACCTCGCTGGTTACAGCCGTCTGCCTCGATCCCGACGACGAATCGGCCCACGGCGCCCTGATCGGCTCCCAGAAAAACACCACCGACACGCTCTCGTGTCTCTACTACGACGTGCAGCTCAGCGCAACCACAGCTGGCAACCACTCCTCGCAGCCGGGCATCAGCGGACTGACCACCTCGCGCCTGACCGACGGATCGCTCCCCGAGGGATTCGACAGCTCGGTTTGGAGCGCGTCGAAAGGACGCTATCCGGTGCTGAAATCGTTCGAGAAGTCGGACGAGGCTCTCTTCAACGCCGCATCGTTCATCTCATTCAGCACCGACGGACGCAACGACTCCCGCTTCTTCATGCGCCGTCAGGCCGAGATCTCAATGCCTCAGGGCGCCACGGCCCGACTCTCCGAAGGAAGCCTCTCGCTGACCGGAAACACCGTGCGCTTCACCGGCAAGGAGGGGATAGCCACCGACACCGTGGTCATCTCCTCGGGCGACCGGATCAAGAAGATACCGCTCTTCGCCTCCGGATCCATCCTCCCCAAAGGAGACGGATCGGAGTCGAATCCATGGCAGATAGAATCAGCCGCCGACTGGAACTCGATGGCCGCTTTCGGCAACGAATACAAGCTTGATCTCAAGGACGAGACATTCCGGATCATGAACGACCTCGACTTCACCGGAACAGCGTTCATCCCGGCCAACAACACCGGCACGATCCGCTTCCAAGGCACGATCGACGGCAACGGCAAGACGATCGACAATCTCCGCATCAAGCGCGACGCGGCCTCCTCGGGAGGCACCAACCTCGCCCTTGTCGGCCTGCTCGGAGAGTTCGGACAGATCCGTGATCTGACCGTCGGCGCCAACTCCTCGATCGAGGGCTTCACCAACGTGGGCGCGTTTGCCGGACAGAACGCAGGCCGGATTGTCCGCTGCACCAACCGAGCTGCGGTAAGCGCCGCCAACGTCTACGCCGGCGGAATAGCGGGCTATGTCATCACCGGAGGCCGCTTCGAGGACTGCGAGAACTTCGGCACCGTGGTCTCCTACGGCGGCCAGGCTGGCGGCATAGCAGGCGGCAATGGCAGCGACATCGGCGGACTGATCCGCAACAGCCGCAACCACGGCAAGATCACCTCCGAACAGCGCAGCGCCGGCGGAATCATCGGTTCGGGCCGCGTTACTGTGGAAAGCTGCTTCAACGACGGCGAGATCCGCTCCAACGACATCTACGCCGGAGGAATCGTCGGCTACCACACGTATGACTTCACGATCAGCAACTGCAACAACGAAGGACGCGTAACGGCGGCCAACGGCATGGCCGGCGGAATCGTGGGCCACATGCTCAGCGCCGGAAAAGTGCGCCATTCCGAGAACTCCGGCGAGATCCGCTCGAACAAATACTATGCCGGCGGAATCGTGGGCTACTGCTACCATGACCGTTCCCACGTGGAAAACTGCGTCAACCGCGGCAACGTGTCGGCGGCCACCACCCACGCCGGTGGAATCGTCGGATTCCTCACAGCCGGTTCCGACTCCCTGTCGATGAGCTATATCCGCCAGTCGGTCAACTACGGCAGCATCAAGTCGACTGAAGGCTACTGCGGCGGAATAGCCGGAGAGACCAAAGCCTTCACGCGCCTGTTCAATGTGGCCAACCACGGCGAGATCCAGGGCGACATCTATGTAGGCGGCATCGCCGGAGGAATGCTCGGCAAAGCCGACACTTGCCTCAACACCGGAAGCGTCAGCGCCGTCCGCTTCACAGCCGGCGGAATCGTCGGAGCCACCAACACGGCCACGACCATCACGGCGTCGATCGCCAACGCCGCCAACCTCGGCTCCGTGCGCTCCCTGAGCAACGATCCCGCCTCATGCTTCAACATCGGGGGAATCCTCGGCGCTGGCAATATCAAGATCGCCAACTCATGCAATTTCGCCGACCTCAGCGGCTACAAGGCCGTAGGCGGAATCGTCGGACTCGCCGTCAGGGGCAGCAACACCGAGCTTGCCGGACTCAACATGGGCACATCCGTGGTGGATTCCTACAACGCCGGGCTTATCACCCCGCTGGCCGAGACCGGAACAAAATATTGCGGCCACATCGCCGGATGCACCGACGTGCCGCTGCTCTACACCGAATTCCGCGGCAACTTCTTCGACTCCCAGCACGGATCGAAGCTGACGTTCCCCAAGGATTCGGTGGCCACCCCGCTGCTCACAAGCCAGTTCCCGACGGCCATGAAGAGCGACGCCTTCTTCATCCCCGAAGGTGGAGTCTATCCCGTCCTCAAGGCCTTCGCCGACCATCCGGCGATGATCCTCGCAAGCTCGGCCGTAATTCTCAATCCGGACGAGACACGCCACGCGCTGATGACCCCGGCCAGGATCTCCGCCCCCGACCGGGTGGAATGGATCTCCGACGATTTCATCATCAACGGCGACGCCGCCGAATGGCGCAGCCTCCGCAAAGGGGAGACCTACAGGATCACCGCACGCCTCGACGGCCATGAACGCCATTTCCACCTCACCGCAGGCAAGGAGGCCAGCGGCGCCGACACGGCCATCGACACAGGCCGCATTCCGGTGCGATCCGAATGGCACACGGCCGACGGACGGCGGATCCAGGCGCCGGTTCCGGGAATATGCATCCGCACAGACTATTACGACGACGGAACATCCTCGTCGGAGAAAGTACTTGTCAGACCCTGACCTATGAAACGCGGGTTCCGGATCACGGAACCCGCGTTCACGCTTTTATCGCACAGATACCTTTTTATTCATTTCACAAACAACAACAGCATGAAAAAGATTTTTTCCATCCTGACGGCCACCATCCCGTTGGCAGGACTCACGGTCCTGGCGGGGGGCATGGCCACAGGAAGTTTCAAGGCTGATCCTGAGAGCGCCTCCGGCAATGCCGGGCAGACGCTATGCAGGCAGACCGGGAACGCGGTGCAGACTTCCGCGCTCCCTCCGGAAGCGATCCACTGTCCGGCCGCGGCCTCCCCGCTCCGGACAGCCCCTCTCAGGGCGCCGCTCGCCGAAAGCGACTACACCGGCGACTGGATCCACACGTTCGTCTCGCTGACGTCCAACATGGGCAACGGCGGCGGAGCGTCGAAGATCACACCCGTGGCCGGGACCGACTCGGTGGAGATCAGCAATCTCTGGATAGCGTCGGCCCGCGTCAGGGCTAAGATCGACCGGGAGACGGGCCGCCTCTCGATCCCGAGCCAGATAGCCTTCACCGATCCCAACTACGGCAAGATCATGATCGCCGCATCGACCGAGAGCGGCACCCCCGACAAGTCGCGCGACATAACGGGAACCGTAACCCCCACCGGAATCTCGATACCCGACATGTTCGGAATGTTCGTGACGGAGGGCGCCGACGCCGGAGGCTTCCTCGGAGTGGCCCACGACGTCAGCTTCTTCCGCCCCAACGCCACGATGACATGCACCTCGCAGGCAGGGACGACCGTAACGTATGGCGTTTTCGCCGAACAGAAATCCGACAATTCGATCCTGATACGCAATTTCGGCAATTTCGGCCACGACATAAACGTAACGCTCTTCCGCGACAGGTCGGCCATGATCGCCCAGCAGGTGGTGCGCGAGGACGCAGCCGGCTCCTGGCTCACCATCGGATCTCCCACGCTCGACAACGGCAAACTCTCCTTCTACACCGGGATCACCGTCAAGGAGGGGGACTCGCCGCGGACGATGGAGATAGAGTCATGGTCGATGTATGCCAAGGACAAAAGCCTGGTCGGCACCATCTACACCGGAGCGTCGATCCAGCTGCCGTTCGACATGAAGTTCCCCGGCCTGACCGTAAACCAGTTCACAGGCTCGGGCACAGCCGACGACCCATATCTGATCAGCACCCTCGACGAACTCGTGCTGATGGCCGATTCGGTCAACAACAACCATAACTTCATCTATCCCACCACGAACGACACCCCCAACGTGTCGCGCACGTTCATCGGCAAGCACTTCCGGATGACAAAAGACATCGACATGGCTGGCTACACGTTCGAGCCGATCGGACACGACTACCGCCACCGGTTCGAGGGGACGTTCGACGGCGACGGACACACCATCCGCAACCTCAACGTCAACACCGGCATCATGGGCTACGCCGGCCTGTTCGGCTACACCGACTCGCTGAGTGTGATCCGCAACGTGCGGTTCGAGAAGCCAGTGGTGCGCACGTCGGCTTTCGCCTGCGGCGTGGCCGCGGCCTATTCGCTCGGCACCGTGTCGGGCGTACACGTCGATCAGCCCGACGTGCAGAGTACCAGCCAGGTTGTCGGCGGACTTGTCGGCAACGGATTCATCGTGGAGGACTGCTCGGTGAGCGGAGGCCGGATAAGCTGCGGACAGGGACTTGTCGGCGGCATGGCGGGACAGGTGAGGAAAAGCATCTCCCGCTCGTGGGCCAGGGACACCGAAGTGATCGGCTCATGCCCGACCGACGGCGCCATCGGAGGCGGACTGATCGGCTCGCTCTTCGTGGCCACCGCATCCGACTGCTGGTTCACCGGCATCGTGGACAGCTATTCGTCGCAGACCTCGATGTATCTGGGCGGCATAGCCGGAGTCTGCTTCAACGGCAGACTGGAACGCTGCTTCAGCGCGGCCCGCATCCTCGGCTGGGGACAGCTGTCGAAAAACGGCGGCGTCGTGGGCTACCACATGGGCGACATGACCGACTGCTATTCAGCCGGAACCGTGCAGTGCGCATCGAGCTACAACACCGGAGGCATCGCCGGCACAGTGGAACGCTACCAGCTCGAGAACGGCGCATGGAGAGAGGCGTCGGTGAGAAACTGCTACACGACCGTAGCGCTGACAGCCGAGAAATCCTACTATGACCCCGCCGCCGAATTCCGCGAGACAATCGGACGCGTCTCCGGCGGATCGAAACCCACCATCGAGAATATCTATTTCAACCGCCAGATGTGCGATTTCAAATCCGAGAAATACGGATCGACCACCGCACAGCTCACCAGCGCCCAGGGTCCGGCCGGATTCGACTCCCGGACATGGCTCTTCACCCAGGGGCAGTATCCACGCCTGCGCAGCCTTGAGAGCGCGCCGGGATCCGACTTCTCCGCCTCCGTGATAGATTTCGGAGAGGGAAGCTCGATCGAGAGCGCCAGCCGCAACGCCGCGCTGCGTCCGCTCGGAGCGACCGAGTTCAACTTCGTCTGCAACGGCAAGATCTCCAAACAGGGACACTATTCGTCAATCGACGGCGACACGCTCAGGATCAACGAGAACCTCAGCATCGGTACCGACACGCTGCTGATGACCAACGGAGAGACCTCGATCATCTACATGGTCAAGATCGCTCCCCGCTTCCTCGACGGGGAGGGCACAGCCGAATCCCCCTATCTGATCCGCACTAAAGAGGATCTGATAACCCTGGCCGAGGCCGTGAGCCTGAAAAACCAGCTCTTCGCCGGGACTTATTTCGACTTCACAGCCGACATCGACATGGAATATGACGAAAGATTCCGCGGAATCGCCACGGGCAAATCCACATCCAACAAATTCTCCGGAATAATCGACGGCAAAGGCCATTCCATCCGCCGGATGCGCAACCACCGCTTCGAGTGGAAAGTGCGCCCCGAGGATTCCAAAGATGGCTGGGGCACACCCAGCACATCGGTCTCCGATCCGAACGGACTACCGAACTTCGCCGGACTGATAGGCCGTCTGGCCGTGGACGGAGCGGTGCGCAACCTGACCATCGAGGCCGACAACGATCTGGTGGCTTTCGCCTCCAACGGTGCGTTCGTCGGTGAAAACAGCGGCACGATCGAGAACTGCGTCAACCATGCCGATGTAAAGACATTCTCGATGCGCGCGGCCGGCATAGCCGCGCAGAACACCGCCACAGGCAAGATCTCACGCTGCCTGAACACCGGCAACATACAGACCGGCTACAACATAGCCGGAGGCATCGCCGGCATAAACCAGGGCCTTGTGGAGCAATGCGCCAACACAGGCCGCGTGGAGGCGATCCAGCTCTCCACGTTCCAGACCGCCACAAGCGGAAACCTCAAATATGCGGGCGGCATCGCCGGACAGCTTACATCCGGAAAGCTCCACGATGTGGTCAACTACGGCACAATCCACACCCGCTCATCCAACGCCGGCGGAATCTGCGGCAACATCTCCGGCTCGAACATCGAAATCGACGGAGCGATGAACTTCGGAATGGTCTCCACCCCGAATCTCACCACAATCGGCGCCATAGCCGCCGCCACCGGAGCGTTCAAGACCGTCAACGCTTGCTGGGACGCCTCGCTGCTCCCGATCAAGGCTGCGGCCAACAGCGATGTGGCCGGCATGAACCCCATGTCTGTCAACGCCCTCACGTCCGGATCGGCCATCGAGGGATTCAAGGCCGATCTCTGGGACTTCCAGTCCGGTCTCTATCCCACCCTGAAGGCTTTCGCCGCCAATCCCGACGTGAGACAGACGCGGGCCGTGGTGGCATTCTTCCCCGAAGGATCCAGCGCCTACAGCGTCAAGGGCGACGTGCCCCTCTCATCGGGCGACGGTCTCTCATGGAGACTCGCGCAGGGAAAGAGCTTCTCGATCGAGGGCAACACACTCAAGCCCGAATCCGTAACCGAGGCAGTCTCCGACACGCTCATCGCGGCGTTCGGCAACGGACTGACCAAGGAGATCCTGCTCAAGGCCAACCCGCCGATACCGCTTAAGGGCGAAGGCTCGCAGAGCGATCCCTACACCATCTCCTCGGCCGACGAATGGAACTCGCTGGCCGGATGGATCGGAACCAGCGGCGAGACCCTTTCAGGCAAATTCGTCAGCCTCACAGCCGACATCGATTTCGGCGGCAAACCGATGATCCCTCTCGCAGCCGACGGCGTAACCTCGTTCGCGGCCACATTCCTCGGCAACGGGAAGACCGTCTCCAACGCCACTCTCGCCACCACAGCCGACTATCAGGGTCCTTTCGGCACGATCTCGGCCGAAGGCTCGGTGAGCGACGTAACGTTCGACATCACTCTCACTTCGGCCCATCTCTACACCGGCGGTGTGGCCGGACGCCTCTACGGAAAGATGACCCGCGTGGCAAGTCTTTCCAAAGTCTCCTCGTCCAAGAACTTCACGGCCGGCATAGCCGCCCTCGCCGGCGAAGGAGCCGAACTGCGCGAGTGCGTCAACAAGGGAACCGTCTCGGCGTCGGCCGCCGCCACCAACACGGCCGGTATCTGCGCCTCGGCCGAGGCCGGATGCCTCTTCTACCGCTGCGGCAATGAAGGCACTGTCTCCAACACCGGCACCGGACTCTACACAGCCGGCGTGGTGGCCACATCCCTCCCCTCCACATTCACCGGATGCTACAACTCGGGGAAAGTCGAGGTTACGAACCCGGCCACCAAAAACCTGGCCGGAGTGATCGCCTTCGCCAACGGCAACGCCAAGACCACCGATCCCTACATCATCCGCGGATGCTGGAACTCATCGGACCTGGCCGCCTATTCAAAAGTGTCGGGTGTGGTAGGCATGGCAGGCACAGCCGCCGGCGGAGCGAAACTGCTCGTGGACAGCTGCTGGAACTCAGGCGCCATCCGGACGCTCGCTGAAAAGACCGACGCCTCGGCTCCGACAACCGGAATCGTGGGCCAGTACACCGCGGGATCGAAGATCACCAACTGCCGCAACGACGGCGACATAACTTCGACCATGCATCTCAATGTGGCAGGAATCGCCGGAATCGCGGCGTCGAACCCGACAGCCGCAATGCCGGCGGAGATCTCCGGATGTGTCAACAACGGACGCATCACGGCCACCAACAGCCAGGGAGCCGGAATCGTGGCCATCCTCGGAGCCTATCTAACGGTGCGCGACTGCCACAACCACGGCGACGTCTCGGGCGGATCGAACCTCGGCGGCATCGCGGCCACATGGTCGGGCAACGGCTCCCTTATGGAAGACTGCTCCAACACGGCCTCCATCGCAGGCGACAAATACCGCATCGGCGGCCTCGTGGGCCAGTCGTCGGCCGGAACCGCCACGCTCCCGTCGCACGTGAACCGCTGCTGGAACACCGGCGACGTATCCACCTCTTCCGAAATCCAGGGCGTTACGACCACAGCCGCCGCGCCGGCCGGATTCGCCATCGGCGGCCTGGCCGGAACCAGCAAATCGGTCTTCACCGACTGCTTCAACGCCGGAAGCGTGAAAGGCGTCTCGCAGACCGGCGGCCTCGTGGGCCAGCCGGTCAAGGCCTTCACCTCATTCGAGAACTGCTACAACATCGGCCGGATAATCGCTCCGGCAGACACTTGCGGCAACATCGTAGGCGTGAACACCGCCAACGGCAAGATCTGGAGCGAGGACAACACGGTCAAGAACGTGTGGTATCTCGAAGAGAACCGCATGGGAAGCAACGACGTGATCGGAGAGCCTACCACCACCGCACGCCTCTGCCAGCTCGATATGGGTCCGAACTGGAGATCCACCGACGACTACACGCTGCCTCTGGTGGCCGGCCACGAACGCCATCCCCACGCTGCCATAACAGCCGCGCAGCTGATCCTGGCCGATGGCGACACGCCTGAGAAAGTAACGAAACCGTTCCACGTCGGGCTTCCGGGCGAGACTGAATGGAGCGTCGATGTGAGCGGCATAGATTTCGATGGCAACGAAGCGCGGTTCAAAGCCACCTACAGCGGCAAGGCCGTGGTTACGGCACGCTGCGGCACGCTCACCAGAACCCATGAGCTGACGCTCGACGTGGTGTCCGGAGTCGGGACGATCGACGCCTCGGGCGATGTGGCCGAACGCATCTTCTTCACCCCGGCCGGACTGCGCGTCGACGAGCCGGCGGAGAAAGACGGCAAGGTCTACATCGTGCTTGTCCGCTACCGCGACGGACGCATGGCCACGTTCAAACTTCTCAACCGGTAATACCCGTTGACTGAAAAAATCAGGCCGTGTCCGCTAAGATGCAGGACGCGGCCTGATTTCCTTTCCCAAATTTTTCCCGCGCGGATTTCCGCATGTCGCGATATTGTTGTAATTTTGCACCGTTGAAAACGGTATCCGTGTTTTTTCAGGACAAACATAAGCCTGCCTGATGGAATCTCGGATCAAAAGGGAATCCGGTGAAAATCCGGAACAGTACCCGCTGCTGTAAGTTCCAGACAGCCTCGACGCTGCCGGTTGACATTGCAAATCCATTGGAGCGACGCGCTCTGAGAAGGGGTGATGATCAATAGGGACAAGTCAGAAGACCTGCCGTTTTGAAATTTTCGAGAGGACACCTGCGGGAAAATAGGTAGAGTCTCACACTGCATCTGCCGGATGCGGTGTCGAAATGCTTTTTTCACACCAAGCATCAGATTCATTCAGCAACAGCCCGCCCGTATCCTTTCCATTTATCAAGGAAAGCCTCCGGCCGGCGGCGCGCACACACAGTCTGGATGAGTTGTAAAAATCACCTGCAAAAGACCATAAGCCATTCACGCGGATCATTCGCCTGGTCCGCCCGTGAGGCCATGCCGCTGTCCTCGTGCCATCATCCGTCCGTTTCCACACCCGAGCCTTTCCCTTACCGGACCGATTTCCCAAAAACAACATCCTAACAACAAAAACTTAACAGAACATGAAGAGATTCAATCTTGCGTTGATGGCGTTTCTCGCATGCACCGGCTCCATGCAGGCGGTCGATGTAGACGTGTGGCTACTCAACAACACGACAAAGGTTCTCAAAATCGAGGAGAAGACGACGGGGAAGACCGTCGATCCCGGAGAGCCGAACGGATACATCTATACGATCTCGGTCGATCCGGGAATGTATGAGTTCAGCATGTATGACACCGACGGAACCACTTTTCTCGGATCGCTCGACCTTAAGATAGAGGATGAGGAGAATCAGTGGTTCAGGCTCTATCTGGGCAATTTCTTAGTGAAAAATACCAACGACGACGGCTCAGCCTGGACAGAGGGCGAGGACTACACATTGTCCGTAAACCTTGAAACACAGAAGGGGGACGCGAGAAGCTACCGGACCGGCCGTACCTCCGACGGGAAACTGTCGATGCTCGTCAGCGGAAGCGACGTGATCTCCGGCACAGCCACGCCGTCGAAAAAGCATCAGGACGAGGGATACATGGCATTATCACAGAGAAAAGGTGTAACCAGCAACGAGACACTGAACCTGACGATGCCTATTGGCGTTATGGCCAACATAACCGTGCCGTCGGACGCCGAGCTTCAGATCGGCACCAAATCGACCCACTTTGTGGATTTCCAACTCTTCGAGCCGCTTGCCGAGAAAACCAGCGGCAAGACAAAGACCTTGTCTTACCGGGTTCTCCCAAGCTCGCAGATCAACTACCGCACATGGACCGACGGCGGACTGACCCGCGCCGGCTACTTCAATTCAGCAAAAGAGGGATCGACCGACATCGAGTTCACAACCGCCGACTACGAGGCGGCCGACCCGAAAGCCGCCAACCACAGCGTCAGCGCCAACTCGGGCTACGAGACTGGAGACATACTGCTCAACGGCAACGAGCGCGGACACGTGAGCCTCAGCGTGGGCGACACTTTCAAGGCCCACGCCATGCGCTCCTGGCAGCTCACCGATTCATCCGTGGGCAACTACTTCATGGAGCCCGACTTCCACTACACCGTGATCGGCACCGACGGAAACCCGCTTGAGGGTGTCATCGAGATCAGCTCCAAACCGGGATCGGCATGGGCCGACATCAAGGCTCTCGCTCCCGGAACGGCGATCGTCCTCGTAACATACGACGCCATCGGCGTCAACTCCTACAGCGGCGATGTCCGTTCCCCATTCATGGGAGGCGAGATCTGGGGCGCTATTTGGCCGGAGAACACCGGCGCTTACGTCGTTACCGTTGGCCAGGCTCCGTCGGCGGTCGTGCCCAATATGCACGTAAACGAGAAATACAACACCGGAACCAAAAAGGTGGCCGGGATCAACGTCGACGCCGAGCATGATGTGTTCTATTATCTCGACACAGAGGAGGGCTACAGATATACATTCGCCCCGGAGAATGCGGAGCAGATCACCGTCGCCTATCCGCGCATAGGGGACGAAATGGCCACATACGACGGATTCTCTTCCGAGGGGGTAACCAGAAACGCCGACGGCACCTGGACCATCCTGCTGCGCCATGGACGCCAGATCGTAAAAATGACAGACAAGGAGGGCAACGCGGCCTATCAGGTGATGCGCGGCAGAAAATGCCACCGTGAGATCGTCAACGCCACCCGCCCCGGCAGCAAGATCTATCAGCCCGGCGACAAGGTCAAGATCCAGTATTCCGGACTTTTCCATCCCGCCAACAAGCTCGCCGGAATCTACAATATGTCGGCCTACGTAACCTACAACGGCATCCCCAACGGCACAAGCCTCATTCTCGGTAAAAACCAATACACATTCGGTTCGGCTCCGGACGCCCAGGCTATTACGGTCGATATCCCGGCCGATTACGATGTCGAGGCCAATCCCGGCTTCAACTTCTCCGAGGGTGTGATCCAGGTCAACGGTTACGGTGATCCCATCGGAAACCACCGTCTGATCGATCCGGAGAAAGGCCGCGACGCCAATTTCAGCGCCGAGGCCCACAAGACTTATTTCGGCGCCATTCCAGACGCAAGTTTCAGCGTCTCCCCCTACAGATCGTTCAAGATCAACTTCATCCCCGACGTAGCCGGCACCGAACTGACCGTGGTCGCAAACGGCGTGGAGCTGACTGCGGAATCCGACGGACTCTATCAGGGAACATTCGGAGACTATGAGGTAACCGCGAAGAAAGATGGCTACTACTGCCTGCACAAGACCTATACCATCCCCGACGATGCCGACGGAATGCAGACATTCCACATCGGAATGCTGAAAGCTCCCGAAGGAGCGTGGAACGGCAAGGATATGACACGCCCGCAGACCGAAAACGGTGTGTACCACATCATGAACGGCGCCGAACTCGCCTGGTTCGCCAACGAGGTCAACACCAACGACAACACCGCCGACGCCGAACTGGGCGCGGACATCGAACTCGCCGGATATGACTGGACCCCGGCCGGCCTGTCGAACCGCAAATATACCGGCTCATTCTCGGGCAACAACCACACCGTCAAAGGTATCTATATCAACAATCCCAAGAAGCAGTACCAGGGTCTGTTCGGATACATCGCCGGCAACGCCCGCGTGGCGTCGCTCACCACAGAGGGTGAGATCCATGGCAGCGAGTACTCCGGCGCGATCGTTGGCCAGGCTTCTGAAAATGCCGTGATAGACCGCTGCGCCAACCGCGCGGACGTCTACTCCACCAAATATCCCGGCGGCCTGGTAGGCTACCTCTTCAGTGGTCCGAGCTTGACCAACAGCTACAACGCCGGCAAAGTAACGGCCTCTTCATACGCAGCCGGGCTGGTAGGAATGATGCACACGGCAAGCGTAAGCAATCTCTATAATATCGGAGAGATCGTGTGTCCGGCAAACGCAGCGGCACTTACCGGAAGATTCGCAGCATCCACTGCCGAGAATGTGTTCGTCGACCGTGAATATGAACTGAAAAATGATTATTCCGTAGCTTCCGGCGAGCAGTTCGCTTCCGGCGAGATAGCATGGAGGCTCGGCGAAGCATTCGGACAGAAGATCGGCGAGGAGGCTTATCCTGCCATAGACGGGGCAAAAGTCTTCAAGGTAGATTATACGATCGTCAGCGACGATATCCGTTCGGTCAGCGAATCCTCCGGTGCCGAAAGCCTCTACACCAACGGCATGCTTCCCGCCGAAATCAACGGCATAGGCGTGGACTGGTTTGAGGATGCCGAAATGACAAGGCCCGTGAAGACCGTTGCTTCGGATGCCACGCTTTTCGCCAGAGAGAGCGTTGTCTCCGGCATAGCGGATATCCAGGCCGAACAGACGGATGCGCGCTGGTATAATCTGCAGGGCGAAGAGATCGCATCTCCCTCAGAGGGATCGCACGGAGTCTTCATCCGCGTAGCCGGCGGCCGCGCCACAAAAGTGATCATCTGATCCAAGCTTTATGAAGCACTTTAAGCAGGCTGTCTGGCAATTGCCAGGCAGCCTGCTTTATCCATTTTCCGTTTTTGAAGGATTTTACTTTGCTGAATTGAATTAACAAATCAGGCTGATTTGATCGAGGATTCCGCTCCTGCCTCCATGAAAGCGAAAGAAAACGAAAGAAAACGAAAGAAAACGAAAGAAAGCGAAAGAAAAGCAAAAATCTTTCGCTTTTTTATCAACTGGATGCAACATAACTCGATTTTTAAGGCTCTTTAAGGCCTTAAAAAGCCTTACCCTTCCTCCCCTGAAACCAAAGTCGCGGATCCGGTCGGATCCGCGACTTCGCTATCGCTTGATTGCAGGTTGATCTCAGATCAGAGCATCACCTTGACTACCTTGACGCCGTTGCCGTCGGCCACACGGACCACAGCCACGCCTTTGTAGCCGTCGAGGTTAAGGCTCAGGGTGTCGATGCCGTTGGCTGCGCCGATCATGCGGCCGTCCATCGAGTAGACCGCCGCTGAGACGGCGCCGGAAGTCAGCACGCTGATCTCGCCGCCGCGAACCACGATGCGGGTCTCGGCCTCAAGTCCCTCCACATTCTCAACGCCGCTGGCGCCTATCTTGCCGACTGCGGCATTCAGGATGCGGCCGCTGTTGGCGTTGATAAGATATGTGGCGATCTTCACGTTGTCCTTGTCCTGAAGACGGGTCGGGGTGTCGATGTCGAACTCAGCCACGTAGGGCTTGCCGCCCTCCACGGTCGAGGGGATGTAGCCGCCGGTGCCGTTGGCGGTGGTGCCTTCCCAGTCTCTCACCACGTCATTATATACGTAGGGGACGCTTGGCTGGCCGTATTTGCCTCCCTTGCCCCAGTCGCCGAAGATAGGATCCTCGGAACCGTAGACGTTGTTGCTCTGGTTGCCGCGCAGACCGTCCTCGAGGATTACGGTGAAGATGTTGGCGTTCACATTCTCCATGTCGAGGGCGTAGGTTACGGTAGAGCGCACGTGGATCTTGCTGCGGTCATCGTTGTAGTAGGACACTACTTCTACATTGGCCTCTGCCGGAACCGCGAGTTCGCTTACCACATTGTCATACCAGCTCGGAACCGTGGGATCATAGTTGGTGAACGAGCCGTTGCCCTTACCATCTGTTCCAAGCGGGGAGATGATGTCGCCGCGGTTCACACGGCCGGAGGGAGCGGCTGTCATGCCGAGGAACTCGGCGAGCTGACGAGATTTCGGGTTGTCGAAAGTATCGCCTTGGTACGAGTGGAGTGCCACGGGCACCACCTGATCACCGAAGTCCTTCTCTATCTTCTCCATCGCCACGATTCCCTGCGGGCAGTTCTGGCAGGTCTGGCCGGTGAACTTCTCGACCACGACGCGCTTCACGGTCTGCATCGCGAGGTCTTTGACGGAATACTGGTAGTCGATTTCTATTTCGTCGAATCTGGCACGGATCGTGTAGCCGTTCTCTTTTCCGACCTCAAGGGGAAGCTCGGCGGGGAATGTGATCATCTTGCTCCATCCATTCCGGAGGTCAAGTCCCGATTCGGCAACCTTGCTTATCTCCTTGCCCTCGGAATCGAGCAGGGTGAATTCGTAGGATGAATATATGTCGGCCTGGCTCATGACGGTTGCCAGCAGCTTTACGGGAATGCTCTGGAGAGAAACCACATTGGTGGCTGTGAGATTGTTTACCGAGAACTTCAGGTCGCGCTCCACCTTGATATTGTCCACAAAGACAGCCGACTGGTTGCGGTTGTCGTTGACAAAGGCGATGTAGATGTTCTTGCCGGCATATTTTTTGAGCAGGACCATGTTGTCTGTCCAGTCGCCCGCGAGATCCTCCTCGCTCTTGCCCGGAGACTGGATCTGGTCGTAGATGACCTCGCCCTCATATCGCATCTTGTCGACTATTGTCTTCGAGAGCGATGTGTAGACGTCGTCCGAAGCGTAGACGATCACCTTGAGTCGGTCCTCTTTCGACTTGAGATAGCTCTGCGACTGGAATGTCAGCACGCCGGACTCGTCGGGGATCCACAGACGGCGCGTAACCATCCAGTCGTCGGACTGTCCGGGAGACTCATACATCGAGTGGGATGCGGCGGCGTAGTCGTAGTTTGCGGCGTCGCGTGCCGGGATCCAGGGAAGCTCGGAGGTGAACGTCCATGCCTTCATGGCCGCGTTCGGCTCCTGCTGGTCGCCGTCGTAGAGCATCATGTTGCGTCCGTTGACTCCGGCCGAGAAATCTTCGGAGAATATCACTTTCTCGTGGGTGTTCTCGGGGATATATGAACCGGTATATTTTATGGTGAAGGATTCGTTGCCGTTCACACCGGAGAGATCGCAGACCGTGTTGGCGTCCACCACAATCTCATATTCGCTTCCGAAGGCGAGCTGCTGCTCCATCAGGGGGAACACCACGAGCTGGCTGCCTGTTACCGATCCGTTCATCTTGCTGACGAACTCGCGCTGGCCGGCTTCATTGAGACGGTAGAGATTGACGCTTCCCCCGTTCTCTTCGGGAGCCGAGATCTCGGTGTCGAAAGTGATGCTGACCGGATTGGACGACGCGTTGATCTTCTCCAGCTTTATTCCGGATTCGGGCGAGATCCTGACGGGTTCCACCGGACGGTCGGGGCGTCCTGTGTAGCGGATGCGTATCTCGGAATTGGAGCGTTCCCTGTCGCCGGGCAGACAGACTGTTCCGGCGGGGATCACCACATCGTAGGCCACACCCTCGTCGAGACGCCGGTCGCGGAAAGCTATGCTCAGAGTGGATGTGGATCCGGCCTCGAGTCCGACGCGGATCGAGTTGGCCACGACGTTGCCCTGCGCGTCAAGGAGCTGGACGCCGGCGTTCTTGCCGAGAACCTCGATGTTGCGGTCGAAAGTAACCTTGACGGTGCGCATCATTGAGAATGAGGCTTTCTCCCTGGGGGTTACATAATAATTGTCGAGAAGGTCGATTCCCGGAAGGATCTCGACCAGCGGGCGGGGGAGGCGGAGCAGGTAAGTGTCGTAGGGGCGCGAGCTGTAGTCGTTGGCGAGGATCGTGAGTCCGTCCTGGCTGACACCCATGAAGTTGCCTGAATAGCCGTAATCGTCCTTGACAATGTCTTCTTTCCAGTCTATTCCCCATTCCTGACGGCAGATGGTCTTCCAGTCATACCAGTAGTCGCCCATCTTTACACTCCAGTCGCAAATCGGGGCGCTTCCGGTCGACATGTAGAGCATTCCGTCGCGGCCGAGATGTCCGCCCCCTTTCATGAGGAATTTCATCTCCCCCGTCTTGAGATTGAGCAGATGCAGTCCGCCCGAGGCCGAGACAACGAGATTATCGCGGTCCCAGAAGAACGACGCGCCCTGCGGTCCTTCGGGATTGCGGGTGAATTTCTGGTAGTCGTCCGAGATGGTCCATCCGAAGGCCTGCCACGAGGCTTTCGAGCGGTCATACATGAAGCTCCATCCTTCGGGGGTCTCGCCGGTGGTGAAGGAGAACGCCACGGTGCCGAGGATCACGTTTCCGTCGTCGGATATGGCGCTGGCGCGCATCTGTCCGTAATATTCGCCGGTCTTGCCGTAGCCGAGCGGCATTCCGGGGAGTTCCATCTGCACCGGTTTCTCTCCCGAGAGATCCCAGGCCACGATTGTCTCGTGGTAGATGTTGCTCTCCATGTAGGATCCGACGGCATATTTTCCGTCTGGAGTGATGTAGCGTGCCCATCCTTCGCTGATGTCGGTGGCGTCGAGCGGGAGGATCTCCCACTTGCCTGTCGACGCTCTCCAGATGGCGGGGCGGAGATTGTATTGCCCGCATACGATCGAGCCGTCTTCGGTTACTCCGTCGGCTTCGGCTGTGGGGACATTCATCTCGTCGTTGGCGTCATAGAGCCATTTCATCTCTCCGGTCTCGGTGTTGTAGAGACGCGGATAGTGGTAGCCCAGCTCGTAGATCGGGCTTTTTCCGAACCCCACGGCCCATTTGCCGTTGCGGGTGAGGAATTCGAGGCTTCCTCCGCGGCGGGCGTCGTTGATCTTCCTGAAATCAGGCTCTTCGACGGCCGCGTTCATGCCGGCGGCCGCGCCCAGGGCGACCAATGCCGCTGCGGTGAGGGTTTTGATATTCATAATTCTTTCAGTTTGAGGTTAATTCTGTCTGTTATAAGTAACTTTTTAAAATTAGTTGTAATTTAATTAAAGAGTTACTTATGTCCGGCAACCGTATAGTGAGAAAGGTGTTACCGGAAAAGTTGTAAAGAAATCCCGTGTCAGGGAACTTGTCTGGCAAATGATGAGAACAGGCTCCGGGAGCTTGTTTGGCAACAAATGTAAAAATCCTGAAACCGGAGGGGAAGCGTCGCCCGACGTCCTCCCCCCGGTAAGTTTTTCCGGCCTTGTGTCAGAGCTTGGCGAGGCAGTCGGCCACGTTGCGGCCTATTCTCTCCGCGAGCGGGAGGCATGAGCATCCCGGCTCGAATTTCCTGCCGGTGATATGTTCGTAAAGCTCGATGTAGCGCTGGCTCACTTCGTCGCAGTATTCATCGGTCATCTCCGGCACTTTCTCTCCGGGCTTGCCCATGAATCCGTTGGATATGAGCCACTGGCGCACGAACTCTTTCGACAGCTGGCGCTGCGGCTCCCCTTTTTCGAAGCGGGAGGCGTATTCGGCGGCATAGAAATAGCGCGACGAGTCGGGCGTGTGGATCTCGTCGATCAGGATCACCTTGCCGTCGAGAAGTCCGAACTCATATTTGGTGTCGACCAGTATCAGTCCGTGGCTTGCGGCCAGCTCTGTGCCGCGGGCGAAGAGCGCAAGGGCGTATTTCTCCACCTGGGCGTAGATCTCCTCATCCACTATGCCGCGTGCTATTATCTCCTGACGCGAGATGTTCTCGTCGTGGCCGGCGTCGGCCTTTGTGGTCGGGGTCAGGATCGGGGCGTCGAGCTTCTGGTTCTCCCTCAGTCCGTCGGGAAGAGGAACCCCGCAGATCTCCCGCGCTCCGGCGGCGTAGTCGCGCCATGCCGATCCGGCGAGATAGCCGCGCACGATCATCTCTATCTTCAGCGGCTCGCATTTGTGGCCCACGGTAACCATCGGATCGGGGACGGCGATTTTCCAGTTGGGGACGATGTCGGCTGTGGCGTCGAGGAATCCGGCAGCTATCTGATTGAGTACCTGTCCCTTGAAAGGAATACCCTTTGGAAGCACCACGTCGAAGGCCGAGATTCGGTCGGTGGCTACCATGACGATATATCTGTCGTCGATGTCGTATACGTCGCGGACCTTCCCGTGGTAGACGGATTTCTGTCCGTTGAATTTGAAATCTGTATTTACAAGCGTGTTCATGATGCGGTTGTTATGTCTGGTTCAGTTGGTTCAGATATCCTTGTAGAAAGAGCGGCGGCGGCGGTGCTGCCGGTGCTTGAAATAGTCCCACTGGCTCTGCACTTTCCCGTTGGTCTCCAGTTCGGGATTCGACTCCGCCCATTTGAAGCCGTATTTGATATATTTCGGGATCAGATCCGTGAACAGCAGGGCGTTGACACCTTTGTTCTGATATTCGGGCTTCACGGCCACGAGCATCAGATCCACACGGTCGTTCTTCCCCTTCAGCCCCTTGAGCAGATGCAGCCACCCGAGCGGAAGCATCTTTCCGCGCGATTTCTGGAGGGCGCGGCTCATCGAGGGCATGGAGATCCCGACGCCTACGAGCTGGTCTTTCTCGTCGACGACAAGGCTCACAAGGTCGAGGTTGAGCAGATTGAGATAGAGCGAGATGTAATAGTCTATCTGCTTCTCCGACAGACGCGAATATTCATAAAGACCGTCGTAGGCCTCGTTTATGAGATGGAAAAGCGCCCGTCCGTATTCATCCTTTATCTGCTTGCGCGACGTGAAGGAGATGTTGCGGAGCTTGAATTTCTTCCTCACTATGTCTGCTATCCTTGCATATTTGTCGGGGATTGAGTCCGGGACATCCATGACGAACTCGATCCAGTCCGATTCCTTCCGGAAGCCGAGCCGCTCCATGTGTTCCGGATAGTATGGATAGTTGTAGATCGTGGCCATCGTGGAGAGTTCCCTGAATCCCTCCACGAGCATCCCCTCGTGGTCGAGGTCGGTGAATCCGAGCGGGCCGATGAGGCGCTCCATCCCCCTGGCCCTCGCCCAGTCACCGGCGGCTTTGAAAAGGGCCGCCGAGACCTCGTGGTCGTCGATGAAGTCCACGAAACCGAAGCGTGCGTTGCGGCGCTTGCTGTCGGCGTTGACCTGATGGTTGATGATGGCGGCTATCCGGCCTACGGGCTTTCCGTCGCGGTAGGCCATGAAGCATGCGGCCTCGCAGAAATCGAAGGCCGGATTGTCGGCCGGGCTGAGCGTGCGCACATCGTCGCTGATCAGCGGCGGGACATAGTAAGGATTGCCGGCGTAAAGATCCACCTGAAAGCGGGTGAACTCCCTCAGCTCCTTTTTCGATGTCCCTATCTGTCTTATCTCAAGCACTTTCTTTCTTTTTTTATCAGTTTCCACCCCATACGAGCCAGACGAGCAGCAGGATCATCAGGCAGATGAAGATGGAGAGGAATATGTAGATCTGGTTTGCGCTGCGCTTCTCGAGGGCGAGCTGAAGATCCTGGATGCTGCGGAAAGGACGGTCCTTCCCCTCGCATCTGCGGGCCACTTTCCGCAGCCGCGGCAGCGACGTGGGAAGATGGTCGAGGACCTCGTTGAGGACGCGCCCGTAGCTGCGCAGATCCTCGGACGTGTCCTGCTCGCTGAGTTCCTCCTGCTGGTCGTAGCCTACGTTGATCAGCTTGAGGTTCTCGTTGTATTCGGTAAAGATGATCGTGTCCGGAGTGATGGGATGATGCACGATATGGTTTTCCTGGATATATTCCATCGCGTCGGGAAGCTGGGTCTGGAGCCGGTGGATGATCTTCGGCGTCAGACGCTTCTCGTCGATCAGCCGGCGCAGCGAATAGCCGTAGACGTCGTCGGTTATTATCGACAGCCCGGCGCCGGGCACATCCTCGAAATCGTTGACCATCACTATGTTGGGATGAGCCAGATTATAGCGTGTGTCAAACTCGCGGCCGAGCATCTTCCGATACTCCGGATCGTCGGCATACTCTTTTTTCAACGCTTTGAGCATCACCCATTTGCCATGCTTGCGCGCCGTGTAGACGTCGTAGTATTTCTCACTCCATTCGGGAAGAAGCGTCAGATCGCTCCATTTTCCGGTCGGATCGTTGATCGGTATTTTCTTTTCCTCCTTGCTGATGTAGGCGCCGGAGTCGCTGGTATGTTTGCTCATAGTCTTCAGAGTGTTTAGGGGTGTTTTACTTTTTGGGGGCGGCGGATCAGTCTATGATGTCGAAGCCGGTGTATTTGCGCAGACATTCCGGAACGACGATCCCCTCCGGCGTCTGGTTGTTCTCAAGCAGGGCGGCCACGATGCGCGGCAGGGCGAGCGCCGAACCGTTCAGAGTGTGGCAGAGCTGGGTCTTCTTGCCTCCGTCGCGGTAGCGGCATTTGAGGCGGTTGGCCTGATAGCTCTCGAAGTTGGAGACCGACGAGACCTCGAGCCAGCGCTGCTGCGCGGCGGACCATACCTCGAAGTCGTAGGTGATGGCCGAGGTGAACGACATGTCGCCGCCGCAGAGACGCAATATGTGCCAGGGCAGGCCGAGCTTTTCGAGAAGCCCCTCCACATGGGCCTTCATCTCCTCCAGGGCGGCGTAGCTGTTCTCTGGCTTCTCTATGCGCACGATCTCCACCTTGTCGAACTGGTGGAGACGGTTGAGCCCGCGCACATCCTTGCCGTAGCTTCCGGCCTCGCGGCGCCAGCAGGGGGAATAGGCGCAGTTCTTGCGGGGAAGATCGCGCTCCTCGAGGATGACGTCGCGGTAGATGTTCGTTACCGGGACTTCGGCCGTCGGGATCAGATAGAGTCCGTCGACAGGCACATGGTACATCTGTCCCTCCTTGTCGGGAAGCTGACCCGTGCCGTAGCCCGACGCCTCGTTGACCACGAACGGAGGCTCCACCTCCACATAGCCGGCCTTCCACGCCTCGTCGAGGAAGAACTGGATCAGGGCACGCTGCAGACGCGCCCCCTTGCCGACATAGAACGGGAATCCGGCGCCTGTAACCTTCACTCCAAGCTCGAAGTCGATGATGCCGTATTTCTTCGCCAGCTCCCAGTGGGGCAGCGCGTCGTCGCCCAGCGGAGGGATCTCGCCGCCGGTCTTGACCACGACATTGTCGGCCGCCGTCAGTCCCTCGGGAACCTCGGCGCAGGGGAGATTGGGCACGGTCAGCAGAAGATCGGTCATCTTCCGCTCGCACTCCTCGAGGCGGTCGTGCATCCCCTTGGCCTCGCCCTTGAGGCGGGCCACTTCCTCTTTCGCCTTTTCGGCTCCCTCGCGGTCGCCCTGCTTCATGAGGGCGCCGATCGAGGCGGCGAGCTTCTTGAGCGTGGACGCGTCGGCGTCGCATTTCTGCTGGAGACGGCGGCGCTCGGCGTCGATCTCCAGTATTTCGGTTATGACAGCGCGGCCGTCGAAGCCTTTGACGGCAAGGCGCCCGATCACAAATTCAGGATCCGCTTTTATAGTCTGTAGTGTAAGCATGGTCGGTCAGGATTAAAGATTATTGAGTACGGTCTTCACCATCTCGGAGACGGCGCGGCCCTCGGCGCGGCCGGCGAGACGCTTGGTGGCCACTCCCATCACCTTGCCCATCTCCCTGGGGGAGGAGGCGCCGGTCTCGGCCACTATGGCGCGGATCTCGGCCTCCAGCTCTGCGGCGGAAAGCTGCCTGGGGAGATATTCCTCGATCACGGCTGCCTCGGCCAGCTCGGCGGCCTCGAGTTCCGGACGGTTGTTGTCCGCATAGATGCGGGCGCTCTCCTTGCGCTGTTTGACCATCTTCACCATAATCCTGACGGCTGTCTCCGCGGAGAGTTCACCGTTGGCTCCCTTGGCCGCCCTGGCCTCGAGAAATTCCTTCTTTATGCCGCGCAATGCCTCAAGGCGCACTTTGTCGCGCGCCAGCATCGCCTTCTTTATGTCTTCGCTGATTGTGTCAAAAAGATCCATTATTGTCTGTATGCTGGGATTTCTAAGATAATATTCTGATAATAAAATTCTTACACAGGACTTTCTCCTCGCCGCCACTCATCCGGGCGCCGGACGGGGAAAAAAGCCGTCACTATCAAAACGCAAAAATAAGGAAAATTTCCCGAATATCCTAATCTTTCGCCATTTATGACAGGTTTGTAAAGTCAACCGGCCGAAAGGGAAACGGAAAGAGGCCGCCTGAATATGTCAGACAGCCTCCACCGCGTTTTGAGTTTATAGCTTCAGAGCGAATTGATAATTCCGTTGAAAAGTATCGAACCCGTCTGTGTGCAGCGGATGATGAAGAGGAAAGGACGATCCACGGTCAATCTCACAACCTTATCTTCAGATCCGGGGGAGAGACATCCTCGAAGAACAGTAGCGGAGGCAGCCTCTACTCCGTTCTCGTCCACCGACACTCGCGACTTCTGTATAATCTTTTCTATCATAAAGTTATCCGGAGACAGCAGTCCGTAGGAAGATCTTGCGCCATCGCATGCATCCTTGATCCCAAGCGCTTTGACTATATCCACCATATCGGAATTGCCATACTCGGCACTGAATCTCGGCAGACTGAGATCCACAATGCATTCCTCCGCGGTGCGTGGATCACCCGAGGCCAGCATGTGCAGTATAGTGCGCGGAGAGATCTTCTCCGACGGAAGGACTATCTCCATCTCAAGGTCGCCACGGAGAGGAAGGATGACGGATCTGTAACTTCCGCCGTCAACAAATCTCCGGCTGTTCCTGTCCCGCATCATGCTTGTCTTCACTGTCTTCCCGGCCGAAGTGGTGAAACTGCCCTCTTCGGTCATATCCTTGTCAAACGGCTGCGCCCAGCGGCCGCACAGATAAAGAGCGTTGACAAGCGCGGCCGTACGACGCTCGATGTTGCCCTCGAGTATCCCTGCGATCTTTCCTCCGGTGGCATCCGAGACCCAGCTGTTCAAAGCGATTCTGGAATCGTCGGAAGTCAGATCCTCCACAATCCTCACTTCGGCTGAGAACACATCGCCCGTCTTTGATATGAAGTCGTCGAACACCGTATATGTCTTGTCTATCCACAGGGAATTGGCGAGACTGATCCCGACATCGTCCCTGTTCGCCAGCGAAGCGACAGTGGTCTTGCAGCGTCTGTTCATCTCCTCCAGACTCATACCCGGACCGTAAATAGTGTTGAGGATCTCCTGAAGCGTGTTTCCCTGCGCTCCGTTGGCTGTCATCGAGACAGCAAGCGACAGACTCAGCGGGGACACCACCACATTCTCATCCTCGCAGGAAACTTCCATGACCTTGTCGAGCAGATCCATCGCGAACTTACGTTCGGCTGGCATAATCTCCACTGCTCCTGCAACTGAGCCATTATTCCCTACAGAGCCGCCGCCGGGTTCTTCCGCAGAGCTACATGAACCTATTCCAACCGACATGGCAAGCGCCATTGCGGCAATCATCATATTTTTTTTAATCATAGTGCATGTTTTTTTACTTCAAAAAACTTAGATCTCTTATTTTAACGGTTCAAAATCTCCTGAAAAATATAAAGTCTTATAAGGCTCAATCTTTTCATTCCAAAATTCCTGCCACTCCGGATCATCCACATCATAGAAATTCTTCAGACGTTCAAATCCATTGTCAAACCTGAAGTATCCATTGCAGTCGCTGTTCCAACCCCATACAAGATGGAACATAAGTCCGGCTCCGTTCTTCCAATAGGTCATTTCCCCAGGCTTCTTGTATTCGACATCATCATCAAAGATCAATCCGTCCACTATCCACATATGATTGAAGCCATAGATCAGGGCTGGTCTATTTTGATCTATCACCTCCTTCATTGAATTGTTGGAAAAATTTCTGAAATTCGATGGACGCCTGTAACCGAAGTTCTCAAACGTATTACGTATGTTTTCATGATCTCCTCCAAGAAAAGTCGATGTTGCTTTCAACCCATAGTTACACCACAGATTATCCTTGTCACCCAATGATGCCAGCAGGATTGACAATGGACGCTGCAAAGATGGAAGAGAACCCAATAGATCCAGTGATAATGTAGGATCCACATTTTTCATGTGATTCCAGTTGAAGATTGTGCCGTCGTGACTTATCGGCCACTCATAAAAACTCATGATCATTCCTACCGCCAAAGGAACGCATCCCACACGGGCACGCTGTAAACGGTTGTTTGAAGTCGGTAGCAACGGGCATCCACTGTTGAAAGGAGAATCCTGATGCCATCTTCTGACTCTTGAATCAAGCAAAGGGCCTATCCTGTAGGAATTATCCACCACATCAGGAGCAGGAGGATTTATTGGTTCTGTGATGATAGTGTCAACTCCAATCGGAGGCAATGTCGGTAAACTGCTGAAAAACACGGCCAGGCCTTTGTTTTCAACTGTATCGTTCATATCAAGATGCCCCTCGTCGGAGATTGCATAGACTTCCGGCAGACGACGGTCGGCAGATAGGACAGCAAAACCGTTGTTACCCGAGTAATTGACAACGTAGAAGAGAGTGTCGGCATCTCCCGATCTTGTACCCTGTGTTGCAATATATTCCACTTTCTCGAGAGTACGCGTACGCGTGCCTTTTTCGTTTTCGATCAAACGCATCACACGTTCAGCGTTACCCATTGCTTCGGAAAGAGGAATTTTTATTGGAGAACAGGCTATCACATTGGTTTCTCGCGATGTGTCCATCGCGACATCTTCCTGAGAGCAACCGGAGAACCCGATTGCGGCAATCGAACTGACTGAGATGATTGCCAGTGATTTAAGAAATGGTTTCTTCATAAATATTTATATTTTATGTTAGTGGATGATTCAAAAAACAAAAACAGCGTGGTGGCAGCATTGTGATTCTGCGGCCAAAGATAAGTATAAAATTTTATATTTACAAATTTTTACCAAAATTTTTCAAAATTAGTGCACGGCTCTTTCATTTAAAATCTCTTGGTTATAACCTAAGCAGCGATATTTTATAGTCGGATATCAAAGTATGCAGGAATGGACATTAAGCGGCATAAACAGCTGAATTTCAGTTGATTCAGTCTTAAAATAATTTGGTCAAGTGATAAATTATTCGTAACTTA
>CAJUSZ010000026.1 GCA_910589425.1 uncultured Muribaculaceae bacterium | reverse complement strand
CGCGACCCCGACCTTGGCAAGGTCGTGCTCTACCAACTGAGCTATTTTCGCATTTCAGCAGGTGAGGGTTAACGTCTCTTTGCGATCATTAAATCAAAGAACTTGGAGCGAAAAACGGGACTCGAACCCGCGACCCCGACCTTGGCAAGGTCGTGCTCTACCAACTGAGCTATTTTCGCATTTTATCAGTACGTCTGTTTGCATCCGGAGATTTTGACCCCCTTTTGCGAGTGCAAAGTTACAATGAATTTATGAAATAGCCAAATTTTCCGGGTATAATTTGCCTATTTTTTTGTATGTGGTAATCATAATTGCAACACAATCAGTTTGATAAAGGAGTGTGAAATGTGCTGTGTGATTGTTATTCAGACCAGTCTACTTATGATAAGAATAGAATATCCCCGTAGCCTGAATCAATCGGTATGTTGGATTCTGGCTACGGAGATGTTTCTTGGATGGGTCTTAAGAATGTGTCTGATTCAACACACTCTTATTTAAGGCGCATGAATGAGTATCCGAATCTTTCGGCTGCTTCCCGTTCAAGCTCTTCGCGGAATTCCGGAGCGGCGATGGAGATCATGAGTTTGGCTCTTTCGGCAAGATTCCGGCCGCGCAGGTTCACGCATCCATATTCCGTTACTACAAAGTTGGTCTGGAAGCGTGTGGTTACGACTCCTGCTCCGGGCGTGAGGATGGGTTTGATCTTGTTTTGTCCCTTGTTGGTGGTTGCAAGCATTGCAAGGAAAGAAAGTCCTCCTTCGCTCTGGGATGAGCCGTAGACAAAGTCGTGCTGTCCTCCTACGCTGGAGAATATCCTGGTGCCGATGGAATCGGCGCATACCTGACCGGTGAGGTCGATCTCAAGGCAGGAGTTGATTGACATCACTTTGGGATTCTGGGCTATGATGAACGGATTGTTGGTCCATGCCACGTCTTTGAAAATGATGTCTTTGTTGTAGTTCATGAAGTCGTACAGGCGGCGCGATCCAAGCGCGAGTGATGCTATCGACTGTCCGGGGTAGATCTTTTTCTGGGAGTTGTCGATGATTCCTTTCTCGAGCAGGGGGAGAACTCCGTCGGTCATTGCTTCTGTGTGCAGTCCGAGATGCTTGTGCCCTTCGAGGGCGCGGATCACGGCATTGGGTATGCCACCTACGCCGATCTGGAGCGTTGCTCCGTCAGGGATGTGTTCGGCAATGAAGTTGCCTATTTTGATCTCTTTTTCAGTCGGTGTTGCTGTCGGGACTTCCACCAGGGGTTCGTCGACCTCAACTGCGGCCGCGAGTTTTGATATGTGGATTACCGGATCGCCGTAAGAGAAAGGCATCTGTTTGTTGATCTGTGCGATTACGATGCTTGCGCATTCTACGGCGGAAGTGGCCACGTCGGCCGATACTCCGAAACTTACATAGCCTTCTTCGTTCGGGAGCGAGCAGTTGATCAGAGCTACGTCAAC
Source organism: uncultured Muribaculaceae bacterium (assembly GCA_910589425.1). Lineage (GTDB taxonomy): Bacteria > Bacteroidota > Bacteroidia > Bacteroidales > Muribaculaceae > Lepagella. Next base: position 35,860 of record CAJUSZ010000026.1, on the reverse strand, counting down.
GCGCCATGTGCCGTCGCGGAACAGGGCGGGAACCTCGCCAAGAAACCGCGGGGTCATTGTGCCGTAGCCGTCGGCTATCCATTGGCGGACGTTGTTGCTGACGAAGAATGAATCCACGAGGAAGGAGTCTTTGTATTCCGGTTTGCAATATGCTGCCGGACCTTTTGTTACGCAAAAACCGGAGATCAGGGTAACATCGCGCAGTTCCGAGCCTCTTTTTGCAAGGGCGTCAACGAGTGTTTCCGGTACTGAAGTCGATCCCTGTATGTAGACATGGTCGCCGCTTTCGATGAGTTTTACGGCCTCGTCAGCGGTTGTGTATTTTATTGCCATTTGTGTGGGTTCTTTGTGAGATGGGTTGATTTGATATTCTGTATCAGGCCTTTTTATGGTCGCGGTCGAAGTTGCGCAGACGTTCCTCGAGTTTTTTGAATGCGTCGTCGGTGCTTATCATGGACACGCATATCCTGACGCCGTTCTGTTCCGATCCGGTGGATGGGAGTGAGATGGACGATATGCCGTATCGTGTCAGTTCTGTCTGCAATTCGCCGCTTGTCATGTCGCCATAGCCGGCTGTGAAGAAGAAGCCGTCTGAGATGGGCTGGTCGCCGTCGATTGAATATACGATGTGGAATCCGTTTTCGGTAAGCATTTTGCGGACGATTCCTCCGCGGCGTCCATATTCGCGGCTGTCTGCCACGAAGTCGAGTTTACCCTCTACGGCAGCCTGAAGCATTGCTGCAAGCGCGTATTGAGCCGAATGTGATGTTCCGGAGGATGCTGCGTAAAGAACTCCGAAAATGTAGGCGTCTATAAATCCTTCGATGCCGAAGAAGTCCTTGAGTGCGGGGTATTTGCGTGAGGCTACGGCTGGCGACATGGCCACCATGGCTATGCGCTGACCCGCGTAGCTGAAGATCTTTGATGCTGACATCAGAAGGATGAAGTTGTCGGTGTATTTGGCGACAGTCGGCACGAACGGGGGCTGGAACGGACGTGAGAAGTCTGTGCGGAAGTCCATGCCGAGGTAGGCGAGATCTTCCATGACGATTACGTCATATTTTGTTGCAAGCCGGCCTATGATCTCGAGTTCCTCGTCGGTAAGGTTTGTCCAGGCGGGATTGTTAGGATTAGAGTAGAGCATCGCCGTGATTTTTCCGGTGGAGAAATAGCTTTCGAGCTTTTCTTCCAGTTTTTTGCCGCGGAAATCGTATATGTCGAATGACTCTTCTTTAAGGCCGAGTACATGAGCCTGGGTGCGCTGCGCAGGAAATCCGGGATTCAGGAAAAGCATGGTGTCTTTATTCACATCGCGGTGCTTGAGCAGAAGCATCAGGGTGAAACTTCCCTGCATTGAGCCTACCGTTGGGATCACGCATTCAGGTTTCATATCCACGTCGAGGAATGCTTTGGTGAATTTCACCGCGTTTTCTTTCAGCACGGGTATTCCCTGTATGGCCGGGTATTGATTTGCTATTCCGTTCTGGAGCGCCTGGCATTCTGCGTCGATGCCTACTTTTGCTGCGGGAAGACCGGGATTGCCGATTTCGAGATGAATGAAATCTTCGTCGGCCACTTTCTCAAGCGCGGCGGAAAGTGAGCATATCTGGCGGATTGTGGCTTTTGTTATGTCGGTTATCCCGAGCTTCGAGAGTTCGGTGTTGAGTTGTTCGGTTGTTATAGGAAACATGGGATTCTGAGGCTTGGAGTTTGATTATGGTCTTTTATATAATGGACATCAGGCCGCAGAGTATTATGCTATGCTCCGCGACCTGACTGTGCATTACGGTGATTATTTTTTAATCGAGTTCGCTTTTTCGAGACCTGCGCGGAATGCCTTGATGTTGCTTTCCACTATTGCCTCGCCTTTCTTTCCGAATACGATCCTGATCCCTTCTTCGATTTTTTCGGGCTCGAGATCTATGAAAGGTGCTGCTGCTCCGAGAAGAACCATGTTTGAAGCACGCTGCGTGGCTACTTCCTTGGCAAGTTCATCCATGTCGAAAGCCACGACGTTGGGCTGGTTCATAAGTTCGTTCTCGATCACGTTCATTTCCGGATAATCGGGGATGTTGATGAAAGGAGCAGTGCTTGTTACGATCCATCCTTTTTTTGAAAGGTAGGGGAGATAGCGGAGAGCCTCCATCGGTTCGAGGGATACGATCAGGTCTGCACCTCCGAGCGGGATAAGATCTGAAGCTATGGGATCGGAGCTGAGACGCAGGTTTGAGCTTACGTCTCCTCCGCGTTGGCTCATGCCGTGGACTTCTGCCTGCTTGAGGTGGAGGTTTTCTTTGAGAGCCGCGGCTCCGAGGATTGTGGCGATCGAGAGGATGCCCTGTCCTCCTACGCCGGCGAGAACTATATCTGTTTTCATTGGTTTGTGTCTGAAGTAATTTTGGAGTTATTTCTTTTTAGCAGTGGCGTGGCGGCGGGCTGTCTGGATGCATTCGCGACGGGATATGATCACTGACAATCCGGGATAGTCGATCTCTTCGCGGAAAAGCTTCATCATCTCGTCGTGAAGCTTCGGAAGTGAGTCGATGGTGCGCACGTGGTCGGGATGGGCGCCGAGGCCGAGGCAGATTTCCTCGAGTTTGCCTGTGCCTTGGGAGTCCTGTCCGCCTGTCATGCCGGTAGTGAGGTTGTCGGAGATGATCACGGTCATGGGTGAATTCTCGTTGATGGCATCAAGAAGACCTGTCATGCCTGAATGGGTGAATGTGGAGTCTCCGATGATTGCCACGGCCGGATGCTGTCCGGCATCGGCAGCGCCCTTGGCCATTGTTATTGAAGCGCCCATGTCCACCACAGTGTCGATGGCGTTGAACGGAGCGAGATAGCCGAGTGTGTAGCAGCCGATGTCGCCGAATACTTTGGGTGAATCAAATTCTTTGAGAACGTCGTTCAACGCATGGTATACGTCCCTGTGGCCGCATCCTTGGCATAATGCCGGCGGACGAGGCTTTGTAACCTGTGAGGGTGCGTTGATCTCTACTTCCTTGAGGCATTCGAGCGAAGGGATAAGCTCCTTGAACGCGGCGTGGACGCTGTCGGGTGTCAGCTCGCCTGTGCGCGGGAGCTGTCCGGAAAGTTTGCCGTAGATTGTAGCTGTCCTGTCGAGGAGTCCGCGCAGCTGTGTCTCGATGAACGGTTGCCCTTCTTCTATCACGATGACGGATTCGCACTCGTCCATGAGTTTGCCGATCATCTTTACGGGTAAGGGGTATTGAGATACTTTGACGACGGGGAAGGGACATCCTGCGGGGAATGTCTCCATAAGGTAGTTGTATGCGAGTCCGCTGACAATTACTCCAATACGCTTGTCAGCGCCATCGGTATATGAATTGAACGGAGATGTCTCCGACATTTCCGTGGCTTTGTCCCAGTCTTTGAGCAGCTGTTTGTAGCGGACTTTGGAGTTGCCGGGCATCAGCACCCACTGGCGGGGGTTGGAAGGATATGAAATGCTGTTCTGGGCAATTGGCTCGGTCTCGGTCTCGACAACTGCGCGGGAGTGGGAGAGGCGGGTTACGAGTCGGAGCAGAACGGGGATCTCGAGCTTTTCGGAGAGTTCGAAGCCGTAGCGGGCCATGTCGTAGCATTCCTGCTGATTGGATGGCTCAAGTGTGGGGATGAATGCGAACTGGGCATAGAACCTTGAGTCCTGTTCATTCTGCGAAGAGTGCATTGATGGATCGTCGGCTGCTATGACGATCAGGCCTCCATTGGCACCCGTCATGCCTGAATTGACAAAGGCGTCGGCTGCAACATTCATGCCTACATGTTTCATTGAAACAATGGCGCGTTTGCCGCAGAACGACATGCCGAGTGCTTCTTCTACGGCTGTCTTTTCGTTAGATGACCAATGGGAGTGGATGTTGCGTTCTTTCGTGAGAGGGTGTGCCTGCACGAATTCGAGAATTTCAGTAGAAGGTGTGCCGGGGTAGGCATAGGCACCTGAAAGGCCTGCATTGAGCGCTCCGAGGGCAAATGCCTCGTCGCCGAGCAGCAAGTGTTTGGTCTTCATGTACGTTAGATTTTATCTTAAGTTTAAGTTATTCAGAATTGGATGGAATCATGATTTGATCATGGGTTTGTCAATCATCCTTGTTGTGCGATTCGTATCGCATGGGCTCTGGTATGCCCGGGGTAATTGTTTAAGGCGCTGGGGCTGGGATCCAATCGCAGCCGTTCCCTTATTATGGTGCAAAAATAATAATTTTTTGCGACATCGACAAACCTTTTTCGCGTTTGTGTCAGTTATAATAAATAAGGTATGTTACTCTGTTCCGCACGGGTCTGCGTTTAGTCGGGCATAGTGTAGGTGCTTGAGTGTGATTATACCGGATACGGGATGTTTCTGGCAGCAAATTGGGTAATACGGTTTGTGTGGCGGAAATCATTTCGTGCGAGTATTCGTTTTTACGGATTTATTATTAAAGCGATTGTTTGAAGATTTATGAAAAAAGATGTTGTGAGAAAGCAAATGGTTGAGTTGTGGAAGAATACGTTTCACGATTCGGATGATTATGTGAACATGATTTTTAATTCGTATTTTGATATGGATCTTGTCGCTTATCATGAGGTGGGTGGTAAAGTTGTAGCAGCCTTGCTTGGTGTGCCATATAATTTTGCGGCAAATGATGCGACGGACTCAGAATATGTTAAGCACAATGGGATTGTTGATGAAAATGATTCGGAATGCTGCGGAGAGAACCATAAAGGAAGTGTGCGCGGATTATATCTGTGTGGTCTTGCGACGCTTCCGGAATTTAGGAAAGGTGGTATAATGTCAAGGCTGATGCAGGAGATAAATATAAAGGCAGGAAGGAGGGGATTTGCTTTCACTTTTCTGATTCCTGCATCAGAAGGCTTACGTAAGTACTATAAAGACAGGGGATATGTGGATTCGTTTTATAGAGTATGTGATAGATATACATCTGTTCATGACTTTAGAAGAGATTGTGTTTCTGAATATGGTTTGTTTTGTCCTGTAGATAGTAGAGTAAACGAGCTTGATTATTGCAGTTGTGTGAATAACTTGTGTGATGGTCGCAATGAAATTGCGAAAAAATATGATAGCTATTCTGTGTGTTGTCTGTGTGGTAAAAATGATAATGTTAAACATTTATATGATGATGTGATTGCGAGTATGTGTGCTGGTGTCTCTTTGACTCCAAAGCTTAGTTATTGTGATAATATGTTTGGGTATATTTCATACATGTTTTCGATATATGAGGAATATTATTCTTGTATGTATGAAAATATAGTTCAGAAACATTCTGTGAATGATTATAAAAATATTATATTTGATAATTATTTATCTGGTGGTTGTATCTGCGTTTGTGCTTACAGAGAACTACTAAATAATATATGTTTAGAATATGGATTTATGTATAAAAAATCCTTGTCTTTGTTTGATATAATTTATAAAATTGATTATATATATAATCATCATATCCCCGGATATATATTGGATAAAATTTGTTTGTCAATCAAAGGTGTTTTATTTTCTATTCCATCTGATAATTGTGATTCTGTTTCCGTGAGAAAGATAATCTATTCCGATAAATTGGCCGTATTTCGTTTACTTGACGAGGTTAAAAACTGTTTTCCGGATAGGTCGATTGAGTTTTATCATGCTCCTGGGGAATTCCAAAGGGCTTATGTAAAGGATCAATTCTATGTAGAGGATAAGGTGGAGGATGGAGTTGGTACTGATCTTGAAAGTGTTGGAATGTGTCAGCAATCATCAGGTCAGTCTTCTCCATACGGGATGTTGCGGCTGACTAATATGTTGACGTTATTGGATTTCATCGCGGGACGTCCGGGTGTTGGAAAATTATCGATTCTCGTAACGCTATCAGAGAGTGCGTATGATGTTATTTTATTAAAATTTGGAGAAAAATTGCATGATACCGGTGTCGTTGGTGTGCAATATGACGTAAATTATCTTCCAGATGCCACTGACTGCAATTTATTTAAATCGGAGCGTAAGGATGTAGAAATGGAAGATCGAGGGGGATCAGTGCTTTCTGATGGAGAAGAGGATAAGCGTAGGCTCGTTTTTATTGTCGAAGACGGAAGGGTGTGGGTATCCAGATTCTTAGTGAGTGACAATGATGATGTAAAAAATTTGTATTATCATTCCGGGATTGCCGTAAAAACTTTATGCGCAAACAGACTAAGCGAAAATATGAAAGTGCATAAGATTAAATATAATGATATGGTAATTGTTAGTGAAACAGAACTCATGACATGGTTGTTTGGTCTTTGTCCACAAACAGGGGTTTTGAATCGGATAGTCAATCTTCCCTCGTTTTATCCAGAGATGTACCTTCTTCTGGATTAGAAATTAAAATGTAATTTAAATATTTGTAAGTGTAAACTATATCTCCAATATATATAATTGTATATACATGATATATTAATCTGAAAACATAATACTTTTTAATAGTACAGCAATAATATATTTAAATAACGAGAGATTATATTTTTGAATAGAATATCAATAGGGTCTATTCTGACGCTCAAGTATCTTTTTATTAGATATTTGGGCGTGTTTTATTGGTATGCTAAAGGTGTTAGAATACTGTTTCATCAGTAGTTCTGTATATGGATAGGTGGATATGATGTTTTCAGGGCTATAAGGGCTAAAATAGCGTGCTGGCGCTCCATGTGCGGGATATCATCCTGAGATCCGAGAGGAGTTGTTGTGGATTCGGATCCAGAACACTGACTGGTAGCTGCGGATCCTCATCGGGGTAGATGTGGTGTCGGATAGAGATCGTTGTCCTATTTATAACCAAGATTGAAAATGTATGAACTGTGGTTGACGTATAGGTGAAAATTATTTAGTATTGTAAATAGTGCGTGTGTAAATTGGACTTGATTACAAATGGGATTGTGTAAAAGTGAACAAATCCACTGAAATGATTTGTGGTACTTAACTATTCCTGTTCTAAAACAGGGATGCAAGAATTGATTTACAATATGAAAAATGTGCTATTTACTATTTTTATGAATTATGATATAATACTAATAATAAGTAAATTAAATATATATAATTAATTATTGGTATAAGAAATAGGCTTGATGTCCCGGCTTTGGGTTCAGTAATGTATTTGTTGCGATGATAATTCATTATATCATAGTTAATAATGAATTATTCTTCAACAAGTGCTTTATGATATTTTAGTATTATGGTGGAATTGTAAATATAGTCCATAACGTTTAGTTTCAAAAATTAAATTTAAAAATTTGTGGTTAAAAATTTGCAGTTTGCGTTTTATTGATTACATTTGTACTCGGAATCCTTAACACCCCAAAACGTGATGTCTGAAGAAAATGTAGCGACTCGTCTAAAACACTTTATGGAATACCGTGGTCTTTCTCACTCTCAATTTGCAGACAGCTGTGGCATTCCCCGCCCTACCTTGTCGCAGTTGCTGTCCGGACGCAACAAGAAGGTCAGCGATTTGTTGATCGGGCAAATTCATCGTGCGTATCCGGATCTGTCGGTTGTGTGGTTGCTTTTTGGAGAAGGAGAAATGACGACAGGTGTGGATCTGTCTGTTTCGCAAAGTGAGCTGGAGGCCGATGAGGATTCCGTATTTACGACCGATTTCACGGATGAAAAAATATTTTCCAAAGAAACTGCCTTAGATGGGCAGGTATTTCCGTATTTATCCTCAGTAAATGAAGATGTTGTGCGGAATAATGTTGGTGCTGGCAATTTATGTCATCCAGCTGTTTCTGTGAAAAAACCGAGAAAAGTAATACAAATAACGGTATATTATGATGACTCCACGTTTGAAACTTTTTATCCCGAAAATGTACAGTAATATACAAGTAAATTATAGTATGAATTTTATGTAATAGTAGTTATGAATCAATAGTAATATATTTTATAAATATGTTGCGTCTATGTATTTATTCAGTCATTATTTCAGGATACTCGGATTGTTTCGTATTGCATTGCTGGATGTTCCGTATTTTAAGGATCTCTAACAAATGATCCGGTTGTTTGTTTAGTCTATGAAGACCAATCAATAAATAGTTATTGACTTGGTCTCATCTAAAGTTTATTTAAACACAGATATTTAGCACACTCTTTAATTGGGGTGTGTGCGGGTTATGTAAAGCGTGCATAGCCGATACCAGGAAATATTCAATTAAGATTAATCTGTTACCCTGATTTCATTATGAAAGAGAACCGTCTTGCTGTGTCATTGAGAGTCTTTGTCAATGACATGAAAAACTTTCTGAATGTGGCTGATGATTTGGAATCACAGGATACTGCCGAGTCGGCCATACGGTCAGGTGTTTCATTTAAAGGAGGACAGTTGCTTGTCCTTGTTTTTGCAATTTTCATTGCGTCTCTCGGTCTGAATACAGATAGCATTCCGGTTATAATAGGAGCGATGCTTATATCCCCGTTGATGGGGCCGATAATCGGGATGGGTCTCGCTATCGGCATACAGGATTACGAATTATTGAAACGCGGTCTTAAGAATATATCGATGGCGGTTCTCGGCTCATTGCTTGCGTCCGCCCTATACTTTCTTGTATCTCCGCAATACGAAGGGTCGAGTCAACTTCTTGCAAGGACTTCACCTTCCATCTACGATGTGTTTATTGCTTTATTCGGTGGGGCGGCCGGTATTGTAGGCATCGCGTGCAAGAACAAAGGTCAGGTTATGCCCGGTGTTGCTATCGCGACGTCCCTTATGCCTCCGCTTTGTACCGCCGGATATGGAATTGCCACTTTGCAAAGTAAATTTTTCTTCGGAGCGCTTTATCTGTTTTTTACAAACATGATATTTATACTTGTGGCAAGTTGGATAGGGGTAAAGATGATCGGTTACAAAAAAGTTGTATATCAGGATGCGAAAAGATATAAGAAAGTAAAGACGGTAGTTTACTGTATAGTTACGCTAACGCTTGCGGTCAGTGTTTATCTGACGGTGTTGATGATTGACAAAAATGTTTTTCTCGACAAGGCTCAGACGTTTGTGGATAAAGAGATGATTTTCCCGAATACACAGGTGCTTAGTCATAAGGAATACATAGAGGGAGGGCGGCGTCATATTGATGTAACGCTGATTGGCGCAGCTCTTCCTAAAGACTCGCTTCAGCTTGCCATGATGAACAGACTTGATTCCGCGGGTCTCGGGGGTACAGTGCTAACAATAAAGCAGGGTTTCTCCCTGTCGAATTCATCGATGGACGATGATGGGGATTACCAAAACTTTTACGCATTGATGCAGCGTCAGATTGCGGATCGTCAGGATGAGATAGATTCATTGAAGTATCTGCTGCATCAGTCCGATGCATTCTCGGAAGACAGCCGGAAGATAGTCCCTGAGGTCAAGGTGCTGTTTCCTTCGGTAGCGGATATCGCACTGTCGGAGATGCTTGTTTCGTCGGTGAAAGATGGCGTTTCAGATACAGTCAGCATGGTATTTGTAAATGCTCCGGGCGGACTTCCGGCGGCAGATAGGAAGAAGCTTGCAGAATATGTAGGGGTAAGGCTGAGGAAAAAGGATATCCATGTGGCTCTTAATCCTGCGGGATTTCCGTGGCCGGTTGCAAAAGATAATAGATAGGACGTTCATGCCGGTCGCTTTTTCGGGTGTATTCGGCCGCCATTTGGCCATGTTGCTGAATTTTACTAAATTTGCATACTAATTAAAGAGCAGGCTCAAGAGCCGGTATAACTCTTTTCAGAAAACAGTATGAAAACTAACGTAGCAGTCTTTTTTGGCGGCAGAAGTGTGGAGCATGAGATCTCTGTAATTTCTGCTCTTCAAGCAATAAATGCTTTCAACAGCGAGAAATATAGCATTATTCCTATCTACATATCAAAACAGGGACGATGGTATACCGGTCCGGATCTGCTTGACATACGGAATTATCGTGATATGAAGAGCCTGACGGAAAAGGCTACAGAAGTATTCATGAGGCCGGAGTTCGGGGACTATAATCTTTATAAGGTGAAAAGTGGCCTGTTCAGCGCCAAGAGTCCTGTTGTGGCCGAGATCCATGTCGTGATTCCGGTGCTGCATGGCACTAATGGCGAGGATGGTATTTTCGAGGGGTTGCTCGACACGATAGGGATTCCCTACGCCGGATGCAACACACTGTCGTCAGCCAACGGAATGGACAAAATCACCATGAAGATGATCCTGCGTGAGTGTGGGATTCCAGTCGTGGACTATGTATGGTTCACAGACAAGGAATGGTTCTCTCGCCGCGACTCTATCATAGAAGAAGTGGAGGCAAAGCTCGGGTATCCGGTGATTGTAAAGCCGGCCAATCTCGGGTCGAGTGTCGGCATAGGAAAGGCTGTCGACAGGGCTTCCTTGATCGCAAAGATAGACAATGCAGAGAAGTTCTCGCAGCGGCTCATTGTGGAACATTGCATAGAACAGCTGCAAGAGATCAACTGCTCTGTGCTTGGCGATGCCGATGATCATGTGTCGTCGGTGCTTGAAGAGCCTATAAAGACAGGAGATATCCTTTCATACGAGGACAAGTACATGGGAGGAAGCAAAGGCAGCCATGGCATGCAGAACAGCGACAAGCGTATTCCCGCAGAACTTCCCGAAGAGCAAACCGAATTGATCCGGCATATAGCCGGGGAGACATTCAGGGTGCTTTCATGTCATGGCGTAAGCCGTGTGGACGTGATGGTCGACAGGAAAGACAATGCCGTATATGTCAACGAGATCAATACAATTCCGGGGTCGTTGTCGTTCTATCTTTGGGAAGCGTCAGGATTGTCTTTTGATAAACTGATGGATCGTCTTGTCGAACTCGCCCTCAAGCGCAAGCGTGAGACAGAGCGTAAGACATTTACTTACGACGCCAATATTTTCGCCATGGGTTCCGGGGTGAAGGGCGGCACCAAAGGAGGCCTTAAGGGAGGTAAATTCGGTGTGAAGAAATAATACATCAAAAAACATCATTCATACGTCTATGAGCAAGAAATTCAAAGAATACAGCAGCCAGCTGAATCTTTCAGATATAAATAAGGAAGTCCTGAAGATATGGGATGAACATTCACTTTTTGAAGCCAGCATGACAGAACGGGCCGGATGTCCCTCATTTGTCTTTTTTGAAGGGCCGCCGTCGGCTAACGGTATGCCGGGAATCCATCATGTGATGGCTCGTACTATCAAGGATATAACCTGCCGCTACAAGACAATGAAAGGTTTTCAGGTCAAGCGCAAGGCGGGATGGGACACACACGGACTTCCGGTGGAACTCGGAGTGGAGAAAACGCTCGGGATCACCAAGGAGGACATAGGCAAGAAAATATCGGTAGACGAGTATAATGCCGCCTGTAGACATGAGGTCATGAAATACACCAAAGAGTGGACAGACCTCACTCACCGCATGGGATATTGGGTGGATCTCGACAATCCTTATATAACTTACGATAACCGTTACATAGAATCTGTATGGTGGCTTCTGAAAGAGTTATACAAGAAAGGCTATCTTTACAAAGGATATACCATACAGCCTTATTCTCCGGCGGCTGGAACAGGGCTGAGTTCCCACGAACTTAACCAACCGGGATGCTATCGTGATGTCAAAGACACCACGGCTACGGCAATATTCCCCATAGCCGACCCTAAGCCTGAGATGACAGGATGGGGAGAGCCATGCTTCCTTGCGTGGACGACAACACCCTGGACGCTCCCCTCAAACACGGCGTTATGCGTAGGCCCTAAATTCGATTACGTCGCGGTCCGCACATTCAATCCCTACAACGGAGAAAAGATCACGGCCGTGATATGCGAATCGTTGCTTGGTGCCTACTTCAAACCGGAAGGTGCCGATCTTCCTCTGGAGGAATACAAACAGGGCGACAAGGTCATCCCATATAGAATTGCAGGACGCTGGAAAGGCACAGATCTTGTCGGGATGCATTACACGCAGCTGATGCCCTGGGTGAAGCCGGTGGAAAAACTTGATGACCGTAGCGCTCAGTGGGTCAAGGATTACGCTGTGGCAAATCCAGACAAGGTGTTTAAGGTGGATGCGGATTCATTTGTGGAGTGTGCTTCGGAAGCATTCAGAGTGATACCGGGCGATTACGTAACCACGGATGACGGTACGGGTATTGTCCATATAGCTCCGACGTTCGGTGCCGATGACGCCAAGGTGGCCCGGGATGCCGGAGTTCCGCCTCTGTTCATGATCAACCGCAAGGGGGAGACCCGTCCCATGGTCGATCTGAAAGGCAAATATTATTCATTGGAGGAACTTGCTCCGGAATTTATAGAGAGATGCGTGGATATTGAATTATATGGGCGCCATGCCGGCGACTATGTGAAGAATGCCTACGATCCGCGCTTTTCTCCTGAAGGCAAATACGACGAGAAAGCGGCATCAAAGGCAGAGGATCTCAACATAGCCCTGTGCATGGAGATGAAGCTTTCAGGGCGTGCGTTCCGGATAGAGAAACATACCCACAATTATCCCCATTGCTGGCGTACTGACAAGCCTGTGTTGTACTATCCGCTCGACAGTTGGTTTATCCGCACACCGGAGGCCCGGGAAAAACTGATGGCGCTCAACGAGACCATCAAATGGAAACCCGCTTCCACAGGAACCGGACGGTTTGGCAAATGGCTTGAGAATGTGCAGGACTGGAATCTGTCCCGTTCGCGCTATTGGGGCACGCCGTTGCCGATATGGCGTACGGCCGACGGCAAAGAGGAGATATGCATCGGCAGCTATCAGGAGCTTTCCGACGAAGTAGACAAGGCTGTTGAGGCAGGATTCATGAAGGAAAACCCGATCAAAGCCAAAGGTTTTGAACCGGGAGTCTATACAAAGGAAAACTATGAACGGTTCGATATCCACCGTCCCTACGTGGATGAGCTGGTTCTTGTGAGCCCGTCAGGCCAGCCCATGCGCAGGGAACTCGATCTTATCGACGTATGGTTCGACTCGGGTGCGATGCCTTATGCACAGATACACTATCCTTTTGAAAACAAGGAGGCTCTTGAAAGCGGTGAAGTATATCCGGCCGATTTCATCGCAGAGGGTGTGGACCAGACACGCGGATGGTTCTTCACACTCCATGCCATAGCCGGTATGATATTTGATTCTGTCGCATACAAGGCTGTGATTTCCAACGGGCTGGTTCTTGACAAGAACGGGAACAAAATGTCCAAACGTCTGGGTAACGCCATCGATCCGTTCAACAACATAGAGCGTTTCGGAAGCGACCCGGTGCGTTGGTACATGATTTCCAATTCGCAGCCCTGGGATAATCTGAAATATGACGAAGCCGGAGTGGCTGAAGTCAGCCGCAAGCTTTTCGCCACACTTCATAACACATACAAGTTCTTCTCCCTGTATGCCAATGTGGACGGTTTCACGGGAGCCGAGCCGCAGATAGAAATCTCGCGTCGTCCTGAAATCGACAGATGGATTCTTTCGCTTCTGAACACACTTGTAAAGGAGGTTACGGATGCTCTCGACGATTACGAACCCACACGCGCAGCCAGAGCCATAGACGAGTTTGTAGGCGACAATCTGTCCAACTGGTATGTCCGGCTCAACCGGAAACGTTTCTGGGCAGGAGAGATGACCGAAGACAAGCTTTCCGCTTATCAGACTCTCTATACTTGTCTGAAGACGGTGGCTATGCTCATGGCTCCGTTCTCTCCTTTCTATGCCGACCGTCTTTACAACGACCTGTGCCAGCCTGCTTCTGAAAAGGACGGTTATGCATCAGTTCATCTTGCCCGCTTCCCGGAAGCTGATCCTGAGATGACTGACAAGGCCCTGGAGAGACGCATGAAGCTTGCCCAGCAGCTCACGTCGGCCGTGCTTGCCCTCAGGCGTAAAGTCAACATCAAGGTGCGCCAGCCGCTCCAGACGCTGCTTGTGCCTGTGGTTGATGCCGCCCAGCGGGAAGCTGTGGAGATTATATCCGACCTCGTCAAGTCTGAGGTGAATGTGAAGGATATAAAGATCGTGGACAGCGAGGAGAGCGGGCTTGTGAAGCGTGTGAAAGCCGACTTCAAGAAACTCGGTCCACGCTACGGAAAGATCATGAAGGATCTTGGCAAGGCCATAACCGCAATGTCCCAGAAGGATATAGCGATGCTTGAGAAAAACGGCGAATTCAAGTTTGCCGATTTCCCTTCCGAGCCTGTCGTAACCCTCGGGGACGTAGAGGTTATTCCGGAAGATGTTCCGGGATGGCTGGTGGCCAACGACGGCAATCTCACTGTGGCGCTCGACGTAACCATTACCCCGGAACTCAGGAATGAGGGTATGGCGAGGGAACTTGTAAATCGAATCCAGAACATCCGCAAGACCCAGGATTTCGACATCACCGACAAAGTGGCGGTAACGATCTCGCCGCTTGATGAAATCAGGGAGGCTGTGCGCGATTTCGGACGATACATAGCCGCTCAGGTACTCGCCGGAGAGCTTATTCTGGCTGAACCCGGAGAGGGAGCGGTAGAGCTTGACATAGATGGCCTTAAAGTCTATGCCAAAGTAGAACGGATATAAAAATCACAAGTCTGGGAGCAATGTCTTGATGGCTTGGCTCCCAGCCATTAATTTTTTTAACAGGCTCTAAATAGAAAGAGAATGGACACAGAAAAGAAAAGATACAGCGACGCTGAACTTGAAGAATTCCGTCAGCTCATAAATGAGAAACTTGAGAAGGCAAATCAGGAATATGAGGCGCTTCTCGCCGACATCAGCTCTGAAGAGACAGAGCCGGGGCAGAAGCACAATGTCTTTGAAGACAGCACAAGCTATGCCCAGAAAGAGGAGGCCGAGCGTCTTGCCACAAGGCAGAAACAGTTTATCGACAAGCTGAAGGCCGCTCTTGTAAGGATTGACAACAAGACCTACGGTGTTTGCCGTGTAACAGGAGAGCTTATCCCCAAGGAACGTCTCCGCGCCGTGCCTCACGCCACCCTTTCGATCGAGGCAAAGAACCAGAAATAATGTTGTCTCTCTGTTTTCCCAACAACGGATAGAGAATGGATTTAAATTCAACCGGATCATCACGCCGTGCCGTCCATGCCGGATGGATGGTGGCTATCATAACGGTGGCGGTCATCGTCCTTGACCAGATTGTCAAAATATGGGTCAAGACCTCCTTCTATTTGGGAGAAGATCTTCCGTTGACCAGCTGGTGGCATCTGAAATTCATAGAGAACAACGGCATGGCGTTCGGCATCGAGCTATGGAGCAAATTCCTCCTGACATTCGGACGCATTGCCGCTGTGGCTCTTTTCATTTGGTTTGTGGTGAGGATTATTACGCTTGCCAACATCAGGCGCGGATTTCTTGTGGCAATGGCTTTGATCATAGCCGGAGCCGCCGGCAACATATTTGACTGCGTATTTTACGGAGAGATCTTCAACAATCCTATGCCGCCGGCCGTGGCTGAGATGTTTCCGCCGGGTGGAGGATATTCCACATGGTTTGAGGGTCGGGTGGTCGATATGATGTATTTCCCGCTCTTTGAATTCCGCTGGCCTGAATGGATGCCGTTTGTGGGAGGGGAATATTTCGAGTTTTTCCAATACATATTCAACATCGCCGATGCCTCTATATGTATAGGCGTGGGGCTTTTGATCTTTTTCTATTCGAGAGATTTCTCAATAGCCATAGCCCATGTCGGAGGCAAGGAAACTGCCGATGGGGAAAAATCATGGAAAAAATGAGATACTCCGGTTTTCTCCCGTTATGCGCGTTCAGTGTCCTTCTTGTCGCCGGTTCATGCAGCAGGCGTCCGTCAGGAGTGCTGTCTGACGATAAGATGACAGATGTGATGGTGGATCTGAAACTCGCCGAAAGCTATTGCTCGTATTATCCGGGTTCACCATCGGATTCGCTTGCGTCCCGTCTTTCCGCCGATGTGTTGAGGCGTCACGGGGTGAGCCGGGAAGATTTTGAGAAGACACTCGTCTGGTATGGCCGCAACTTCGATGATTATGTAGAACTGTATGACCGGATGGAACGCAGACTTGCGTCGAGGCAGAAAGATTATATCGCCGACGCTGTCAGCGCCGGAGGAAAGGATCTGTGGCCATATCCGCGTCATTTGTCCGTGTCGGCGCTTGCATCCACCGACGGTTTCACATTCTCCGTCGCACCAGGAGAGCTGAAGCCCGGAGAGGCTTTGCAGTGGATCATGCGTCTTGATCATGTGGCCGACGGCAAGATGCTCATAGGCGTGGACTATGAAGGCGGTCAGACGGATTATATGGTTCAGTCGGTCGGAGGCGGCCGGCGTGTGGAGATGACAATGCCGACCGACACCGCGCTTATGCCCAAGAGGGTTTACGGCACATTCCATACCGACAGCCGGTTCATGCCGATATGGATCGACAGCATAGCGTTGTCTCACCGGCGCATGAGTCCGGAGGAGCGGAATCAATCAAGGCAACCACGGCGATATGTCCTTCCAGGGAAATACGATCCCCGCAAAGCCCGCGAGAGAGCCCGGATGGATAGTCTTCGGAAGCAGGCCCAATCCCCTTCGGGCGTAGAGACCGTAGGAAATGGCGTTTCTACGGAAGCCGAATACATGGACGCTCCGCGCTTCGGACACCCCGGACAGGAAAGGACCTCAATAAACAGGAGCCGGAAATGATTAATTCTGAAAAGATAGTAAAGCGTCTTATGGCCCGCAGGATAGACGTGATCCATTCCGACGGGCGCATGGTCAGTCATGGCTTGTCCATAGCCACACTCACTTATGGAAGCCTTGAGGAATATGAGAAAGGCACACCCGCAAATATCGCGGTTGTGCCTTTTGTCAGGGAGGAGGAAGGAGTGGAGTTCATGGACGGCTCGCTCTGTCTTGAGGAATCCTCCTCCGGATGCTGGAGACTTGTGGGATCCGGTTCATTCCAGCCAAACAATCTCTGAACCGTCGGTCATGTCGTTGACATAGATGTTATCGCCTGATGTAGTTATCGTTGTTGTGGTGGATCTGGAGCCTGATCTGCTTTTTGATGTGGACTTGGATTGAGACCGGCTCTTGGTGGATTTCCGGCTTTTGTCAATGCGGGTAGAGGTATTTTTCAGTAATGGTACTGATATGAAAAGCGAGCCCTGATTGTTTGCCTCTCGTGTGAATCCTATCGAAGTGCCCGACGGCATGGATAGAATCAGCTGGAATTCACCTTTCTCATAGCGTTCCACGGAGTTGGAGGCTTTCCCCTCGTCAAGTCTGATCAGACGTTCCATTTCCTGCATTATCTTGCTGTCGTTCTCCACTGTCAGCTTCTTGAAAATGCTCTGGTTGTTTTTGAGGATGGTAACGCCTGTGTGCGGATGATTGTTATATCGTCCGTCAAATAGGGATTCAACCGCATATTTCGTGGTGTTGGAGGCTGCGGCGGCGAGGCAGGCACACAGCGCGACTATAAGGATCAATACTTTTTTCATAAGCGGTTTTGATTACAGTTGTTTATTATCATTTGGGATTCAGACAGTTCCTTGCGATATAGATCTCTCATTTCCTCAATTAGACGGACGCTTTCATTATATTCCTCCATCGCTCGCTTTTCCGCTTCCCGTGTGTCGGTTATGCGCTTGCCGTTGGAATATGCGATGCATGTGGTCCTTTCCGTATTGCCGGATGTGAAAGCCGTGATCCCGACTCCGGAAATAAGGCATGCAGTGGCTGCTATTCCCAACGCCTGTCTCCATCTGCTTCTGCCGCGTGAGCGTCCGGCCGATTGGCGGCGTACAGACTCAAGACCCATCAAAGCTCTGGTTTCATCGAGCAGAGGGGAGGATACCGGCGATCCGGCAAGCACCCTCATAAGATTCCTCTCATCTTCGCGGCTCATGGAGCATGAATTGTATAAGGAGGCGAGTGTCTCAAGTTCCGATATGTTGAGTTTATCTTTTGTCATTATTCCGGTTTTGATCAATTGTGCAGATAATCAAGATTGTGTATTCGGCTCATATCCTACTGTACATATCCCGTAGCTTTTTCCTGGCCCGGCACATGTTTGTCCGTGCGGCCTGTTCCGAGATGCCAAGTCTTTCCGCGGCTACGTCATAGTCAAAGTCTTTCAGCCCGACAAGCTCGAACACATCCCTTTGGAGCGGGGAGAGTGCCGACAGCATGGTTTCCTGAATCTCGGCGATGTCGCGTTCCGGACCAGTGTCTGAGGCATGAGTCTCCATTTCAAAATTATCGGGGAGATCCGCCATCCGGTTTCTTTTAGCGGCGGAGTCTATGCTGACTCTCCTGACAGTAACGATACACCGGCCATCCGCCTCAGCCTGTGATTGCGGCATACGGGAATTATAGAGACGGCAGAAACTCTCCTGCAAAGCGTCGGCAATATCGTCGTCGCTTTTCAATACGGTTGCCGCCACGGCTCTCAGACGCGAGCGCAGACGGACAAAGGATTCTGTGAGCATTTCTTTTCCCATCTCTGCATCATAGACCGGAAAAACATTTGTTCGTTACATAAGGCTGACAAAAAAATTGGCGGCGGAACCGTTATGGTTCTGCCGCCTGGTGTAAAGTATGAGAAATGAAAAGCTGTTTTCAGATTTCCGATGGTGTTTTCTGGTCTGGTTCGGACGCGCTGTCCGTTATGGAATCCGTGGCGGGTATTTTTACCGTATCGTAAATGATCTCCCTGTCAGACTCCCAGCCGGAGTATAAGCCCTCTTTAAAGTCTTTTTTCATTCCCACCAGGATCCCTGTAGTGGCTCCGGCAAGAATAAAACCGATAACCCACGTCCATATCAAGGCTCTTTTCCACCCCTTGGCCATCTGTTTTCCCGATCCATTGGCCTTTAGAAGCAGCCACAGCAGGTAGAAAAGCGGTATGCCGATCACCATGATATAGCCGACGGCCGTCAGCAGGCTTGTGATCACCGTCCCTTCGTAAGGTGGAAAGCTTGGGTTCGCTCCGCAAAGCGACGCGCCCCATGGGGTGAGGAATATGATCAGGGCGAGGATACACCCGAGCAGTCCTATCCCGAGGCCGAGCAAAATGGCGCAACAGATCACAATTCCGCAGATAAGCAGTATCTTGCCTATAAAGCCGAAGAAGGATGCGAGTCCGTCGGCGAATTGCTTCCCTGACGACTGCGGCATATTGCCGTGGATGGTCTGGCTTATGTCATCGCGTACGCTCCGGAATGATTCGGTAACGGTTCTTCCGATATTCTCCATCGTGGCCGATTCCCCTTGCATCTGCATCACTTCTATCGGGGTGCGGGCTTCCGGCACCACTAACCAAAGTATTATATATACCACACAAGCCCCGGACAAGGATGCGAAAGCGAGCAGAACGGCGATAAGGCGCATCCACGTCGGGTCTATGCCCAGATATGCTGCCAGTCCTGAACATACGCCTCCGAGCATCTTGTTCGCAGGATTGCGGAACAGGCGTCGTTTCAGCGGTGGGAAAGGGGGATAGGGCGGTATTGCCTCCGATGCTGTGCGGAATTCCTTTTCAGTTTTTCCACTGGTTTCTGATATGGTCTCGTCAGTCTCCATAAGATCTTCCGGGCGCCCCATCCGGGATATTATCGCCTCTACATCGGCCACAGTTATCACCCGCACACCGCCATCATTCTGTCTTCCGAATATCTCGGCTATGCGTGATTCAATGTCGGCGAGCAGCTCCGCTCCGTCAGCTTCCCGTGAGAAAGCAGTGTGGAGAGTGTCGAGATAGTCTTTCAGCAAAGTGTAGGCATCTTCATTGACGGTGAAGACATAACCGGCGATGTTGATGTTGAATGTTTTGTTCATTATTCAGTTTTTGTTTCTGTGCCGCTCATGCGGAAATGATTGACTGTGTTGCATATTTCATCCCATGCCGAACTCATGGTCTGTAGCACTTCGTGGCCATAAGTCGTTATGGAATAGTATTTTCTCGGGGGGCCTTGTTTTGATTCCTCCCATTCGTAGGAGAGCTTGCCCTCTTTCCTCAGACGGTTGAGCAACGTGTAGAGCGTTCCTTCCACGACTATCATGTCCGCCTGGCTGAGAGCGTCGATGATGTCTGACGGATATGCCCGTCTGTCGGCGAGAAGCAGCAGGACGCAATATTCAAGCATCCCTTTTCTCATCTGTGATTTGATGTTGTTTACATTGGTTTCGTTCATCTTTTCTGATCAATTCATGTTGTGTCATCGACTCCCGCCCTTAGGGGAAGATGTGCCTGTGGATTCGCTCTCTATCTGCGCAGCCGTCCGTTTCACGTCGGAGGAAAGCGAGCCGAACCGGTAAGAGAGTCCGATGCCGAGATTCCATTGCGCGTATCGGTAGTTGGTCGACACACGCATTCCCGGAGCGTCGGTGGTCGATGTGGAATTCCGTTTAGGGTTGGCGAAATTCTGGGTGTATATATTGACGGTCAGAGCATCTTCTTTGAGGAAAGATCGCGAGATTCCCATTCCGTAGTAGTACCATCCCGAACCTTGCTGCTGAAGCGTGATCCATTTTGTGCCGGCGCCACCGTAGGCAGACAATCTCATTCTGAACGGCAGTGTATAGTTGAAATTGGCGTTGAAATTCCCGCTCCATCCGGATCTGCTTAGTTTCAGCTCCGGAGAATCGGCTCTGTAGTCTTCGTAATTGACACCGGCATATAGTGAAAGTTGCATGTCGGTGATTATGGTCCACTGTATGTAGCCGTTGAGATTGGCCCACTGGTAGCGGCCGATGTTGGCGAAAGTGGAATTGAAGACGCCGTCTTTGATGAAGTTGTAGCCTTCGATATAGTTTTTGGTGTGGGAATAGCTGATTCCGACATTTCCCGACAATCTGTTGCCGTAATTGCTGTATGTAAGGGAGATCTGGTTTGAATGCTGGCTGTCGAGATCCGGATTTCCGTAGCTTACCTGATTCGTGGTCATTTCGTTGCGGTAAGGGTTCAGCTGCGATATTCCCGGTCTGTTTATCCTCATCTGGTAGGCGAGGCGCATGTTGGCTGCGGCGGAAAAACGGTAGGTCAGGGAAAGGTTCGGAATTATGTCGTTAAGCACCGTCGTGAAGTCGGAGTATCCTTCGGGAGCTACCTTGTAGTCGATTCCCGTGTGGGTGTATTCCCAGCGGATTCCAGCGCGTCCGGAGAAATTTCCGAAGTTGCCCGTATATGACACGTAAAGAGCGGCTATGTCCTGGAATTGAGTCATCTTGATGTGTTCCGTACTGTTTATTTCCATCGATGGATATGTCATCCCGTAAAGAGGATAGGAATTCCCCTCGCTGCGCTGAAGCTGTGCCTTCGCGCCAGCCTCGATGGTGTGTCTGGTTCCGAGTGGATTCGTGTAGTCCAGCTGGATCGTATGGCGGTTTGTCGAATTGTCGTTCACGTTGTGCCCCCATAGCCAAGGCAATGACAGTCCTTTCACCGAATGGCGTTCCTGAGTGGACTCATAGTCGTAGTCGAAGTTGTTGTAAAGATATGAGGCAACGATATGGTGGCCCGTGCGGCGGAAAGTGTGCTGATATGACAATTGTCCGTGAAGCCCGAGATTGCTGCCGTGTGCGCTCCAGTCGCGGATGTAGCTCCAGCGCTCCTCGTTGTCGGCGGATGTCATTGAGAAAGAGTTGCGCGTGTCATTCCAGCTCATGCTTTTGCCGAAGTTGAAAGAAAAAGTGAGGAGATTGAGAGTGTCCGGTTCCCAGGAGAGATTGATGTCGGCTCCTGTGTAATTCCATTGCGATTCGCTTCTGGACGCCTGTCGTTGAGTGCGGTCGGTCTCCGAGAGCAGATTCTCATAGACCTCCGAAGAATAGGTGTGGCGTGGCGGATAGATTCTGGAATCATTGTAGCTGGCATTGACAGAAGCGGTAACGTTCTTTATCTTTGTCCGTCCGTAGGCGCTGGCTCCTGTGTTTGACACATTGTGCCACAGCGAGAAGTTGGCCATATACCCTTCAAGGTTCTGTTTTGTGGCGGTTACGATGTTCAGTATGCCGCCTGTTCCTTCGGCGTCATATTTCGCGCCAGGTTCAGTGATCACCTCGATTTTTTTTATCGAAGAGGCCGGGAGAGACTTCAGCACCGTCTTCGGGTCGCCGGAAAGCATCGGGTCTTCTTTGCCGTTGAGATATATCTTGAAGTTTGACTGTCCTTTGACTTTGATATTCTCCTCGGCGTCCACGCTGACCATCGGTACGCGCCGGAGCATGTCGAGAGTTGAGCTTGTGGTGGCCTGCGGATCCTCCTCGACGTTGTATGTCAGGGTCGCTCCGTCGCTCTCCACCAGTTTGCGCTGTGCGGTTACGACCACTTCGCCGATTGTAGTGAAATCCGATGACAAGGAGATCACACCCAGTTCGGCATGAGGATATTTTCCCGATACGGAGAAGCGCATTGATGCGGTCTTGAGACCGGTGTAATCGCTTTTCAGCAGATAATCGCCTTTGTCCGGAAGTCTGCTGGAGAATTTCCCGTCTGTGTCGCATGCCCCGATCGTGATATGGTTAATTGTGTCGGTCACATTGTATATTCTGAAAGTGGCGCCCGGGCATGCTTCGCCTCCGTTGGCTTCCACAATGCGTCCGCTTACGGAATAGGTCGTGGCGGATGCTGATGCGGCGATACAGCCGTATGCGAGCAATGAAGTAAGAATAGTTTTCATCGTTTCTGAAGATGTGTTAAATATGATAAACTATCTATAAGACGGGCTTACATATCTTTTGTTACAGCACGATCATGAGCCACGGTTGCTGACGGAGCCTCCTGAAAAGCTCTCCACAGCGGCATCTCTGATGTCGCATTTTATGACCCCTCCGCTGTATGCCGATGATTTGCCCGACGAGGCTTTCAGATCAGCGGCGTTGATGGTTCCGCCTGAGAGTGTTTTCAGGCGGGCGCTTTTCGCTTTGCCGCTGATGGAGATCATTGCTCCGGACAGAGCCGAGACTTCAATAATGTCTGTCTCGACATCTCTCACGAAGATTGCGGCTCCTGCGAGGGCTTTGAGTTCCATTTCGGGTATTGCGATCGAGTCTATGTATATACGGCTGCTGGCCGCGGCTTCAAACCTGGACGTGGCAGGAGAGGTGATCCATACGTGGACCATTTCCTCGTCCGACGAGTAACTGAATTTGCTGCCATGTCTGATCTCAAGCTTAAGATTCCTGTGTTTATCGAGATCGATCTCCAGTTCTTTGACAATATTTTCCGGTCCGGATATTTTCACCGGTTTGGGAGAACCTTGTGAATAGTGGACAATCAGTTCTGTCGTGGAAGCGATGGAGTTGATCTCGCCTGTTTCGACCGTCTTGCTGACTATTGAATCTGAGGGCTTTTCCCGGCGCATGCAGGAGTTGACTATCCGGCCGCATGAAGTGCCGAGAAAGCATGTGGCGACTGCCGCTATCAGTATGTGTCTGTAAGTCATGATTTCAGGAATTTCAGATGAATGTCTTTGGTGTCTGGTTTACATATTGTTCAGAAACCGAGTCCTTTCGACTGGCCGCCTTGCGATTGGTCGTCATTTGAGATTGAAGCGTCAGTCTTTTTGGTCTGGCTTTTCAACGATCCGAAGTTCCAGCTCAACGAGACGCCTATGTTCCAGTCATGGTTGCGGTATTCAGAGTGAGTTATGGTAGATGCGGTATGCTGCCGGTGTTTGAATGAACGTGAGCTTTCAAGGAAGTTACCAGCGTTCAGGGCCACGGTCAGCGCATCGTTCTTCAGGAATGAGCGGGAGAGGCTGATTCCGTAGTAATACCATCCGTTTGACGAGGAATACAACCCGATGTTGCCGAAAGATTTGCCACCGTACGCATTAAGCCTGATGGCCGCCGGCATTGTCCAGTCGAAAGATCCTCCGATATATCCGGTCCATCCGTTGGCCGATATGCTCCCGTCTGACGAGGGATCCGGAGCCTTTATGTCCACATACTGGACGTTACCGTTGATGGTAAGTCTTGTTTTGGCGGAAAAATTACAGTTGAGGAAACCGGATAATGTGGTGGCCCGGTTTTTACCTAGGTTTGCCGATGTCGAGAAGATGGTGATCCCGTCGGAATATACATAATGCTCGATAGAATTGTCTGTCTGTGAATATTCAAGACTGAGGTTTCCCCCGATCATTCTTCCGAAATTCGAGTATGTCAGAGTAACCTTGTTGTTGTGTTCGCTGTCGAGGTCAGGGTTGCCGAATTGCACGTTGTTGACCGACAGAGGAATCCTCGCCGGATTCACTTGCGACAGAGATGGCCTCGTTATCCTCATCTGGTAAGAAGCGCGGAGGCTGTGGGCCGGGGCAAAAGAGTAGGATACAGCCGCGTTTGGCACCACATCGTTC
The DNA here is from genome assembly GCA_910589425.1 of uncultured Muribaculaceae bacterium. GTDB lineage: Bacteria > Bacteroidota > Bacteroidia > Bacteroidales > Muribaculaceae > Lepagella. The sequence goes on along the minus strand of CAJUSZ010000026.1, from coordinate 11,551 downwards.
AGATGCGTGGTGAAATCGTCGTAATCGCCCTTTCTGAAATTTATACCCATTCTGGTATGTTCGTAGCGCACGCCTGCTTTCAGGCTCCATTTGCCGAGCGATCCGGTATATGATGCGTAGGCTGCCGCTATATCCTGGAATTGCCTCATGTCTGTGGCTGTGGGTTCGTCTACCGATAGATTTTCCTTTGAGTCTCCGTAGCTTTCATGTCCGCTGCCGTCGTTGCGTCGGAACACCGTCTTGGCTCCGGTCTCGATAATATGGCGTTCGTCGGAGAGGGGGAGTGCATAGTCGAGCTGGACCGTGTGTTCGTTGGTGGTATTGTCCATGCAGAAATATGAATATTCCGGAGACTGGAAATTTATCGTTTCCGTGAAGCGTCGGGTAACATCAAGCTTGTCGTTGCCCCTGCTGTATAGATAAGACAGGATTATATGATGTCCCCGGCGGCGGAATGTATGCTGATACGACATTCCGGCCGACAGACCGAAGTTGGTCAGTCCTCCGTTGTCGGCCTTTCGGTCGTAACCCCATCTCAGATTTCCTTCGGAGTCGAACATGCGGTTAGTCTCATCATATTTGCGTATGAAACCATCCATTCCCCTGACATTCATGTTTGCGGTGATAAGATTCAGCGAGTCCGGTTCGAATGCAAGGTCGATCCCGCCGCCGATATAATGAAAGCCAAATTGCTGTTTTGCCGACAGTCTGGACAGATGATTGTTCATGTCGGTCAGATACTCTATCCTTTCATCGGAATCATTCGTCTGGTTTGCAAACGGGTTGCCGGCATATTCCACATGTGCGTTTCCGCTGAATTTGCCTTTCTTCGCACGGATATATGCGGACGGTGTGAGCTGTGTGCGTCCTGCGCCTATCGAAAGGCTGCCGGCGTAGCCATCGTTCGATTGTCTGCGTGCCGTGATAATGTTGAGTATTCCTGCCGCGCCCTCGGCATCGAATTTTGCTCCCGGCTCCTGAATTATCTCGAATCTCACTATGGCCGACGCAGGCATAGCTTTCAGAATTTTTCCTGTATTCATGGACAAAGATGGGTCGTCCTTGCCGTTTACCTGAATCCTGAAATTGCCGTTTCCGTTGATAAATATGTTGTCCTGCCCATCTATAGTTACGGAAGGCACTTTTCTCAACATTTCGAGTGCGGAGCTTGAATCGGCCGCCGGATCTTCCTCTACGTTGTAGCTTATCTTCTCTCCATTGGCCTGAATCACAGGCTTACGTGCCGATATTACCACTTCGTCGAGGGTCTCGTATGTGGCCGGTTGAATGGAGTCTGACGGCTCAGGTTGCTGGGCTGCGGCAGGAATCGCGGCGCTCAGAAGAGAGAGTGTGGTGATTGCGTTGATTGTCTTCATAATTTTGTTTTGGCTTAAGTATGTTTTTCAGTTTTGCGTGGATGTTTTGTTTTGGCGTTTATGTTTTTACAATGCAAAGGTAAACATAATTTCGGTACTATGCAATACATAATACCAAAAAAAAAATAGTACCAAGTCAGGCAATGTTTGTGCTGACTGGTGTATTGGTATGATAATCAGTAGTTTATTTGTTGAGGTGCGATATAGGTAAAATAATATTTTTTACACACTCTAATTGTAGGGCAAAAAAACGAGGGGAACATAACGCCTGATTGGCATTACGTTCCCCTTGGGAAAGTCTGTTGAAATCTCAGACTGAGGTCTGAGGATTATTCAGCGGCACGCTGTTCGTTGAGGATGCGGATCATCTCGATCGCACTCTTCGGAATACGTGTGCCGGGGCCGAAGATCGCACATACGCCAGCCTTATAGAGGAAGTCGTAGTCCTGAGCGGGGATCACACCGCCGGCTGTAACAAGAATGTCGGGGCGACCAAGTTTCTCAAGCTCCGCGATAACCTGCGGGATGAGGGTCTTGTGGCCAGCGGCAAGCGATGATACGCCGAGGATGTGGACGTCGTTCTCCACAGCCTGGCGTGCAGCCTCGGCGGGAGTCTGGAAAAGAGGACCCATGTCTACGTCGTAGCCGCAGTCGGCATAGCCGGTTGCTACAACTTTGGCTCCACGGTCGTGTCCGTCCTGACCCATCTTCGCAATCATGATACGGGGCTGACGGCCTTCGCGTTTTGCAAAATCAGCCACAGCCTTGCGGGCCTCCTCGAATTCGGGATCGCCTTTTTCTTCGCTTGAATACACTCCTGAGATAGTTTTGATTACAGCTTTGTAACGGCCTACAACATCTTCGCAGGCGTCGGAAATTTCACCAAGTGTCGCACGCAGACCGGCTGCCTTGACAGCGAGGTCGAGAAGATTGCCCTTGGAGGGATCCTTGACGCATTCGGTGATTGCCTCGAGCGCTTTCTTGACAGCTGCCTCGTCGCGGTGAGCCTTGAGATCTTCAAGACGGGCGCACTGTTCTTTGCGCACCTCGGTGTTGTCGACTTCAAGAATGTCGATGGGATCCTCATGCTCAAGACGGAACTTGTTGATGCCGACGATGGTCTGCTTGCCGGAGTCGATGCGGGCCTGTGTGCGGGCTGCCGCTTCCTCGATCTTCATCTTCGGAAGGCCGGTCTCGATTGCCTTGGCCATTCCGCCGAGCTTTTCGATCTCCTGGATGTGAGCCCAGGCTTTGGTCGCGATCTCGTCGGTGAGTTTCTCAACATAGTAGGAACCGCCCCAGGGGTCAACCTGCTTTGTAACGTAGGTCTCTTCCTGGATGTAGATCTGTGTATTGCGGGCGATACGCGCTGAGAAGTCGGTGGGAAGTGCGATAGCCTCGTCGAGCGCGTTGGTGTGGAGCGACTGGGTGTGGCCGAGAACGGCGCCCATTGCTTCCACGCAAGTACGGCCGACATTGTTGAACGGATCCTGCTCTGTGAGCGACCATCCTGAAGTCTGGCAGTGTGTGCGCAGTGCGAGGGATTTGGGGTTCTTGGGGTTGAACTGCTTCACGATGCGAGCCCAGAGCATACGGGCTGCACGCATTTTTGCGATCTCCATGAAGTAGTTCATCGAGATGCCCCAGAAGAATGACAAGCGGGGAGCGAAGGAGTCGATGTCCATGCCTGCGTTCACACCCGCACGGAGATACTCGAGACCGTCGGCCAGAGTGTAGGCCAGCTCGATGTCGGCGGTGGCGCCGGCCTCCTGCATGTGGTAGCCCGAAATGGAGATGGAGTTGAACTTGGGCATGTTCTTTGAGGTATACTCAAAGATGTCGGCGATGATCTTCATCGAGAATGCCGGCGGATAGATATATGTGTTACGCACCATGAACTCCTTGAGGATGTCGTTCTGGATGGTGCCGGCCATTTCGTCGAGTTTGACGCCCTGTTCGAGACCAGCGTTGATATAGAAAGCGAGTACGGGAAGCACAGCGCCGTTCATGGTCATCGAAACAGACATTTTTCCGAGGGGTATTCCGTCGAAAAGGACTTTCATGTCTTCGAGCGAGCAGATCGAAACGCCTGCTTTACCCACATCGCCTACCACACGCTCATGGTTGGCGTCATATCCGCGGTGGGTCGGGAGGTCGAATGCCACGGAAAGACCTTTCTGACCTGAAGCAAGGTTGCGGCGGTAGAAAGCATTCGATTCAGCTGCGGTGGAGAATCCGGCATACTGGCGGATTGTCCAGGGGCGCATGGGATACATTCCGCTGTAAGGGCCGCGGAGGAACGGTGGAAGACCGGCCACATAGTCGAGATGCTCGAGACCCTCGAGGTCTTCTTTGGTGTAGACGGGCTTTACGGGAATAAGTTCGGCTGTAAGCCATTCCTCTGACTTAGCGAGAGGTTTGCGGGCTTCGGGAGCCACAACTTTTGTTATATCGATGTCTTTGAAATTCGGTTTCATGGTCTTGTTTCTCCTTACTTGAGCAGTTTAGCGTTAAAACCAGTGAGAGTGTCGAGTACATTCACGCGCACGTGGATGAAGTCCTCGATTCCCTGAGCCTTGAGTTCGTCCATGCATGCAGGCGCGCCAGCCACCACGAAGAGAGCGCGGCCGTTGAGTTCCTTGTATGCCTCGGGAGCGAACTGTGCGTATTCGTCATCGCTGGAGCAGAGAACCACGATGTCGGCTCCTTTCTCCATAGCGGCGTCAACACCCTCCTTGACGGAGTTGAAGCCGATATTGTCGATGATCTCATAGCCGGCGCATCCGAAGAAGTTGGCTGAGAACTGGGCGCGTGCCAGACGCATGGCCAGGTTGCCGATTGTGAGCATGAATACTTTGGGACGCTTGCCTGAACGCTCTGTGTCGAGACGGAGCTGTTCGAACTGGCTTGCCGCACGGTCGAAGTTGAGGTATTCTACAGCGCCGTCGGCTGCGTTTTCGCCGCAGCCGCAGCAGCATCCGGTATTCTCGATCTTGTCGAGAGCCTTTTCGTTGAAATTAGGATACTGGTTTGTGCCGAGAAGAATCTCTTTGCGGCGAGCTACGTCAGTGTGGCGCTTGATGCCTGATTCGTTGACCTTGCCCTGGATCTCACCTTTGGTAAGAAGAGCCTCGAAGCCACCGGCTTCCTGAGTCTCGATGAAGAGCTTCCATGCCTGTTCGGCTATCGAAGCTGTGAGAGTCTCGATATAGTATGAACCGCCGGCCGGGTCGATAACCTTGTCGAGGTGCGACTCGGAACGGAGAAGAAGCTGCTGATTGCGGGCGATGCGCTCTGAGAACTCATCGGGTTTCTTATATTGAAGGTCGAACGGAAGAGTCTCGATGGAGTCCACGCCTGCCAGAGCCGCACTCATTGTCTCTGTCATTGAGCGGAGCAGGTTGACATGAGCGTCGTAGATAGTCTGGTTGAACTGGGATGTAACCGCATGGGCGTGCATTTTGCAGCAGTCGAGGCTCTCGGGGTTGTAGGCCTTTACGATCTCTGCCCAAAGCATGCGGGCTGCGCGGAATTTGGCAAGCTCCATGAAATAGTTGGAGGAGATGCCCATGTTGAATTTGATGCGTGCGTTTGCCTCGCAGGGTGTGAGGCCGGCCTCGGTGAGAGTGGTGAGCCACTGCGCACCCCAGGCAAGGGCGTAGCCGAGTTCCTGGGTGATGTATGCTCCGGCGTTGTTGAGCAGGTAGGAATCCACCATGAAGCATTTGATACCCTTGATCTCCTTTACAGCGGCATAAACTTTCATAGCCTCCTCGGATATGCTCTTGGGGAATGCGAGCCCATGGCGGAGAAGACGCTTGTAGGGATTGAATTCGATAGCACCGCGGAACTCGTCGGATGCACCGTTTGCTTTCACGTATGAAACGAGAGCCTCGGCCACTTCGGCGGCTTTGCCGGGGCAGCATGAGATATTGACCTCGATTTTACGGATGTCTATACCCTTGAGGATGGTCTCGATGTCGGCAGGATTGAAGTCTTTGCAAAGTTTTATCCCGATCGACTCGACGCCGCGGTCAATGCTGTGGCGTGCGTGGTCGTTGATTTCCTGAGGGGTTTCTCCGAGAATCTGCTGGCGGATCAGCCAGTCGTTGTTGTCGCGGGTGCCGCGCACGAAAGGAAACTCACCGGGAAGCGAGCCGATGGTGTAAAGACCTTCGATGTCTTCCTTGCGGTAGAAGGGCATTACGTTGAATCCCTCGTTTGTGCGCCATACGAGCTTCTTGTTGAAGTCGGCGCCCTTCAGGTCGACATTGATTTTCGCCATCCACTCTTCAGTGGTAACGGGCGGAAACATGTCAAACAATTTTTCTTTTTTCTCTGCCATAATTAAATAGCTGTAAATATAGAATTGATGTTGGTTTGTCTTTCATGGCATAAAGGGCGGCCCGGAAAGGGGAATGCCCCTCTGCGAACCACAGCCTCTGAAAATCACTGCAAAGTTAACCAATACTTCAATTATAAAAAAATTTTTTAGCTAAAATCGTTAAGACGTTGTTTGAAAAACAGATGTGGCAGGCCGGATGCTTTCTGCTTTATCGGACGATTGCCAATTTTGTCATCCGCCATCATTGCATGTCAGTGTCAGGCCTGCTTGCGTTAATGTATTAATTAATATTTGAACATCAGTTTTTTACAGTAAAGTCTGATTTTTTTTGACGTCGGGCAAAACTTTTAGCACGCCATTTGTTTAATAAGTGAAACAGAAGCAGGGATGCCTCCGGTCCGGCAGGCGTGCTTCATAAACCAAAATATAGACTAAAAACTTTAAATTATAAAAAATCATGGGAAAAATAATCGGTATTGACTTGGGAACCACCAACAGTTGCGTATCAGTGCTTGAAGGCAAGGATCCTGTAGTTATTCCTAATAATGAAGGCCGCAACACGACTCCTTCGGTCGTGGCTTTTGTAGATGGCGGCGAGCGCAAGGTCGGCGATCCGGCAAAGCGTCAGGCTATCACCAACCCTACCCGTACGATATATTCTATCAAACGCTTCATGGGCGAGAAATGCGACCAGGTGGCTGACGAGATCAAGCGCGTGCCCTACAAGGTGGTATGTCAGAACGACATGCCTAAAGTAGACATCGACGGACGCGACTACACTCCGCAGGAGATCTCCGCGATGATTCTTCAGAAGATGAAAAAGACCGCGGAAGACTACCTCGGTCAGGAGGTTACGGAGGCTGTGATCACAGTCCCGGCATATTTCGACGACTCGCAGCGTCAGGCCACTAAGGAGGCTGGTGAAATTGCAGGTCTTAAAGTGAAACGTATTGTCAATGAGCCGACAGCGGCAGCGCTGGCCTACGGCCTTGACAAAAGCGAGAAAGAACAGAAGATCGCCGTGTTCGACCTCGGTGGCGGAACTTTCGATATATCCATCCTTGAGCTTGGCGACGGAGTGTTTGAGGTTAAGTCCACCAATGGCGACACCCACCTCGGAGGCGATGACTTCGACCATGTGATAATCGACTGGCTTGCCGACGAATTCAAAAAAGACGAGGGGGTAGACCTCCGTCAGGATCCGATGGCTATGCAGCGTCTCAAGGAGGCAGCCGAGAAAGCGAAGATCGAACTCTCCAGCTCGACAAGCACCGAGATCAATCTTCCTTACATCACAGCTACAGCCAGCGGCCCGAAGCACCTTGTGAAGAATCTTACCCGAGCCAAGTTCGAGCAGCTTGCGGCATCCCTCATCGATGCAGTCAAGGCTCCGTGTGTCAAGGCTCTTGAGGATGCGGGCCTGTCAGCTTCCCAGATCGACGAGGTGATCCTCGTAGGCGGATCCACACGTATCCCGGCTATCCAGACCAAGGTGAAGGAGATTTTTGGAAAAGATCCCAACAAGGGAGTCAACCCCGACGAAGTGGTCGCTATCGGTGCTGCAATCCAGGGCGGTGTCCTCAGTGGCGATGTTAAAGACGTTCTGTTGCTTGATGTTGTTCCTCTTTCTATCGGCATTGAGACGCTGGGCGGCGTGATGACCAAGCTTATCGAAGCCAACACTACAATCCCGACCCGCAAGAGCGAGACATTCTCGACAGCAGCCGACAATCAGCCGGAGGTAACAATCCGTGTGCTTCAGGGCGAGCGTCCGATGGCGGCTGATGACAAACTTCTTGGCGAATTCAACCTGTCGGGTATCAATCCCGCACCGCGTGGTGTGCCTCAGATCGAGGTAACATTCGAGGTCGATGCCAATGGTATCCTCAATGTTTCGGCCAAGGATAAGGCCACAGGCAAAGAGCAGAGCATCCGGATCGAGGCATCAAGCGGCTTGAGCGACGCGGAGATCCAGCGTATGCGCGACGAAGCGAAGGCGAACGAGGCAGCCGACAAGAAAGCCAAAGAGCGTATTGACAAGCTTAATCACGCCGACAGCATGATTTTCCAGACTGAAAAACAGCTCGGAGAATTAGGCGACAAGATCCCGGCAGACAAGCGTGCGGCAATCGACAGCGCACTCAATCGTCTGAAGGAAGTTCACAAAAACCAGCTCGTGGAGGATATCGACAGCGCTGAGAAGGCTCTTAACGATGCCATGATGGCAGCGGCTCAAGATATTCAGAATGCCTCTCAGGCAGGAGCGCAGCCTGGTGCCCAGGCGGGAGCCCAGCCTCCTCACCACGATGAAGAGAAGGATGTAACCGACGTGGACTTCGAGGAAGTGAAATGATGTAACTGAATACATATAAATCCATCTGAAAGGGGTTGCAGTCATCGCGATTGCAACCCCTTTCAGATGGATTATTCTATATTTATATTGATGACGGTGATATAAAGCTTTCAGAAATATTTGAGTCGATTTGTTTTTTTTGTTATGTTCAAAACAATCATTATATTTGCAGAAACTTTTGAATATGATTAAAACTGTAAAAAATATCCCGAGACCAAAATATCTTGATAAGATTTTGAGATATGAAGGTAAAGGTGTGATAAAGGTGCTGACGGGGCAACGTCGCGTTGGGAAGAGCTGTATATTAAATTCCGTTGAGGAGAAACTCCGTCAGTCATCCCCGACAGCCAATTACATTCGTATCAATCTCGAGGATTTTGCTTTTTCTCATATCAAAAGCGCGTCTGATTTAAACGAGGAAATTGTCAGGCATCTGTCAGATTCATCCATGAACTATATATTCATCGATGAGATCCAGGAGATTGAGGATTTTGACAAGGTTGTTCGTTCACTCTGTCTCGATGCACGGAACGACATCTATGTCACAGGAAGCAATTCATCAATGTTGTCTTCCGAAATCGCCTCGCGGCTTGCCGGACGAAGTATAGAGATTAGAGTGCATCCTCTTTGTTATGATGAGTTTCTTCTGTTTCATTCACTTGGAGATTCAGATGAAAGCTTAGACCTATATTTGAGATTTGGAGGAATGCCATATTTGAGGAATCTTCCCAAACGAGAGACGTGGAATGAATATCTCACAGGAATTACCGATGCTTTGGTTTACCGTGACATCGTAAGCCGACATTCCATCCGCAACAATGATTTTTTGCAAAGGTTACTGCTTTTCCTGGCCGATAATACCGGACAGATTTTTACGGCAAAACGCATAGCCGACTATCTGAAATCGCAACGTGTAGCCGGAACCGTGAACAGTGTACAAACATACGCCGACTATATTTGCGATGCCTATATCACTAATAAAGTGCGACGATGGGATATAGTGGGAAAGAAATTCTTTGAGATAGGTGAAAAATATTATTTCGAGGATATCGGAATACGCAATTCTATTATAGGCTATCGGCCAATGGATATTGGGGCAATCCTCGAAAACGTCATTTACAACAAATTGTCAGGAGATGGTTACGACATAAAGGTCGGTGTGCTTTCAAAAAACAAAGAAATTGATTTTGTCGCTGAAAAAGATGGGGAGCGAAAATACATTCAAGTTGCGGTAAATGTCTATGACAAAGCCACTGCTGACCGCGAGTTTGGCAATCTCGAATCGATTGGCGACAATTATGAAAAGTTGGTTGTCACTCTACGCGATTCGGCGCCAAACACCCAAAACGGCATCAAAATGCTATCTCTCCGCGACTTCTTGAATCTACCTTAACCTATGCAGGCATTATTGATTTAGCTTGATTAAACCAGATTTATGAGTTACCATATTTGGAACATGCCTGCGTAATTTTTTAATAATCATCACTCACGATATTCTTTATTTAGATTGAAACAAGTAATTTAAATGTACCGCGACAAAAATCGGCGTTAGGATGACATAAAACTTTCATAAATATTTGAGCTGAATATTTTTATCGGACAGCATAATTTGAAATAGGCATCAGAGATATGTTTTCTTGAAAAATTAGTTATCTTTGCATGTAAATTGCATGATGTAAATAAAATGTTGCGGCATCATGCAGTGATTTATGAAGTGCTGTATCGTAAGATAGATGAGACCCGCAAAAGATATTGATCTGACAGAACTTCACAGAAGGTGCGTCGCCGGTGAACGGGACGCGATGGCAGTATTGTATGAAGTTTATGAACCGATGTTGCATCTGATCGCATGCCGGTATGTCTGTGATCCTGAACTGGCATACGATGTGGTTCATGATGGTTTTGTCATAATCTTTACTTCAATCGGAAGTCTGAGGGATTCCGCCCGGCTTGAATCCTGGATGAGCGTGATTGTGAAGCGACTCGCCCTCAAGGCTCAGAAAGCTGATATGAGGTCCGTGGCTATCGACGAGTATCCGGATCAGCCGATGACGGAGTCTGCCGACGACGAGGGGGATTGCCTCAGTTGGAATGAACTTTCAGATATTATCGACAGGCTGCCGGATGGATACCGGAGTGTCTTCAGGCTTGCAGTTCTCGAAGGGTTGTCTCATCGTGAGATCGGGGTAATGCTGGGGATAGGGGAGCATTCATCCTCGTCGCAATTGTCGAGAGCAAAGGCTATGCTGAGACGCATGGTGTCCAATTACCGGATGAATATGCTCGTGCTGGCGGCATTGATAGGGGGTACGGGTGTCTATTTTTACCTAAGGCATGGCATGAACGGCGATAATGAATCAGGTGTTGGCGTGAGAGATGGATCTTTGTCTGCGTCTTTGCCTGAAAACATATCCTCTCCACGCTTGAAGGATGAACCTGTTCAGTCAGGGATAATACCGGGGATTCATGAAGCCGAAGCCTCTTATGCCGCACCAGACAGCGCCTTCATGGAGAATAACGGAGAGGTTGAGGATAATGCTGTAGTCCTGGACAAGACTGGTGATATAAATGTGGCAGACTCACGGAGCGAATCCGCTGCAACAGACACAGTTGTTCCGCAGATAAACGTATTGGAAACGGACGACCGGATATGGGCATGGCTGCCTTCTGCCGGCGATGGCCTGAAGGAGAAGCCGACGTGGACCATAACCGCCAGCTGCGAGGGAACATACGGGGAAAGCGCAGCCTCGGCACTGAAGATTATTGTAGATGACGGAAGTGATGTGCTTGAGAATCTGCCGAAAGTGATAAATGTGGACAGATCGGTGAAGCATCATGCTCCAGTCGTGGCCGGGGTTTCATTCAGTAAAGATCTGGATTCCCGCTGGAGCATCGAGACAGGTCTGCGGTATTCGTTGCTCAGAAGTGATTCCGTTTATACAGAGTCGGACGATTCCGGACTTATCCGGAGGCGGGATGGACGGCAGTCCATACATTACATCGGAATTCCTGTCAAGGCGAGATTCAGGATTTTCGGAGCAGGAGGATTCTCTGTCTACGGCCAGGCGGGAATTGGTCTTGACATCCCGTTGAAAGGACGTGTCAGCTTCAAGGAGTCGTTGAAAGGCGGTCAATCAGTGGTCAGATGGCACGAACGTCTGAAAGTCCCGATGCAATGGTCCGTAGATGCTGGAATCGGGTTGCAGTATAGTTTCACACCAGTGTTCGGAATATTCGCCGAACCGTCGTTCCGGTATTATATTAATTCCGGACATGGACCGCAGACTGTGTGGCGCGATCGTCCGTGTGTGTTTACAATTCCAGTGGGAATCCGGTTCAGTTGGTGAAAATTTATAAAATGTCGCTTTGCGCGGTGCAGTGAATTGAATATGTGGCAATCATATAAACAAACCCCTAAAATTCATAGGACATGACAATTTTATGATGATTCGATGGTAGTAAATTTAACATTAGACC
>CAJUSZ010000025.1 GCA_910589425.1 uncultured Muribaculaceae bacterium | reverse complement strand
TAGGCCGCGTTAGGGACTTCCACCCGTTAGATTATGCCCATGTCGGGCGAACAGAAAAAGTTCTGAAAACCAATGATTTTCAGAACTTTTCTGCGGTCTGATAGACCTTTTGGTGACCCCGGTGAGGCTCGAACTCACGACCCAATGATTAAGAGTCATTTGCTCTACCAACTGAGCTACGGAGTCATTCTTGATTCTGCAACCGTGATTGCTCCCGTTTGCGAGTGCAAAGTTACTATGTTTTTATCATTCCACCAAATTTTTTCACCACTTTTTTAATCTTTTATTCTTTTTCCTGACTTAACATATTAACATTAAGTATATTAACATATTCGTTACAAAAAAAAACACGCCGGAAGGAATATGCCCCCCGGCGCGCTTCTTTCAATATTATCTATTTATCATTCTGTGATGATGACTCTGCGTGTCTCGACCGTACCGCCGGCATAATGGCTCACCACTATGGTTACAGCACCACGGAGAGGTTCTGCAAGACGGTGGCCGGCAAGGTCGTAGTATTCTCTGGCTATCACTTCGCGGCCGGCGTCGATGGTGTCTACCGAGCTGGCTTCGGTTACTACAAAGTCGAAGTGCTTTTCAAGATCTGTTCCTTCAGCACGGCATGTTACGCGCGTATTTCCGGTGTTGGCTGTAAGAATCCGGTTGCCACGGATCGCCGCACCGTTGTCTACGCTCCATTCCAGTCCGGCAAGTGCCGGGATGTGGATCGGGCCGGTTACATTGTTCTCCGTGTCATTACCATTCTCGAAGTCATAGGCGGCCGCCGCGAAATGCACATACGCCGGAACTGCTATTGCAGCCGGAACCGGCAGAGCGGCGCGATCGTAAATGAAAGCGTCGCCAAGCTCGGCGGAGCGAAGCTGCTTGTGGCTGAGTGCCGTAGCTTTCATCGAATTGGGGATGGAGCTGCTGGAGATAGCTTCGGCGAGAACATAGTTGTTTGATATCAGCGTCTCACCGTCGAGAACATTCGGACGGCGCGAAATCAGCACGTCAGACTTGGTGAGGGAAGAGCCTGTTACGACTACGTCGCCGGCATTGTAGCATCCAGAGATCTTTGTGCCGTTCCAGGCAGCCGAATGCAGACCGGCAGCCTGCATGACGGAGGTGATCTTACCGTAGTTGACACTGTTGATCAGCGTGTTCTGTCCCTGGCTCCAGAAACCTGCGGCACCACCGAAATTAGCTCCGGGCGCCACCGTACCGGTGCATGTTACGTCTCCGAGGTTGACACATCCGTCGATTGTGCCGGATCCGTAGCTTGAGAATCCAGAGATTCCGAAATGTGAGGATGTAACGTTACCTGCGTTCCAGCATCTTTCAGCCGAGCCGGAAAGGTTGGCCGAGAATCCGCCTGTGAACGTCTGGTTGGACGACGATCCTGTGTAGGTCGTGGTTATGTTTCCGAGGTTATAGCAGTCGAAAATTTTGATACCACTGTTGATCGTAACGCCGAAACCGCCGTTGTAGCGGCCTGTCGAGGTGATGTTACCCTCGTTGTGGCAGTCATTGACATAGTTTTCCTCGCGGGCATCATCGTCAAGCACGCCGAACAGTCCGGCGCAATAGCCAGTGCCCGTTACATTGAGGTCAGCCGTATTCACGCATCCGCTTGCACGGACGCCTCCTTCGAGAGAATATGCAATGCCGGCCACGTAGGCAGGAGCCGACAGTTTGCCTGAGTTGGAGCAATCTGTCATCTCCACGAAGCAGCCCGGCACAGGCGTTCCGTTTGAAACGGAATACTTGTCGGTATAGCAGACTATTCCAGCCACATAATTTCCGACGGAAGTGATGTCGGCTTCATTGCGGCATCCGGTTACGGTGAGTTTCTCTTTAGCGCCGTAGGCCACTATTCCAGCGATATAGCCGAGAGTCTTGTTGGTGCGGAGAAGCCCTTTGTTCACACAACCGGTTATCGTTCCTGAGAACTTAGCGGCAATGCCACCGATATATGATGACGCGAACACTTCGCCCTCATTGACACAATCCGTTATAGTGGCTTTTACGCCTTCAGCCACAATTCCCGCGGCATAATTGCGCCCTTCACCTGAAATCTTGCCTTTGTTGACGCAGTTTGTGATCTCCGCGTCCTCATGGGCGTTGCTTACGAATCCGGCCACGTTTGACATGGCTGTTACGGACACGCTGCTGAGATTGACACAATTGTCGATCTTTCCATAAAGATTTGCCGCAAAACCTCCGGCATAGCCATTGGCGCGAATCGAACCGTTGAGTGTGAGATCATGGACAAACGACGCCTCTCCGAGAGTGCCGAAGAATCCCACCTGACGACCCGTGTTGATGCTTGTGTCATCAAACGCAAATCCTTTGATTGTCTTTCCATTGCCATTGAAATCACCCTGGAACTTAAGTTTGCCGAGAGCGATGGGACGGAATTCCTTGTCGGTAAAATCAAGGTCGTTTTCAAGACGGAAGAAGAATCCGTTGTAATCCATCTTGGACGATTCGATGAAGTTGGAAAGCTTGTTGAAGTCGTCCGTAGTGCGGATCAGGAAAGGAACTTCCTCGGTGCCACGGCCGTCAAGGACGTTGGGGATAGACCTCAGATCATAGACTTTCACATATTTCCCGAGCCGGGCTGTCAGTGTGTCGGTAGCCACAACAAGTTCCGTGGGCTGCTCCACATCCAGACGGTTGCCTGAGATTTTGAAATTCTTGTTTTCGACCAGCGACCACGTTATCCCCTGGGGAGAGGAGAGATTCACGGAATTGATCACATTGGTGCGGATCTCCCCGTCGGCAAACGCGACGAACATCTGGCGCAGATTTGCTCCCGACTCTTCAGATGCAAAGCGTTTCAGAACCGGATACTTGCCCGATGCGAAATCCCACACGGCCGCATCGAGTCCGGCGAGCGCATTGCCCGACGTGAGTTTCGAGGTCGAGACTCCGTTGAGTCCGCGCACTCCGATATTGTTGGCTGCGCCGATCGGATTGACCGAAGCATCATAATATGTGTCGGTCATTTCCCCTCTTGAGAGAACGTTGCCCATTATGCCACCGCGGGTGTCGGCGTCTGCCAGACATACCACAATGCCGTTATTGATACATCTGCTGACCGAGCCAAGGCGCTGGGATGCACTGTTGGTGCCGATAAGACCGCCGACATAGCGGGTTGCGGTTACAGTTGCATTGTTCACGCAGTTGTCGAGCGATCCATAATTGAGAGCAGCTATGCCGCCGGCTCCGCTCTTGACATCACTCGTTACAAACGGGTTCAGATGGGCCGCTATGACTTCTCCATCGTTCTGACAGAGAGATACGGCTCCGAGATTCTGACCGACAATGCCACCGGCATATTCATATCCCACGTGGATTCTGCCTGCATTGTAGCATCCCTCGATGGAAGCGCCGGAATTGTTCACACCAGCTATGCCTCCTGCATATTGGTAGATGGCCGTCATGTCGGCATAATTGCGGCAGTTCTCGATACGGCCGCTGTTATAGCCGGCGATCGCACCCGAAAGACCCCAGAAATCAAACTTGCAGTCGGCGGCGACATTCACATTCTTGACCACGGCAGTCTTACCGAGTACTGCGAACAGTCCGCCGTAATTGAACGATCCTTTGGGCGTGGCATGTCCGATGCCGTCGTAAGCGGCCGTCTTTATGCTGAGTTTGTGAAGCGAATGTCCGCCTCCGTCAAATACTCCGCCGAACGAGTAGGATGAACCTACACCGACACCGTTGAAATCCGAGGCGGAACCGAAGTCGATGTCTGACGTCATGCTGAAGTAGTCCCCGATATGTCCCTGGGCAAATGTACCCACGGCTCTGTGGAGCATGGCGAAGTCCGCTTTGCTCTTCACCAGATAGGGCGACTGTTCGGTTCCCTCACCGTCGAACACCTTGGGGACGGCCGACAAGTAGAATGCCTTCATTGAGCCTGAAGGGATCATAGCCACGAGCGTCTCGTTGCCGTAGTCAGACCCGATGGACACATTGGTGCCCTCAAGCTTGAGTGCATCGGTGGACGTAACAAGATTTCCGTTTTTCAGAAGCGACCACTGCACGGGCGAATCCGAATTCAGCTTTATGGTCTTCTTCACTTTTCTGGCTGTCTCATTGTCGCTCAACTGCATGAAGGCAGATGCGAGGAACGCGGCTTCCGTGCCGTCGAGTTCGTTAAGCATCGGATAGCGTCCCTGACGTGCTGTCCATACATCGGAGGAGAATCCGGCCGGCATGTTGCCTGAGGTGAATGCCGACGAAGGCTTGCCATATTTCTCACTGTCCAGACCGGTGATCTGGGAGTCGAACCAGCAGTTGGAGATCATCTGGTCAGCCGGGTTGATACCGTTGAGTACGAATGTGGATCCGAGAATACCTTTGTCTTCGGATGTAGACGAGGATGAAACGTAAGCCACATTTATACAATTCGTAACCGTACTTTTGCTCGACACTTCAGTCCCGAGGAACGAGCATGACAGATATCCGATGATTCCGCCTACGAAGTCCGATGTCTGGTTCTTGATGACCGTTCCTGCATTCAGACAGTCATTGATAACCGATTCATTTATCATGCCCACGATGCCGCCGGTAGGGGTGTCTGTATCAGGCGACACGCGGGTGCCGGTAACGATGCCCGTATTCATGCAACGCTCCATGCGTCCGACAACCATAGCGCCGGCCACGCCGCCGAGCGAGCCGTAGCCCGCCGCGTCGCTGAGACCTCCGCAGAAGTACGAGTCAGTGATAGTGGCCGCCGATGTCTTAAGAGGTGAAACCATTCCGACAAGGCCGCCTACACAATGATAGAGAGAAGAAATGTATGCTGTCATTCTGACGGTGGCAGACGATGAGCAGCCGGTTATGGTGCCGTAGCACTGGCCGGAGATCGAACCGATATTGCCCGCACCGGCTACAGATCCGCTGACGGAACAACCGTCGATCGTTCCGGCATTGACTGCCGCGATCGCGCCGGCCATGTTTCCTTGACCGTTGACAGATCCGCTGACAGTGCATCCTTTTATTACACCTTCGCTCCACGCGGCGATTCCGCCTACCTGATCACCGGTTCCGGAAAGCGCCACATCCTGAAGCTTAAGTTTCTCCACAGTCGATTTAGATCCGAGATATCCGAAAAGCGCATAGTAGTTCTCGCCGCGTCCGTTGCCTTTAAGATTCTTGATAGCGTGTCCGTTGCCGATCAATGTAGCCTCGAAAGGTGTCGTGGCGTCGCCAATGGGATTCCATGCCAGTTTCCCTGCCGCCATGTCGATGTCGTTTTCCAAAGAGAACCATTTCCCGGCAAAGTTTTCACCGGCTGCCACCCGATCCGAAAGACGATACATGTCGTCAGCATTCTTCAACTGCCAGGGAGACGCCTGTGTGCCGGCTCCGTCGAACTCTCCTCCCACAGGATCCGGATAATTCACTGCAAAACTTGAAGTGATCTCCGTCTTCTGCGCCTGCAGGATCGAGGTCTGGGGTGAACTGCGGAACGCTATGGCCCAATCGTCGAGTTCAAATCCAGTTGTGGTAGCCTTTCCTGTGATGCACGCCGCAGTGTTGACCTTGTTAGTCGTCCAGTCGGCCGCATAGCAGAAAGCATCGCCATACATCATATTGTTGAGCATGAACTGCGGAGTGATCTTGAGCGTCTTGGACGGGGTTACAGTCGCCTCGATGTATCCTCCGCGACCCACCAGATTATAGAAATTCAGCCTGTTGGGATAATTCTGCTCCACATACATCGGATAAGTGTATACATTATCACCTATATCGGTAATCTTGACCGAGGCATTGCTTGCCAGCCATTCCGACTTGGAATAGCCGCCGAAGCCACGCCCGGCATTCGCGCCCTCGATGCAAAGCACAGCCCACGGAGTGAGCTTGGCGTTTCCTTTCGAATCGACCACAACGCTGATCTTTCCTTCCGGATCGAAAGAATTGTTGGCCGGATTGACAGGCACCACATACATATCACCAAGCGAGGAATATGTGAACAGCTTCTGAGCCGGTATGGACCACATGGCTTCCTCCTCTTCAAGATAGACGCTCGTGCCTACGCCAAACATGTTGATCATCAGCACCGAATCGTTTCTTTCCACATACTGCATGGCGAAAGATTCAAAGCTGCCCTCTTGCGAGAGAAGCCAGTCTTTGCAGATATAATACCCCTGTTTGAGCTTGAACGGGGCTTTCTGCATGTCTTTTTTGGGGGAAGACACCCTGCCGCGTTTAAACTGAACGTCGCTGAGCTTGAACTCGCGGGTTCCGGCATCGCCGGGATCCGCACTGACTGCCTCGAACACCGAAGGATTCCCTTCGCGAACGGCCTTGTAGGCCTGTTCAAACGCGTCGAGATTCACTGTTCCCGTGGATTTAACTGCATCTGGAGTCGCATGTCCCCACCGGAGACCTCCGGAAAACGCAGCCAGATCCGGGACTGACGCGGATAGCGCCAACGGGGTCAGCGCTGCCGCCGCAGCCACAATAATAGAATAATGTTTCGACATAGGTTAATTAGAATAAATATATAGTGAAACTACAATAAGACAGAAGTACATCTGGCTTATCAATTGCTATCGGATGGATGATCGACAGCAAAGTTAGTGTTTTTTTTACAAAACTCTATTCCCGCAACACAGTTTTTTATACACCGGAGTTGTAAATTGCCTGTATCAGGCCATATAATTAAATTTTATTTGGATTTTTACATTAATATTAAATATATAACCACCGTTTATTGAAAACGAAACAACAACCGACAATATCAGCCTGATGCGACGCATCGGCATAACTCCTTAATCCTAAGAATACAGAGAAAACATCATTGTCTAAATTTTGGGTTATATACATTAGTAATTTCTATCTCCGCCGATAAAGTGGCGAGAGAAAGGCCGCCGGTCGTCGCGAAGACGCCCGGCGGCTTTTTTCTCATCTTGAAACTACCGGAACATGAGTTTTACATCTAATTTTCCTAACTTTGCACCATCCATTCAAGCGAGGATATTCTAAAGCGCATGAAAAAACCAATATTCATAGTCGGACTTCCAGCCAGCGGAAAAACCACATTCGGCCGCGCGCTCGCCGCCGCGCTCTGCCGCGATTTCATAGATCTTGACTTCTATATCACCCAGCGGTTCCACGCCTCTGTCAGCGAGATATTCGCACGCCACGGCGAGGAAACATTCCGACGCAGGGAATCATCGATGCTGCGTGAAGTCGGGGAAATGACCGACATAGTGGTAAGCTGCGGCGGAGGAACCCCCTGTTTCGGATCCAACATGGAATTCATGAACACACACGGTACAACCGTATTGCTCAAAGCCTCGGAAGAGAGGCTGCTCGAACGGCTGTCTGCCGGGCGGCACAAGCGTCCGCTCGTTCAGAATCTTTCCGAAAAGGAATTGTCTGAATATATCCGCGCCACAACTGCCTCGCGAGCCCCTTTCTACGACATGGCCGCCATCTGCATAGAGAGTTCCCGGCTTGAGAACCGCAGCGAGATCAGCGAGACCGTGGACAAGTTTCTGTCCGAACATCCCGACATCTGATAGCTTGTTTAACAACGAATGGGAACAGCACGCGGACTATCTCACTCCCCAATGCAGCTTATGCCGCAGCGTTGAGGCGAAATTCTCCTCAGGAAGCTCAAGAACGCCTATGTCGAACGGAGCGCGGCATATCCTGACCGTGGTGCCACACCGCATGACAAACGACCTTCCGTCGAGACTCACCCTGTAGGTCAGCGAACGCGATGTAGTGGTAGCCTCGATCATTGAGACGGCGTCCACCACCAAAGGCCGCATCGTCAGGCTGTGGGGCGCTATCGGCGAGATAACCCTGCAATCGAGCGAAGGCTGCACTATCGGGCCGCCGACGGAAAGATTATAGCCTGTCGAACCTGTCGGGGTCGATATGATCAATCCGTCTGCAAGATAGCCTGCAAGAAAATATCCGTCAATCCATGTGTCCACGTTGATCATCGACGATGTGTCCTCCTTTAGAATAGCCACTTCATTCAATGCGAAAGGCCATACATGCCCGGGAATCCCTTCTCCCTCCACTCTCAGAAGCATACGCCGGGAGGAGGAATAACTCCCAGATGCCAGCGACCGCGCCAGTCCGCGCGGTTCGTCGAGGGAACAATGGGCCAGAAACCCGAGATGCCCGGTATTGACCCCCAGGATCGGTATGCCCCGGTCCGCCACCCACTGGGCCGCTCTCAGAAATGTACCGTCCCCCCCGATGCTCAGGGCAGCCACACACTGGGGCGACGGCTCGTCGGCAGCGGAAGCCTCCTTCGGGATAACCACCCCTGCGTCTGAAAGATAACGGAAGAAACGGGGCTGTATCTGAATCAGAAATCCTTCTTCAGCCAAAGCGGCCAGAAGATCACCTATTCCCGTAAGATACGCGTCCTGATGGCGATTGCCGCCCAATGCAATGATTCGCGCCATAATACTACACATTCAAATATGCCTGAAGCGCCGAAAGCCGGTCCCGCTCCACCTGATATGACGGACGCTGGCCGCCTATAGCCTCGACCACTTCATAGCCATAACGGCGCAGACTTCTCACAGCCGACTCCGGATTTTCAAGCCTGACCCTGATCGTTACGAGAATCTTGCCGTCGGCCGCCGGAGCGCTCCACAGATCCACCATGTGCGCGTCGGCATCCTCCACAGCCCTGGCTATCAAGGAGGCGCTGTAGTCCCCGGGATCACATTCCACGCTTATAAGCGAGCAGTCATCCCGGCTTGCGATCATGCGTCCGAGCGCCGCCAGCATCGAATCGCTGTCGATCACGCCGAGAGTCGATTTGCCGTCGGCCACGCCCAGTTCGTGGGTCGGACTGTCGAGCAGACGCTGGAGAACATCAGTCAGCGGAGCCCCGGCGTCGACCGTGGCCACCGGAAGAAGTCCGTCGGCTGACAGACCGGATCCAACCGGCCGTCTGAGAGGGGATATGGCGTCTTTTGCTGTCATCAATCAATCAATCAATTAAAAATATCCGCGTGGAAAGCGCCGGCGCATTAAGCACCTCAAAGGTAGCAAAAATTTCCGTTTCAGACCACGCAATCCAAGTTTTTTTTCTACTTTTGCACTCTGAAGCAGACTTTCCCGCCTGGATTTCCGTCGGGAGGAGACACAGGCTGTTTATAAGAAAACGCCTGCCGGTGGACGGATGTTGCGGATAGCTGCAAATTCCATGCCAGAAACACAGGCCACAGCCTATATAACATACACTATAGCGTATTTAACCTCCACAATACCTAAAAAACAGAACTGCAATGACGCGACTCAGTGTCAACATCAACAAAGTAGCCACACTCCGCAATGCACGCGGCGAGAATGTACCCGATGTGGTGAGATTCGCAATCGACTGCGAACGTTTCGGCGCACAAGGAATCACCGTGCATCCGCGTCCTGACGAACGCCACATCAGGCGCGATGACGTTTTCGCCCTCAAAGAAGTGATCGACACAGAATTCAACATCGAGGGCTATCCTTCTCCCGAGTTTCTTCAACTCGTAGAGACTGTCCGTCCGGCGCAATGCACGCTGGTTCCAGACGCGCCCGACGTCCTTACCTCATCCGCCGGATGGGACGTAACGGCGAATTTTGAATTCATCACCGACGTCTGCTCAAGACTCCGCGATGCAGGCATACGCCCCTCAGTCTTCGTGGCGGCCGAACCTACCCAGATCGAGGCGGCAGCACGCGCAGGCGCCGCCCGGGTGGAACTATATACAAAGCCATACGCGGACAACTACGGACGCAATCGCGAACTGGCGATCCTCCCGTTTGAGAAAGCCGCCGCCGTAGCCCGCGACGCAGGCCTCGGACTCAACGCCGGCCATGACCTCAACATGCGCAACCTGGGGTTCTTTGCCGAACGCATCCCATGGCTCGACGAGGTCAGCATAGGCCATGCCATAATCTCCGACGCACTCTATCTCGGAATAGAGACCACAATCAGGAGATACCTTGACTGCCTGCGCGGTCAGCAACAATCGACAAACACCAACCAATGAACCAAATTTCCCAATGAACACCCTCTCATTCTGGTCGCTCGTCATCGACGGCGGTTATCTGATGATCCCTCTCGCGCTGCTGCTGATCGTCAGCATCTATATCTTCATTGAGCGCTGCATAGTCATCAACAAGGCCTCCCGCGAAGACGGCACATTCATGAACCGCATCCGGGAATACATCCACGAGGGAGACATCGAGAGCGCCGTCTCTCTATGCAAAAAGACCGACTCCCCTTATTCCAGGCTCATACTCAAGGGCATCAGCCGCATAGGACGCCCGATGAACGATGTCCTGATCGCGATCGAGAACACGGGCAACATGGAAGTAGCCGCACTTGGGAAAGGATTCACATGGCTGTCGACAACAGCCGCCGGAGCGCCGATGATCGGATTTCTAGGAACCGTAACCGGCATGATCCAGGCATTCTACTCTCTCGCCGAGGCTGGAGTCAGCGCCAACATAACAGTGCTTTCCTCCGGTATTTACCAGGCTCTCGTTACGACTGTGGCCGGCCTTGTGGTCGGAATCCTCGCGCTCTTCGCATATAATTATCTCACGGCAAGAGTAAACCGAGTGATGCGCGATCTCGAAGGGAAAACCATGGCATTCATGGATCTGCTCAACGAACCGGCAGTCTGATTCAAATACTCCATAATCAAGATCATGGCTCTAAGAAAGCAATTTCCTCCGCTGGCTACATTCTCGATGTCGTCCATGACAGACGTCATCTTTCTGCTGCTCATATTCTTCATGGTAACAAGCACTCTGATATTTCCCGCAGCCGTGGAAATCAACCTTCCGCAAAGCGGGGAAACCACCCAGCTGAAACCGGTTACAGAAGTTTATCTTGACTCTCTCAACAATATCTACCTCGTGGCAGACCGCAACGATTCAATAGCGGCCAACTCCCATCCGCGCCAAATCTCGCGCGAAGAGCTTGGCCAAGCCCTCGCCCAGATCCAAAGCCAGGATTCGCTACGGGCCATAGCGCTCTACGCCGACAAAAAAGTGGAATACGGCAATGTGGTCGGAATCCTAGACATGGCCGCCCGCAATGGACTCAAAATGGTATTGGCCACAAGAGCGGCCGAGGCGCCTGTGGCCGGCTCCAACCACACGAAATAAGAAATGAACGGAATCGAAAAAAGAGCTTCAGCGATCGCAGCGGCCGCAACATTGCTGGCCGTCGCCCTGATCCTCGTGATTCTCTTCTGCTGCTCGCTCAATTTTGACCGCAATGCGGCCGCTATTCCGCCCAGAGCCGAAATCAGTCCGGACGAGGAACTTTTCATCGATCCCGAACTGATGGATCTCGGAGAGATGTCCACCCATGAGACCGACGAGGCCACCCCTGCGGAGATCGGGGAACCCAAACAGGCCGAGGAGATCGTGAAGCAGCCAGTCGAAAAGGGCGAGAACCCGGAACCCGCGCCTCCGGTTAGCAAAAAGATAACCCAGAAACACGACAGTCCGGTTAAGGTCAAGGATCCGCCGGCATCAAAGGAGGAAAAACGTGAGGCCACTTCAAGGATGGCCGGTAAATTTTCCGGCAAGAATGGAGCCGCCGACGGAAAATTCAATTCAAACGCCGGTGCAGGCGCGGCGGGTGTCGGGGTTAGCGGCAATGCCCGCGGCCGTACATTTCTCGGATGTCCGAAGCCAGTCGTGGAACTAACCAACAAGACCGTAGTGGTCGTCGACATTACCGTCAACGAGGAAGGAGCCGTAACATCGGCAAGCGCAAGAGGATCGGCAAGTTCCACTATCAGACGCAAATGCGAGCAGGCGGCACGCCAGGCACGATGGAGCGCGAAAAAAGGAGCCGGCGACACCCGGGGCACCATCACCTTCACAATCACTCCGCGCTAACCCAATGATGAACCCGGCACCGACAATCATGAAACAATAGAATAACAACAATAAACAGATAATCAGACAATGACCTACAAACTTTCTTACGCAGCCCTCGCGGCGGTCGTGGCGGTCGGGTTGACCGGATGCTCCAAGAAGCAGGGCAACTTCGACAGCAGTTTTTTCTCAACTGTCCCCACTCCGCTTGAGACAGTAGGCGAGAATGTGCCCGCCACAGTCAACGGCACTCTGCCTGCAAAATTCATGGTGAAGAACGCCAAAGTTACAGCGACTCCGGTCCTCGCCTGGGACGGCGCCGACGCACAGGGACAGCCAGTAGTGATCCAGGGTGAGAATGTAAGAGCCAACGGTCAGGTGGTCAGCTATAAAGAAGGCGGACACGTGAACATCCCATTCAATGTGGCCTACAAACCGGGAATGGAGAAGTCTGAACTTTTCCTTGATTTCAATGTGGATCAGAACGGAAAACAATACACCCTCCCGCGTGTGAAGGTAGGCTATGGAGTAGTCGCTACTTCCACGCTTGCTTCCGCAGCCACAGTCACACCCGCCACAGCTCCCGACAATTTCCAGAAAGTCATATCCGAAAAATACAGCGCAGACATCCATTTCCTCATCAATCAGGCAAATGTCCGCTCATCCCAGACAGAAAAGGCCGACTACATCGATCTCAACAAGAAACTGATAGAGGCAAGCAAAGCTCCCAATCAGGAGATCGCGGCGCTGACAGTGAATTCCTACGCATCGCCGGAAGGCACTTATCAGTTCAACGAGCAGCTTGCCCAAAAACGCGAGCAGAACACAGCCGCCTATCTCGAGAACCAGCTGAAAAAAGACAAGATAACGGAATTCGGGGAACTCACATCGTCGTTCACACCGGAAGACTGGGAAGGATTCCAGCAACTTGTGGAAAAGAGCAACATTCAGGACAAGGAATTGATCCTCAGCGTACTCAAAATGTATAAGGATCCTGAACAGCGCGAAAAGGAGATACGCAATCTCTCGTCCGTATTCAACGAGCTTGCCGACCAGATCCTCCCCCAGCTGCGCTATTCCAGAGTGCAGGCCACAATCAATGTGATAGGCAAAAGCGACCAGGAACTCATAGACCTTTTCAACACAGATCCGGGTAAGCTCACAGCCGACGAAATGCTCTATGTGGCCACGCTCACCGACGACAACACAAAGAAAATGGGGATATACCGCAAAGCCACCGAGACATATCCTTCAGACTACCGCGCATACAACAACCTCGGCATGACCCAGTACATCGCCCGCGACTATAAAGCCGCCGAGACATCTTTCGAGAAGGCACGCTCGCTCAATCCCCAGTCCAAAGAAGCCGACATGAACCTCGGCCTGCTTGCCATGCTCAACGGACAGTACTCGAGAGCATCCTCACTGATCGGACAAGGTGCCGGTCTGCCGGAAGCATCAGATGCGTTGGGTGTTTATTATCTCACTCAGGGCGAGACCTCCAAGGCACTCAGCGCATTCGGTCAGGCAAAGACCAACAACGCCGCCCTGGCCCAGATCCTGGCTAAAGACTACAGCACAGCACGAACCACTCTCGCCGCCATCCCCAATCCCGACGCCACGACATATTATCTCAGCGCGATTCTCGGCGCACGCCAGAACAATGAGAACATGGTCATGAGCAACCTCAGGCAGGCTGTAAGAATGGACAGTTCACTGCGCCAGCGTGCGAAGAACGACCTTGAATTCGCATCCTACAATCTTTCCTATCTCTGAGACAGAACCTAAACAAACAAATGCGATAGCGGGGAGATGCCGGCGCAAAGCCGGGATTTCCCCTGCTTTTTAATCCAAACACTCTAAGACAGGGGAGCGGCTCCCAACTGAAACGCAATCCGCGGGGAGCCGTCCTCCACCCGGATAATGCCGCAATGCTCAAATCCCCTTTTCCTTATCCACGAGAGCATGGGATGATTGTCGGCATGGGTATCTATACGGATATTAACCCCGGCCGACAGGCAGAACTCAAGACACGCATCAGCTATCCCTCTGACTATTCCGGCCGAGGCGATCCTGTGGATCGTGCCGTAGGGCCTGTCGTCCGGCCATCTGCCGTCTATATTGCGATAAGTCGGTTCCTCCCCCTGAATGAATGCGAAAACACCGGCTATAACTCC
Organism: uncultured Muribaculaceae bacterium; assembly: GCA_910589425.1. Taxonomy (GTDB): domain Bacteria; phylum Bacteroidota; class Bacteroidia; order Bacteroidales; family Muribaculaceae; genus Lepagella. The sequence continues at coordinate 25,016 of CAJUSZ010000025.1, read as the reverse complement.
TCCCGCTTCCACTACATAACTGACGTTTGCATCGATATCAGCCATGATTCTCTCACGCGAGGGATAGCCCCCGATCCATTGGGAATGATTGCCAGCCAGACGCATCCGGTGTCGTGCCGACCCATATATTTCCATCACAGCGTCCAGATCTCCCGGAGCGGTATGTCGAATAATCATATCCATCATCTTTGTAAACGTCTTGTATATCATATTATTGCCACCCTATAATACATTGGAGACGCGACAATATAATAAAATGGTTGATCCATGCCCTCCACCGCAGTCCTGCTCGCCAACAGCAGACAACATTCCCGGCTCTCACACATCACCACCATGCCAAAGAAACACCACAACACCAGCACCGGAATCATCACCGGCATCATCATAAAGCCAAGTATTAAACACACCTCCAAGTTTGTCCAAATCAATATTTTGTTGTATTTTTGTACGAATTATAAAGGCATATCTTATAATTTGTCAACACAACATTCTATAGATTAAAACGTTAGTATTTACAAAAGAATTAATTATGTGTACGCGAAGACAGGCAATAGGATTTGTCATAAAAAAAAATTGCGGAACTATCAGAGAAATCAAAAGCCTGATAGGTGATTTCTACGACTCTTTCGTCATGCTCGGCCTTATCTCAGAAAGATTGCCGTCTCCGTCAGGGAAATCCTCCAATACAAACAGCTCGGCAATCGAATGGGAGGCTACAGAACTCGCTGCTGAGAAAGCAAAGATTTTTAATATTGTAGACTGATCATACAGTGGCAAAGACTTCCTCCGATGCCAAAACGGGATATTGTGTGTATTGGATACCATGTATCACACACAATGATCCTCAATCCATCGAAGGCTCTATTTCCGATAGATACGAAAGTACAGATGGAATGTGGTCGTATGAGGTAAGGTCAAGCGTATCCATTCCACACAACAACGGTGCAGCTACTGTAATTATAAAGCTTCACATCAAAGAGACATCCCAAACCAGACCTTCCGACAATTATGAATATGATGTGGAATTGCGTTCGGTGGAATACAGTAGAAATGGCTTGATTTGTTTCAGTTATTCTTTACCTGTTTTTGACGAGGCAAAATTCAATGAGCCTCTACGCAATAAAATATATTCACAAATAAAAGGTCATTTTCATACCCACCTTTATCATACCAAATCAGGAGGGTTGAAAAAGGGGTTCTATTCCTATGACCGACAGAAATGTAATCTGAAGAAGTATGATGGCGAGGCTATTACATTCTATCTTCACCAAATATCCGATATGGTCTCTGTCGAGGCAGAATTTCTGTTGGACGAATCAAAAGAACTTAATTTTGATTACAGACCTGATAATGAACAGGACGCTGTTGAATATAGAATTTCCTTAGCAGCTTTTTTAGGCAGATGCCAGGATCTATTAGGTCAATTCACGTTCTATTCTTCACTGCTAAATTCAAAATGGAACAGATCCTGCACCCTGCAACCAATTGCGAAGTCCGCATCCTCAAAAAAAGGTTCATGCACATCAATTCCTAATGAAGAGTTACATGAACTGGCTCATAATATATATAATACCAAAGAAAGTCTTGACAGAATCAACGCCAAAGTTCAATCAGCTTTCTATCTGAGTAATATTCACAGACATTCAGATTTACAGTCAGAGATAAAAGTACTTGCTGGAGAAATAAGGAACATCGCTTCCGATAATAATGGATTGGCTACTAAAATCAACGATTCAAATAAACTGAGTTCCCGTCTGGGATGGCTTAGTTTAGGCATCACGATTATATTGGGTAGTATAAGCATCTGGCAAGGCTGCTCCGAAAAAACTATGAGCAAAGAAGATATATCGACTGTTTATGACCGGATAAGCAAGCATCTGATGGATACTAAAAATCAGAAAGAAATAATACTCCACAAAGAAAGTCCGTCAGATTCCAGTGCAATAAAAAATCCCGATAATGGAGTTGTAACCACAGAAAATAAAAATCAAAGACAATAATTACACTTCATTGGTGAAAATACAGACCGGATCCTGAGGCAGGACCCGGTCCGTATAAATTGTAAATTATCGCTGTAAGTCAGCGTTTCTTATTATTTTGTCTCGGGGCGGACATAGCCGTCTTTCTGGCAACGCTTGGAGAGATTCTCTATGCGCGATTTGGTCTCGGGATGCGAAGAGAACATTTTGCTTATAGCGCTGGCCTTGGTGCCGCTGTTGCCCTCAAGAGACTGTAGCTTCTCGAAAGACATCACTATCCCCCAGGGATTCTTGCCGTTCTTGACGAGGAAATCATAGCCGCAGTCATCAGCTTCCTTTTCCTGCTTCTGGGAGAATTTCGCATTCACGAGCGATTCGCCGAGAGTGCCGAGCTGGGAATCGGACAATGCCGCAACCGTTCCACCGGCGGACGAGAGTCCGTCTCTGAGCGCTCCGGTCAGCAGCTGCGTGCGGAACGCTTTTTTGGAATGATGTTTCAGTACATGGCCGATCTCATGACCGATCACGCCGAGAAGCTCGTCGTCATTCATAAGATCCATCAGGGCGGCGAAAACGCGCACACTTCCGTCCGGACAAGCGAATGCATTGACGTCGATCACATTGTAGACTTTGAAATTCAATGGAATTCCATCCGCTTCTGTGATGCCGGCCGTAAGTTTCTTCAACCGCTGTGTGTAAGGGTCATTGTCTGGAAGAACCGGATTGTGGGTATCCATCCAGTCGACCGATTCCTTGACATACGCAGCCATCTGCTCATCGGTCAGAGTAACTGCCTTGGCGGCTTTTGCCGCACCTCCGATAGCTTTTTTGATGTTGAACTGGGCGTATGCCGGGCTGGAAAAAGCAACAAGCATAACGACCATCAACAGTTTCATGGAAATTTGTCTAATCATAGCGTATTGCACTGTTTGATTTTTTTTGCGGATGCAAAGTTATATATTTTCTACGAGACGGCAATGGCGCGTCATTCCTCCACGGGGTCATGCCAGCGCCCGTCGGCCTTTATCAGCGAGATCATCGCACCGAGAGCTTCCTCCCGGAGTATATTCTTATGTATAAGCTCCTTGCCGCGATAGATGCTCACTCTGCCGCGTCCAGCACCCACATAGCCGTAATCCGCATCGGCCATCTCCCCGGGACCATTGACTATGCAGCCCATCACCCCGATTTTCAACCCTTTCAGGTGGGATGTGGCCTGCTTCACCTCCTGAAGTGTCGCCTGAAGATCGAACAACGTGCGCCCGCATCCCGGACACGCGATATATTCGGGCTTGGAGAATCTCAGACGAGAAGCCTGAAATATAGCCAGGCCAATCCGCTCCTCTGCTTCGGATGGCAGCGGAGACTTTATCTCTATCGCTGAACAATATCCATTAAGAAGCAACGGGCCAAAGTCGGCGGCGGCCTTTACGGCCACAATCTCCGGATCCGTATCAGTGTAAGAGAGACTGACCACAACAGGATTTTCCGCACCGGAAAGCTGGAAGCGGTCGATCCAGCTCATCACTTCTCCCGGAGGATTCAGATGCGACGAAGTCAGCACCACCGGGAGCGTATCGCCATAGACTTCCGGTCGGGCGGAGGCATCGGCCCGGTGCCACGCCTGCCCCTCCATAGAGAAGTCGAACCCTGCGAGCAACGGCCCATTCACGTCAGCGTCCACCGGCATCGCTACCGAACGGCCACGGGAGTCCATATCCACCGCCACGGCCGGCTCCTCGATCGGCTCGTGTCCTTCCCGTCCGCATATATAGTCCCGGAGCATACGCGCCACGGGAATCTCTGCCTCCGGGGCTTCGGAAAGCGACACCCGTATGGTGTCTCCTATCCCCTCGTTAAGAAGCGTGGCTATGCCGACCGCGCTTTTGATGCGGCCGTCTTCTCCGTCGCCGGCCTCAGTAACGCCGAGATGCACCGGATAGTCCATCCCCTCCTTCTCCATCACCTCTACAAGCAGCCTCACGGTCTCCACCATCACCTGAGTGTTGGACGCCTTGATGGAGATGACTATATCATTGAAATCCTCTTTTCTGCATATCCGCAGAAACTCCACCACAGACTCAACCATTCCGGCCGGAGTGTCTCCATAGCGGCTCATTATCCTGTCTGACAACGAACCGTGGTTCACACCGAGACGAAGCGCTGTGGAATGGCTACGGCAGACAGACAGCAATGGCATAAGAGCCTCGCGGATGCGGCTGATCTCGGCGGCGTATTCCTCATCGGTGAACTCAAGCTTCTGGAAAGTGCGGGCGGCATCTACAAAATTACCCGGGTTTATGCGCACTTTCTCGCAGACTGACGCGGCCACAAGCGCTGCATCCGGATTGAAATGCACATCGGCCACAAGCGGCAGACGGCAACCGTGCGCATCGAGAATGGCACGCACCTCCTCCAGCGCGGCGGCCTGTTTTTTCCCCTGTGTGGTAAGACGCACAAGCTCACCCCCCGCCTCCGCTATGCGCACGGCCTGACCGGCACTCGCCCGCGTGTCGAGCGTGTCGGTGTTGGTCATTGACTGGAGGCGGACAGGATTTCCACCTCCGATCCCGACTCCCCCTACAGAGACTTCCCTCGTGGGACGTCGCCTGAGATTATATCTGCTCATGCGCTTTCAGCACTTGAATTTATAGGAAAGCTTGTCGAGTTCCGCATTCGCCTTCACAATCTTGTCGGTGAGTGAAGCCTTGTATTCAGCCACCCGGCGGTCTATGTCGCTGTCGCCGAGCGCAAGTATCTCTGCTGCGAGAATGGCCGCGTTGAGCGCTCCGTTCACACCGACCGTCGCCACCGGTATACCCGGAGGCATCTGGACGATCGCCAGCAACGAGTCGAGTCCGTCGAAAGAAGATCTGATAGGGACACCGATCACGGGCAATGTGGTCAGGGAGGCTATCACTCCTCCGAGATGAGCGGCCATCCCCGCCGCAGCTATGATCACTTTGATCCCGCGCTCCTTGGCCGTGGAGGCGAACTGCTCCACTTCATGCGGTGTGCGATGGGCGGATAGGGCAAGAACCTCGAACGGGATTTCCGTTGACTCAAAAAAATCGGCAGCTTTCTCCATCACCGGAAGATCCGAGGTGCTGCCCATGATGATGCTTACTATTGGTTTCATGTGGCGGATATATGATTGTTATTTTTTTTACAGAATTATCTTGATCAGTCGCCTCAATGGGTCATAGCATGGTGAGCAGATAAACGCCGAGGAAACCGACGGCATATCCGGCGAGAACCTGCCATGCCGTGTGGCGTCCGAGCCACACACGCGCACTTCCGAGAATCCCGGCAAGAAGCACCCATACAATGGTCCAGACAAATATACCATCTGAAGGGAGCCACTCCATCCTCATCCTGACAAGCATCGCCACCACTCCAGCGATTCCGGCAGCATGGGCGCTTATCTTCCACCGGAAGTTGACCACAAAATTCACAAAAGCGGCGGCGGCTCCTCCGGCATAGAACATCACTATCCACAGCGGCGCTCCTTTCGAGGCCATAAACCATGCGGAGCCTGAGAGAGCCACCATCGTGATTATATATGGAATCAGCCTCTCCTTGCGTTCGTTCAGCCCCACATCGCGCACTATTCCGAAAAGCTTCAGCAGATAGACGAGCATCATCGGCAGAGCCACGTTGATCGCCAGTATTATCAGCGTCACGACGGTCTTTGTGCCGAACGGAGCCGCGGCGAGAGGCGAGAGGCCGAACAGCAGCATCGTGGCGTAGACCGGCATCATCAGGGGAACCAGAATCCACGAAAGCAGACTGGCTATCCGGCTCACCGGATCCGTTTCCCTCCTGCCGGCACCACTGCCTGGCATAGGCGGTATATTCAAATTTTCCATTCTTTTATTCAATCTGCTGCGCCGCATCCGGGCGGCGCAAGGTTATCTTAGCAACGCGAGAAACTTCTGAGGCACCGGAAGTTCAAAATCCATCAGCTTACGTGTAACCGGATGGGCAAAGCGCAGACTGCGTGCGTGAAGCGCTATTCTGTTGATCGGGCTTGACTTGGCCCCGTATTTACGGTCGCCCACAATCGGATGTCCGAGTTCGCGGGCGGCATGTACGCGTATCTGGTTCTTACGTCCGGTGTCGAGAGAGAATTCCGCGAGCGTGAATCCACGCCCCCTTTTCAACACCGAATAGCGGGTTACGGCCAGTTTTCCATCCCCCTCATCGGCCGATGTCGAATAGACCTCAAACTGCGAGGTCTCCCCGAGACGGCTGCGCACCACTCCTCCGTCGGTCTCGACCACTCCCTCAAGCACCGCTACATAACGCCTGTCGAGAACCATATTGTTCCAGTTATGCTGCATAGCCATCTGCGCCTCCGGCGACTTTGCGAACATCATCAGGCCCGAGGTGCCCCGGTCAAGACGGTGGACAACGAAAATCTTGTTCGACGGATCCACACTTTTCACGTAATCCTTAAGGATGCCGTAGGCCGTCTCCTCCTTCTTCATGCTTCCGGTCCCCACGGAGAGCAATCCGTAGCCCTTGTTGACCACGATTATATCGTCATCTTCATATACAATCTGCATCCTCTGATGGCGGAACACCGGCCACGAGCGCGTATGGTTGATCTCCACCACAGTTCCCGGCGCCACTGCGGCATCGAACTGGGACGTAACGTTGCCGTCAAGTTTGATCTGTCCGTGCTTCAGCCAACCTTTTATGTCAGATCGTCTGGAATCAGGACAGCGCGGGATCAGGAACTCCATCAGAGGCATAGCCTCGGAGGAGTCATTCACGATGGAGGACACACGGTCAGGAGAATTGAATTTATGTCGGTTATGGCGATTCATCGGTTGTCTGTATGGTTTGCAACTGCAAAAGTACGGAAAAATCTTCAGAAATCAATCGAAGCTTCAACTGAAACTACACCGGGCGCCGGCTACGGGCCATCCTGCAACCCATTATCCCCGCCGCCAGCCCACCGGGTGAGCGCGCCGCAATGCGATTTGGCAAGTAGCGGAATTTTCACTAATTTTGCATTTTGAAATCAAGCGCGCTATCCGCGCAATGATTCCGAACTATCTCTAACCGCATCATTTTTTAACGCACTCTTAAGAAAGTGGAGACCAAATATATTTTCGTAACAGGCGGAGTAGTCTCGTCGCTCGGCAAAGGGATCATATCCTCCTCGCTCGCACGGCTGCTTCTATCGCGAGGCTATCGCGTAACAATCCAGAAGTTCGACCCGTATATCAACATCGATCCGGGCACACTCAATCCCTATGAGCATGGGGAATGCTACGTAACGGTAGACGGACATGAAGCCGACCTCGACCTGGGACACTACGAACGGTTCACCAACACGCAGACCACCCGCGCCAACAATGTTACGACCGGACGGATCTACCAGTCGGTCATCGACAAGGAACGCCGCGGAGACTATCTCGGCAAGACAGTCCAGATCATACCCCACATCACTGACGAGATCAAGCGCAATGTCAAGATACTCGGCAACACCGGAAAATTCGATTTCGTCATAACCGAGATCGGAGGCACCGTCGGCGACATCGAGTCTACTCCATATCTTGAGGCAGTAAGGCAATTGCGCTGGGAACTCGGACGCAACGCGCTCTGCATCCATCTCACATACGTCCCATATCTGAAAGCGGCGAAGGAACTGAAGACCAAACCGACCCAGCATTCCGTCAAACTGCTGCAGCAGGTAGGAATCCAGCCCGACATCCTGGTTCTCCGCACAGAGAAGGATGTGCCGGCGGGAATGCGCAGGAAAGTGGCCCAGTTCTGCAATGTAGAGCCCGACGCCGTGATCCAGAGTCTCGACGCCCCCACCATATATCAGGTTCCGCTCATGATGCACGAGCAGCATCTCGACGAAATCGTGCTGCGCAAGATGGATGTCGAGGCTCAGGGAGAGCCGGATCTGTCGGCCTGGAACGACTTCCTCCACAAACTCTCCACAGCCACGAAAGAGGTGCGCATAGGGCTCGTCGGCAAATACGTGCAGCTTCAGGACGCCTATAAATCTATCAACGAGTCTTTAAGCCAGGCCGCGATCCACTGCGACCGCAAGCTGGTTCTGAGCTACATCAATTCAGAAAAGCTCTCCGAGGAAAACGCAGCCGACGAACTCGGTGGACTCGACGGCATCGTGATCGCCCCGGGATTCGGCCAACGCGGAATAGAAGGGAAGTTCCACGCCATCAAGTGGGCGCGTGAAAACGACGTGCCCACATTCGGCATCTGTCTCGGGATGCAATGCATGGTGATTGAATTCGCGCGCAATGTACTCGGTCTGGCCGAGGCCAATTCCACCGAGATCGACACCAAGACCCCCCACAACGTCATCGACCTGATGGAGGAGCAGAAAAGCATCTCCAATCTCGGAGGGACAATGCGTCTTGGAGCCTACGACTGCGATCTGCGCGAAGGATCGCTCGTGGCAGAAGCCTACGGATCCACAAGGGTCAGCGAAAGACACCGCCACCGCTTCGAGTTCAACGACGACTACCGGCAGAAATTCGAGGAGGCGGGGATGCAATGCGTCGGCACCAATCCAGGCACAGGGCTTGTGGAAGTGGTCGAGATCCCCGGCAAGCGCTGGTTCATCGGCACACAATACCATCCCGAATACCAGTCGACCGTTCTCCACCCCAACCCTCTCTTCATATCTTTCATCAAAGCCGCGTCCAGCTACAGAGATTCCAAAAACCCAAAATAACCCCGACACCCACCGCTACAGATGGACAAAAACACAATCTACGGGCTTCTGCTGATGGCCGCCGTGTTCTTCGCTTTCATGTGGCTCCAGCCCAAAAACGAAACCACAGCCGCCAATGACGGAAATTCCACGGAAGTCCCCGCCGCGCAGGCAGCCGCGACAGGAACCGACTCCCTGACCATTACGGAGCGTGAATGGCTCGCATCCAACATAGCAGAGAACGGATCAGCCCAGATCCTCGAAGACAACACACGCGTAACAAGCATCAACGAAAACGGGCTGCACCTCACCCTTCGCGGCGACAGCATCTACGGCACAGTGGAGGTTGGCGGACGCCAGATCAGCTATGCCGACATCGAAGCCGCCGACCTGACAAAGATGACAGCGGCCGAACAACGCAACGCCATCTCCATGCTGCGCTCCACAAGCGCCTCAATGGGACGGTATGGCAAATTCGCCCGCTTCCTCAGCGGCTCCGATTCGACCGTAAATCTTGAGAACGACGTGCTTTCCCTCCGCATCAGTTCAAAAAGCGGATCAATAACGCGCGCCGAACTTAAGAAATATGACACCGAGTATTCCGCCGTAGAGACAGAAAAACGCAAGGAGAAAGTAGTCATATTCCAGGACACGACCAATGTACTCTCGTTCGGACTCCCGCTTCCTCAGGAGATCTCCACACGCGATCTTTATTTCACTCCCCGGAAACTGAACGACTCGACCGTGCTTATGGCTCTGCAGATGGCTCCGGACGCTTACTGGGGAATAGAATACACCCTTCCCAAAGGCGACAGCTATCTGATAAAGATGCGCATTGTGCAGCGCAACATGGCTCAGATCGTGCAGAGCAACAACCGCAATCTCCGTGTTGACTGGCGGCAGATGATCAAGCGCCAGGAGAAAGGACGCATGTTCGAGGAACGCAACTCCGGACTATACTATAAGTTTGCCGGCGGATCCGTGGAAAATCTTTCGGAATCGAAAAACGACTCGGAGGAGCGTCAGGCAAAAATCAGATGGATCGCGTTCAAAAACCAGTTCTTCTCCTCTGTCCTGATCTCGAAGCGCCCGTTCAACACGGCCGACTTCGATTCCAAGATACTCAAAGGATCCGACTATCTCAAGGATCTCTCTACAGAAGCCGTGGTCAACGACTACGACTGGAGTTCCGAGAATCCAGTAAGTTTCGACTATTTCATCGGCCCGAACCTCTATCCCCTGCTTTCCGCGATCGACAAAAAGGCCGACACTGACGAGGATCTCTCGCTCACACGCCTGATCCCTCTGGGATGGAGCCTTTTCCGCTGGATCAACACCGGCATAATAATCCCGATCTTCACCCTTCTGGGATCATGGATCTCCAACTATGGAATAATCATCCTCATCCTGACCCTTTTCATCAAGCTTGTGCTTTTCCCGCTGACCATAAAGAGCTACAAGAGCCAGGCGAAGATGCGCGTACTCGCACCGGACATCAAAGCCATAAACGACAAATATCCCGGTCAGGAAAACGCAATGGTCCGCCAGCAGAAAACAATGGCTCTCTACAGCAAGGCCGGCGCGAGCCCCATGTCGGGATGCCTGCCGATGCTGCTCCAGATGCCTATCCTCTTCGCCATGTTCTCTTTCTTCCCCTCTTGCATAGAACTCCGCGGGGAAAGCTTCCTCTGGGTGCATGACCTCTCCGCTCCCGACGCCATAATCTCATGGAGCGGCAACATCCCGCTGGTAACGGAATATTTCGGCAACCATATCTCATTGTTCTGCCTGCTGATGACAGTGGTCAATATCATATACACATACATCAACATGCAGAACCAGCCCGGCCAGATGCCCGGCATGAAATGGATGATGTATCTGATGCCTGTGTTCTTCATGATATTCTTCAACAACTACGCGGCCGGACTCTCCTATTACTACTTCCTTTCCCTTCTGATCACCATCATCCAGACCTACGCTTTCCGCTATGCGGTTAAGGAGGAGGACGTAAGGCGCAAGATGGCTGAGAACGCCAAGAAACCGAAAAAGAAATCCGGATTCATGGCCCGTCTTGAGGAGATGCAGCGCCAGCAGCAGCAGATGCTCCGCGAACAGCAGAAACAGCAGGGCAAGAAACGCTGATAAGTAACTCTTTAAAATTAGCTTATATCAGATTATGCCGGATTTTTGAGGATATTTCAAATTTGAAAGAAGGAGTTTAGCGGGCTAAACGACTGATTGAGAATTTGAAATATACCGAAAAGACAAATAAGATGATATAAGCCCATAGGGTTGCTAATAAAAATTTTAAATTACAACTAATTTTAAAAAGTTACTTAAACACAGATACCTCACACCTTGAAAATACGGGGGCCGGTGGTTTGCAAGCCAACCGATCCCCGTTTCACATATAGATATGTCCCATAAGAAAAGGAGGCGATCGATAAGATTACATGCAGATCCGCACGAGGCAAAAATGTAATTTTTCAAAAAACAGGCTCAAAATTTTGCCAGAATAGAAATTTTATGTAATTTTGCAGTCGCTTAACGGCTCTCGGGGTGTAGCACAGTTGGTTAGCGCGCTACGTTCGGGACGTAGAGGTCGGGCGTTCGAGTCGCCTCACCCCGACAGAGCTTGGAGGACGCTTCATTCCCGATGCGTCCTCTTTTCTTTTCATAGCCATTACATCCGACAGCACAGAACCTGTATCAGTCCATCTCATGAAAAAAAACGGGAAAAGGCGCCGGGAAGGGCGCGCCAACAATCTTTTATATTACATGGTCGGGTTCTGGCGCATGGCTCTCCCTGCCTCCATAAGGAAAATGCAGCGCAAGCTCGCCATCCGCGGATGGGAACGGCGTCCTGACGCGGACATTATACGCGACAGGCTCGATTTCTATTGCCAGCTGAAGCCCCATGTCGAATTAGGAGACACAGCAAAAAGAATAGCCGATTTCAAAAAGAAAGGCACAAGAAGCAGATACTATTTCGACATCGGCCGATGGATAAAGTCATTTCCGGGGAACGCGCTTGTGGATTATGTAACGACCGATATATGGGAGAATCCTGAGACCCCTAAACTGATGAAAGCCAGAAGGCTCGATGACAAAAGCCGTAACTGCGCCCTGATCAAGATCAACTGGCGCAGACACTTCTGCCACCCGGTGGATCCGGTGGACTTCAAAGACAAGAAGCCACTGCTCTTCTTCCGGGGCGAGATAGACGGCAAACCGAGGCGCGTGGAATTTTTCGAGAAATGGGCCGACAGCCCTTTATGCGACCTGGGCGACACCACGGTCAAAAACCGGTCCAGATGGTTCGCGCCGATGGTAAAGCTCACCGACCACTTCGACTATCAGTTCATACTCGCCATCGAGGGCAACGATGTCGCATCGTCTCTACAATGGATCATGGCCTCCAACTGTGTCCCCGTCATGACACGCCCCACTGCGGAAAGCTGGCTGATGCACTCACGGATGATCCCCGGAGTACACTACATAGAGATAAAGCCCGATTTCTCAGACGTGGAAGAGAAACTTAACCATTACATAACCCATCCCGAAGAAGCGGAAGCCATATCCAGGGCATCGAGGGAATGGGCGGCCCAGTTCGATAACCGGAAACGCGAGACAATCATAAACTATCTCGTGGTGGAACGTTTTCTCAAAGCCACCGGACAGCCGACCGACTGACCATCAATCCTGAAACCGGGTCTTTTTTCAAACTATTTTGGCCGGATGGCATTTTTTTTCTAATTTTGCATCTGCAAGCATTCCCGAAAGCAAACCGCTACCGTGTTTGCCCGAGGGAATGCCTGCTGCCTATAATGAGAATACACAGGGAAGGAACTAACATACTCATCCTGCTTTTCGTCATGCTGGCGGCGATCAATGTCCCGGTATGGCTTTTCATGCCCCCCTATCTGATTCCGGTTCTATGCACAGGAATCTCTGCTCTCACCTACTCTTTTGTGTTCAACTTCTTCCGCTGTCCACGCAGGGAATACAAAGGCTCACGCGACGGATACGTGGCGAGTTCCGTAGACGGGCGCGTAGTGGCTATCGAGCGGGTAGAGGAGCAGGAATATCTGAAAGGCCCGGCAATAATGTTCTCTGTGTTCATGTCGCCGCTGAATGTCCACGCCAACTGGTTTCCTGTAGACGGTACAGTGGAATATATCCGCCATCACCGCGGACGCTTCCTGTCGGCCTATCTTCCCAAATCAAGCACTGAGAACGAACGCTCCACGATAGGGATCCTGTGCGACAACGGACAGCGTATCACTGTCCGCCAGATAGCCGGAGCCATGGCCCGACGCATCGTGACATACGCCCGCAAAGGACAACGCGCAGACATCGACGACCATCTGGGCTTCATAAAATTCGGATCGCGGGTAGACATCTATCTCCCCCTCGACGCAGAGATTCTTCTCAACATCGGAGACATCACAACCGGCGGCGTAACCCCGATCGCCCGTCTCAGAGAGGGGAAAAAGATCTGATCCGGCCATTCCCTCCCGAACCACCGGACATCGGCAGCGGTTGAATATATTGCCGGACTTCCCGTCCGCGTGTCCCAGAAACATCTACCGAAACCAACCCCCAGACAATGAATCCTTTCATAAGCCAGATACCGAACACGATCACATGCCTCAACATCCTGTCGGGATGCATGGCGATAATCTTCGCATCCAGTCCCGGATGCCACGCCGGAGGACTCTCCGGGATGCAATGGGCCTACATTTTCATCGGCATAGCGGCCGTGGCGGATTTTTGCGACGGCATGGCCGCACGTCTACTCAAGGCATATTCGGAACTCGGCAAGCAGCTCGACTCGCTTTGCGATGCCGTCAGCTTCGGTGTGGCGCCGGCCATGATAGTCTACCATCTCCTGTCGGCCTCATCACCTGCTCCGTGGGCAGCGTGGCTCGCGTTGCTGATTCCGGTGGCCGGAGTGGTCAGACTTGCCAAGTTCAACATCGACACACGCCAGACCACATCGTTCATCGGGCTTCCGATACCGGCCAACGCCATTTTCTGGATCGGCTACACAGCCCTCGCCGCGGCCGGAGCAGAGATACTACTTGAGCCGGTTCTGTTCGTGCCTGTACTTCTGGCGGAATGCTGGCTTATGATATCCCCGCTTCCGATTTTCTCATTGAAACTCAAAAGTCTGGGATGGAAAGGGAACGAGGCCAGATGGATTCTCGCCGGCGCCGCGGTGGTCTTTGTGGGATCCATGAAAACCGGAGGACTGTTCTGGCTCATCGTGTTCTACGTGGCATTGTCGTTTTTCCCATTCACACGCAGGAGCTGATTTGTTGGCACGCTGTTTGCATTGCTGAGATCACACACGCCCCGTCAGGGGACGGTCAAAAGCATTTTTAATAAATTTCATATCCAACCAAATGACAGGAGTCGTTATACTTCTCTCCATCATACTGATTTTCCTTCTCTGGCCTCGAATAATGCGATGGCTGCAGCCTGCGATCCAGCGCTGGATGATGCGGCGCATGGAAAATTATGTGCGCAAGGCTGCCGGAATGCCTCCGCGCGACAACAGCCGGAAGAACAGCCGCACACGCTCAGGCAGACAGAATGAGCAAGGTTATCAGAAAAGAGACCGCCACAGACGTCAGCATACCGACGGACCCATAATTCCGAAAGAATATGCCGAGGATGTGGAATTTACCGAGACCGTGGAATATTCTTCAGACCGGTCCATCAACCCCGGCGCTACGAAAAAGCATCAGACCTCTGTCCGCATGGAAAGCCAGGTCAGCGATGCAGAGTGGGAAGAAGTGTGAGAGTGTATTTAAATTCAAACACACTCTGAAAACCCGCATACAAAACCGAACAGAATTGAAAGAAAAGACTTTATATATCACAGATCTTGACGGCACGCTGCTCGGCGACGATTCGCGCGTAAGCAATGGAAGCCAGGCCATGCTAAATGAAGCCATAGCGGCCGGCGCATCCTTTTCGGTAGCCACCGCCAGAACCCCCGCCACTGTCAGTTCGCTCCTTGCCGGAGTCAGGACGAAGCTTCCTATGGTGGTCATGACAGGCGCCACACTCTGGGATGCATCCACCGGAATGTATGAACACACCAACTTTATCCCTGCCCGGGATGTGGAGCGGATAATCGGGATCTACAGGCGCATCCGTTTCTCCTCGTTCATCTACACCCTGCGGGACAATCATCTTCACATCTATCATGTAGGCCCGCTGTCGGAACAGGAGCATGAATTCATGGAGCAACGGGCCGACAGTCCGTTCAAGACATTCCACATCCCCGCCGACGGTGAATCAACGCTGCCCGGCAACCTCGACAACGTGGTTCTCTTCTACGGCGTCCGCCCCACGGAAAGAGCCTTTGAGGCGCATGAGGCAGTGAAGCTGGAGACAGACTGTTCGGCTCTATGCTATCACGACATATACGGCCCGGAGACTGCCGTGGCCGAGGTCTTCGCCAAAGAATCCACCAAATCCAGAGGAGTCAAGACTTTGGCCGAACGCACAGGGGCTACCAGAATCGTAGCTTTCGGAGACAACATCAACGACATTCCCATGCTTAAATCCGCAGATCTCGCTGTAGCTGTGGCCAACTGTGTGGATGAGGTCAGAGCAGTGGCCGACATAGTGATCGGACCCAACACCGACGACTCCGTGGCCAGATTCATCCTCGACGACATCAACAGACAAAACAAGTCCTGATCTCCCATGTCTTCCTTCTACGATCGTCAGCGAACCGGAAAACTGCTCTTCATCGTGATCTCCATCATCGCGGTGATCATATTCCTCATCGTCTCAAACAATCTTGTCAAACAGCTGGCCCAGCAGGAGAAAGAGCGCATGGACATCTGGGCAAAATCGACCGAGCGTCTCGCCACGGCCGACATCGACGCCGACATAGAGTTTCTGCTTTCCATAATAAGCCAGAACAACTCCATCCCCGTACTCGTTACAGACTCCGCCTTCAATATTCTCGAATACCGCAACTTCAATCTGCCTGACAAAAACGACCGTGAGAAATACATATTCTCAGATCTCTCGGAGAAGAACCGGAATTTCCTGAACGGACGGCTGCGCGACGCCGCCGGATCAAAAGGCCTCAGCACACTGGCCCGCACCAACCCGCACTTCATAGAGGTGGAGACATTCGGCGGCTCCCATCAATATATCTATTACGAAGACTCTATCCTGCTCCGCAGGCTCTCGCTCTATCCGTACATACAGCTTGTGGTGATGATCATCCTCGCCATAATCATATATGTGGCCGTGCTGTATACCAAACGGGCGGAGCAAAACCGCGTATGGGCCGGACTTTCCAAAGAGACAGCCCACCAGCTGGGGACGCCCATATCGTCGCTAATGGCATGGACCCAGTTTCTTGAGGCGTCAGGCACAGACCCGGAGATCGTAGGCGAGATCGACAAAGATGTCAAGCGGCTGTCGACCATAGCCCAGCGATTCTCAAAGATCGGCTCACGCCCCGAACTCCAGCTCGAATACCTGAACGAGACAGTGGATCAGGCCCTGCAATACATGAGCAGCCGCGTCGGCGGGAAAATCAAGATCACACTTGATCTTTCAACCGACGACCACGCCGTGATGCTCTCCTCGTCGCTATTTGAATGGGTGATGGAAAACCTCACCAAAAACGCCGTGGATGCCATGGACGGAGCCGGGGAGATCAGGATAACCACCGGCGCCGATAAAGACCGCGCATTCATCGAAGTGAAAGACACCGGCAAAGGGATAGCACGCAAAAACTTCAAGAACGTCTTCAATCCGGGATTCACAACCAAGAAACGCGGCTGGGGACTCGGACTGACTCTGGTCAAACGCATAATCGAGGACTACCATCGGGGCAGGATTTTCGTGAAGGAATCCGAACTGGGTCATGGCACCACATTCCGCATCGAGATTCCGCTTGCCGGCTGACAATAAACTTCAATCAAGAGCTTGTTCCGGAAAGATGAAAAAACTATCAGTCGATTCCATACAATATGCCGTTCTGCTGGGCATCTTCTTCCTGTTTTCGCTCCTACCGTTGAGAATCCTGTATCTCATTTCCGACGTACTGGCGTGGATTCTCCATAGCTGCGTGCGTTACAGGCGCAAGGTGGTCGGATCCAATCTCCGCAGCTCGTTCCCGGAGAAAACGGAGAAAGAGATACGCTCCATAACCAGGAAATTCTACAGGTTCCTTACCGACTATCTGGTCGAAACAATCAAACTGACCACGATGAGCAGACGCCAGATGGAACGCCGCATGCGCTTCGAGGGAATCGAAGAGGCCGACAAGGCTCTCCGCGAAGGACGCGATGTAACTCTCTATCTCGGCCATTTCTGCAACTGGGAATGGGTCAGCTCACTTCCATTGCACTTCACTCCCGACGCGATCGGCGGCCAGATATACCATCCTTTGGAAAACCGGGCCGCCGACAGACTGTTCCTGCGCATACGCGGACGATGGGGCGCCGTATCGGTACGCCTCCACGACACGCTGAAAGCCATCACACGGTGGAGACGCTCCGGGGAGAGATCCATAGTCGGCTACATAGCCGACCAGGTGCCGGGCTACAACGGGATCCATTGCTGGGTCGATTTCCTGAACCACGACACTCCGGTCTATTCCGGTCCCGAACGCATAGCCCGGATGCTCGACTCAGAGGTGTTTTATCTCGACATGAGCCGCCCCGGAAGAGGCTACTACACCGGAAAATTCATCAGGCTGACCAGCCACGCGTCCTCATGCGAGAAATTTTTCCTCACCCGGGAATATTTCCGGCTGCTCGAGGAATCGATACGCAGATCCCCGCAGTTCTGGCTATGGAGCCACCGCCGCTGGAAACGCACCCGCAAGGACTTTGAAGCGAGATTTCCCGACGCGGCCGAACGCCTGCGCCGGCTCTGATCCTTCCCTAAAGTCTCCGGCACTTGCACTCCGGCATTTGCACTCCACGATGTTAAAATTCCAGCGGGCGTTGGCAAATAATGGATTTTTTGCTATCTTTGTCCCCAAATATGCCAGACCCAGACTTGACCAGCGCAGCGGCACCCAGACCGCGGCCCGTGTCCCTCTCCGGGCCCGACAGATTCCTCATCTAACAGAACTCTGAGTGAAAATAATGGAAAACAAACTCGTTGTAAACGGACTGAAATTTGTCCCGTATCTCAAAGAGGACGAAATCATGAAGCAAGTCAGGCGTGTAGCCTCCGAACTGCGCCGCGATCTGGAGGGAAAACAGCCTCTGTTTCTATGTGTTCTCAATGGAGCTTTCATCTTCGCCGCCGATCTGTTCCGGGAGATCGGCATCAATGACGCCCAGATAGCATTCGTGCGCTACGCTTCCTACGAAGGCACATCATCCACCGGCAAGGTGCGCCAGATGATGGGACTCCCCGAGAATATCGAAGGACGCGACATTGTAATCATTGAGGACATAGTGGACACCGGCCTCACGGCAGACCGCATGATCGCCGACCTTAAGGCGAAAAATCCCGCATCAGTCCGCTTCGCCACCCTGCTCCATAAACCGGCAAGCACCAAGACCGGCTTCGTGCCCGACTATGTGGCTTTTTCCATCCCTCCGAAATTCATAATCGGCTACGGACTTGACCTCGACGGGAAAGTGCGCAATCTCAGGGACATTTACGTCAATTCAGAAGACTGACCGGGCATCTATCCAAACCCGATGACACTGACTTTTCATTCATATCAATCATGTTGAATCTTGTCATTTTCGGCGCGCCGGGAAGCGGCAAAGGCACCCAAAGCGCCAAATTAATAGACCAATACGGGCTTTACCACATATCTACAGGAGAATTGCTCCGCGACCATATCGCACGGGGCACCGAACTCGGGAAAGTGGCCGACAGTTATATCTCAAAAGGCCAGCTCATTCCCGACGAACTGATGACACGCATCCTCGAGGATGTACTCGACAAGCATGCCGCCGAGAAAAATGGAGTCGTCTTCGACGGCTATCCCCGCACGGTGCCACAGGCAGAATCGCTCAAGAAACTTCTTCAGAAGCGTGGTTCGGATCTTCACGCCGTGATCGGGCTTGAAGTGCCTGAAGAGGAACTCATCGACCGGATGATCAGGCGCGGACAGCAGACCGGCCGGGCCGACGACAATCCCGAGACCATCAAGAACCGGCTCGATGTCTACCATAAACAGACATGTCCGCTCAAGGAATACTACCAGAACGAGGGAAAGTATATCCCGGTAGACGGACACGGAATAGTAGACGAAATTTTCGACCACATATCAGACGGCATAGAATCCGCCACCGGAATCAGACGCCGCTCTGCAAAACATTGATCCCGGAACGCAGGGATGGTGGTTCGCTCTCTGTCCCTGCCCTTTCAGTTCCGGCAGACGTCCACCCGAATGGAGATGATGTATCAATATCTATGGCGCACCGGCGCGTTGGGACGCGAATTCACGCTTACCGACGGCCGCAGCGTCAGGGTGGTCAGTCCGGGACTCCATAACACTGACGCCGGCCCCGACTTCTCAAACGCACGTATCAAAATAGACGGCATCCTCTGGGCCGGGAACATAGAGATCCATCTGAAAGCGTCAGACTGGTTCCGGCACAAGCACCATGACGATCCTGCCTACGACTCAATCATACTCCATCTCGTAGGCGTTGCCGACAAGCCCGTCCACCGCAAGGACGGCTCTCCGATTCCGACAGCCATATTCCCTATCCCCGTCGAGGTGGCAAGTCTTTATGCCAGACTGACATCCCCGGGCGGCGATATCAGATGCGGAGCCGACGTAGCCACGCTTCCGGCGCTGGTCAAGGAAGACTGGCTTGAATCCCTCGCAATGGAGCGGATCCAGGAGAAAGCCTCCGCCATTCTGGAAGAAAACCGTAATCTTTGCGGCGACTGGGAACAGACCTGCTTCGTAAGGTTCGCGCGTGCCCTGGGCTTCGGGCTGAACGGCGTCCCTTTCGAGATCCTGGCAAGATCAATCCCGCTCAAATATATCCACCGGCACGCGGACAATCCTTTCCAGATCGAGGCCATTGTCTTCGGACAGGCGGGAATGCTCGACTCATCATGCCGGATTTTCGACGACCGCTATCAGGCGCTGTGCCGCGAATATTTCTTCCTTATGCGGAAATATGGTCTCCGGCCTATGAACCAGTCCATCTGGAAATTCGCCCGCACCCGCCCGAATAATTTCCCCCACAGGCGTCTTGCCTTTCTATGCAAGGCTCTCGAAGGAGGTTTCTCAATGATGAGGGCGCTGATCGACGGAGCCTCGGACCGCGAAACGATAGCAGGCCTTTTCTCCTGGAGTCTGTCAGGATTCTGGCGCGACCATTTCTCATTCGACACCCAGGCGCACCGCATTTCCGAAACACTCAGCCGCGCTTCGCTGGACTCCATTATCATAAATTTCGCAGCACCAGTCCTCTACGCCTACGCATCGGAAAGAGGCGACATCCAGCTGGCGGAGAAAGCTATAGGCCTTCTGGAAAAGACAGATCCGGAAGACAACCGTTTCACCCGCAGATGGGAAACAATCGGGATAAAAGCCGGCAACGCTTTGCGCAGCCAGGCTCTGATCCAGCTCCATAAATGCTATTGCGACGAACACCGCTGCCTTGACTGCCGCTTCTGCAACCGCATGATAGCGAAAGTGGCGAAAGAATCGATGCCCTCATACGGAAACAGGACTCCCTCCCTCTGGGAATAACCCCTGCAAAAACAAAGATGACATGAAGATAATCGTCGCCCCCGACTCATTCAAAGGTGTTCTCTCCGCCCGGCAGGCGGCAAAAGCCATTGCAGACGGAGCAAAAAAGGCTCTTGAACAACATTGCCGCTCCAAAAAGTTCTCCATTCTTGAGATGCCTGTGGCAGACGGGGGCGAAGGCACAGCGGAGGCTCTCGCCGCAAACAGCAATGCCGTCAGAATCTCCGCCGACGCTTCCGATCCTCTCGGCAACCGTATAAAGGCTACGTACTGGCTGGATCCATCGTCGGCCTCAGCTTTCATCGACGTCGCCTCAGCATCCGGTCTGCCTCTGGTGGCGCCCCGCCAGCGCAATCCGATGGACACATCCACATTCGGAACCGGGATGCTCATCGCCGATGCCATAAGCCGCGGAGCCAGACACATCTTTATCGGCGCCGGAGGAAGCGCCACAACGGATGGCGGATGCGGTGCGCTTCAAGCTCTCGGAGCAATATTTCTCGACCACGACGGGATCCCGATCCGGCAGCCTGCCAGAGGCCGCGACATGCCACGCATCCATTCAGCCGACACGACGCGGCTTGACGAGCGTTTAAAAGACACGGAGATCATCATAGCCTGCGATGTAACGGCTCCTTTGACCGGAGATCGCGGAGCCGCCCGGGTTTTCGCCGCCCAGAAAGGAGCCTCGCCAGAAGAAATCGAGACTCTTGAGAACGGGCTCCTCTCACTACAGGAGATCTTCCTCCGCCATACGGGCGGACGGCTGCCGGAAGGAAGCGGAGCTGCGGGAGGATTCGCCGCCGGCATGGCCGCACTGGCTGGCGCCAGAATCTGCCGGGGAGCAACACTGGTCCTCAACCATCTGAACTTCAGAGATTCCATCCGGTCGGCTGCACTCATCATAACCGGCGAGGGAAAAGCAGACAGACAGACTCTTATGGGAAAAGCCCCCTACGAAGTAATGGCCGAAGCACGCCTTGCAGGCATCCCCGCCGTGCTGCTGGCTGGATCTATCCAGGACAAGAGCCTGCTGCTTGCCGGAGGATTCGCCGCCGCCACCGACATAAATTCCGGGACTCACGCCGGGGAAGATCCTCTTGATCCGGACGTCGCCTCACGGCGTCTGAATGAAGCGGCTTACCGGGCGGTAGTCTCAGAGCTTGTTAAACAGACGCTCTAAAATCTTTTTGACGATGCACAGCGTTGACACAACGAGACTTCATCGGCCATGCGCCCTGCATCCGCACAACCCGCAAAAAAATTCCACGGACAGCGGCGCTTCGGGATATTTTGCTTAACTTCGCGCAAAAATAGGCGCCATCGCAATATCCGCCCGTAGTAATAATTAATGTAAAACTCAAAACAATCTTAACTTCTCCTCTGGCTCACCATTAAAGATGAACTATTCGATCGTTGATTTTATCAGCCTACTCGGCTCAGTCTGCCTTTTCCTCTATGGCATGAAAGTCATGAGCGAGGGGCTTCAGAAAGTAGCAGGCGACCGTCTGCGCACAATCCTCGGGGTGATGACCAAAAACCGGGTAACCGGGGTCATAACCGGCATATTGATAACGGCTCTCATCCAGAGTTCGAGCGCCTCGACCGTGATGGTGGTCAGTTTCGTCAACGCCGGCCTGATGTCGCTCGCCCAGTCAATGGCCGTCATATTCGGTGCAAATGTAGGCACGACCGTAACCACATGGATCATTTCAGCCTTCTCTTTTGAAGTCAGTATCTCGGACTACAGCATCCTGCTGCTCGCTGCCGGCGTGCCTATGCTTTTCATGAAAAAGAGTTTCTACAAGAGCCTCGGGGAATTCCTCATAGGATTCTGCTTCCTTTTCATGGGTCTCGATCTCATAAGCCAGTATGTGCCCAACCTACAGCAGAATCCGGAGATGCTGAAATTCCTGTCGGCCTACACATCGCTCGGCTTCGGCTCGGTGCTTATATTCTTCGGCATCGGCATCGTGCTGACGATGGTGGCGCAGAGTTCGGCCGCTACGTTTGCCATCACACTCATCATGTGTTCGCAAAGCTGGATATCGTTCACCCTCGGCTGCGCCATAATTCTGGGTGGCAACATAGGAACTACCATCACGCCCGTACTCGCATCCCTTAGCGGAAATCTCGCAGCAAAACGCACGGCGATGGGACACGTGCTTTTCAACGTGATCGGCTCCATCATAGTCCTGATCGTATTCCACCCGTTCATGAATCTTGTGGCTGACATCACCCAGATATGCCAGGGGATAAATCCGCTGGACATCGACAGCGCACAGAAAGCCGCCATGGCGGATTCCACCCTGATCGACCATGCCGGAGGACTCACAGCAAGGGCACAGGCTTCGGTGGCATTCGGACTCGCAATGTTCCCTACCGTGTTCAATGCCTGCAACCTCCTGATCATGATCTGGTTCACGAATCTTTACGTGAAAGCCGTATGCTGGATCATGCCGGCCCGGCACAAAGATATGGAAGAGGAGTTCACACTCAAATATATCGGCCGCGGAATGCTCTCCGCATCTGAGCTGAACATAACCCAGGCACAGAAAGAGATAGTAGTATATGCCGAAAGAGTGCAGCGGATGCTCGACATGGCCCGCGACCTCATCCATCTTAAGGAAAAGGACGACAAATACACCGAGACCTACAACCGCATAGAGAAATACGAGGAAATATCAGACCGCATGGAGATCGAGATCGGAGGCTTCCTAAACCATGTGGCCGAAGGACGCCTCAGCCCGGAATCCAAAATGCGCATAGCGGGAATGCTGCGAATCATAAGTGAAATCGAATCCATCGCCGACGGATGTTTCAACATAGCAAAGACCCTGACCCGAAAGAACCGCAACCATGTGGACTTCGACAAGCCTGTACTCCAGCAGATCGACACGATGTATAAGATGGTGGACAGCGCAATGGGCAACATGCTCGAGATCCTGCGCGAGATGGAAACCCCGGAAGGATCGAAGATTGTGGTCGCCTACAACAAAGAGCGTGAGATCAACAATCTCCGCAACCGTCTGCGCGACGACAACATTTTCAACATCAACAACAAGGAATACGACTATCAGGAGGGCATATTCTTCATGGATCTGATCAGTGAGGCCGAGAAACTCGGAGACTATATGCTCAATGTGGTGGAGGGTGTGAAACACCAGTTCAAATCGCCCGCAGCATCCTGACTGCCATAACTACAGATAGTTTAAACGACAGACCTCTGAAACGCAAGACACCTTCAACAACGAATAACCATGAAATCCAACAGATATTGTGTCATCATGTGCGGTGGAGCCGGCTCCCGGTTCTGGCCGTTCAGCCGCGACAACATGCCGAAGCAGTTTCTCGATTTCTTCGGCACAGGGAGATCCCTGCTGCAACTGACCGTAGACCGTATCACCCCGGTCGTTCCCAAAGAGAATATCATTCTCGTCACTAATGTGAAATATGCCGGAATAATCCGCGAACAGCTGCCCGGCATTCCGGAGGAGAACATCCTCTGCGAGCCGGCAAGACGCAACACGGCTCCGTGCATCTGCTGGGCAGCGAACCATATAGCGGCCAGCTGTCCGGATGCATTGATCGCGACTCTGCCTTCCGACCATCTGGTGCTGAAGGAGACGGCTTTCGCAAAGGCGATAGAAGACGGATTCGACTTCGTGTCCTCCGGCGACAGACTGCTGACTCTCGGAATAAAACCGACATATCCCAACACAGGCTACGGCTACATCCAGCTCGGACAGCACGTGGACGGCTGTGACGACACCCGGAAAGTGAAGTCTTTCACCGAGAAGCCCGACCCCGAAATGGCCCGGTTTTTCCTCGACAGCGGCGAATTCTACTGGAACGCCGGCATCTTCATCTGGAAAGCGGCCGACATCATAAAGGCTTTTGAACAACATTGCCCTGAAATGGCTCAGCTTTTTGAAAGCGGCAGAAAATACTATGCAACCCCGCTTGAGAAAGACTTCATAGAGGCCAATTTCCAGAACGCGCAAAGCATATCGATCGACTATGCCGTGATGGAGAAAGCCTCCAATGTGTTTGTGAAGACAGTCGATCTCGGATGGAGCGATCTCGGTTCGTGGAAAGCTCTATATGATGTATCGCCAAAGAATGCCGAAGGGAATGTAACGCAAAACTGCAATGTTCTCGCGCCCGGATGCACCGGATCGCTTTTTGCAGTCAATGGCGAGAAAATCATTGTAGCCTCCGGACTCAAAGACTATATTGTGGCCGACAACGGCAACGCACTGCTTATCTGTCCGGCGGATGAGGAGCAGAAAATCCGTCAGGTGGTCAACGACGTCAGAACCCGCTTCGGGGAAGAATTCGTATGAATCAGGAGAACCCAGGCTGGGGTGCCGAAGCCGAGCAGATAGCGGCTAATTTTCTTATCGCTCACGGATATACTGTCCGTGAGCGGAACTGGCGCCCCAGAAACTCCCATCTCGAGGTCGACATAATCACTCAGGAAGACAATGTGATGGTCTTCGTGGAGGTCAAGGCGAGGAAAGACGACTCCGTCGATCCTGCCGATGCCGTTGACTCCTGACTTCGTCAATGCGTACCCCAAAATTCATCAGAGAATAGCGGGGCGATG
>CAJUSZ010000024.1 GCA_910589425.1 uncultured Muribaculaceae bacterium | reverse complement strand
TTCAGGGGTCAAACAAACTTTGGCCTCAGGGGGCATCCGCGCTTGGGTTTTCCACTCGGAGCCGCACCGATTACTTCGCCTAATCAAATCACGCCCTCAAATGCGTGGTACCCCGAAAACAGCAGTTGCAGGTATGTGGCTCTGCCTTGGGTCAACGACTATTCAGGAAACATTCAGAACCTTGCCGAATATGTTGTCGATGATGAATTGCAGAAGAAAGGTCATTATGTATGGAACACCAACGAATGCCGGGGGCTTTCGTGGCAACCGTTTCTTCTGCATATCACTAAGAAAATTTGTGAGGCTATCGGATATGCCGCTGACTTCTCGAAGTGGGAGGAAAAGGAGGAATACAGGTATCTTCTTATCTGCAACACGCTCCCTTATGCTTGGGACACAGGCGGCTTTGCACGCGCTTTGCCGCATTGGACGGTTGCGGAATACTTCGAGAAGTTGGAATTGTTCTTGGGTGGAGAGTTTACTATAAATCATCGGGCGCATACTGTTGACTTCGCATTTACTGAGGCGACTTTACTTGCCACCACTCCCGTAAGGCTCGATAACATCATTGACGAGCATACCGTAGAGGTTACGGTCGAGGATGACAAGTGCGAGTATCGGGAAGCCAAAAATCTTGTTTTTAAGGAGTGTGATAACGAAATGTGGAAGTATTACTCTTGCGACTGGTTCATACGAGGTTGGCAGAATAGTGTGGTACGCTACAATTCGATGCGCGAACTGCTTAACGCGAACAAATCTCTCGCAACTTGGAACGGATCGAGTCAAAGAGGCTCAAACCGCGACAAGTTGCTGTATGCCGCTGATGTCGATGCTTACTTCATCGTGCGCTCCCTATCCAAAGAACTTGTCGAGAAGCGGAGCGGTTGGATGCCTAACCTATACAAGTATAAAATGGAACTGCGCCCGGTCAATCTTTTTGGCGGTCGTATTGTGGACGAGAGCGACGATGCAGACGAGATAGAGATTGAATTTGTACCTGCTTGGGTGGATGAAACCGAAGACAAGTATGGACGCTGCCTTTTTCTATCTTTCTCCGGCTATGATGAAAACGACTCTACGGGTTCTTCTTGGTCGAGAGACCCTTCCACCCGGAAACAGGAGATTGACGCAACGCTTTATCAGCCTATCGCGCTTCAATCCCTTTCGGCAGGGGAGAAAACGAAAAAGGCTGAGTATTACGACCGCGTTTATGTCGGTTGGTGGGATGGTGCCGGTGTACCTCACAATGGCAAACTTCCGCACCCATACGTCGAGGATATCGAGATTGCGGAGGACTGGAGCAATTTCAGCAACATTCACTTCTCTATGCGTATCAATAACAACCTACTCAACCGACGCCGCACGGTTCACGCTATCAACCCCAAATTGAAGAAGTCGTTTAAGTTCCTTGCTGATACTATCCCTAATCCTCGTGCCGTGTTCTACATCAAAGGCAAGAAGTACCTGTGCGAAAAAATAACTGCGACCTTTTCCGAAAACGGAATGTCGCAGTTACTTAAAGGTGTTTTCTACCCGATTGTCGATTAAAAACCTTTCCCTTTGGTTCGCTCATAAATGGCTTCTTTCCCGGAGTCCACATTAGTAATGCGGAACTGAACTGCTGCTCTTGTCGGAATGGTATCGGGTAATTTTGCGACAAGTGCAGTAATTACTGCATCTACCGTGTTAAAGCCGATGTCGCTTACTTCGGCAAGGATTTCCCCTTTATAATAGGCACGAGCATACACCATCATCTTTTTGGAGAGTCGGAAGAGTTTATCTTTCGGCTCTTCAATATCTTTAGCCATACCTTGCTTACTCTTTTTCTTACTAAAGAGAATAAAGTCCACGACTTTCTCGTTCAGTTCCCAAGCAGGGGTAAAGTCAATTTTTAGGTAGCCTCGTGTAACGGTATGTCCGTGGCTGTGGTTCATTGCAAATCCTACCTCAGATATTGAGGCTCCACAATCGTTTTGTGCTA
The DNA here is from genome assembly GCA_910589425.1 of uncultured Muribaculaceae bacterium. Classification (GTDB taxonomy): domain Bacteria; phylum Bacteroidota; class Bacteroidia; order Bacteroidales; family Muribaculaceae; genus Lepagella. Next base: position 37,126 of record CAJUSZ010000024.1, on the reverse strand, counting down.
CCGTTCCCCAAGTATGGCGAAAGGTATAGGCACAATAATAATCTTTCTGATCCATTCCCATACTCTTGCAGATTTTCTTAATGCCATTGTTTACGTTGGCACAAAAACTGTCAGAGGTCGAATAACGGATATGAAAACGGAATAGATATGGGTCGGTCTTATCCGAGGCATACTTCTCGAATAAGGGCTTGATTACCGGGGGGACTCGCATTTCTATGTATGCGTCATCCCTGCGGCTATTCCGCGTTTTTGCTCGATTATAGGCTATCACTCCGTTTTTATAATCTGTTTTCTTCAGATTATAAAGGTCAACGGTGTTGATACCTGCAAGGCAGAGTATCATCTTTGCAACATCTCTCCCAAGTTCCGGCAAAGACTCTATCATCTTTGTTTCAGGAAGTGGCGCACCAAAAAATTCTCGACAAGCCTCAGGGGATATCGCTCTTTTGGTGGTTCGGTCGGCTTGCGGTATTTTTACTTTCGGCCACGGATTTGTTTTGATACGGAGGTGCCCCGTATCATAGTCATTGTATTCTAAGATTGCAGCTCTGAAAATCTGCCTTACACATACCGGGTACATTTCTTTGGCTCTGTGAGTGTGTGCCAGTTGTGCTATCCACCTGTTGACAACGGCAGATGTCAACTGAGAGAACATTACATTATTAGTACCAAGATATAATTCGAGATTGCTTACAGCCAATTTATAGTTTTTGGCATTTCTCTCTTGTCCGGCATTTATCATTTTTGCGATATGCCGTTGTGCGTATTGGCTAAAGGATATATCCGTATCTTCCGTAAGAAGAAAGTCGATAATCTCCTTGACACTCCAAGTGGAGGTGTTCTTTTCATTGAGTCTTGTAGTAAAGCTGTGTATCTGCTCCATACAATACATCATTACGAAATTGTCGCGGATTTCTTTCTTCTTAGTTACATCCTTTTTGGCAACCATCTTGTCCGTCTTGATGTAGCCCACTTTCCTTTCGTGGGTTACTCGAATATAGACAGGATAGAAGCCGTCTGCTCGCTGTTTCTGAACACAGGGTCTAAATGTTGTCATTCTCAGATATTTTGATGTTTAATATTTGTTTGTTATATATTGAATATCAGAGCAATACAACTCTAAACTTTTTCTAAACACGCTCTAAACAGGTATATCGTAAACTCTAAACAATCTCTAAACATATGCGTTTATTTGGCTCATTTTCCGTTGCCAAGTGTACGAACCGTTTAAGAACAGATTAGGTCGTAACCTCTGATTTTACAGAGCATTACGACCTAATCGTTTGATTGTTAGTAACTATCTCTTAGTCCTCTATTGCTGCCTGCGCCGCAGCTACACGGGCGATGGGCACGCGGAACGGAGAGCAGCTGACGTAGTTCATGCCAAGGTTGGCGCAGAACTTCACTGAACTGGGTTCGCCTCCATGCTCACCGCAGATCCCGACCTTGAGATCCGGATTTGTTGCACGGCCTTTCTCTACGCCCATTCGAACGAGCTGTCCTACTCCCTCCTGGTCGAGTACCTCAAACGGATCTACTTTGAGGATGCCGTGTTCCTTGTAGAATTTGAGGAACTTGGGTGCGTCATCGCGGGAATAGCCGAATGTCATCTGTGTGAGGTCGTTCGTTCCAAACGAGAAGAAGTCGGCAACTTCGGCTATCTTGTTGGCTGTAAGCGCAGCGCGAGGAACTTCGATCATTGTTCCTACCTTATAGCGTATTGATTCGCCTCTTTCCTCAAATACTTTGGCGGCTGTGGTGTTGATCACGTCTGCCTGGTTCTGAAGTTCCTTGAGTGTTCCTACAAGGGGAACCATGATCTCGGGATACACTTTGATGCCACGGGCCTTGCAATTCAATGCAGCTTCAATGATAGCGCGCGTCTGCATCTCTGTGATTTCCGGATATGTGATGCCAAGTCGACATCCGCGGTGTCCGAGCATCGGGTTGAATTCTTCGAGAGAATCCACTTTTGCTTTCACCTCCTCAAGTGTCAGACCCATCTCTTCGGCAAGCTCCTTCTGAGTTGCTGTCTGGTGAGGTACGAATTCATGAAGCGGCGGATCAAGCAGACGAACTGTAACACCGAATCCATCCATCGCCTCGAAGATGCCTTCGAAGTCCCCTCTCTGCATAGGAAGCAGTTTGGCAAGAGCGATACGGCGGCCTTCTTCGTCGGATGCGAGAATCATCTCGCGGACTGCCTTGATGCGGTCTCCTTCAAAGAACATGTGTTCCGTGCGGCAGAGACCGATACCCTGTGCGCCGAAATGGCGGGCCTGTCTGGCGTCGCGGGGGGTGTCGGCATTTGTGCGAACGAGGGTCTTGGTAAATTTGTCAGCAAGATTCATAATAGCGCCAAAATCACCTCCGAGTTCAGGTTCTGTTGTGGGAACCTGACCGTCGTATACTTCACCAGTGGAGCCGTTGAGCGAGATCCAGTCTCCCTCGTTGTATGTTTTGCCATCCATAACGACTGTCTTGGCCTTATAATCCACGGTGATTTCTCCTGCTCCTGACACACAGCATTTGCCCATGCCGCGTGCAACAACAGCCGCGTGGGATGTCATGCCTCCACGCATGGTGAGAATTCCCTGGGCCACAGCCATACCGCGCAGATCCTCCGGAGAAGTCTCGATGCGGACAAGGACTACCTTTTTCTTTTTCTCAGCCCATGCTTCGGCGTCTTCAGCGGAGAACACTACCTGACCGCATGCGGCACCGGGAGAGGCAGGGAGACCTTTGGCTACAACTTGCGCTCTCTTTAGAGCAGCCTTATCAAAGACAGGATGGAGAAGCTCGTCGAGTTTCTGGGGCTCCATTCTCAAAAGAGCCGTCTTCTCATCGATCTCGCCGGCTCTGAGGAGATCCATGGCAATCTTCACCATCGCGGCGCCGGTTCTCTTGCCGTTTCTGGTCTGGAGCATCCAGAGTTTGCCATCCTGAATTGTGAACTCCATGTCCTGCATGTCTTTATAGTAATCTTCAAGACGATGGGCTATCGCTATGAGTTCAGCTGCGCAATCCGGCATGGATTCTTCAAGTGAAGGATACTTTGAACGACGCTCCTCCTCGGAAATGCCCTGGAGAGCTGCCCAACGACGGGAGCCTTCTACAGTGATCTGCTGGGGGGTGCGGACACCGGCTACAACGTCTTCTCCCTGTGCATTGATCAGATACTCTCCGTTGAAGAGATTTTCGCCAGTCGCTGCGTCGCGGCTGAATGCCACGCCTGTAGCGGAATTGTCGCCCATGTTGCCATAGACCATTGCCTGAACATTGACTGCGGTACCCCACTCTTCAGGAATCTGGTTCATGCGGCGGTAAATGATGGCACGCTCATTCATCCAGCTGTCGAATACGGCGCAGATTCCGCCCCAGAGCTGCTCCCATGCTGACTCAGGGAAATCTTTGCCTGTAAAGTTTTTTACAGCTTTTTTGAATCGTTTCACCAGCTCCTTGAGATCTTCTACCGTAAGCTCGTTATCAAATTTGATTCCTTTCTCCTCTTTGACTTCGTCCATTATTGCCTCAAAGGGATCGATGTCGGTTTTGTGCTGAGGTTTCATGCCGAGAACCACGTCGCCGTACATCTGCACGAAACGACGGTAGCTGTCCCATGCGAAACGCGGATTACCGCTTTTTTCGGCCATGGTCTCCACTGTTGCGTCATTCATGCCGAGGTTGAGGACAGTATCCATCATACCAGGCATCGAAGCGCGCGCTCCAGAACGCACGGACACAAGGAGCGGATTGCTCGGATCATTGAATTTATTTCCGGTCAGGGTCTCTACATGGGCAATAGCTCTTTCAACATCAGCTTTGATATCTTCTACAACTTTGTCCCGACCATATTGGGTGTATTCTGTGCAAACTTCTGTTGTGATCGTAAATCCGGGAGGAACAGGCATTCCTAAAAGATTCATCTCAGCCAGATTGGCTCCTTTGCCGCCGAGAAGGTTTCTCATACCGGCATTACCTTCGGCTTTACCGTCGCCGAACGTATAGATTTTTTGTGCCATTTTGGTAATAACTGGGTTTATATTATTTATGTAGTAAATATTCAGCAAATTATATATCCAAATATCTTTCAGCCGCATTCGCAGATGATCCCATACTTGTCAAATTTCAGGAGTTCCTGAATACGCAAACGGAGAAAAGGATTGCAAATATAGCAATTTTTAGTCAAACGTTAAAATATTCTGATAATTTTTTTATTTCTCTTTTTCACCTGTCTCATTACCCATTACAAAAACCACATCAGATCCGGCTCTTCCCATACCTATTAATAGGTATTTTTGTCTCATAATGCAGCCGATGACATTTTTTAAAATTATTTATCGCTAATTTTGCATCGATTTTATGTCGTATTTCGTGATTGCAAAGCCCATCTCCATTGCTGGCGATATGCAGTCGTGGCAATACAATTATATAATACTTCCAAAAAAGATGAAACTATCTGAACTTACCCCCGGACAAACGGCTATCATAACGAAAATAGTCGGACACGGAGCATTTCGCAAGCGCGTGATGGAAATGGGGTTTGTAAAAGGCCGTGAAGTAACTTCCATTCTGAACGCGCCTCTTCAGGATCCCGTGAAATATTCCATCATGGATTATGAAGTGTCTCTCCGGCGTTCGGAAGGAGCTATGATCGAAGTTGTTACCCCCGAACAATGGAATGCGGACCACACTATTAAGGCTCATGCAGACACAGCCCGCCACGATGACGCCGACATGCTCAATGTCCGGCATGACAAGGTCATCAATGTAGCTCTTATCGGCAACCCTAATTGCGGAAAGACATCTCTTTTCAATATCGTTTCCGGAGCCCATGAACACGTCGGCAACTACGCCGGTGTTACAGTCGGCGCCAAGGAGGGATTTCTGAACTATAAGGGATACAAGTTTCACATCGTGGACCTGCCTGGCACCTATTCCCTTTCGGCATATTCTCCGGAGGAGCTGTATGTGATGCGTTATTTACGTGAGGAAACTCCAGACGTCATCGTAAACGTCGTCGTCGCATCCAATCTGGAACGAAACCTATATCTTACCAGCGAACTTATAGACATGAACCGCAGCATGGTCATCGATCTGAATATGTTCGATGAACTGAAGCGTTCGGGAACAAAACTCGACTACTCCACTCTCGGGAAAATGCTGGGTGTGCCTATTGTCCCGACTACGGCTTCTACCGGCGATGGCGTAGACAATCTTCTTGATACCATCATCGATGTGTACGAGATGCAGAATTCCGATGTACGGCACATCCACGTCAGAATGCGTCAGGAAATAGAAGATGCAGTAACTCCGCTCAAGGACGCTTTTAAGAATGAGCCTACAATTGCAAACCATTTCTCCCCCCGCTATCTCGCCATCAAGTTTCTCGAAAGAGATCCGGAGATAGAAAACGTGCTTAAGAACTACCCGTCGTTCGATTCCTGGAAAAAGATTCGCGACGACGAATCCGCCCGTGTAAAAAAAGACCTGGGAGAAGATATCGGGTCAGCGATAGCTGCCGAAAAATACGGTTTCATACGCGGAGCCCTGGCGGAGACAATGGAGGATACAGAAAAACAGGCGGAAAAATCGACTAAAATAATTGATTCGTTCGTAACAAACAAGCTTTTCGGATTCCCGATCTTCATTCTTGTGATGTGGCTTATGTTCTGGGCTACGTTTCAGCTCGGCTCTTACCCGATGGAATGGATAGAATCCGGAGTTTCATGGCTGTCGGAGCTACTTGGAAGCCGGATGCCGGACGGTCCATTCAAGGATCTGCTGATCGACGGTATCATAGGCGGTGTAGGTGGCGTCATCGTATTTTTGCCCAATATTCTTATCCTATATGCGTTCATATCGTTTATGGAAGATTCAGGCTACATGGCGAGAGTCGCTTTCATTATGGATAAGCTCATGCACCGCATGGGACTGCACGGCAAATCATTCATCCCGCTCGTCATGGGATTCGGATGCAATGTGCCTGCCATCATGTCCACAAGAATTATCGAGAGTAAGTCAAGCCGTCTGATTACCATTCTCATTAATCCTTTCATGAGCTGTTCGGCAAGAATACCGATATACGTGCTTCTTGTCGGGGCATTTTTCCCGACACATGGTTCGCTTGTATTCCTCGGCCTATATTTGCTTGGCATAACGGTAGCAGTATGTACGGCATGGATGCTAAGGAAATGCTGGTTCAAAAAAGACGAGACACCGTTTGTCATGGAACTTCCTCCCTACAGGATGCCAACCGCCAAGGCCACTGTAAGGAACATGTGGGCGAAAGCAAAGCAGTACCTGCGCAAAATGGGTGGACTCATTCTTGTTGCCTCAATCATAATATGGGCGCTATCCTATTTCCCCCAACGCACTCCGGACGAAGTCCCCGCCGCATTCACCGAGCGGGCGGTTGCTGAAATGCAGATGACGATGCCCGATTCTGTAGCCGGGAGCGGTATAGACATGCAGCTTATCACAAAAGAATACCAACAGGAGAAGTCAATTCTCGGAGAAATCGGCCACTTATGCGAGCCTGTCGTAAAGCCGCTCGGCTTCGACTGGAAAGTGAGCGTATCTCTTCTTGCCGGAGCGGCGGCCAAAGAGGTTGTGGTCTCCACACTGGGTGTACTGTATATTGGCAACGATGATGCCGACATGCTTGCCGAACGACTGAAAACACCATCGCGAATCACTGGCGAGGCACCATTCACTCCGCTTAAAGCCATTGTATTCATGGTATTTGTCTTGATTTATTTCCCCTGCATAGCGACAATCGCAGCCGTGGTCAAAGAAACCGGGTCATGGAAATACGGTCTGTTTTCCGTGATATACAACACCGGTCTTGCATGGCTACTTGCATTCATTGTCTACCGGATAGGACTTCTGTTCTGAACAGAACCGCGACATAAATACATTACCTTTGACTCCGGCAATATCTGGCAACATCAGATATTGCCGGAATCTGCTTTATATGCAGTATAAGCAATCCAGACATTGCCGACTAAAGAAAAATCTAAAGAAAATTTCGTAACTTTGCAGTTTGAAAATTAAATCTTTCTAAAATGGGATTCTTCAAAAAGATATTCTCTCGGGAGAAAAAAGAGAAACTCGACACAGGTCTACAGAAGACAAAGACCGGTGTATGGGATAAGATATCACGTGCAGTAGCCGGAAAGAGCAAGGTGGATGATGAAGTTCTCGATAATCTTGAGGAAGCGTTCATCACCAGCGATGTCGGAGTTGAGACCACGTTGAAAATCATAAAGCGTCTTGAAGATCGTGTTGCCAGAGACAAATATGTAAGTTCTTCCGAACTCAACGAGCTTCTGTGCGATGAGGTTACAGACTTACTCGCTGAAGACATAAGCCGAAGCGAATCCTCAGATTCGGCTGATTTCGAGGTGCCAGAAAGTGATGATCCGTATGTAATCATGGTAGTAGGCGTCAATGGTGTGGGCAAAACCACCACTATAGGCAAACTTGCCTGCCAATATGCCAAAGCTGGCAACAAAGTAGTACTCGGTGCGGCAGATACTTTCCGCGCAGCTTCCATCGAACAGCTTGAAGTCTGGGGGGAACGCGCTGGAGTTCCGGTCGTGAAACAAAAAATGGGAAGCGACCCGGCGGCAGTGGCTTTCGACACGGTGCAGAGTGCAAAAGCTCATGGAGCGGATGTAGTGATCATTGACACAGCCGGCCGGCTACACAATAAAGTAGGTCTCATGAATGAACTTACCAAGATTAAAAACGTGATGAAACGGGTTGTTCCGTCAGCCCCGCATGAGATCCTTCTGGTACTTGACGGCTCGACCGGACAGAATGCATACGAGCAGGCACGGCAATTCGCTGCGGCCACAGATGTCAACGCCCTTGCTGTAACCAAGCTTGACGGGACGGCTAAAGGCGGAGTTGTCATAGGAATAAGCGACCAAATGAAAATTCCCGTGAAATATATTGGGATCGGAGAGGGAATCGAAGATCTCCAGATTTTCAATCCCCGCGAATTTGTGAGATCACTTTTTGCCAAAGACTGACGTGAAATACACAAAAAATCATATTGATGTCATTTCCATGGGGTGTTCCAAGAATCTTGTGGATTCGCAACGCCTCATGAAAATGCTTGAAGCCAAAGGATACTCGCTGGCACATGATCCGGAAGTGCCTACGGGAGAATTTGTTGTGGTCAACACATGTGGGTTCATAGGCGATGCCAAAGAGGAATCGATCCAATTGCTCCTCGAGCTTGCGTCCATGAAAGATGACGGGAAAATAGGCAATATTGTGGTGATGGGATGTCTGTCTCAGAGATACATGAATGAACTCAAGGATGAGATCCCGGAGATCGACAGATGGTTCGGCAAATTCAATTGGGCTGAATTCGCAGACTCGCTTCCCGGACCTGACAATGCCTGCCCTGCAAAACCCTGGGAAAGGGTATTGACCGGCAATCCCTGGAGCGCATACATGAAAATTTCCGAAGGATGCAACCGTTTCTGCGCTTTCTGCGCCATCCCTCTCATCACCGGACGGCATAGCTCGCGTCCGATAGAGGAAATTCTTGACGAGACACGTGAACTCGTTTCAAAAGGCGTCAAGGAATTCAATGTGATCGCACAGGATCTTTCTTCCTACGGGCTTGACATATACGGCAAACATACGCTCGCGGAACTTATCGACCGCATGGCACAGATCAAAGGTGTGGAATGGATAAGACTGCATTACGCCTACCCTACTGATTTCCCGTACGACATATTGCCGGTGATGGCTCGCCATGACAATGTCTGCAAATATATCGACATTGCTTTCCAACATGTATCAGACAGCGTCCTCAGCAGAATGCGCAGAAACTTCACAGGGGAGGAAACGCGTAGTCTGATAAAAAGAATCCGGAATGAGGTTCCGGGTATAAAGATCCGTACGACTCTTATGGTTGGATTCCCGGGAGAGACAGAAGAAGACTTCAATGAACTGGTTGAATTTGTTAAGGAAATCAAGTTTGACCGCATGGGAGCTTTTGCATATTCTGAAGAAGAGGGAACATTCGGCGCGTCAAACTATACTGATGATGTCAGCGAAGAAACCAAACAAAGCAGACTGGATCGGCTGATGCAGATACAGGAAAGCATCGCTGAAGAGATTTCCTCCCAGATGATCGGTTCGAGACTTAGAGTTATAGTCGACCGCATCGAAGGAAACAACGCTGTAGGCCGATCAGAATTCGACAGCCCCGAGGTTGACCCTGAAATAATACTCAGTTTCGCCGAATATGGGAAAATTCCTGATCCGGGTGATATGGTAATGGCAGAGATAACAGCGACAGATGGATTTGATTTAATCGGGAATATAATCAACTCAAAGAATTGAATATACAATCAGGCTTTATAAGAGAATCCCTTCAATCAGGATTCTCTTTCTTCGCATACAGACTTCCTCACTCCGGTATAAGCTTCGGAAGATCTTCAAAGCCATTCAAAGGCTTGATTCCGGGTGGATTCGTGATTGCCCCGTTCGATCTCGAATCAGGCAATATATTGACAATTGTACCTGAGACGAATCCGGCTGATGGAGAATGCAGTGATATAATTCCGAAATGGCACGAAACAACACGCGGGCAACACAATAATGCAGTCAATAAAATATCACTCTACCACCGGAAACACGGCGGCAAGACCGTATTGAGCCGGATGATATGCGCAGAAGATGTGAAGATTGACTGCGACAGCCTTTTTGCGGCATTATGTAAGCTATACCCGGAAGCGACCGTATTCTGTTTCCGTACTCCCGAGACTGGATTATGGATAGGGGCATCTCCGGAACGCCTGTTATCCTCCCATGACGGGACATTGACCACAATGGCTCTGGCCGGGACAAGGAGATCGGGAACAAAGGGAGAATGGGATATAAAAAACATCGAGGAACATGCTCTTGTCGCAGATTTCATCGTAGAATGCCTGTCAGAATGCAAACCGTGTGCGACACACCCCTATACACGCAATGCCGGACCTGTGGAACACTTATGTTGCGACATTACTGCAAAACTCCCCGAATCAGCCGACATAGAAAAAATATTGCGCCGGTTATCCCCGACTCCGGCACTATGCGGATCCGACAGATCTGCCTCAATGAGACTGATTCAGGAGACTGAATCTCACGAACGGGGTTGTTATGGAGGATTTTTCGGGCCATATCATTCAGAAAATGAATTTGATTTTTTTGTCAATCTCCGGTCGATGAACATTTGTGGCCAGGACGCATCCCTGATAGTAGGAGGCGGAATAACCGCACTCTCGTCTCCTGACACCGAATGGGAGGAGACCAACATCAAATCACGCTCAGTTTTAAATGCTCTCAGAGTATGCCAATCTGAAATTTTATCGAAATTCGATAAATAATTTGGATAATTCAAACAATCAGATTAACTTTGTGTTCGAATAAACAACACAGACTCCGGTGAAGCAATATACAGGAATCAATCTTCTCTGCGCCCTTATCCTTCTCATAATGGCCGCAGGCGTATCCATCCCTATCTACCAGTTCGGGAAAGCATTCAGTTATGGCTTTACGGCAGGGTATGAAGCCGAAGAAGAAAGCATGGAAACCGACTTCATTCCTGTCGAGATAGCATTTGAGCCTACCAAGTCCACACTGATCGAACCGCAGGACTCAATAAAGGCTGGGAATGGCAAGTCATATCCGGTAGTATATTCGCGCGGTGTCATAATGACATCCGTATCAAACGGATTGATCTGGCCTTATGTAGCCCGCCTCATTCTAAATCTGGCCATCTTGTGCATCACAGTCATACTGATGATCCAGTTCATAAAACTGATCATCAGCATCAACAAAGGGATAGTTTTCGATGCATACAACGCCAAAAGACTGGCAAAGATTGGCTATCTGCTTCTTATAGCAAGCTTATTCCATATCTGCGAGGGACTTACAGAGAGTATGATTATAAGCAAAATTCACGCAGACACTCAGTTCTACACACTCTCTCCGGCCTGGATTCCACCAATGTCTGACCTGATGCTCGGTTTCTTCTCACTCATGCTCGCGTCAATATGGCGACGCGGCCTTGAGATGCAAAAAGAGCAGGATCTCACAATCTGATCAAATCCATCGTCTACCGACTTAAACGCCCAAACCCACAGCTATGCCGATAATAGTAAATCTCGACGTTATGATGGCGCGACGAAAGATATCGCTCGGAGATCTTGCCGAGCGCATGGGCATCACACCATCAAATCTGTCGATTCTCAAAACAGGCAAGGCGAAAGCGATACGGTTCTCCTCTCTGGTCAATATCTGTGAAATACTCGATTGCCAACCAGGAGATATACTCGAATACCGTCCTGACACAACTGAGAGAAAAACAGATCCGGATTAAAAATATTATTATTCATAATAACAATCAATAAACCACAAATTTTTCATGAAACTTACCAGCACGCTCTTCCTTCTTGCCGCCGGAACAGTCGCTTTAGGCGCACAGGCAAACGAGCATCTGAAAAGTCTGAGTGCCAATGGAATCACAAAAGAGATCCCGGCAGGCACCGACTTTTATCATCATGTCAATAAAAAATGGCAGGACGCAAATCCGCTGACCGACGAATATTCCCGCTACGGTCAGTTCAACATTCTCAGCGATTCGAGCAACAACCGTGTGCGCAGAATCGTTACCGGCCTTGCCGCAACCAACCCTCAGCCAGGCACAAACGCCTATAAGATCGCAGCCCTCTATGAAGCGTCGATGGACTCCGTAAGGCGCAATCAGCTCGGAGCCAAACCTATTCAGGCAGATCTGAAAAAAATCGAATCGGCAAAACCTGAGGAAATGACCGATCTGTTCCTCTGGATGCACAAATTCTATGGATCTCCGCTCATCGGAGGAGGCCCATCGGAAGATCTTGCAAATTCCCAGGTTCTTTCAATGTATGTCGAAGGCCCCGGACTTGGCCTTGGAGACCGTGATTATTACCTCAAGAATGACAAACGCAACAATGAGGTGCGCAATGCCTACCAGAAACTCATCACAAAAATGATGACACTGGCAGGATACAAAAAGTCCGATGCCAACCGCATAGCAAAGAATGTCCTGAAGATAGAGACTTTGATAGCCGATTCCACCTGGACTCGTGAGGAAAGCCGGAATATTCCAGCCATGTATAATGTCCGCTCTATCGATCAGGTAAAAGAGATGCTCCCCCATTTCCCCTGGGACCGCTTCTTTATCGAGACTATGGGAATAGACACTCCCGAAAAGATCATCGTAACAACAATCAACACCGCAAAACAGGGAGACAACCTCATGGCTTCGCTCACTGATCGTGAGAAAAAAGACCTCTACCTCTGGGAATACGTAAGTCAGGCTGCCCCTTTCCTGAGTGATGATTTCACCAATGCATCATTCGAGTTCAACAAGGTACTCAGTGGTGTCAAGCAGCAGCGTCCAAGATGGAAGCGTGCGCTCGGTGTTACAGAAGGATTCCTTGGAGAAGCTGTCGGCGAGCTTTACGTGAACCAGTATTTCCCCGAATCTTCGAAGGAATACATGAAAGGCCTTGTAGAGAATCTACGCACAGCTCTCGGCAAACACATCCTTCACCTCCCCTGGATGAGCGACGACACAAAGCTTCAGGCTCTCAAGAAACTCAATGCCATCACTGTCAAGATCGGCTATCCCGACAAATGGAAAGACTATTCCGAGCTGGAGATCGATCCTGCCCTCACATACTACGAGAACGCACACAATGCTAAAATGTGGGCCGTCAAACAGTCGCTGGCAAAATGGGGAAAACCCGTAGACCGCTCCGAATGGGGAATGACACCGCAGACAATCAACGCATATTACAATCCTGTATATAATGAGATCGTGTTCCCGGCAGGCATACTTCAGGCTCCTTTCTATGATCCCGAATCGTCCGATGCCGAAAACTACGGAGGAATCGGCGTCGTGATAGGCCACGAACTCACCCACGGATTTGATGACCAGGGATGCAATTTCGATGCCGACGGCAACATGGTCAACTGGTGGAAGCCTGAGGATGCGGAAGCATTCAAGACACTCACCCAGGGTCTGGTCGATCAGTTCTCAGAAATCGAAGTTCTTCCCGGCCTCCATGCCAACGGACAATACACTCTCGGTGAAAATATCGCCGACCAGGGTGGCCTGCGCATAGCAATGACCGCATTCAAGGACTCTCAGGATAAAAAAGGTGTCGATATCAATTCAGAAGAAGCAAAAATTGAGGGATTTTCTCCAGCTCAGGTATTCTATATGAATTTCGCCAACCTGTGGGCACAGAATACCCGTCCTGAGGAGATCCGTTCGCTGACAACGAGCGATGTCCATTCTCTCGGTGAAAACAGAGTAAACGTATCTCTCCGCAACATCGAACCGTTCTTCGAGGCATTCGGCGTAAAAGAGGGACAGCCGATGTTCCGCCCCGCTTCAGAACGTGTGATCATCTGGTAACAGACTCTTCGGTTATCCAATAGTTATCAAAGCCCTGAAGACAACTGGAGTTCTTCAGGGCTTTGATTTTTTAGAGTGTTTTTGAATCTAAAAGTCTATTGTGCCGGCTCCCTGTCTGACTATCTTGAAATCAGACCCGGTGCAATCGATTATTGTAGAAGGAGTGGTTCTCCCCTCCGGACCAAGAAGCAGCATATCACACTGTCCGCTGTAGGCTTCCTCGATCAACTCGGGAGAACGTGCATAATCATCGTCATCAAAGTCAACCGACGCATTCAATAGCGGATTTCCGAGCATCTCCGCAATTTTTCTCGCAGGGAAATAGTCCGGGATCCTGATTCCTACTGTCTTTCTCCCTTTGAACACATTGGGCAGGCGGGAAGCGGCCTTCAATATAAAAGTATATGGTCCCGGCACATTATTCTTCATCAATTTGAAAGCCTTATTCTCGATACGGGCATATTCCGACGCCTGCGATATGTCTGAACATACAATGGAAAGCAGGTTCTTGTCAGGATTCAATCTCTTCAGACGGCATATTCTGTCTATCGCCTTAGGATTTAAAGCGTCGCACGCGATGCCGTATATTGTGTCCGTGGGCCATATTATAACAGCCCCATTCCTGAGAGATTCGACCACAGTTCTCACCTGATCATCACTTATGCCATTCTCCCACAATCTGATTCTTTCCATAGTTTTAGCGCTTGTTTAAACGGATTATTATGAAGATTTCCTCCCATGACGGATCAACTGCCATGAATTGATTATATTCTGCCATGCCACGTATGCAGCCGGTGCGATTGACGATATCGGATTCAGATACGTAAGCGCTATCCAGATTGCAAGCAGGGTGTTTTTCTGACCCAGACCTTGCCCTCCGCTGACAGTATCGCCGTATGCACGGCCTACCCTGCGGCCAATCATGAACTGCAACATGCATACGACCAATGCACCGGCAGCGAGCAGGATCATAGTCAGCGTCTTATCAGGAGTAAACTTGTTTATTGCAAAACTGACTGAACTTCCGACGACAATAAACAGCGAAACCGCCCAGATATAGAAAGACAGTTCCTGCCGGCGCATCAGCCAGTCATGGACACCCCGGGCAAACCGTTCCATGACCAACGCAGTGATTATAGGCAGAATCAGAAGCGGGAACACATTCCGGCATATAATCATGAAACTCTCGACAAATGTCATTTCCGGATGCTCCCCGATGGCTGCAAGAACGAGCGGACCGACAACAGCGACAAACACATTGCACAAGAGAGAATATGTGGCAAGTCTGGATATGCTGCCGCCGAGCATGCCTGTAATAACCGGTGCAGCCGTTGCCGTAGGGATAAACACACAGATGAACACCCCCTCGGCAAGCGTTCTGTTCCACACAGACAAGGAAGCATACACGACCGAAGCCAGAACCATCTGCACAAGCAGAAGCATCCATTGGAAGCGTCCGGGTTTGAACTCAGACGGCTTCACTTTGCAATATGTGATCGTCAACATCACAAAGATGAGATATGGTGAGAGAAAAGTTACATATCCCATCCACTTATATAGAAGCGCTCCCGCAGCCATTGCCGCGGGAAGCATGAAAGTCTTTACAGTTGTCTTGGTAAGCATATCATTCCTCGGAAAGTCTCCGCAGCAGAACGGACAGCGCCTCAAAAGTGGCCTTGGGTGCATCCTCCCAGAAATTAACATATTGCCCGAAGCTTTCCCCGGCCCGGGGAGAATCGCTTATAACCCTCAGCACAGCACACCTGACTCCTTCCGAAATGCACGTCTGAAGCACTGACGCGGATTCCATGTCAACAGCGAGTACGTCCGGGAATCTGCGCCATATCTCATCGACTTTCTGCGGGTTGTCGATAAACTGGTCCCCACTGCATATAAGGCCTTTTCTGACTCCAGGGATAGCTTCCACAGCTTTGTTGACTATATCCCCGTCAGGATGCATTCTGACGGGAAATCCGTCAGCCGCCCCATATTGAGTGCCTGGTCCACACCATACGTCATGATAAGCGACAGCATTGGCAACAACCACATCCAAAGGATGAATGTCTTCAGCAGCACCTCCTGCAACACCTGAATTGACAACCAGATCAGGATGCTCACTCTGGATTAGACGCAATGTGGAAATGGCGGAGTTAACTTTGCCTATACCGCACTTTCCGAGCGTTACATGATGACCGCCGATATTGCCTCTATGGTACCTGTGTCCCTGAATTTCAAATTCTTCAACATTCTCCAGCAGCGGCAGAAACAAATCAAGCTCTTTCTGCATCGCCACTATTACAAGTATCTTCATTTTAATGAAAGTTTTACTACATTCTCTACATGATGGGTATGGGGAAACATATCCACCGGCTGCACTGCCTCTACCCTGTACTTCGCATCCAGAATCTCGATATCCCTGGCCTGTGTCGCAGGATTACAGCTCACATAAACGATGAGTCTGGGTTCGGCACGAAGGATGGTCTCGACCACATCCGGATGCATACCGGCTCTGGGTGGATCAATTATCATCACATCCGGATGTCCATGCCTGAGGATGAAGCTGTCTGTAAGAATATCTTTCATATCGCCAGAATAGAATATGGTGTTTTCTATTCCGTTCACACGCGAATTGAGCTTCGCATCCTCTATCGCTTCCGGCACATACTCTATCCCTACGACTTTCCGGGCATTCCGGGCCACAAAGTTCGCTATTGTACCGGTTCCGGTATAAAGGTCGTATACCACGGGTCTACTATCTTCCAGTTGCATGACGTCAAGACCGGCCATAGATCTGGCGATGCTGTATAATTCATGTGCCTGACGTGAATTGGTCTGATAGAACGACTTCGCATTTATCCGGAAGCGGAGTCCTTCCATCTCCTCCTCTATGTAATCGTTCCCTTTGAATGCGACAACCTCAAGATCCCCTATCGTGTCATTGAGCTTTGTATTGACCACATACAGCAGCGAAGTGATAGCCGGAAATTTTTCCGATAGAGCCGACATCACATCGTGTATCTTATCCTTATCATCTTCCCCGAATGAAACCACCACCATCGACTGACCGGTCGACGCGATCCTCAACATCATAGTCCGGAGAAAACCATGGTTCTCCCTAAGGTTATAGAAAGAATATCCCTTACGTTCAGCATACCCGAAAATGAAATTGCGTATGTCATCTCCGGCCTTGTCCTGCAAATGGCAGCTTTCGATATGAAGCACCTTGTCGAATGCTCCGGGAATATGAAAGCCGAGAGCATTGCCCGAATCATCAAACTCTCGTCCTGATCTTATGTCTTCCCATGAACGCCACTTTTTATCGGAAAAGGTATACTCCATCTTATTCCTGTAGCACCAGATTTCCTCAGATCCCTTGATCGGCAATATCGCGGGAATCTCCACTTTGGCGATTCGAGTCAGGGCGTCCTCCACCTGTTTCTGCTTGCACTCGAGTTGAACGCTGTATGGAAGATGCTGCCATTTGCATCCTCCGCAAGTGCCGAAATGCCCGCACCTCGGCTCCGTGCGACACGCCGACGGCTCAATCAGATTGACAATGTGGCCTTCTGCAAATCTTCTTTTGCGCCTGTCGATCTTTACATCGGCAATATCTCCAGGAGCGCCATACGGTATGAAAACAACCATCTCACTCTCATCTGAAGGAGACATCTTAAGTTTTGCGATCGCCTTACCCTCGGCCGCTACTCCTGTTATCTTTACGCCCTCAAGAAGGGGCAGTTCTTTCTTTTTTCTTGCCATGATCAAGATTCTTTCGGTAAAAGTGCAAACGACAAGGCTTCCGATATACGGTCGAAATAATGGAACGACAATCCTTCAAGATAGGCGGAAGGAATCTCCTCTACATCTTTCCGATTCTGATTGCATAGGATTATGTCGGAAATGCCTGCCCGCTTGGCGGCAAGGATCTTTTCCTTTATGCCTCCGACCGGTGTTATTCTTCCACGCAAGGTTATTTCTCCAGTCATAGCCAGTTTATCCCTAACCTTACGTCTGGTGAACGAAGACGCCAGCGATGTGATCATAGTGATGCCGGCAGAAGGGCCGTCTTTGGGTATAGCACCTTCCGGCACATGTATATGGACGTCTTTCCCTCTTATTGAAGTCGCGTCTATCCCAAGCTCCGCGGCATGGGTCTTTATATACTTGTAGGCGATGGTGGCAGATTCTTTCATGACATCTCCGAGATTTCCCGTCAATGAGAGTGTCTCGCCTTTCCCATCGGACAGCGCTGATTCCACAAACAATATCTCTCCTCCAGCCTGGGTCCATGCAAGTCCCGTAACTACCCCGGGTATGTCATTATTCTCATATTTCTCCGGGTTGACTTCGGGAGAACCGAGAAGTCCGGCAATATCCGACTGTGTCAGTTCCACAGGGAACTCCTTGCCCGAAGCCTTCAGTCTCGCGATTTTGCGCAATACGCGCGCAATAACCTTATCAAGCTGTCTCACGCCTGATTCATGCGTGTGCCTGTCGATCAGATAGCGTATGGCATCAGAAGAAAACGAGATCTCCTTATCGGAAAAACCATGTTCGGCGAGTTGCCTGTCCACCAAATGCCTCAGTGCTATCTGCTCTTTTTCCTCGGTTACATAACCGGAGATATTCACCAGCTCCATCCTGTCGAGAAGCGGGCGGGAAATTGTGGAAAGATCATTGGCGGTGGCTATGAACAAAACTTTCGACAGATCATAGTCTACGTCTATATAGTTGTCGTGGAAACGCACATTCTGTTCAGGATCAAGCACCTCAAGAAGTGCTGTGGATGGATCTCCTTTGAAATCACGTCCGATTTTATCGATCTCGTCAAGGACAAACACCGGATTGCTTGTGCCGCAGTTTTTCATTGCCGATATAATTCTTCCAGGCATGGCTCCTATATACGTGCGCCTGTGTCCGCGGATCTCGGCCTCATCATGCAGTCCACCGAGAGAAACCCGGCAATATTCTCTGCCAAGAGCCGCCGCGACAGAACGTCCGAGCGAAGTTTTCCCTACTCCCGGCGGTCCATAAAGGCAGAGGATAGGGGCTTTCATGTCGGATCTCAGCTTCAACACAGCCACCTGCTCAAGAATCCTTTCCTTCACTTTCTCCAGACCATAATGGTCTGAATCGAGAACCTTTTCCACGTGGTCAAGCTCGAAGTTGTCTTCAGAATAATTATCCCAGGGCAGATTCAACAAAGTGTCGAGATAATTATACTGAATGGAGTATTCAGGATTCTGCATATTGAAACGTTGCAGCTTCTTGAGTTCCTTGACAAAATGGTCGGCGGCATACTGCGGCCATTTCATCTTCTCTGCTCTCGCTTTAAGTTCATCTTCCTCTGCGTCCTCTGCGGTTCCGCCAAGTTCATTCTGAATTGATTGCATCTGCTGACGCAGGAAATGCTCCCTCTGCTGACGGGAAAGCTCCTCGTGTGTGGCACGCTGCACCTCCGCTTTTATTCCCATCAGCTGGTAGGTCTGCGAAAAATATCTCACTGCATTGAGACATTGCTGCTTGAAATCAATGGCCTGAAGCACATCGAATTTCTGATCCACTGACAATGGGGAATGACAGCACATGAAATAAAGGGCGAGACGCTGATCCGGCAGACTCTCAAGCCCGGCTTTCAGATCTTTGGGATCATCGCTGAACTCCTCTACAATCTTAAGGTAAATATCCTTGACAGATTGGATGAGCGCCATCATTTCCACATTTTCCTCTTCGTTTTGAGATGTCTTGTTGAAATACACCTTTGCCATCACTCTCACCGGAGGTGTCTTGCGGATGTATCTCTCTATGGTAGCAAGCGGGCCGGGCATCAGGAATGCCGTTGTGTTGCCCTCGGAAATCTCAAGCAGTTTCAACACCCGGCAGATTACCCCCGCACGCCCTTTTGCATTGGATTGATCAACCGATTCCGGAGTGTAGCACACAAACACCGGCTTATGTTCCTCCGAAGCCTGGCGTAAAACTTTAACCGTCGCCTCATCAGACACTTCAAGCGTCTGCGGCGTCATCGGAAATATCACATCTTCCGGCGCCGGCACATAAGCAAGAGAGTTTTTCTGCAACTCGGATTCATTAAAATCTATGCTATCCCTTACTTCAGTTATAATAGATCCAATCATTGATTCTTCAAAAAAAAATTTATTGCCTCAGTAAAAAAAATATCATGGCAAAATTGAGCGCAAAGATAATGATTTTAGACCGAAAACTAAAAACATCTGAGTAATTTTCCTAATTTTGCAGATCAATAATCCTGTTTATGCTCCCAACGCGCAATGAAAGGCTCAAAACCATTCCGTTTCAAACAATTTTCTGTATCACACCATAGAAGTTCCATGAAAGTAGGCGTGGACGGAGTCCTCGTAGGATGCCTCGCAAATGTCTACAAAGCCAACACAATCCTCGACATTGGAACCGGATGCGGACTTGTGGCCCTTATCGCCGCCCAACGCAACCGCAAAGCACTTGTAACTGGGATCGATCTTCATCCCGAATCTGTCGAGGAGGCTACATACAACTTTAACTCATCACCTTTTGCAAGCAGACTGGCTGCAATAAACTGCAATTTTCTTGACTTTGACGAAAGCCACAGATTTGATGCACTTATAAGTAATCCTCCATTTTTCGACTCCGGAATAACATACACAGACTCAGCCCGCATGGCGGCGAGACACGACTGCAGTCTGCCGATGGGGGAATTACTGTCAAAATCGGAACGGCTTTTATCTCCCGATGGGGTGATTACGATTATCTTCCCTTCGGAAAGAATAGATTCAGTGAAAGCCGATGCCAAGGCAGCAGGTCTTTTCATTTGCAGGCAGACTTTGATACGCGGGCACGCAGAGGCTCCGGTCAAGCGTATAGTGGCTGAATTGCGTAGAGAAAACAATACACAGGATAGCGGACAAGGGACCATCATCTCGGAACTATCCTTGATGAAGAAGGGACTCGACCCGACAGAGGAATACCGGATTCTCACAAAAGATTTTTATATAAACTACTGATAGCGGCATCTCCACGGAGTCTTGACAGCTGAACGTGCCATTGACCCCGCCTCCGGGCAATGGCAGAAATTGATGTACGTTTTTTTCTTTATGCAGAGGAATAATTCAAAAAAAATATGTACTTTTGCAGCCTAAAATACGCACGGGACTAACCGTATATTTACAGTATTTCCAAAGCAAACAGAATTCTCTATAAGTTCTTTCGATTACCACATACGATGAAGACAATAAAATCCGCATTAATATCGGTTTATCATAAAGATGGGCTTCTCCCTATTTTAGAATTGCTTTCAAAGAACGGGGTCAAGCTCTTTTCAACAGGAGGAACCCACAAGTTTATCACAGATCAGGGCTACCAATGCACTGCCGTAGAGGACATCACCGGCTATCCGTCCATATTCGGCGGCCGGGTAAAGACTCTCCATCCGGGAGTGATGGGCGGCATTCTGATGCGCCGTGAAAATGAAGATGATATTCTTCAGGCACAGAAATACGACATTCCCCAGATCGACCTTGTAATTGTGGATCTTTATCCGTTTGAGGAAACTGTAGCCTCAGGTGCGGACGAACAGGATGTGATTGAAAAAATCGACATAGGCGGCATTTCCCTAATCCGCGCAGCTGCAAAAAATTTCAAAGATGTTGTCATTGTAGCTTCCAAAGCGCAATACGAACCTCTGAGAGAGATACTCACCCGCCAGGGCGTGAATACATCGATCGAACAGCGTAAGGCTTTCGCACGCGACGCCTTCGGTGTAAGTTCGGCCTACGACAGCGCCATATTCAACTGGTTTGACAAACAGGACAACTCATCGCTCAGGCTTGCAGTCAACGGGACAAAGCACCTGCGCTATGGAGAGAACCCTCATCAGGAAGCCCGGTTCTACGGTGATTTTGAAAAGGTTTTCACCCAATTGCACGGAAAAGAGATCAGCTATAACAATTTTCTGGACATCGATGCGGCAATCGGACTCATAAAAGAATTTGAAGAGCCGACATTCGCGGTTCTCAAACACAACAATGCTTGCGGAATAGCCACCCGCAATACTATCGCAGAGGCCTGGACGGCAGCATTGGAATGCGATCCGGTGTCAGCTTTCGGTGGAGTTCTTGTATGCAACGGCGAGATTCTCCCGGACGCGGCCGCCGAGATCAATAAAATATTCTTTGAAGTCATAATCGCGCCAGACTATTCCCAGGAAGCACTCGACATTCTCAAGCAAAAGAAAAACCGCATCATCCTCCTTGCCAAAGATCTCACATTGCCATGCCGCAGATACAGATCCGCCCTGAACGGTATTCTTGAACAGCAATCCGACTTCAAGACAGAAACGGAGGAAGATCTGAAGGTTGTAACTACACGTAAACCGACCTCTGAGGAAACAGCCGATCTATTGTTCGCCAACAAAATAGTCAAGCATTCGAAAAGCAATGCCATAGTGCTTGCAAAGAATCTTCAGCTGATGGCGTCAGGAGTAGGCCAGACATCCCGTGTGGACGCATTGAAACAAGCCATCGAAAAAGCCAATTCATTCGGATTTGATCTTAATGGATCCGCTATGGCATCTGACGCGTTTTTCCCGTTTGCTGACTGTGTGGAGATCGCTCATAAAGCCGGCATAGAAACGGTGATACATCCAGGAGGCAGCATCAGAGACCAGGAATCGATCGATTACTGCGAGAATAACGGCATGACCATGGCTATAACCGGTTTCCGCCATTTCCGCCATTGATCTTACAGCCAGAGACACCTAAACCATATATCCAAACAAATTTCCCACAAGGATTTTATCCTCTATAAAAATGGGTCTGTTTTCATTTACACAAGAAATCGCGATGGATCTTGGCACAGCCAACTCCATCATCATACATAACGACAAGACGGTGGTAGACGAGCCTTCAGTAGTCGCCATCGAAAACAAGACCGACAAGCTTCTCGCAGTCGGGACACAAGCTCACCAGATGGAGGGAAAAGAACCTCCCGGCATACGCACAATCCGTCCACTGCGGGACGGAGTGATCGCAGACTTCAATGCTGCTGAACAGATGATCCGCGGTATGGTGAAGATGGTAAGCTCAAAACGCAGATGGAGCTGGTTCTCTCCCTCTTTGAGAATGGTTGTCTGCATCCCTTCCGGCTCGACCGAAGTAGAGATCAGGGCAGTCAGAGATTCGAGCGAGCATGCCGGAGGCAGAGACGTATATATGATATATGAGCCTATGGCCGCCGCTCTCGGAATAGGACTTGATGTCGAGGCTCCCCAGGGCAACATGATCGTAGACATAGGCGGAGGTTCCACAGAGATAGCCGTCATCTCCCTGGGAGGTATCGTGTGCAACAGAAGCATACGCCTCGCGGGCAACACGCTCACAGCCGACATACAGGAACACATGAGTCGTGTCCACAATCTTAAGGTGGGTACGACAATGGCTGAAAAAATCAAGATTGAGGTTGGTTCAGCTCTTCCACTTCTTGAGAATCCGCCGGAACCCTTCACAGTGGTCGGCCCGAATAAATCGAGCGCGTTGCCAATGGAAGTTCCTGTTACATACGAAGAAATTTCAAGGTGTATCGAAAAATCGGTGGCAAAGATCGAAGAAGCCGTCCTTCAGGCACTCGATGCCACACCGCCTGAACTTTACGCCGACATTGTCAAGAATGGCATTTTCCTTGCAGGTGGCGGGGCTTTGCTGCGTGGTCTTGACAAGCGTTTCACAGACAAGATCGGCATAGAATTCAAGATTGCGGAAGACCCGTTGCACGCAGTGGCAAAAGGGACAGGCGTGGCTTTGAAAAACATCAATCGCTTCTCATTCCTGATTAGATAAATTTCCACCCCGGCAAGGCGGCATTTTTCCAAACAGATCAATGTCTTGCCGGGACACATCCCGGTAAATGAGGAATCTACTCAATTTTCTGATGAAGTACAGCACGTGGTTTGTATTCACATTCTACGTGCTTGTTAGCCTTATTCTGCTTTTCAGTTTCAATTCATACCAGGGATCGGTATATCTTACCTCTGCAAACGCGGTAACCGGGACAATAAATGAATCCATGTCTGAAGTTACCGGCTACTTTAACCTCAGGCAGATAAACAGGGAACTCCAGCAAAGCAACGCTTCCCTGGCCAACGAGGTACTGAATCTGAAAAATGAGATAAAACACCTCAGAACGCTTGTGGACGACAGCATCCCGTACTCAAGATTTCCCAAAAGATTTGACTTCGAGACAGCTTCCGTCATCAATAACAGCACCCGGCATCCGCGCAACTATTTCACTATCAACAAAGGCAGCGCAGATGGCATTGCTCCAGGCATGGGCATAGTCGATCAAAACGGAGTGGTCGGGATAGTAAATGTCTGTGGCAAACACACATCCCGGGTCATATCCGTGCTGACTAAGGATCAACATTTCTCAGTAAAGTTGAAAGGGACTCAGTTTGTAGGATCCTTGACATGGAAAGAGAAAGATCCAGGAACGGCATGGGTTGAGGAAATCCCGCGACACGCCCGATATAGAATCGGGGACACTATCGTTACAAGCGGTTTCTCCACAACCTTCCCGGAGGGTATTCCCGTTGGAGTCGTAATGTCCCAGGTACATGGGTCAGACAATAATTTCTTTACCCTCAAGATCAAGCTCTCATCCGATTTCAACAATCTTACAACAGTCCGAGTGATCAAAGACAACCTAAAAGCTGAACTCGATTCGCTCAGTCTTTTTGACCGCGATGGTGACTAGCTTTTTTTCAGATATGCACGATCTAAAGGCTACGAGACCGATGAGACTTACAAAAACATCCCTCAGGATTAATGCGGAACATCTTAAGGGTATGAACATTAGTTAATACAAAAACTGCTATTTGTGTGTTACGCTCAAACACACTCTAAATAATGGATAAACGTATCGCTCTCCACATATCAATACTTTTCATATCGATTCTTGCAGCACAAGTGCTGATATGCAACCACATCCTTCTCTTCGGGGTGGCCATGCCGCTTATTACAGTTTATTTCATAGCCCGGACACCCATCGGAATTAACCGCAATATACTTCTGACGCTCGCATTCCTGCTGGGTCTGGCAGTAGACATCTGCTCCGACACCCCCGGTCTGAATGCCCTCGCCTGCACATTGGCGGCAGCGATGCGCCGTCCTGTGTTTTTTGCATACGTGCAAAATGATGACCGGGTTAAAGACATCATCCCCAATATACGCACATTAGGCATTGCCGATTACTGCAAATATTTGCTCACACTTGTGGCCATATATTGTCTGATGATTTTTTCCATAGAATATTTCTCATTTGCCGACATCAAGGAGATCGCAGTCCTGACCTCATGCAGCACTATCCTGACATTCGTATTGCTGCTCGGACTCGACAGTCTTGTAACCGTGCGTCGTGAACGTCATTGACCACATCTACCCCACTCGTCTTAAATAATGAGAAAAGACTATATACTTGCAAAAAGGAAATATGCAATCAGTGGATTTGTATGCATCATAGTCATAATTTATCTGGTCAGACTGTTCAATCTGCAGGTAGCTGACGATAAATATAAGGAAAATGCAGACAGCAACGCCTTTTTGAAGAAAGTGATCTATCCTGCCCGCGGGCTGATGTATGATCGTAATGACAAGCTGCTTGTATTCAATCAGCCTGCCTACGATGTCATGCTCATACCCCGCGATGTGGCTGAATTCGACACACTGGCTCTTTGCGATGTTCTAAATCTTACAAGAACGGAGTTCGACAGCAAGTGGGCCGAGATGAAAAACCCAAGGAAAAATCCTGGATATTCGGCCTATACGCCTCAGAAACTACTCTCCCACCTTTCTGCGCAGGATTACGGGCGTCTTTCAGAGAAACTATACCTTTTCCCCGGTTTTTTTATTCAGAAGCGCACCGTCAGACAATACAGTTTTCCTGTTGCTTCCAATATACTCGGCAATATACGCGAAGTCTCCGCTGCTGACGTGGAACGCGACAGATATTACCGCTCTGGAGATTATACTGGCGATCTCGGTGTCGAGAAGAGTTATGAACGCCAGCTGCGCGGTGAGAAAGGCATGGAAATCCTTATGAAAGACGCGAGCGGACGGATAAAAGGTAAATATGAAAACGGCATACACGACATAGCTCCTGTATCAGGCAGAAACCTCAAGCTCTCGATAGATATTGATCTTCAGATATACGGAGAGGAACTGATGAAAGGGAAAATAGGAGCGATCGTCGCCATAGAGCCATCAACCGGTGAAATACTTGCTCTCGTTACCTCGCCGAACTATGATCCGTCGCTGCTTGTCGGCAAAGACAGAGGCAAAAACTATTCCGACCTTGTCAAGAACCCCTACAAACCTCTGTATGACCGTTCGATCCAGGGGGTGTATCCTCCAGGATCCACTTTTAAACCGACACAGGGACTGATATTTCTTCAGGAGGGCGTGATCACGCCATCGACCGCTTATCCGTGCTACAGAGGATACGTCAACGGACTTCGTGTAGGATGCCACGGACACGGATCCCCGATCTCGTTGAAACCGGCGCTCCAGACATCGTGTAACGCCTATTTCTGTTGGGGGCTGAAGAATTTCATCGACCGCAAAGGAGGGAAAGCAGCCGACCAGCTGACCAAGTGGAAAGACTACATGGTGGAAATGGGATATGGCTACAAGCTCGGCGTGGATCTTCCATCCGAGAGCCGTGGATTCATACCTAATTCGAAATACTACAGTGAATCATTCCGCGGAGCCAACTGGAGCGCCAACTCCATAATTTCAATATCCATCGGTCAAGGAGAGGTCCTTGCGACTCCGCTTCAGATAGCGAACCTTTGCGCTACAATAGCCAACCGCGGATGGTTTTACACGCCACACATCGTCAAAGAAGTCTCAGACACAGTTATCGATTCCTCTTTCAGAAAGAAGCATACACCCAAAATCAAACGCAACTACTATGAGATGGTCGCCGAAGGTATGCGTATGGCCGTCCTCGGGGGCACATGCCGAGGGGCGAATATCCCTGGAGTGGAAGTTTGCGGAAAAACAGGCACAGCGCAGAATCCTCACGGAAAGGATCACAGCGCATTCATCGGTTTCGCGCCATACAGGAATCCCCGCATAGCAGTGGCGGTATATGTCGAGAACGCAGGCTTCGGCGCGGCCTATGGAGTCCCGATAGGAAGCCTTATGATTGAGAAATACCTTAATGGCTCCATTTCCTCTGGAAGAAAGGGTGTGGAGGAACGCATGTTGAATTCAAACACAATTCTGTCAAGTGGAGTCAAGAAACACTGAAGCCAATGTATCGGTATTCCGCTCAGTAGACTGGATAACCATCGTATTATACATATTGCTTGTCTCGGCTGGAGCAGTGAGCATTTATGCGGCCAGCTATAATTTTGACAATGCGAGCATGTTTGACCTGTCGGAATTTTCAGGCAAACAATTTCTTTGGATCGGGCTATCACTTGTGATAGGATGCGTGATCCTTCTGTTGGATTACAGGCTTTACGAGGCATACGCATATCCAATATACGGATGTGTGATCCTACTGCTTATAGTAACCATCTTTATCGCACCCGACATAAAGGGATCCCATTCCTGGATCGTACTCGGTCCGGTAAGTCTGCAACCGGCCGAATTCGGCAAGTTTGCCACAGCCCTTGCACTCGCCAAACTGTTCGACAGCTATAATTTCTCACTGAACGCGAAGATAAGCAACTATTTCAGGGCATTGATCATTATTTTCCTTCCGATAATAATGATCCTTTGCCAGAAGGAGACAGGAAGTGCGTTGGTCTATCTTTCACTTGTTTTCGTCTTATACCGGGAGGGAATGAGCGGACTTATTCTATGTGCCGTACTGTGTGCCATAACATTTTTTGTCGTGGCTGTAAAATATACAGAACCGCTCATCCTTGGCATTCCAGTGGGCGAGTTTACTGTATTCGTAATGATAATGACGCTTTTTTCGCTGATGCTCCTTTTCTACTGCAAGGATCTCTTTATCGCGCGTAATGTCATAATAGGATTTGCAGCCAGCGGAATAACCGTCGCTATCCTGGAGATGTGCGGCATCAATGTCAACGGTCTGATATATTTTCTTTCCGTGATAGGAGCCGGTGTGGTCTACACTCTCATCGCAATGATGAGGCACCGGATCAACAAGTTTCTCATAACTGTAGGGTTTGCAGTAGTCTCTGTGATCTTCCTGTTCTCTGTAAACTATGTTTTCGGCAATATCCTCCAGCCTCACCAGCAAATGAGGATCAAGGTCGTGCTTGGCATAGAGGAAGATCTGAGGGGCGTAGGCTACAATGTGAACCAATCCAAGATAGCCATCGGTTCGGGAGGCATAGCCGGCAAAGGATTCCTCAACGGCACTCAGACAAAGTTGAAGTATGTGCCCGAACAGCATACCGATTTCATATTCTGCACAATCGGAGAAGAGGAAGGCTTCATCGGGTCGGCGGCTGTGCTGCTGCTTTTTCTCGCGTTCATCCTCCGGATCATTCATATCGCTGAAAGGCAACGCACGGCTTTTTCCAGAGTTTATGCATATTGCGTGGCATCATATCTGATATTTCACCTGTGCATAAATATCGGGATGGTGATCGGCCTGTGTCCGGTGATCGGAATACCTCTTCCTTTCTTCAGCTATGGAGGATCCGCTTTGTGGGGATTCACAATACTACTTTTCATAATGTTGCGTCTCGATGCGGCGAGAAAAGAAAGACGGGACTGATTTTTCCAATGCAGTTTTTCTTATGGAAAGATAACACATTCCACATTCTCCGCGTTATAAGATTATAATTTTAACTCAAAATCAATTCAGACATGTCAAACAAAAGAGAATTCAAAAAATACGTAGAAGCTATCGGAGGATCGATATGCGACGAGATGATGATCGCATTCTACAATGTGGAGGGAGCTGACAAAGAAAAGATCCAGAACAGCATAACCCGCGTCTTGTGTGCCACAGGCACGGCTACAGGCAACGCAAACGTTTTCTTCGACAAAGGAATGAAAGCATTTGGCTCGGCCGGTGAATACGCCAAAGCAAAACGGCAATTCTTCAAACAACTCTTCGCAAAGATCAATTCCGACTTTGTCAAGGAGATCAACGAAGCCCTCAAAGAGTTTAATGCAGCTATTCCAGAGTCAGCAAAAGCCGAACAAAAAGCTGCAGCAAATTAAAAAAATACTTTTGAATGAGTCTCAATCTATGGAGAAAAGCACTTGATCTGTTCCATTGGAGTGTGGATATATCCGCACCCATAAGGGATAAGTGTGTCATTTGTGTGGCACCACACACCTCCAATTGGGATTTCATCTTAGGCCTCTGCGCTTACAGATCATTAGGAAGAAAAGCCAATTTTCTCATGAAAGAATTCTGGTTTTTCTTCCCTTTGAAATATCTTCTACGTGCCTTGGGGGGCATACCGGTACCCTCTGCCAAAGGATCCGCCTTGACCGCAAGTATCGTGGAGCGTTTCAATTCCACTGACTACATGAATCTCGCAGTAACGCCGGAAGGCACCAGATCCTACAGGGAAGAATGGCGCAAAGGTTTTCTATACATAGCATACGGCGCCGGCGTCCCGATCCAACTCGGGATCATAGACTATGCACGGAAAACAGTGGAAATCAAAAATGAATATACGCCTACAGGAAACATCGACATAGACATGAAGTTTATAAGAGGTTTCTATGACAAACACCATGATGCGGCCAGGATTCCGTCAAAATTCGCACGGCTTGAAAAGCCCAACCGCAGCACGCACTCCAAAGTCAACAATGATTCCATATAAACAAGCTATAAGACAATGACATCATCGGATCTTCATGTGGCTCTTTTCCCACAGACCATAATATGGGGGGACAAAACCGCCAATATCTCATCTCTTGAAAAAGCAGCGGAATCACTCCATCCGGACACAGACCTGCTTATCATCCCAGAGACATTCTCCACAGGCTTTCCCTCAGGCGATAAAGAGTCTATACGGCCTCTTGCCGAACGCAATACGGGCGAGACTATCGACGCGGTGAAGCGCATCGCAGCAAAATTCAATATCGCCATTGCCGGCAGCTTCATAGCCGACACCGGAGGCTCACTCTATAACCGCGCATTCGTAATCGAGCCATCCGGTGAAGAAACTTTCGCAGATAAGCGCCATCTGTTCACAATGGCCGGGGAACACAAATCATTCTCCCATGGCTATGATCGTCTTTCTGTCAGATTCAGAGGATGGAACATTGCTATGGTGGTCTGCTATGACATTCGCTTCCCAGTATGGTGCAGAAACCGTGCCAACGAATATGATCTTCTGATTGCTGTTGCAAACTGGCCAAAAGTCAGAGTCAACGCATGGCGGCAGCTGCTGATTGCAAGAGCCATAGAGAATGAAGCATACGTCTGCGGTGTGGATTGCTCCGGCACAGACAGCAATGGATATGAATATGACGGATGTTCTCTCGCACTTGACTTCAAAGGCAAAGAGATCAACGTTGAGGGTCCCTCGGTGGAAATCCCTTCCTCCCATGATCTCATGCCACCGATCATATACGCCAACCTGTCTAAAGATAAGCTGGAATCATTCCGGCAAAAATTCCCGGCTTGGAAAGATGCCGACAGTTTCAAACTTATATGACAGCAGGCGTCAAGATTTCCACGATATCGCAGAAATTCCGCTTTCACAAATAATACGGTACAACAGACTCTCTCCTTATTCTTAACCGATGTCTATATCTTTCTTTTCAAATTTTTCAAAAGCTACAATAGCCGCTATCGGGATAGTGATGTTATCCGGCTGTTCCTCAAAAGAGGAATCTCCACAGAAGAAACTGGCGGAAGCGACAGAACTTCCCATCAATATTTCCGGACAGAAAAACTGGAGCTTATACGGCGCCGACGGCATTCTCTCTTTCGAGGACTCCATAACAGGAATGCCGTCTCTGGTTATCAACGGATGCTACAGCATGGCAAACCCCGACGGCACATATTCTCTTTGGTCGCTTGGCGACAGACTGACCGCCGTGCCAGGATGCGGGAAACTTAAGAATGTAGGATGGTGCCACAATGGATTGATACCTATTTGCCGACCGAAGTCCAGAATATCTGTGGTGGATAAATCCGGCAGGCAGGTGTTTGAAATTAAACCGGTCGATGGGGCTGAGATCATGGAATGCGGACTCGCATTCAGCGACGACCTTCTTCTTATAGTTACTACCGACGGACGATATGGATATATCGACACCAACGGCAAGGTCCGCATCAAACCCAAATATTACGCCGCCGCAACTTTCTCAGAAGGGAAGGCCATGGTGGAAATACCCGGAGAAAGACAGAATGACCATCGTCTGTACCGGTTTATCGACACCAACGGCTCCACGCTTTTCGATATCCCTGATTCGGTCAGACTCGAAACATTCCGCTACGAATACGGACGTGTAGTGGCCCGTAGCAGATCTGGTGCCGTGGGATTTGTTGATTCTTCAGGAAAATTCCAGGCCGCAACAATCACCAGAGAGGGAATCGGCCAATATGATGACAAATATTTTGCATATAAGATCAACGGAGACTGGGGAGTAGCGAAATTCGGAGGTAGTAAATCCCATATCGAGCCGGTGTATGAAACGATCGAGTTTCTGCCTGATCATACATTCCTCGTGCAGGAACATGGAGGAAAATACAAAGTCCTCGACCGCAACGGTGTGGAAAAGCTCGATTTTTCGGAATATTCTTATGTAAAATATGCCGGCAATTTCGGATTCATCTGCAAAGCGCCCGGAGGAAGTATCCTCCTGAATAAAAACGGACGAAGGGAATGCGACAAACTGATATCAAAGATAAGTCTTAACCGAAGCGCATCCAAGGTGATACGCTCAGACTGGTACAGCCAGCAAAATGTCTTTTCACAGTTATACGACAAGATCAATCATTACGGTTTCGACAAATTCAAAATCGGAATGCCGATCAGTGTGTTCCTTCGCAAGGAACCTCGCGAATACTTAGGCTCGACATCAGTCAGTCCCTCACTGCTGCAAGGCAACTCAGATGTTACTTTCAATGTGAAGGTAATCGCAGACCGACATATTGTAAAGAGCATCGACGGACGCAGCAGCGAATCGCGTGAGGAGTTTGACAAGGATGCCAAAATAAAGATCGTCCAGATCGACATCAATGACAAAAATGACTCATGGCGCTCCGGACAGCTCTCCACAAGCCGGGCTCTCAGAGACAAAGGGTTTTCCCTTGTTACAGCAAGTGAATCCGACGGCACAAGTTTCCGCCTTTATAAAGCGCTTGATATAGAGCTTATGATCTTCTATAACGAAATTCAGAAACATGCGAGGATACTGATTCTCGACGAAAGAACGGCTAAAGAAGTAAAGGCACAGATCAACAGCAGCGGCTGGATTCCTGAAAATATATGATACAGTATAGATATTTGATGGAGGTGGACTCTCAACCGAGAGAGTCCACCTCCATCAAATATTATGTTTTTACCGTTGCCGACCGGGATATATTATCCGTTGATTCGACGACCCTCTGAAAGGAAGGGATTCATCCCTCAACTCCTTGATAAACCGCCCTTCGACAACAGCCTCTGCTCCGACAACGGCCTCTGTCATCCGGGAATCGGCCATTATCTCTTCCCATGTGAAGCCTGTGTAGATCCACACGCTGAATCCTTCTGCGTTTATGGCTTCCACAAGGCGGCTGACTTTTTCAGGCTGGTAAAGCGGGTCTCCTCCGGTCAATGTTACATCAAACTCTTCCTCTTTGACAATATCCACAATTTCCTTTATGGAGATCTCATGCCCGGAAGAAAAGTCCCATGACTGAGGATTATGACATCCAGGACAGCGATGGGCACACCCGGCGAAATAGATACTTGTCCTGAATCCGGGGCCATCCACAGTGGTGCCACGTTCTATACGCAGCACTCTGAATTTATCCGTTTCCGGCTGCGTCTCCATCACTTGTGAACCACCCTATCCTTGAGTTCCGCCAGTTTTCCGGAATTCCATCTGTCTGTCGTTCCTACAAGATAACCTGTGATTCGCTGTATTGTCTCGAATTTCTCGCCACACTTCGGACATACACTTTGCGACACATCCGCATTCTCATATCCGCATCTCGGACAATGGTTGCGGTTGTGGTTCACCGATCCGTATCCCATATTATACTTGTCCATCATGTCCACGATCTGCATTATAGCATCTTCATTGTGAGTGGCATCGCCATCTATCTCCACATAGAATATGTGTCCTCCGCGTGTAAGTTCGTGATAGGGCGCTTCGGTTCTCGCTTTATGGCGGGGTGAACATTTGAACCCTACTGGAAGATGATTGGAGTTTGTGTAGTAATCTTTATCTGTAACCCCGGCAATTGTCCCGAATGTCTTTCTGTCGCGCAATGTAAATCTTCCCGACAGACCCTCTGCAGGAGTGGCAAGTACCGAGAAATTGTGCCCGTATTTCTCACAATACTCATTTACGCGGCTTCTCATGTGTCCCACGATACGCAGACCCAGTTCTTGAGATTCAGCAGATTCACCGTGGTGCTTGCCGGTCAAAGCCGTCAGACACTCGGCCAGTCCAATAAAACCGATGCCGAGGGTTCCTTGGTTTATGACCGATTCAATGGTATCGCCCTGCGCCAGGTTTTCCGATCCATTCCACAATCTACCCATAACCAAAGGGAACTGCTTGGCAAGCGCGGTCTTCTGAAATTGAAAACGTTCATCAAGTTGACGCGCCGTGAGATCAAGTATTTCATCAAGTCTCTTGAAAAAAGTCTCGATGCGCTCATCGCTATTCTTGATGGCCGTAGCCTCCAGTGCCAGTCTCACTATATTGATCGTCGTAAAGGAAATGTTTCCACGGCCTACGGATGTGGTTTCTCCATATCGGTTCTCAAAGACTCTTGTGCGGCATCCCATAGTGGCCACTTCATGAAGATAGCGCTTCGGATCGTCCGGTCTCCACAGATCGCTCTGATTGAATGTGGCGTCAAGGTTAAGAAAATTAGGGAAAAACCTTCGTGCCGACACCTTGCATGCGAATTTATACAGGTCGTAGTTCCTATCTGTGGGAAGATAGCTTACGCCACGTTTCTTTTTCCATATCTGAATAGGGAAAATCGCAGTGGCTCCATTGCCGACACCCTCGTATGTGCTTTGAAGCAGTTCTCTTATCACGCATCTTCCTTCAGCAGATGTATCGGTTCCATAATTGATTGATGAAAACACGACCTGATTTCCCCCTCGTGAATGAATTGTATTCATGTTATGGATAAACGCCTCCATCGCCTGATGGACGCGGCCCACTGTGCGGTTGACAGCATGTTGTAATCTCCTCTCCCTGCCATCCAGTCCGTCGAGAGGCCGCTTTATATAGTCTTCTATATCCGCATCATACAGGTCTGAAAGATCCTCACCCGAAAGATCCTCTATATTTTTTATCTCTTCGATGAAACTCGACCTGACAAAGGGAGCAAGATAAAAGTCGAATGCCGGAATAGCCTGTCCTCCGTGCATTTCATTCTGCGCTGTTTCAAGTGAAATACATGCTATCACACTTGCCGTCTCGATACGCTTGGCCGGTCTTGACTCTCCATGTCCGGCAACAAAACCATATTCCAGAATCTTATCCAAAGGATGCTGCACACATGTCAGACTTTTCGTAGGATAATAATCCTTGTCGTGGATATGGATGTAGTTGTTCTTTACAGCCAGACGCACATCCGGTGAGAGCAGATAGTCATCCACAAATGGCTTTGTGGTCTCGGAAGCAAATTTCATCATCATCCCGGCAGGGGAATCCGTATTCATATTGGCGTTCTCGCGTGTAATGTCGTTGTTCTTCGCCTCTATGATTTCAAGAAACATTTCCCTTGTCTTGGCCCGACGGGCGATGGAACGTTGATCCCGGTATGCGATATAACGTCTGGCGACGTCTTTTCTTGACGATTTCATCAACTCCATTTCCACGCGGTCTTGAATCTCCTCGACAGTCATCCGTTCGTTACCCGACATGCCGATACGATCGGCAATCCGCTGGATCAGCGCTTCGTCCTCACCCAAGTCGGTGGTGAGCATCGCCTTTCGGATTGCTGCCTTGATTTTCTCCTCATTATATCCGGCTATGCGGCCGTCGCGTTTTACTACAACTTGTATCATTGTTTTGTCCGAGGCTCAGGGATTGTTTCTTCGCCAGAAAATCCGGCGTTCCGTTTCGCCGCTGCAAAGATAGACATTATAGCTCTATCCACAATACTTTTTAAACAATTTATTTATCTAAAAATTCACAATTCGGATAACTTTTACAAGTTATAATAATCTTAATATCTTTATTTATATAGATTTAAACAATAATTTCGGACAACTTTACCCAGAATTAATTTTTTATAAATTATAAAAAATATCAACCATGATTCATCAGATACAAATAATATCACACGAGGTGATGAACATTAACAATCCCATACTTGTACTTAATATTGAACTACTTTCATGAGTACTTATTCCCAAAACACAGCATCATGCCTAAAGTAACAAAAAAGATGGCTCTCGACTACCATGAGTATGCAAAGCCAGGCAAAATAGAGGTAATTCCTACCAAACCATATCGTTCTCAACTCGATCTCTCACTCGCCTACTCTCCAGGAGTGGCATTCCCCTGTCTTGAAATAGAGGAGAATCCATCCGACGTTTACAAATACACAAACAAAGGGAACCTTGTCGCCGTGATAAGCAACGGCACGGCCATTCTCGGCCTCGGAGACATCGGTCCGCTGGCCGGGAAACCTGTAATGGAGGGGAAAGCTCTGCTTTTCAAGATATTTTCCGGACTTGATTCTTTCGATATTGAAATCAATGAGAAAGATCCTGATAAACTTGTAGAGATAATAAAGAGTCTAACTCCCACTTTCGGCGGCATCAATCTTGAAGATATAAAATCGCCCGAATGCTTTGAGGTGGAACGCAGGCTCAAAGAGGAATGCCAGATACCGGTGATGCACGATGACCAGCACGGCACCGCAATAATCTCTGCCGCCGGACTGATCAACGCACTCGAGATACAAGGAAAACGGATTGACGAAATCAAACTCGTAGTGAATGGCGCCGGAGCCGCGGCCATAAGCTGCACCAGGCTCTACATATCAATCGGCGTTAAACCCGGGAACATCGTAATGTGCGATTCACACGGAGTTATCAGGAAAGACAGGGAGGGACTAAACGCTCTTAAAAAAGAATTTGCCACAGACCGCGACCTGCACACTCTTGCGGATGCCATGAAAAACGCCGACGTTTTTCTCGGTCTGAGCAAAGGGAATGTGGTTACTCCCGAAATGATCCGGTCCATGGCAGACAAACCTATCGTATTCGCTCTTGCAAACCCGGATCCTGAAATCGGCTATGACGAAGCAATGGCGTCTCGCGACGACCTAATCATGGCGACAGGCAGAAGCGACTACCCCAACCAGATCAACAACGTGATCGGATTTCCCTACATATTCCGGGGCGCGCTCGACTGTCAGGCCACGGGCATCAACGAACAGATGAAAATAGCCGCGGTACACGCGATAGCCGAACTTGCCAAAGAACCTGTCCCGTCAATTGTCGATGACGCCTACGGCGATGTGTCAATATCTTTCGGCAAAGACTATATTCTTCCTAAAGCCCTCGACCCCAGGCTGCTCACAAAAGTCGCGCCGGCTGTGGCAAAAGCCGCCATGGAATCCGGCATCGCGCGTAAACCGATCACAGACTTGGACGAGTACGTCATCCACCTCCGTAAACTCATGGGCGACAAAGGGCATCTGATGCGGCACATTTCCGAATTAGCCGCACAAAATCCGCAGCGGGTGGTGTTTTCCGACGGCACAGACATCAACGTCATCAAGGCAGCCATCAGACTCGCCCACGACGGTATATGCGTTCCGATTCTGCTTGGCGACAAAGACGTCATTTGCAGGAAAGCATCGTCGCTCAATCAGGATCTTGCAGGGATCGAAATCATCGACGTCAGGTCCGCCGCCTGCCAAGACACCCGTGAACGATACGCCCGGCTATTGGCCTCAATTAAAGAACGGGACGGCATGACTCTCGCGGAAGCCCGCGACAAACTGTGGCACAGCACCTGGTATGGCATAATGATGCTTGCCACAGCTGATGCCGACGCAATGATCGAAAGCACATATTCCGCGGCAAACAAATCGGCAGGGATAGCGGCTGACATCATCGGGCTGAAGGAGGGATATGAGCATTTCGCAACAATGCATATAGTGAACACCCGGCGGGGCACATACTTCCTGGCCGACACGGCAATAAATCCCGAGGCGGATGCATCGACGATCGTAGACATAGCCAGACTTGCAGACAATGCAGTAAGACTATTCGGATTCAAGCCTGTCTCAGCACTGCTCTCCTACAGCAATTTCGGATCAAACTCAAATGAGGAGGAGCCTGCAAAATGCGCTGAAGCAATAAGGCTTCTCCATAAGCAATATCCGGAAATCGACATCGACGGAGAGATGCAGGTCAATTTCGCTTTCGACACAGAGGCACGGGACCGCACATATCCTTTCAACTCCATTGCCGGCAAAGACGTCAAC